>DATMYR010000049.1:0-57235 GCA_035560815.1 Syntrophomonadaceae bacterium | reverse complement strand
CATCCCTTGCCATTACTGACAATGAAGGCGTTGCTGCGGCCGCTCAATATACGGATGATTTTGTATCCTGAACCGGTCTCCCACATTTTCACAGCCAAAGTCAGCCTCCTTTCGAGAACCAATATGGTCATAAATGGGTTTGCTTCTTATTATTATATCATCCGATATCTTTCGGGCAGCTAATGCAGCTCCCTATTATTGGCAGCCAACCTGTCCTAAATATCCTAATATCTTCGAGGTAGTAGATGATTTGTAACATCGATCGAATAATTTGCGTTGCTGGAATGTAGATAGCCTTCTGCTAAATATCTTAAATATCGACATTTTACATACATTGCATAATAAGGTTAATTGTACTAGCATTGATGTGAAAGAAAAGGTGGAAAATCCCGATTTGTTGACTTTCCCGTGATTTTTGTGCTAATTGGGATACCAATTCCCACCCGGGCTGCAAAACCAGCTGCCAATCAGAACAAGGCCTTTGCGGTTTAGGAATAATGCCTTCGATAACATTGAATGCCTACCAAACCGCATCAGCCATGATGATAAGCGACGTTAGGCCAGCATTAATATTTTCGTCAGAAAGTTCCTGCTGGTTCTCAAAGCAACCAATGGAGGTGTAAGGTATGGGCAAGAGGTTATGGTTATGTATACTGGTGATGCTAATGTTCCTGACAGCACAGGTGACTCCGGCCTGGTGCGAAGATACTTCAGGGAGCGGAACTACTCAGGACCCCTCCAGTGTTGTTACCCCGCTGGATAATACCAGTGGTAATGCTACGGTAACTGGAGGCGACGGTGATCAGACTAAGCCCCTAGTCTCCAAGAGCAGCGATAGCGGAGAAAGTACAATCGCCACGCTGCATGTGATTACCCAGGTAACGAATAGTAATAAGGGCACAAAAACGGCTTCTAACTTTATCGTGCATGTAACTGCTTCCGGTAGCGAGATTAGTGGAAGCCATCAAGCAGCAGGATCGGAATCAGGTACTTCCTATACACTGGACCCGGGGAACTATACTATTAGCGAAGAGACTCAGGATGGCTACACATTCTCCTTCAGTGGGGATAGCGATGACAGCGGTAAGATAACTCTGGCCGCCGGGGACGATAAGACGGTGACTATAAACAACCAGGATCAAGCTGCGAGTCCAACAGGCAGCAGCGATCCAAAAGTTACGACAGCCACTTTGCACGTGATTACCCATGTAATAAATACCAATGAGGGTACAAAGACGGCCTCTGACTTTATCGTGCACGTAACTACTTCCGGCAGCGAGGTTAGCGGAAGCCATCAAGCAGCGGGATCGGAATCAGGCACTTCCTATATACTGGACCAGGGTGACTATACCATTAGCGAAGATGTTCAGGCTGGTTATACCTTTTCATTCAGCGGGGATAGCGATGACAAGGGCAAGATAAGCCTGGCCGCCGGCGAGGATAAGACGGTGACCATCAGCAACCACGATGAAGAAAGTCTGAAAGTAATGAAACTGGGGATTTTGAGCCTTGGCTTAACTCCGGGGGATCTTCAAGTGCAAAGCACCGAACCACTTGATGGAGCTAAAGACGTAGCTACCGGCCCTAGCCAAATTAAGATAACATTTAACCAACCCATATGCAACCTAGTTTATCCTGACCTTGATACTTATAATCGGTTTTTCTTTATCTCTGGGAAGTATAATTACGGAATTGGCTGCACTGGAGTTAGCACTTCGGCCGATAACTGTACCCTTATTTTAGAAGCCACTTTGCCTGAAGACGATACTATTAGCGTTACGATAATGGATGGCGCAATCGGAAAATATAGTGATCATATGGCAACTTTGCCCCGATTCGAATTTTCCTTTACAACCCGCAGTGATACAGCGATAAATGTTCCTGATACAGTTCTTAATCAAGCTATTAGAGATAAACTGGGGATTCCCAGCGACCGGGACATACATGCACATGAGGACGGGGCTAAAGACTCTGCACTCCAACCCATCAAAGCCATGGATGACCTGACGGAGTTTACTTATCCTTATCTGTTCTCACAATATTTTGATCCTATGATTAAAAATATCAGCGGGCTTGAGTATGCCGTTAACCTGAAAAAATTGCATCTAGAAAATAGCGAGATTGCCGATCTTTCACCTTTGAAGGGCTTGGCTCTCCTGCAGGAAATCGAGGTGGCCGGCAACCAGCTGGGAACTGCCGATCTCTCCCCCCTAGCTACCCTACCTCAGCTGACCAAACTGGCATTGGAAGGCTGCAATATTAGCAGTATTTCGTCTCTGCATGGGATTAGTACCCTGAAGACTTTAGTTCTTTATAATAACTCTATAACAAATATTGATGCTTTAGACAATCTAACGGGCCTCAACTATCTTGACCTCAACGGGAACTCAATAACCAACATCAATGCTCTGGGTAATTTGACTGGACTAGCCTATCTTGATCTGAGCAGCAACCCCATTACAGATTTAACTCCTCTGGGAAGCCTGAGCGGCCTGGAACATCTGGGGTTAGGTAATACCGGGGCAAGCGGTATCGGCTTCCTGTCCGGCCTGACCAGCCTGAAGGAGCTGGGCCTGTCGAACAACAACATTGCAAATCTCGAGCCGCTACAGGGACTAACCAGCCTCCAGTTCCTCGATCTGTCTGACAATCTGATCAGCGACCCGGAACCACTTCAGGGATTAAGCAGCTTGCAGAACCTGAACCTGGGTAAGAATTGCATCACCGATTTGAATCCGATTCTGCACTTTACCTGGCTGAATCAACTCCACGAAATTGACCTGACCGATAATGCCGATCTGCGTATGGCAGACTATGTTGCGTTCTTAGATGCTGTAGAGCCATTAAATGTTAGCATAGCCGGCCAACGGCGGATGTACAACGCCTTACCTGACAATTCAACCCCCGTCAACGAAGCGTTAAGTGTTGATAAGAATAATCTCATTCATATCTTTACTTACGAAGGTGGGAATAACAAAATCATACAAAGATTGAAGCTGGGCAATTACCTTTCCAAGATGAAAGTCTATGTCAACGGGGTCTACGATGACCAGTTGACCAAGTCTTTATCCTGGGACGACAGCTCGACTGGCGACGAGCTGATCTTCAACCATGCTCCATTTCCTGATGCTTCGACTGTATCCATTGTCGCCCCACCACGCCTGCACTGGCGTACAATTCAGAGTTAAAAGGAGGGGAAAGGGATAATGAAATATTTGAAAAAAATACGCAAAACTTACTGGCTCGTATTATTTCTGGTGCTGTTGCTGACCGGGTTTACTTGTACAGCCTGGGCCCAGAACAGTCTGGAGTATAAAACCTGCCCAACCGGTGGCGCCACCGGGGTACCCACCGATATCGCTGTAGACGTGGTCTTCAATCAAGACATCACTCTAGTTACCAGCGAAGGCATTACCATGACGGCTGCGGGAGGTAATTCGATAAACTTTCACCCGCGAGTGGACCAGTATGTTCTCTGGCTGCATGATCCCTGGAATCGCGAAAGCGAAGAGAGTCCACTACCGGCTGGGGATACGATCACTGTGCATATCCCTGCCGCATGCCTGGCGGTTCAAGACGGCACCTCTCCGGGACAGGATATCGACTTTTCTTTTATGACCACTGGCGGCGAAGATCATTTTACAACCAACTTCGTAACCCCGGTGGCAACACAAACAGGTCACAACAATGCCCCTGTTGCCAACCCGGATAACTATACCGTTGAAACAGGGAAGATATTGAATGTTGATAAACCAGGTGTACTGATTAACGATACCGATGCCGACGGCGATACTCTTACATCCCAGGTGGTTATTATTCCTTCCCATGGTACGCTTTCCCTGGGTGCCGACGGATCGTTGACCTATACGCCCAGCACCGGGTTCACCGGACCGGACACTTTCACTTACAAAGCCAATGACGGTAAAGCTGATAGTGAGCCGGCTACCGTAACCATTACTGTAACTCCGACTTCACCAGGTGGTGGTCCGACCAATCCCGGTACGTCAAATTCTCTTCCGGTAGCAAACCCCGATACCTATACTATTGAAACGGGAAAGACATTGAATGTTGATAAACCAGGTGTGTTAGCCAACGACAGCGATGCCGATGGCGATACTCTGACATCCCATGTGGTTGATAATCCTTCTCATGGTACACTTACCCTGAATTCCGATGGATCGTTGACCTATACGCCAAGCAGTGGATTCATCGGGCAGGACACTTTCACTTACAAAGCTAATGACGGTAAGGCTGACAGTGAGCCAGCTACCGTAACCATTACTATAACTCCGACTTCACCAGGTGGTGGTCCGACCAACCCCGGTACGTCAAATTCTCCACCGGTAGCAAACCCCGATACCTATACCATTGAAACTGGGAAGACATTGATTGTTGATAAACCAGGTGTGTTAGCCAACGACAGTGATGCCGATGGTAATACTCTGACGTCCAATGTGGTTGATAATCCTTCTCATGGCACACTTACCCTGAATCCCGATGGATCATTGACCTATACGCCAAACAGTGAATTTATTGGGCAGGACACTTTCACTTATAAGGCCAATGACGGTAAGGTAGATAGCAATATTGCCACCGTCACCGTTAAGGTGACTTCGGTTCCCGCCAATAGCGGAGGTGATGAGGGGGCGACTCCAGGCGGAGGCGGAAGCGGAACCCCTGAAACAGTGCAGGTACCCGAAACTCCTCATGTCACGACACCCAATCAGGTGCCCCAGACTCCTAAGGTTACTGTAGTAACTCCGGAACCGGTGGTAGTTCCAGTTGTTACGCCTAAAATGCCCAATACCGGCGTTGATCCTGTCGGCCCAGTTGTTGGATGGCAGGCCCCGGCTGGGATTTATTTAGTCGTCCTGTTAATGGTAATAGCAGCGAAAAGAAAAGGTATGTTTTCATCCCTATAATTATTACCTTAACGATCAAGCTCCAGGCGTTAGCGCGCCTGGAGCTACTTTTCGTAGTACTATCCAAGACAACATCAGACCAGAAATCTTTACGGCCTTTCTGATTTGCATTGTGTGCCTGGATCTGCTGATTTCCTCTTCCTGCGGATCCAATAAAAGCTGAACTCCCCTTTCAGCCCCGTCCATCCACAAACAAGGCAGCGATTAGCGTCGGGAGGGGGCTATTCATAAATTTCTAGGGTGCAATTGCCACAAATACCTGGTGAAAATAACATATATTTCGACACTTTACATATATTGCAAATATGGATTAATTAGATTACTATTGTGTAAATATAAAGGGCAAAAATTCCCGAGTTGAAGGCTTTTTTAGGACCTTTGCGTGATTTCATTAAAAGTCCCGGTTTCGCTACAATACCTTTATAAATCACCAAAACAATACTTTCAGTTTGTAGTATTCAGAACCGTAGCAGCTATTTTGCAAAGGATTCTAGCTTAACCACAATAAATATGCAGCAGTGGATACTCGGGTTTTTTGTACGAAATGGAGGTTGAATGAATGAACAAAAGGTTATTTTTGTGTATGTCAGTGATGCTGCTGTTCGTAATTTTCCTGGCAGCACAGGTAATTCCGGCCAGCGTTACAGCTGATACGCTACCTGATGATTACAGTTACGGGTACGATTCCATAGAAACTCCAACAACAGTCAACTTAAACGTAACAATTCAGGTAAATGGAGGCACAAATTCACCAGCAGACTGTACTGTGCACGTCGTGGATTCCCTTTCCAATCCTGTTTCTGGAAGCCCGGCCACAGGGTCATCATCCTATACCTTTTCTCTAATCCCGGGCTCCTATACCGTCAGCCAGGATTCCCTGACCGGCTATGATACAATGATCGACGGAAGTCCAGGTTATAGTGAATCCATAACCCTGACCTCGGATGGTGATTCGGTGCTTATTGTCAATAATGCAATAGTAATCCCGCCTAATCCGCATATCACCGTTGCCAAAACAGGAAACACTGCTTCTCTGCCCTACGGTGGTGGATCGGTAACCTACACGTACACCGTGACCAATGACGGCAACGTGCCTTTGTACATCGATAGTATCGTCGACGATACTATCCCGACATTTGGTTCATCGAATTATGTCTCCGGTGACAACAGCAATCCCGGCATCCTGGATCCAAACGAGTCCTGGGTTTACACAGCTACGGCAGCTATCTCGGCCACCGTGAAAAATACCGTTACAGTCAATAGCAGCTACCTATCCTCTGAGAGCTCCGCAACCCATGAACCCATAACCACCGATCGCACGCCCCTTGAACCTGTTTCCGCATCATTCATCGTGACGGTGGCGCCTCCACCTGTTACCGAAAGCGGTGGAGGTGGTGATGGTCTGAATGTGGGTACCCCTGAAACGGTCTCGGTGCCTGAAACTCCCCAGGTCACAACACCTCAGGTGCCCGAAACTCCTAAGGTAACGACACCACAGGTGCCCCCTACTGTAGTGACCCCGGAACCGGTGGTAGTTCCAGTTGTTACCCCTAAAATGCCTAATACTGGCGTTGACCCTGTCTACCCAGTTGTTGGATGGCCGGTCGTGGCTGGCATTTGCTTAGCCGTCCTGTTCATCGTGATGGCAGCAAAAAGAAAAGGTATGTTTTCTTCATGCAAATAGTTAAGATATTATATAACAAGCTCCAGGCGTTAAATCGCCTGGAGCTTACTTGTGCCAGTTTTAGCCGGGTTTCCTATCCACGGTTGACACTCAACCAGAAAGCTCTACGGTCAGCCTTTTTGATCGGGATTGTGTGCCTTGGCCTAGCAGTTTTCCCTGGCTGTGGATCTAAAAAAAGCTCAACTCCCCCGGCTTCTTCACCCATCCAAAAGCAGGAAGCAATCAACATTGGAGTACCGGTGCGCTTGAAGATCGCCCAGCTTAAAATCGATGCCGCCATCGAGCAGGTAGGGCTGACAACCGATGGAGCGATGGCATCACCCCAAAAGCTGAATGAAGTTGCCTGGTACAAGGCGGGTCCCCGCCCGGGGGAGCAGGGCAGCTCCGTACTGGCAGGTCATAAGAGCCATAAAGCATCGGTCCCGGCTGTGTTTGATAACTTAAACAAATTGAGCGTGGGGGATTCCCTGTCTATTGTCGACAACACCGGCAAATCCATCTCCTTTGTTGTAAAAGAAATCCGCATCTATGAAAAAGGAAAGGGAGCGGATGAAGTCTTCAATAAGAAAGGCGGAAACTATCTTAATCTAGTCACCTGTGAGGGCGATTGGAATGAATCAGAGAAAACGTTTTCCCAACGGAGGGTTGTGTTTACTGAGGCCGTGTTTAATTAGCCCTGCTTCCCTGTTGCGGGAAAAAGTGCCCCAATGTATTATTCAAGTATTCTCAAGCCCATCAATTGGCACTATTATCCAACAGTATGCTTTATTGCCCAACGTCTCCTTATTTCAGCATCATTGTAACTTAACTGGAAGAATTATCAACTAGCCATTTGGACAGGGGGTCGGGTAAGGTAGGGGCAAGGAGGGATACTTTTATGCGAAAGTTTTTAACACTGACTATAACTCTTTTCTTCGTCCTTGCCCAACTACATAGTGCTGGTGCTGTCGTCAGCACATCCACGGATGCTCCGAAAATTTGTGTTTATAATCTGGTTCAGGGGCAAAATTTGGGCATCTTAAAACTGCTCACCCTCAAATCCGGTCAATCATTTATGATCAGAACGTCCACCGGTTTGATGAAATGGTATCCAACGACGACACCGATCGCCCCGATCAATCCAGCTCCTGCTCCAGCGCTCACACCGACACCGCAACCGGTCACTAACGCCACTGCTCTGCAGACTGAAATGTTGGGCTACATTAATGCTGAACGAGCAAAAGCCAATGTGGGCCCGTTGATTTTGAATCAAGCACTGTGTAATGGCGCTGCCCTAAAATCACAAGACATGGCAGTCAACGGTTATTTCGATCATACCTCTCCCACCTACGGCAGCCCTTTTGATATGATGAAAAGCCTGGGAATCACTTATCATATGGCAGGAGAAAACATCGCACTAAACATAAGTGTGAAAGGTGCCCATGATGCTCTTATGAACTCAGCCGGGCATAAAGCCAATATTTTGAATTCCGGTTTCAAGGCAGTGGGTCTAGGCTTCTACCAGAAAGGTTCTTCCCTGTATGTTACCCAGTGGTTTACCGATTAAGAACAAGAAACCCTGCGGAAATTCCGCAGGGTTTCTTTCTGTCGGATGTTTTGAATCCTACCGGGAATAGCCCGGTAAACGGTCTAACCAGATCCGGCCAAAAGGGATTTTGGTCTGGTTATTTCTTAATCGGATCAGGTGTTAAGGGATCCTGAATAAAAGTAGTAAACTCAAAATCATGATCATGCTTAAAATTGATTGTGGTTTCACCTTCTACATAATGCACATGTTTCTCGCCTTCAATGAAGATGGGGGGGCCTGTGCGAATACCCACTTCATGAAAATGGTTGAAAAAGAAGTCTGTGTTGACGAGAATGGCGTGGACATGGGTATCCTCATAAGGAATCATTTCGCTGGTCACGCCCGCGAAACGATGGTTATGGAGGATCTTACCCGCCAACTGGGTGCTTCCCGCAAATTCATGGACATGAGTTTGCGTCGAACAGTCGGGATGCTTGTGTTTGTGATCATGCTTTTTTTTGTGATCGTCCTTCTTTTTGTGATCATCCTTTTCTTTGTAATCTTCCTCTTTGTAGTAATCCTGGTCTTTGTAGTCACACTTGTCTTTGTAATCGCATGTGTCACAATCCTTGGGTCTTTTATACATACCAATAACCTCCTTTATAGGTAATTCATCCCATCATATGGCTCGGTTACAGGTATTGTTACAGCCAGCTTCGAAAAAGCAAAAAAATAAGGACCGCGGTGCGGTCCTTTATAAAGATTTTATGCTATTGAAGAGGAGGAACATGATATGCTAACGTTTAGCTGAAGAACTAGTATTTCTTAAAAGCACTGCTCGGTGTGCCGCAAATCGGGCAGCGCCCCGGGTCTTCCACCCCTACCCAGCCACACACCGGGCACAATTGGAACTCTTCAGCTGATAAATCCTGGCCCTGTTCCACGGCCTGCTGGGCTTTCTCGAATAACCCGTGGTGAACTTTTTCCGCTTCATTGGCATTCTGGAAGGAGAACTGCGCTCCTTGATTCCCCTCTCCCTTGGCTTCGTCAATGAATCCCGGGTACATTTCAGTAAACTCGTGAAATTCGCCCGCTACTGCTGCATTCAGGTTATCCAGAGTGCTCCCCACCCCATTCATCACCTGAAAATGTTTGAGTGCATGGATGGTCTCAGCTTCCGCAACTGCCTGATAAAGCCGGCTGACTTTTTCAAATCCTTCTTTCTTGGCCTTCTCGGAAAAGGCTAAATATTTGCGATTGGCCTGGGATTCACCAGCAAAAGCCTCTTTCAAATTATCTTGTGTAGACATATAAAAACCTCCTTAGATTTTATGATTTAGTTCATTGTGCGATTGATTTTTGTTTTTGATGTACGCCTTTCAGTCAAATCTCACCCCCAATCTAGAAAGATTATTGAAACCATTTACTTTTAACCTTCTTTCAGCTTTGCTGCAAAATTTTCTCTATAACTTATCGTACAATTCCTCCACCCGGGGGCCAAGCCCCATGGTTATTTTTTCCTGAGTAGCCCTCGCCATAAATATCCACCTTGCCTCTGAAAACCCGGTATACATAAATCGTATAGAAAAGAACGATTGGCATGCCAGTCAGCGCAATAATCAGCATGGCTTTCAAAGTCAAGGCTGAGGAAGAAGCATTGTATATAGTCAAACTAAGTCCAGGATTCAAGGCGGGAACCAGGCTGGGATACATGCCCAGCCCCAGGGTGGCTATGAAACCTAACATGGTTGCCGATGAGGCTAATAACGCCCACCCATATCGGGCGGTTTTCACCAGCCACGGTGCTGCAGCCAGGCCTACTACGCTCAGCAAAGGGGCGATGAGAAACCAGGTATACTTTTGATAGTTTGCAAACAGTGCCGGTACTGCAGCATAAGTGTAGAGGGATGCCAGGACGTATAAAGTTAAGCAGGATGCCCAGATAAATAGGAAGAGTCTCCTGGCCTTTTCTTGCAGCACGCCATCGGTTTTCAGAAGAACATAGCTGTTTCCTTGAAGCAAAAAGGCGAACAAACCCAGAAAACCTATGAGCAAGGCATAAGGATTCAATAGACCGAAAAAGCCCCCTGTATAATAATGAGCGCTGTTTAATGGCAGCCCCCGGGCGATATTTCCCATGGCTACGCCAAAGAGCAAGGCCGGAAGGAAACTCCCCAGGAAGAACAGGACATCCAATCGCGTGCGCCACTCCAGCGTTTCAGCCTGGTTTCTGAATTCTACCGCAATAACCCGAAGGATCAATGCCAGTAAGACAAGCATCATGGCCAGGTAAAAGCCGCTGAAAACTGAAGCATATACCAACGGAAAGGCAGCAAATATTGCTCCTGCACCGGTCAAGAGCCATACCTCGTTGCCGTCCCAAAAAGGGCCTATGGACTGCAGCAGGATAAGTCGCTGCTCTTCAGTCTTCCCCAGCAGAGGGTAGAGACTTCCCACCCCCAGATCAAAACCGTCCAATACCGCGTAACCGCCAATTAATACACCCACCAGCAAAAACCAGGTAATATTTAAATCCATGTTATTCACCCCCTATCGAATATCAGTCATCATAGAAATCGGCCCTGTTTCAAGCTGGTGCGGAATTTCACCCGAGGCCTTTTTTACTTCCCGTTTGACGAGATAACAAACCCCCATCAATAAACCACTATAAACCAGAATAAATAGGACAATAGTAAGAAGTATCTGGTAGGCGGGCAGAGGCGAAGCAGCCAAATTGGTTCTTAAAAGACCGTATACGATCCAGGGCTGCCTCCCAAATTCCGCCGCCATCCAGCCAAGTTCGTTGACGAGAACAGGCAGCAACATAGAATACATGGCGGCAATTAGGAAGGGGCGATTGTTATAGAGCCTGCCTTTGAACAGCAGGTAAGCCCCCCAACTAACCAGGATTGCAAACCAGGCAGCAGCCAGGAGCATCAAGCGGTAGGACCAATAGGTAGCCAAGATTAAAGGCCGGTCCCCAGGGGCGAAGGCTTTTAATCCGCTGATGGCGGTATCGCTATGTCCGTGGACCATCCAGCTTAAAAGCCCTGGAATGCCGATAGAAAAATGGGTTATTTCTTTATTTACATCCGGGAAGCCAATGATGTTAAGAGAAGCATGAGTTTGAGTGTCCCAAATTCCTTCAAAGGCTGCCAGTTTTACTGGTTGGGTTTGAGCGACCTGCACCGAATGGCTGTGCCCCAAAAAGAATTGGGCCAGCACCCCGATAAGCGCCAAAATTATAGCAATTTTCAACGACTTGCCTGCGATTTCCGTGTTCCGGTTACGGAGGAGAAAATAGGCGCTGATCCCCATAACAAAGAAAGCTCCCGTGATATAAGCCGCATCAACAGTATGCAAAAATCGGGGCAGTGTCGAGGGATTAAATACTGCTGCTGAAAAATCGGTAAGCACGGCTCGACCGCCTTCAATTCTATAAGCAGTCGGTGTCTGCTGCCAGGAGTTGGCCACGATAATCCAGAAAGCCGAAAGAGTGCTTCCCACGGCAACCAGGACGGATGAGGCAAAGCGCATGTTACGAGAAATTTTGTCCCGACCGAACAGGAGCAACCCTACAAAGGTTGACTCCAAGAAAAAAGCAAAGACGCCTTCGGCAGCTAGAGGCGCCCCAAAGATATCTCCGACGAATTTAGAGTACTCTGACCAGTTGGTTCCGAACTGGAATTCCATGGTAATGCCACTGGCCACACCTACTGCGAATAGAATAGCGAAAATCTTAAACCAGAAACGAGCCATCTGATCATAAAGTTCCTTGCCTCTCCGCCAGTAATAATATTCGATTATTGCAATCACAGTAGCCAGGCCGATAGTCAGCGGCGGAAAGAGGAAGTGAAAGAAAGCGGTCAGGCCGAATTGCAGCCGGGAAAGAAAAACAGCATCCATATCCTTAGCCCCCCTTTATTTGTTTACTGCTCCAGTATACTTTTTGAGTAAAAAAAATATGCTACCCCATTAAGTCAGCGATACTATAGCCGCTAAAATCATTGTTTAATCTTTCCTGAATATCAGCTAAGGCCAGATGAACTTTGCAATCGGGAGGGCCCTGCTTTGTACAGAGGTCTTCATCGATCAAACAGCGGTTCAAATAGATGGGGCCTTCAATGGCCTCCAGGATATCCAATAGCGATATGTCCCTGGGATCCCTGGCCAGTGCATATCCTCCGCCAATCCCCCGCTGGGATCTAACGATACCGGCTTTAATTAAGGAAGGCATAATTTTCAACAGGAACCGCATCGGCACTACCTGGCTTTGTGCGATAATCTGAGCTTCCACCACCTCACTCTGGCTCTGCTGAGCTAAAAACAGCACTGCCCGGAATCCGTAATCCGTTGCTTGATTGATGTTCATAAATGCTCCCTCGAATTGTTTACTGCATGAGTATAGTTTATGAAAACGACGACCAAATGTCAACCGGATAGCAACCTTTTATTTAAAAACATATTCCCCAGCATCAAATATTTTAATTCCTTGATTTGATAATGGTATTACTTTTATAAGAGCGCTGGTACATGATCTTTACAATGATGCATCCGGTGATATCTTACAGCAACTCCGGCAGGAATAGAATACCGGAAGGACCCTGATCTTAATCTAGTTTAATTTGCGTGCGGAAAAAGCATTTTAATAAAAACATTTAATAGGTGAGGATCAAATTGCGATCCGGCATGCCGCTTCAGTTCAACGATGGTTTCTTCGAAACTCATGGCTCGTCTGTAAGGTCGATCCTGGGTCATAGCGTCAAATGCATCAACAATTGCCAATATCCTACATTCAATTGGGATATTATTGCCGCTTAGACCCAAAGGATACCCATTTCCATCCCACCATTCATGATGCATGAGAATCCAATCGCTGATCTCACTCAATGGTCCTGCCGTTCTGGCAATTCGGTACCCAATTTCGCTGTGTTGCCTCATGGCTTCCCGTTCCTCTTCATCGAGAGGCCCTGGTTTGTTCAAGATATAGTCTGGCACGCCGATCTTGCCAATATCATGAAATTGGGCAAACAGCCGCAAACTGGGTGTCTGCTGCTCATTAACTCCTGCTTCCTTGGCCAGGTCAACGACCAACTCCTGCATCCGATCAGCATGGCCCCCGGTAATGAAATCCCGCTCACGCAGCGCATTGGCCAGGGTGCTGACAATAGCACTTTGAGCGCTTTGCCGGTGAAGCAATTTCTCTTTCTGCATAGCTTTTTCGGCTTGCTTATACAAAGACATAACATCATTCCGGGGTGTAATAACCCCAGAACTATACCCTATCGACAGACTGATGGTTATCAAGTTGTTCTCATTAAACAGTTCCAGGGTTTCCAGCACTCTTGTTTTAGCCAGGATTAAGTGTTCAGGTGAAGCATTTTTTAATAGGACCAGAAATTCATCATCACCGGTACGGGATATAATCTCCGCTTCGGGCACCTGTTCGCGCAAAATTTCTGCTACTGACTTAACCACCGAATCTCCATTTGCGTATCCCAGGCTGTTATTAATAGAGCCCAAACCATCAATATCACAGAACAAAATACCGACCCGCAGCCCGGTTAATGCATCCTCATTCTCGTATACTCTGTGGAAATAGGCGCGATTGGTCAATCCGGTCAAGGTATCATGATCGCTTAGATATTTTATCTTCTCTTCAGATGCCTTCTGTTTACTGATATCAATAAAGCTCTCAATTAAGCAATCCTTTCCATTAATGCTGCTTTGTACCACAGTCTTGATAATAGGCAGCTGACGGCGGTCCGAATTCAATAAAACTCGCTCATTAAAATCGACCATGTGATGCTGGTCAGTAATTGGGCACCTGCCTCTCTCATTTACGCATATGAAATCATGGCATACCCGTCCAACGATTTCGTTTTCCCCTAGTCCGATGAGATCATTGGCCACGCGATTTGTTTGTAGAATTACATGGGTTTCCCTGTCCACGACCACCACCCCGGCCAGGATCGAGTCAAGAACTGTTTGCAACTGCTGCTGTTGTTCACGCAATCTGCTTTCAACCCGCATTTTTTCTGAAATCTCTTCCTCTAATTGTGCATTAAGCTCCTGAAGCTGTTCAGTCCGCTCCCGAACTTTGCGCTCCAGCTCACCCTGGTGTTTTCTTTTCAGCTCCGCAATCTTACGGCGTTCGCTGATATCCCGGGCTATAGCCAGAACCATCTTTTTATTGTCTTTCTCAACAATGAATGTACTAATCTCCAGTGGAATCTTCTTTTGCTGTTTGTTAACTATGGTAAATTCGTCCGGACCTGTTCCCAGGCCCATGGCATTCTTCGCGAGGAGCGCCATAGCTTTAGGAATTTGGGATAACGGCAATAATCCCATTTTTACGAAACTTTTTCCAATGAGTTCTTCCTTCTTATAACCGCTTAGTTGTTCGGCTTTTCGGTTCCCATCAGAAAAATTACCATAAATATCGCTCAAATAATAGGCATCAGGGGCATTATCGAAAAGAGTCATAAGCCAATTATTTTGCGCGAGTAGATCCTTCTCCTGATTTCTTTTTTCGGTTAGATCCTCCGAAATGCTCATAAACAGATTCGCTTGACTAGCGTTTAACAGGCTGGAATGTACTTTGTAATAACCGATGGTTCCATCACGATTGGGTCGTTCTAGATCAAAAACGGCTCGCCCGGTTTTCCTGTACTGCGTGGATATAGTTTCTAAAATGTTATCATCACAGCCAGCAAGTTGGTATAAATTGAATTGGTTCTCATCCCCATCCTTTATCCCCAGACCCCTTTTTGCCATGGGATTTGCGTAGACAATACAACCATCCGTACAATGAATGACGATTGCAAATTTCTCAATCCCATCCAAGATAGCAGCCAGTGAATGAACCATTTTGATTGTGGGCTCCATTAACATCCTCCTTGATATGCCGTCGATCACTTACCGACTCTTTCTCTATATGATTTATATATCGACAAGATATCTCAGTTCATATAGAAATGGATAGCAATGCACTATACGCAGATTAATAGCACTTAATCAGGAAATACTAGGATATGCCAGCATTTATTGATTTGGTAGAAAACACTGATGGGAAAACCATGAATGATAGAATTATCTGCCAATACCATCCCACTGAGACTCAAAACGATACTGAATCTTATTCGAATCATCCCCGTACTTTGCTGGGGCATTTCGTCCAGCCTGGTTGGTTTAGGATTCGCCTATACATCTCATACCAAGATTGTCTGGCTGGATTATGTTTTGGTAGTTCTTCTTATCATTCTGATTCACGGGTTAATCTCACATGTCTATAATGATCGAGAAGACTGGCTTTCAGGTACTGATCCCTTGAGTCCCAAACTGCTCTCAGGCGGATCGAAAGTAATCGCCCGCAAATATTGCAGCCTCCGAGAGCTCACTCGAATTGGCAGATACACCTTCCTACCAGTATTTGTGGTGACATTATATTTTTTTTGTACCCGTGGTCCGTCTGCACTTTTCTTTTTAGCTATAGCCATTTGGTCCGCATTGGCATACAGTTGTTCACCTTTCAGACTTTCCTATTATCCTTTAACAGGAGAGTGGTTATGTGCATTTCCTGCTGTGTTGGCATGTACAACAGGAACCTTTTATGCACTCACTGGTACGGTTCAGGAAGCCGTTATTATAGGCGGTGTAATTCATGCACTGCTGGCAATCGGTCTGTTGATGCACCATCATATCAGTGATATTGACAACGATCTACAAGCATTACCCCGCAAAATAACCACTGTAGCCTGGGTATCCCTCACTTTGGGTATAGGAACAACACCAGTGGTAGAGTTGATCTACTTCTTCCTGGCTTTACTCATGGGAACAGTAGGAGGGTTGCTTTTTCATCCGGTACTCTGGATTACAGTTCCTTTCAGCCTGGTGTGTATGGGGGTAGCCTTCTTGACCGACCCACTAGAAATAATGAACATCACCAATAAGGAATACTTGCTCTACGTCCTAATTATCGGTGATGCAGTCACTAAAACAGCTATTCTTTTTTATCAATAATGACGAATACTCCTCACTGTCTTCCTTTCATTTGGCTCCACCACCGCAAGCATTTGATCACTTTTCATTCATGGTTATTATCTTAAAAAGGGAAGTAATCATATGCCTGTTTCAAACGGGACACAAAAAATAGAAAACCCATTATCGCGGGTTTTCTATTTTCGTTTAGCGTGTATTTCTTCCCTTTAAACTCCGCTCACTATAGCGATGATGGAGTCATGCATCGAAATAGCATCTGATTGGACCCGCAATGCTGATAAAAAACAACTTAGACAAGTAAGCGTAAGATCGTATCAGCACCCGGTACAATCTGGGCTGTTTGCACCTGCTGCGATCCCACAAATATCGAATAAGTTCCTCTGGGGAGATTGAATAAACGGAACATGCCGTCTGTATCTAAAATGGTAAAGGTCGGGACATTGGTTTTCGTTACATATTCTCTCTTCGTTACTCCATTGACCCTGGCAGATACCGTTACACCTCCGATTGGCAGTCCAGTTGATTGACTAACGACCTGCCCATAGAAAGAACCCAGTCCTGATTGGCTTGATTGACTCTGTTTTAGGAGTCTCACAGCTTTACCGGCATTAAGCAGCCCATATCCGAAAAACGGATCCCATGCTTTTTCTGAAAGATCAGCTACAGGGCGATTCGGGATTATGATGATTTCACTTGGTTTTGATGGCTCACATTTATTATTACATTTATCGTCGCAAGAATTTGATCTATCTACATCGTTTTGGCAATTATTCGATGATTCTATAGCATTGCCTGCACGTAAAGGTTGTTCAGGAAAATGCGGGGGGTTAACACGCTCATCCTCTTCATCTTCATCGAGGGGTCTGGCACTTCGTTCTATAATTTGAATAACTTGTTGATTGGTCAAGGAAGGATCCAGGGCAAACAGCAGGGCTGCAACCCCGCTGACAAAAGGCGCGGAGGCCGAGGTTCCATCTGCAGCATCATAATTAAGAAAACTAAAATCAGGCACCGTATAAGTCGGTACTGTGGCAAGGATGGCCACCCCCGGTGCCGCCACCCCGATATCAACACCCCAGGTGGAGAAAAAAGCCAAGTCATTGGCTTTATCCGTTGCCGATACTGCCAACACACGATTATTACCGGCTGGATACTGTACCTGTTCATTGCCGTTATTCCCTGCTGATGCGATAATAACGAGCCCATTATCCCAGGCAAAGTCAATGGCACTCTGCAATAATACAGAGAAGAAAACGAATCCCAGACTCATATTAATAACTTTGGCACCTCTTAGAACAGCATATAAGATCCCACTGATTACTGCCGAAAGGGGTATGGATGTATCGCCTACTCTGATAGGAATAATATTTGCTGTATTAAAACTGGTACCCGCTACACCGGTTCTATTATTAGTGATGGCAGCCGCAATCCCAGCCGTCCATGTTCCATGCCCGATTCTGTCTACATAATCGGTCGGGCTGCCGGTAAAAAAATTTATCGGATCAACAATTTTGGCAGCCAGGTCAGGATGATTGGGATCAATTCCTGTATCTATAATCGCGATTTTCAAGGTTGGTGAAAGGTTGTGAGTCAATCCCCAGGCTGGCTCGGGATTTATCCGCTGCAGCCCCCATTGATTTTGCAACCCTTCTGATGTCTGTGTTTTACCCAGATAAAGGGGATCATTAGGTCGAAAGGTCGGGAAATCCTTGCCCTCTCGAGGCGGCTAATGAAACCAGTCATCCGGAAAAAGGTAATAATCAGGTTCTACATGGTTAACCTGGTTAGAAGATAAATACTTGTTGATATACTCCGTTTCCTTTCCCGATTCTACAGATACTACATGAATATTCAGTTCCGGCATGTGCTGAATGAAGCTCGCTCCGATTGATGCATGGGTGTTTAGACAGTCTTGGTGAACAACATTGGGTTTGAATTGAACAAGCAGCCTACCCGGTTCAAACTTCTCATTAGGTATGGAGTTTTTAATTTTTAACATTACATTTCGCCTCTTTTCCACATAGTTCAGTCATATCAGCTGGATTCAGCTTCAATTTGCTTGCACCATATCTTATGATCTTTGGTTTATTATGGTAACCATGTTTAAATAAGGAGCAAAATGATGACAATCAGCGAGACTTGTGTTCAAAAAAAAAGTATCATGAAGGACTGACTGACGTGCCGTCTGTATGTGCCGACAAGGCAGACTTATTAAGAATTCATATTACAGCAGCTGGAACCGGGATTTATATTGTGACTGCTAAAACCATCGATCGCAAGAAAATAGAACCATGCTTTGAAAGTTACCCGGCTTCCTAGGGAACCCGGCATTTAACTTCAAAGGCAGAAAAACAACTAAGCCGCGGGATTTTTCCCACGGCTTATTCATTTTGGATTGAAATAAGTTCTTTCTATCAAGCGACCTGCGGATGTCCTTGACAGCTATCCGATATCAATATATAATGCATAAACGAACAATACTTTAAATTAATATTATTTCACATTATTTATAAATTGTCAACATCTTTTTGGCTTTGATTCAATAGAGAGGGATGATCCAATGAATTGGCTTGATATTTATCATTCGACAGGTGGATCCCTACAGCAATTTACCATAGATGAAGTACTCAAATCGAATGAGGAGTCGCAAAAATACGGATTGGTATTAACACCGGCACAAGCCCATGAGCTTGTCAAAACCAGAAACCTGGCGATCCAAAATCATGGCCGGATTGAACTGAGTATCGAGGTAGTCAATAAAATTGTCTATGCTTTTTGCTCATCATCCTATATAAACAGCGAAGAATATGCCTGGACCTTGAATCAGCTGGTGGAATTATTCTATTACATGAAAAATGAAACGGAAGATAGAATCGGCGATGATGAATTAATCAGTGTAATGAAAGATTTCTTTGAGGGCGCCAGCCACGGGTCACTAAGCCTTCTCAAGAATAGAGATCTGACCTTATTTGCACAGCATTTCAGGCAGGCCAACCAGTCCGAAGATTATGCGTTGGAGAGGAGCCAGTATAATGAGACAAACAAATATTGAAAAACGGTCAGTGTTTAAAAGAGAACATTTGGATCCTTCTCATTACACGCTTTCACTCTTGCAAGAAGGCAGCCGATTGGGGCTCATTAACCACGAGACCGTGAGTAGTGTTCAAGGCCAGATCAGGTCTTTATTGGAAGAGTCCATTATGATGTACACAAGAGGTGAAAGCACTTCATTAAAAGCCGAGACAGCCCAGAGTATTCTATTATCCATTCTTTATACGATAGATGCCTGCACCAGCAGCCTTAGCCATCCAGAAGCAGCCCTAGCCCTTTTAAAGACATATGACATCAAAAAGATCCACGAGAAGGGTCTACGCTTGATAGATTCATGCATAGCGGATTCGCATACCCTGTACCAGGAAATCATGAATGAGAAACTGGATCTTCCCATCAAAGCCTACCATTCGACCCTCGATGAGGCTTTGCCGGATTTTTTCAATAAATATGATATGCTTTTTTGTGCTCAGGATACTATGTCCAGCATGGACTATCCCTTGCTTTTTGATGATATGAGCACCAAAGGGATTTATTACATTAAACAATACCTGGAAAAGCTAAAGATTGAGACTACCTTTTGCCGCCTTTTCGCGCCTGAGGATGTAAAAAGGCTCTTGGTTAACTATGGCCGGGTTTACGACATCAATCCCCGTGAGGCATTGATTAATATATTTGAAGTCCTACTCACAAACTCCATTTTCTCCGTAATAGCCGGTAATGGAGGCAGCAAACTGAGTATATCTTTTCAACAACTTGACCGCCTCCAGGCTCAGTTTACCGGTTTAAGGGAAGACCAGTGTTCTTCCCTGATTCTATATGCGATCGAAACTCTAATGGAGGACCTGAGCATAGATCAAAAGCCGCTCCAGGATTATATAAGGCAATTTCAATCACTGGTGCTGCCTCGCTTCCTGAATGCGCTTCATAATGACTGCTTGAGTAATGTCATTATTCTTGATGAGGGTGACAATCGCGAATATGGAATTGTCTTTGATGAGGGAGATAGAATGGACGATGACAGCTTCCGCGAACTGGCGGACCTGATAAGAGAATGTTCGGCGCCTGATAAAAAAGCTGAATTAATCCGATCAACAGTTCGTTCTTTGGCGGATTTTCTTGATGTTTTAGACGGTGAGTTCTTGTTCGGCGACGAATATCAGGCTCTTTTTATTACCCTGGAAGATATGGAATTATCTCTACTGGCACGAATGGTCTTTATGGAAGAGTTAAGAAGCGATCCAAGTAGGTTTTCATTAACGAGGGCTATAGAAAAGCCTCTGGCAGTAGAGTGGCAGGTAGAATTTTCCCGTTATTTGAGTAATTTAGATACAGAAAGGATGCACTCCATCGAGAATCTTATTCGTTTATCCTGGCAAGCAAGTGGTTCCCCGGAGTTTTAGTACAGCAAACAAAGCGTCCTGCCCAAAAATAGGATAGCCATCTCCTCTCTTACCAGCAGCTGTGACAAATAAGATAAAAATGCATAAATTGTACCACAGGCATTAATTGTTAAGGAGGCCATATTTATGCAGTTTACCAGAAGGTTCTATAACCTATTTGCTACAGACGGATTTATCAATTTACCAACTGATCCGACTGGCACGGAGCCTAGAGCAAGCATTTATGTGTTCGGATTTGTGGGAGGTCTGGTTGAAACCCAGTTAGTTCGTAAAGGCAAAGTGATCTCAACGAAGAACTTCAACCCTCAATTCGAAGACACCCGCGTGAATCGGGAAAATTTAAGAGGAACAGCGGTAATCCCATCTCCCCTCATTGCAGGCGATGTAGGTGATGAGATTTATATCAAACTCATTAATCTTGGTATGCTACAATCTACCCCGCCGATCTTTGATGTGCATACGGTTCACATTCATGGCGGCCATGTGGCAACCCAGGTAGATGGTTTTCCCGAAACATCTTTTGGGGTGCCAGTAACTCCCATCGGAGCTAAAAAATCTGTTACTGCCACCTATTTCTATCAGCCCACCGACCCAGGTTCTTTTATGTACCACTGCCATCAAGAAGCATCGGAACATATTCAGATGGGTATGTATGGCGCTCTCATCGTTTATCCATCCTATACCAGTCTGGCTATGGCCGGGATCGAAAGGTGCTGCAAGACCGGAGAATGGTTCTACAAAGGGAAATTTCAGCCCCAAATCCCCGCAACCGCAAGCAACCGCAACTTTGCCCAAAATAATATCGACACCTTTTTTAACAGCGAATGGGTGCATCTTCTCTCCGATATCGATTCGGTATGGCATGAAGCTGTGTTGACGCAAAATCCGGACTTCAACCCGGTTAACTTTAAACCTGATTATTGGCTGTTAAATGGGCGGGCATTTCCTGATACATTACTGCCCACGCAACTGCCACCGGATCTAGTTCCAGACTTCGGCTACAGCATACCCCCTGGTTATGACTCGTATGTCCATGTCAATGTCAATGACCTCTTCCTTACTCGACTAATAAATATGAGCTATCAGCCAGTACCGTGGCATACCCACGGATGGCATGGTCTGGTGGTAGCCAAGGATGCGGATTTAAGGATCATGGACGGACATGGGGTAATGAACTTTACAGTATTATTGGGTTCGGGGGAGACTTATGATGTGCTCTATTTCGCCGAAGACAAACGGCAGGAGTATGCTGACTATATTTTCTGCGGGAAAGCTGGTCTGCCGTCTCTAAAAGAGCAAATCGCCATTGCCACAGTTGTATCAAAGAAAGAAGGTACTTTTATGCCTCCCTTCCCCGGTGCAAACGACCTCTGGGCTAATATCATCCTGGCCGGGGGTTTGGATAAAGGAACTTTTCTTCCCCCCTACAATTGGGCGGTATGGAACTATGGATCGAAAACCGCCAACAACTTTTTCTTCCCCCAGTTTTACCCTGCTCATAACCATGATGATTATAAGGTCACAAACAACGGAGTATATCCGGGCGGTCAGTTGACCTATATTCAAACTGATTTCCCCGGATCAGACTATACCGCCAGTCCCCCCGTTATTACCGAACCTTCCTGGAAATGCAGGCGATAGCCTTGGTTGCCCTCTAAAACCTGTTAACAAGACCGTTCTCCTATTCCCTTTTGAGGGTAGGAGGGCGGTTCTTTTTTTATCGCCCACCCCCACTTTCACCTTCCTGATGTCGTATATATAAGAAAGAGATAGAAACGGGTTGATCCCTCTATCTGCTTACCTATCTTAGTTGGGAGGTAATAATACAATGTCATTGGTACGCTTTGTGGGTACGAATCAAGAATTCGGGGAATGGCTAAAGATTTGTTCAAGAATCGGAGTGTTCATCGCGCATCTTCATGACCGCCAGATTACAGTGCCCGTAGGATGTACTCTTACCTGGACCCAAGATCATAAAGTTGGCCTACAACTTGTTTCTTAAATTCTTATGCTCACTTGTACAGGTCATGAGGAAACGGTTTGAACCTTCTCCTATCGAAGATCAAAAGACAATTTCCCGACCCGTGAGCAAATCGAACTGCAACCAAAAATTGCGCTTTTATATTCCTATCATATATGGGCAGGAATTTCATGCCGGATATTGAAGTAGAATAGGAGTCGGGATGACGCTTCCTTTTGACTGGAGGAGAATACCATGAATGCTATCAAGTATGTTCACACCAATCTTATTGCCAGGGACTGGAGAAAACTGGCTGATTTCTACATAACCGTGTTCAATTGCACACCCCTGGACCCGGAAAGGGACCTGTCAGGGGATTGGGTGGACAGCTTCACCGGCCTGGCCAATGCCCATATCCGGGGCGTCCACCTGGCTCTGCCCGGTTGGCAGGATGGGCCTACCCTGGAAATATTCCAATATGAACCGGAGGCGCAGGGAAATGGTCTATCAGCTATCAATTCTTATGGGCTCGGCCATTTAGCTTTTCATGTGGATAATGTGGAAAAGGTTTTGGAAATGCTGCTGGTCCGGGGCGGATCGCAGATTGGCCAGTTGGTCCAGAAGCAATACCCGGAGTTGGGCTTGCTCACCGCCGTATACGCCCGTGATCCGGAAGGAAACATTATTGAAATTCAGAACTGGAGCAAGTGATGTGACAAAGTAGGGTTTGGGGCCACACCCTCGCAGAGAATGTCCTCTTGAGTCAGCGCATAGCGGCTGTCTTTATTGGCCCAGGAGTTCTTCCAAACCTTCACGATACTTTGTGGGTATGAACTCCGTGATCTGGTACTCCATAATGTTTTTCTGGTAAAACGCATCTTCCTGGAGAATCGTTTCCACCTGGTTGCGGCTGCCTGCATTACAGAGAATAATGCCTCCGAACCGGGGAATGCGTCTGCCGGCCAGGATGAAGGTGCCGTTGGCAAAATATTTTTCAAGAAATTCATAATGCCTGGAAAGCTCGGCATCCACCTCCTCAATCGGTTTGATATAAGTACCGATAATGCAAAACATTCAAACACCACCCCTTCCAATTCCCTTTTTGTTTCATATTTATGAGTGATTCTACTCCTTCGAATTTTGAGAAGCAAACAATAATTCCCTCCCTTTTCAAAAAGCAGTATGCATTCCGGCCTGTTTATATAAGCAGGTCATTGCGGAAGTTCGTCCACCACCATTTGCAAGAAATTTTCTATTCGTTCTTTATCTTCCTGAGAGCCGTACAAGTTGACGGTAAACGTTATTGACTCATCAAAGCTGGAAAGCGCTATTTGAAAATAGGGGGGATATTTTATGGATCCTGTTACAAAGGCATCCAGCACCGGCACATCATCAAAAGCCAACTGCTCTTTATCGATGATGCCAATGTTGGTCATGGCGATAAAGGGATTGATGAATGCTTGCCTAACCGCCTTTTTAATGATCGAATACGGCAGTAAATTAAACAACGCATGCAGCTTGGCCGGCCCATTCAGGCTTAGATTGATGTTTCGTTTCTTTTCATCCATATCGCTCTTGACTTTGCCCAGGGTTTCCAGGAAACTCTCTCCTGTATGCAATTCGATATCGCAACTGATCATGGAAGTAAGGTTGCAGATAGCCCCTGCCTGTCGCTCTGTTAGGAATCTTCTTAGATCCATGGCGCAGGGAATCGCCAGCGAGTTTCCCCCTGAAATCTTCAATACCTGACATAAAGAGCGAATATAGGCGGTCAGCACTATATCGTTAATGGTCACATGTTTTGCTCGACTAAATTCCCTTAGGGCATGAAATCTCTCCGGGGTCAATCTATGCCTTATGATAAAGGGCTTGCCCTTTTCACTGCTCATGGGAAAGCGGTAACCGCTGTCATACTGATCCATTTGATCGGGCATAAATAAGAATTTTAATCGATCCAAAAAGTGAAACTGGCGGAAAATCTGGCGGATGCTTCGGGAACCGTCGGCATTATATTGCGGAATATAATGGGGAGTCTTATTGAGTCTTGTGTATGTGTAACTTAACAGGTACAGGTATTCTTTAAATCCCTGGGCATCGCAAACCATATGGTTTATAACGATGCAGAGGATATCACGCTGCGGGCTTCTGATAACCCTGACCATCAATTGCGGCCCCTGGAACTCATCGGTTCTCTGAGTCAGAAATAATTCAACTTCTTCCTCTTCGCTGCTGCTTTCAACGATGTCTATCACGTCCTCCTCGCAGACATTCATTTCTTCCCAACAGGGGCGCAGTCCTCGCTCGGCAAATCTGCACTTTAAAATGGGAACCGCTTCCATGGACCGAAGAACGGCTTTCCCAATGCGCTCTATCTCCAGGTGATGCTCCAAATAGATCGCACAATGAACTTGATGGTCATTATACTGACCAAAAAATAGTTGCATCTGGTCCCATAGCTCAGCTCTGTACCGCAATGCTAATATTTCCCTTCTCAATATACTTTTGTATGTATATTATCACTTTGCCAAATCGCTGATAAGTAATCCTTATAAGTACTGCCACAAGTGATCCCCCCCATAACAGGCAAAATATGGTATGATAATCGTGCAACCTGGGTATAGTTTTTTCTTGTGATTTGGGGGTTAATGATGGCCACAGAAATAATAATGACTTTAATAACCAGCGGCATGCTGATTCTTTTCGGCGCCTTAACCAAGTATGGCAAGGCCTATAATCTGATTGCCGGTTACAATACTTCTTCACCCGAAGAGAAAAAGTATATGGCCGAAAAGGGGCTGGGGGATTTTATCGGCCGGCAGTTAATGATCACCGCCGGAGCTCCACTGGTTGGACTTCTATTTTCCCTGGGCGGATTTGTCTGGGGTTTCGAGGTGGGAATAGCCCTGCTCATTATTATCGTCATCTATACAGTAATCGGAGCCCAGCGCTATAATCCTCCCCCTTCGTTTCACTCATCCCACCCCGAGGCGCTCAAAAAGTCGCGCCGTCAGTTTAAAACTTTCATAGTAATCATGGTGGTTTCGGTGCTTTTCAGTGGCGGAGTGATAGGCAGTGTGGTCTGGGCAGCCCAACCGCCCAAATTTATATGGGGCGAGACCCAGATGACCATAACTGGTGCTTACGGAGTTCCCATCAACTATGCGGATATTGAGAGAGTGGAGTTAAACCCGACCCTGCCGCACATCGGTTATAAAAATAACGGGTTGGATTCCGGCCCCATCCTCAAGGGCCACTTTGACATATCCGGGTTGGGGCACTCGCTCCTCTTTCTGCGTTCTGCACAGGGTCCGGTCATCGTCGTTTACCGGACCGGTCACCAGGAACCGGTATTGATTAATTTTACAGATTCTCAGCAAACTACTGCACTTTATCAGCAGCTGCAAAGCAAAACAACCCATTGAGAATTGAAAGAGCGGGTGAGGGCATATCAACCAGACAGGGCACTGGTTACTGCGAAGCGCTCTGCCCCTTTCGTAGTGTGAAAGGACTGCTCCCAGCGTTTTTACAGGATTGTTGATAAAACGAGGCGAGAAAATGGACTTGCAAGAATTTGCCAGAGTTAAACGATTGTCCGTATTGGCATCGGTATCCATTGCCAGGTTAAGGGAGTCTCCAGACTTCCCCCGGGAGCTTATTCCCCGTTTCTGTCATAGTATTATTCTCCTGGCCCGGGAATTACCTTCACAGGTCTTTGAGGTTGAGAGTTGGTTGAAGACATTTTACCTATCTCAATTTATGAAAGAGATGGACCTGTTAAGCTATAACTTGAGCCAGCTGCTCTTGGAAGAAGGCCATTTCTCTATGCCGGTTCCCACCTTTTTCCCGGTGCGTTTTGAAAAAGGCCGACTGCAGGGCATGCTATCCCTCAAACACTGTGCTGTCCAAGCCGGTCTGGGAAGCCTGGGCCTCAATACTTTGTTGATATCCCCCCAATTTGGCAACCGCTTGTGCCTCTCCGCTGTTTTTAGCCAAAAAAAAGAGGAAACAACTCCCGCGTTGTCCCCCCCGCTTTGCACAACCTGTAAAAAATGTCTGGATATCTGTCCTTCTGGGGCAATTAGTGAGCATGGGGTCGACTTCCTTAAATGCCTCAATGTAAGGCGCAATCTCCCCGGACCGTTGAAGGGGATCATATCCTTGAAAGTGAGAAGGAAGGCCAACGGCGGACAGCTCGAATCCCTTCTCAATACCATCGCCTGGAATGCGGAGATGGTTTGCAGCTTATGCATGACTGTCTGCCCCCACTTTTAAAGCTCGAAATACTTAGCTTCATCCCTCCGCAACCGTTATGGATGCACTGCAAACCTATTGGCCTCCGTGATAATCCTTCTAAATAACTCACCGGAATTATTGAAGTATTAGACACTAAAGTTCGCCTTAATAAAATCCGGGGCATTGTTTTCCGTAAAGCTGCCCAGGAATGAATTCCCGTTTTTCAGCTGGAAAACCACCGTATAGAATTGTTTATTATTGGGATATGAATAAGCGTACAGGCAGGCTTCCAACTTATCCGGATCACTTATTTTCAACCCATTGGCGCTTTCCATATTAGCAACATACTGCTGCGGTGATCTTCTGAATTCGTTTGATATTTTCTGGGAATCACCAGATTGTTTGGCCACTACAGCATATTGAACATCATCGCTCAGTATACGGGCGTTGTTGTATTGACCGCTTTGCTGGAGCCACTGAGCAAAATGACGATAGGATTTCCTCCATTCTAAATCTGTGGTTTTATTATGGGACAGCAATATTTTGATGTGAGACCAGGCAACCTGGGGTGAGGTGATTTCCTCATAACTTTCGTCTCTTATATCGCTTTGCAGGGCCACAACAGCCTGCTGTATTTCTTTTGGATCTACGATGCTAAAGTCCTTATTAATTTCCATAGTTTGCACTTCCATCAGCGCCACATCGGAAGCCTGGACTTCCATTATAGCGTTACGAGAACTTTTATAGGCACTTGATTCATAGATGGGTTTTAGCTGTGCAGCATAATCCGTTGATTGGATTGTATACTGGCGGCAAACCCGGGAGCCGTTTTTCAGATTGTATACCAGGCATACAGGCTCAACCGAGCCCATGATTAGACTCATTGGATTGTTCCAGTGCACTGATTTCTCTGCCGTGCGGTTAATTACTATGGCCCGGTTGAGATCCAGGATAGCTTTAATATCGTCAGCCTGAGTGTAGACTGGCGAGGGCGGTTCAATCTGCTCATAGACTCCAGTCTCAGAATATTGTAAGGAAAGGTGTTCTTTTTCCATTAGGCGGTGATAAGAGTAATCCAGATAAATACTTTTAATATCACTGGTGGCGGGAAGTCGTCTTTCATAACCGGTGATATCGATATAAAGGAGGCTTATACAGGTTATAACCGTCAACCCATATAGCCCATAATTTCTAATGGCGGGGAATGAAAAAACATGCAGGGATTTATTTAGCAGCGTCTCGCTAAGATAATAGCCTAGCAGAGATCCAATAAAATATCCGAAAAAGGTCCAGATTAAACTGCCGTTTTGCATGTCGTAAAATATAGTCCCGGCAAGTAGCATAGAGCAAAAGGTGACTCCATATTTAAATAAGGGACGCAGGCTGTCAAAAGTAATGGCGCTGCCCGCTTGCTCCGTATGGCGGTGATGGTACAGGTAAAGTCCTGCTGCATACAACAGCATACATATGATAATATAGGCCCCTATTTCAAACCCGCGAATAGGAATAGCTGACAACTCACTCATTCTTAAAATGGGTGAAAGATCGCTGGCACCAATGTAACAATCATAGGCAAAACCCAGGGTATACATACTGGTATTGTGCAATACCAGCTTCGATAAGCCGGTAGGCAGTATGAGCAAGATGACGCTTACCAATCCCTGTATGGTAGTCATCCCGGTAACGATTCCAGTAGCCGCACTGGTAAGGAAGAATAAAAGATTAAAGAGAATAGCTAAAGACAGCCAACTCATTATGTGGGCGCCAGTAACTCCGGTGATTCTCAAACTGACGACAGTGGCAGCAGATACAATCGCAGTAACAATCAAAGGAATGAAGAGGAATATAAAACCTGCGAGAATATGAGTATTATAGATTGTCTCCCGTCGAATCGGTAAAACGTGAGCCATATCCGCAGCTTTACCATTCTGAAGATAGTGGAACAGCCACATACCGGTCAGGATGGGAACTAGGATCAGCAGGATAAGCTGTAATGGCGAAGAAAACTGGAATAGTCCCACATAATAAGTAACATCTATAGGATTCCCGCTTGATTGAGCTCTGCTGAAGCTCATCAGGATAGACATGGGCAGAGTCAAAAGCAATCCTAATAAATACCCGGCGCTGATGAACCAGAACCTTTTCAAATCGTTGAGCAGGATACCGCGATTAACTAACGAGGTTTTTGATTTCATAACCAACCCCTCCCATCTCATAGATAAATATTTCCTCCAGGGTCAGCGGCAAAATGTCCAGTATAGCGGGGTTGAATTTCTCCAACCGACGCACCGTTTCCTCACAAGCCCCCCTGACCACCAGCATCAACACACTGCCCCGTTTTTCCAGGTGCAGGGCATTGATTTCCTTCAACAGGGCTTCTGGTATGCCATCACCGAAAGCCATCTGAATCTTGTGCAAACCGGTTTTCAGTTCGTCGAGATCCTTCTGCAGCAGCATCTGTCCTTGATGCAGGATGCCGATATGGTCGCAAAAGCCCTCCAGTTCGCGCAGATTATGGGAAGATATAATGACCGTCATTTCCCGGGCGGCTACATCTTGAAAAATAAGGTTCTTAACTTTATGCCGCATTACTGCGTCAAGACCGTCTAAGGGTTCATCAAGAATCATGATATCCGGTGCCAGGGCCAAACCCAGCCAAAAAGCCACCTGGCGCTGCATCCCCTTGGAGAGAGTAACCACCCGACGCCCCACCTCAATATCAAAAACCTGCTGCAGTTTAAGAAAACGTTCATGGTTCCAGCTGGAGTAGATCCCGCTGTAGAAATCCGCCATATCCCTGATCGTATAATTGGGGAAAAAATATAGATTATCGGGAATAAATAGGGTGCGGTCTTTGGTTCGCTCATTTTCGTAAACCACCTGACCATCTATGGTTACCTGTCCGGCATCGTGCCGGTAGATGCCAGCTAAAATTTTTAAGAGAGTTGTCTTTCCCGCTCCGTTGGAACCAACCAAGCCATATATGGAGCCTTCGTCTACGCTCAGAGATACAGCCTGCAAGGCATGAATTTTCCCGAAACTCTTGCTGATCCCGGCAAGTTCAATCATTTTTTTGGCCTCCTTTACTCTCAGGTGGTATTCTTTGAATCAGTGCGACTATTTCCTGGAGGGTCATACCCAGAAAGATCATTTCGGAAATAGTTTTTCGAATTTCACTTTCCAGGAATTGCAGGCGGGCCTCCCTGCCATCAGCACTGGCCGCTTTTACGAAACTACCCTTGCCGGGAAGCGAATAAATATACCCCAGGTGCTCCAATTCCCGGTAGGCCTTTTGAATGGTGTTGGGGTTTATAGTTAATTCACCGGCCAAAACCCGAACCGTGGGCAATTGTTCGTCAGCTTTCAGCACGTTGTGAATAATCAGTTCTTTTATTTTCTCCACAAGTTGTTCGTAAATCGGCGCTCGACTGCGTAAGTCAATTTCAAACATCCAATCCCCTCCTTCCTATCTGTATTAATACATGTGGTACAGTTAGACTCAATCATTATATATCCATAGTCCAAAAATGTAAATGAAAATTAAAACAGTTATTATTAGGAAGCCGCAGGATAAAAGTGATTATTCGAAAGGAGAGCCATAGCTCTTAAGATAACGCCCATGGGGACGGTCCTTTTGGGCGTCCAATTATCGTTGCACCAGGTATCATTGTTTTAGAGCTCTTGCTTATCATCCTTTTCCGCCCGCTCTTTTATTCCGCGCAGCATCTGGGATTGCTGAATTCCCGCCCCGCCCGGCTCGATAAGCAGGAATTTTAGTGTTTTTAAGCCCAGGCCTTCATTCTGGTTACTGGTCCAGCGAACGATTAAACGGGTGGATGTCTTATCCAACTCCCGGAGCTGGTAGGACCACACCACTTGATAGCGGTTCTTATCCTTCCTGGTCAATATTAAATATTCCTTTTTTAGAATCTTTTCAACATCCATCCCCAGTTGGAGCGTCAAATATATTTTATCCCCGGCCTGTAATTGCTGCAGCTCTGGTATTACCCGATTGGCTGATTGATTTCCTTCGTAGAAATAATCCGGCCCCGCGATGCGGTTGATAAATACCACCCAACCCTGCGGTAGCCGACCTGAACCAGGTAACCCCAGACGATTTCACGGGGTGCATGAATAGTGATGGCTTGCGTATATTTCATGCTGGGTTGGGCGACCAGCCCATCTCCGGGTAAGGGAGCGGAAACTTCCTGAGCCGTGGTACCCATATGCAAGATCCATGGCCTAACCAGGATCAAGTAAATCAGAACTAATATAAGGATTTCCAATATTGCTTTTCTCAATATCAGAAAGCCCCTCCTTACCCGCAGCTGCGCAAAATGGAGCAAATATTATTCCGACGGCGCATCCTCGGATGCTTCATTACTCCTTTGTACAGCATTTTCCATCGCTATTGGGCGGGGCAGCCGTCCTGCACGCTTCAATGCATCTCTTAGCAGGTATTCAATATGGGCGTTGACGCTGCGCAGCTCATCAGCGGACCATTTCTCCAATGCCTCATACATTCCGGGATCCACCCTGAGCAAGAAGCTCTTCTTGCTAGCCATAAAGCCCTCCCCCGTTAATACAAGGTGCTGGTATTGATGATCGGTTGGGCTCCGCGTTCCGATACGATAGCTACCATCAAATTGTTAATCATGGCCACCTTGCGTTCATCATCCAGTTCAACAATCTTTTCGTCCTCCAGTTTCTGTATGGCCATTCTGGCCATTCCCACTGCACCTTCCACAATCAGCGAACGGGCGGAAACAATAGCAGTGGCCTGCTGCCGTTGCAGCATGGCGGCGGCGATCTCGGTGGCATAGGCCAGATGCGTCAAACGGGCTTCTATCACTTCCACGCCGGCAACGGCCAGGCGTTCCTGCAGTTCACGCGCCAGCTCAGCAGCCACCTCATCCGGGTTGCTGCGCAGGGAAATACCGTGGCTTTCAAAATCGTCATAAGGGTACTTGGTAGCTACATGACGTAAAGCCGTTTCACTTTGAATTTCCACGAACTGGTAATAGTCTGAGACATCAAATATAGCCTTGGCGGTGTCGACTACCCGGAAGACCACAACCGCCGCGATTTCTACCGGATTACCCAGCACATCATTCACCTTCAGGGTCTTGCTGTTAAAGTTGCTGACCCGCAGGTTTACTTTCTGGCGCAAGCTCAGGGGAACAGCCATCCACAGCCCTGCATCGCGAATGCTCCCACAATAACGGCCGAAAAATGTGATAACCTTGGCATTATTGGGCTGAATAATAGCAATACCACTGAAAATCAAAGCAGCCGCTATCCAGCAGATAATGGCCACTGTGATCCATGCGCCAAACTGGGCTGTACCCGGTTCTTGCGTCATCCCAATATTTGTACAAAGTACGCCAATTATCGCCAGGGCCACACCTACAATAATGGCAACAAACCCGTTGACCTTCCACGCTTGATGTTCTTTCATTTTGTTCACCTCAATATTATTTTATATCATTATGATATCACTTTAATATTGTTCGTCAACCATTATTTGTAAACCGCGAGACCTGACCCAGAGCCCTTCAGCCAGGGTTTTATAGAATTAATCAACCCGGGAAGGAAATAATAAGCTACCGGAGAAAGACTATGCAGGGGGGATGATTGATGCAGGATAAAAAGCCAGAAATGAAGCACTTCGTATCCAAGCTTATTCCACCCCGGCCGACATTTCACCTGGATATGAGCGAAGAAGAAAGCAGCATCATGAAAGAGCATGCCGCCTACTGGCAGGACATGTTGGAAAAAGGTGTGGTGGTTGTTTACGGACCGGTATTTGATCCTTCGGGTGTGTATGGTCTTGGAATCATCGAAGCGGAGAATGAAAATGTGGTAAATACCATGCTAAGCAATGACCCGGCGGTTAAATCCGGGCTGGTCAGGCTAGAAATTTATCCCATGCAGGCCATTTTGCGTAAATAAATTGAACCATGGAGCACAAACTGGCATAATCTCTTGCTTCCGCTCGGTATTCATGGAAGCCAAACCTGGTCTGACCCCGCTTTGATTTTCCCTGATTCATTGCCAACCGGTTTTCTAATCAGGAGATGCATCCAGGATCTTTCGGGCCTTGATAATAAATGTCAGAGATATGGCAGCCATGATGAAGACATAGAACTCGATAAGCAATGCATTTTGTGTAAGCTGGGTGGGTGAATCCACCAGGGTATGGAGCAGTATGGCATAGAGCAGGAAAATATATTTTCTATTCTTCACTGCATACAGCACCAACAGTGATAGGCCGATTTGAATCACCATAGCCAACAGCCTTTCAACCCCTGGCAGTAGATAGGTTATGGGTGACAGGATATGGGTGCTGCTGGATAAAAAATTAATAAAGGCGATGCCGATATACATGGCTTCCATTCCCCCATGGCCAATCCCATAAGCTACACCGGAGGCCCAGGTCCATTTTCTGTTCAATAAATATTGAAAAGCGATAAACCGTCCGCATTCCTCGAACAACCCAGCCGAGAAGCCCATAAAAAGAGCTGACGCCCAGGTATTAGGGCCGATGTTGGCAAAGAACCATGTCGTGCTTTGCAGGTAATTAACCAGCGGAATCCTGCTGAATGTCTGAAACAATAAAAATATAGCCGCGCCGATAAGGACCGCTCTTTGAGGAGGTCTTTCCTTCCAGTACAAATAAACAGTCACCACAACCGGGAGAGCGAAGCAAACGAACAATGTAAATAGATAGAATACCCACGAAATATTACCTGTCGTAACTATCACCTCAAGTTAATCCTACCACTTAAGATCATAATACAAAAAGCCGCCCCTTAAGCACTTTTCATACTTCCAATGCGGCTGTAGCCTTGGCGGAAAAGGCCAAATAGGGATCTATCCATAAGGAAATGAAGCACAACAAGAAACGATAAACTCAGCAAGGCTTAATTAGGCGGCCTTTCAACTGTCAACAGCTGGTTAGAGGAACACGCTTCTCAGGCAACCTCCGATGAGATGATGATAATAGCGGATATATGGAAAAGAATCGGGAGGATAGTGTAAGCCCGAAAAGAATTGGCACTTGAGTGGTCCTTGGAATATGTCGGCTAACCACCGATGCAATATAATAAATGAGAAGATAAGGTGAAACCCCGGCAGCTTTCCCCCCGTATATGGTAGAAAGAAGGGAGGGTCAAGTCTGAAACGATTCGAGGGTGAAGAAGTACATCCATCTAATAATACGGTGCCTGACTATCTAGCCCCTGGTTTGGCAGTAATCTTCGTGGGGTTTAATCCCGGTATTCGTTCCGGAGAAACAGGACATCATTTTGCCAACCCCACCAACCGTTTCTGGAAGATACTATATGGAGCAGGGCTTACCCCCCAAGTCTTCACACCTGAAGAAGCAAGCCAGCTGCTGGAGTTGGGTTATGGCCTGACGAATATCGTTCCCCGTTCTACTCGGGCCGCTTCTGATATTCAGCCGGAAGAGTTTGAAGAGGGTCGGCAGCAGCTTCTGTGTAAACTTGATCTTTATCGTCCTCGGGTGGCCTGTTTTGTGGGCAAAGGCGTGTACCAGGTCTATTCCGGCAAACAGAAAGCCCCCTGGGGCTTCCAATCAGAAGATGTGGTCCCCGGTGTAAAAGACTTTGTGGCACCGAACAGCAGCGGGCTGGTGCGTTTGAAACTGGATGAGCTGGTAGCTATTTATCGTTTGTTAGCGGTAAACTGACCAGTAAATGTTTGAGCTGCAGGGGCATATTACAGCAGTATAAACCCAAAGGGAATAGTTTTCATTAATTATATAAAATTTGACGCATTCATCTCCCAAAGCGATGAACGGGGTTCGGGCGCCTGTATAAAAATGTTTGAAATTAATGAAGTAATTTTATTTATTTTACGAAAGTATTACAATTCATATGTAGATGTTTAGATATAAGCAACCCGCTTACTACTTGGGGCTGGCAGAGAAGCAAGTCGCCCATTGAGATATAGCGTATTTGCATTAAAGGTTTGAAAGAGGAACAAAGAGTGATAATGATTAAAACCGCGCACCAAATTGAGTTAATGGCTGCAGCCGGTAAAATATTAACCGCCTGTCACAAGGAACTCCGCAAGATCATCCGCCCGGGTATAACGACTTTGCAAATCGATCACTTCGCAGATGACTTCATTCAATCCCACGGGGCGCAAGCAGAACAAAAGGGTTACCAGGGCTATCCTTTTGCTACGTGCGCTTCAGTCAACGATGAAATCTGCCACGGATTCCCAACTCAAGCTCCTCTCCGAGAAGGCGATATCGTGACCATTGATATGGTTGTGAATCTCAATGGCTGGCTGGCTGATTCCGCTTGGTCTTACCCTGTGGGTCAAATATCTGAACGAGCGGAAAAACTCCTTAAAGTGACTAAAGAGTGCCTTTACAGCGGTATAGACAAAGCCGTGATCGGCAATCGGCTCGGTGACATTTCACATGCTGTTCAAACTCATGCTGAATCCCATGGATTTTCCGTAGTGCGTGAGTTTACAGGACATGGTATAGGTTGTAACATGCATGAGGATCCGCCAGTTCTCCACTATGGTCACCCCCATAAGGGAGTAAAGCTCTGTGAAGGGATGGTTTTTACCATCGAACCGATGATTAATCTAGGTTCCTACGCCCTGAAAATTGATCAAAACAAATGGACAGCTAGGACGGTGGACGGCAGTCTATCGGCTCAGTATGAGCATACCCTTGCTATCACTAAGAATGGTCCCTTGATTTTAACCAAACAGGACTCATGAAAGTTCGCTAAATTGAATTAGAATGAGGATAGATTAGGAAGGTGAATCCCTGTGATTCATTTATGTTTCGCCGATGAAACGCAGGCTGACACGATCGCTCAGATCATCCAAGAGTCGTATAAGGAACAAGCCCTGATGTTGAAAATGAATGCTGCCTCTCATCCTAATTTTGCCGGATTTGAAAGCGGGGAGAGAGTGCATGCGCGCTTGCATGCCGGTGACCATGCCATCCTGTTTTTCTCTGACGCAAAAGCAATTGGTACGATCAGTTATCAGGTAGCACCGGAGAGTTCTGAAGTGGGGTATATAAAACGATTCGGTATTTTGCCGGCCTACCGCAGACAGGGCTACGGCCAAGTACTGATGAATCATGCCGAGCAGGGACTGCAGGCACTTGGAGTTTCCAGGGCGGAAATCTCGATTGTAGCCCAGTTTGAGCCCTTGCGGCGATATTATGAAGACATGGGTTATCAGGTATTTAAATGGGATACTGTTTCTTCATTACCCTTCGAAATTGCGTTTTTGGTCAAATCATTAAGTGAATCGGGCGTCTGAAAACGATGGTTAATGGACAACACCTCAATAATCATAAATCACCACCGGATGCATCCGGTCGGTGGCCATGGGCCCGGCGCCGGTGGTCCTCCCCCTGGTGGAGCACAACCCAGTGATTCGACATCCTCCAGTTCCGGCTCTTTAAGCAGCGCAGGTCTCAGGAGAATTCAAATAACCTTCATGCAGCTAGATCCCAAACTCCGCCTCATATCTCAAAATGTAAGGGTTCATCCTTTCGAAGATGAACCTTTATTTATTTACTCCTGCCTTGTTAGCTAAGCATCCAAGAGTTAGCCGTGCATACACTAAATTCGCCTTCCTTTAGCAGGGTTTCCACATTTTGCGCAGAAATCATACACAGGAGGTGCTATAAAAATGGAATTGCTGCAATCAATACCGGGGGCGGTATTTCTGCCCGTCTACTTTATTTATGTAGTTTTACTGTTGGTGGTTGGCAAGCTCATCGGTAAAGGTTTTAATACCAGCCCGTCTAGTTTTCCCAGTCTGGATATGACCAGTGTCTCCTACCTGAAAACAGGGCCTGTAGGTGTGATACAGACGACATTCTTTGATCTCTGGAAACGGGGATACCTGGAAGTAGCTCCTACCGGCCAGGCGGTCATACGACCAGAAAAAGGGCCAGTCAGCCCTCTGGAGGCAGCGGTAGCCCAGGAGCTTTCCACCTACACCTCGTTATCATCCGCCTTGAACAAACCCAGCGCTTCCACCAGGAAGCAATTAGAGCCCTATCTAGATCCCGTATCCCAAAATCTGGAAAGCAATGGGCTGCTTATGGATGAAGCCGTCCTCAGCAGGCAGCGGGCTCTGAAATGGATTATCACGGCCGTGGGGTTACTACCCGGCATTCTTAAGGCTTACCTGGGTCTAGTCAATGGCCGCCCCAGCCTTTTTCTTATATTGCTCTTGATCTTATACGCTGTTCTGGCCTTGGTATTACTCCGCGCAAAAAAGGGCCCCACCCCTGCAGCCCGTCAGTACCTGCAGGGATTAGCCAGCCAGTACCAGAGTGATTTGTCTCTGGTGCGGGGGGGACAGGTACCAAACAGCAATCCAGCCATACTGGCAGCCATTTTCGGTGTTGGCGCCTTGGCTTTGGCCTATAGTCCCTTGATGAACCTATTTCCCCGAGCCAGTGCCATGTCCCAGGGATGCACCAACGGCTGGTATGACTCAGGTTGCTCTAGTTCGTCAGGATGTTCGAGTTCCTCAGGTTGTTCCAGCAGTTCAGGATGTTCAGGAGGGGGCGGCGGCTGTGGTGGCTGCGGAAACTGAGGAACACAAGCGCTTTACGATTCAATGGCATATTACCGAACGCTGCAATTGCCACTGCCTGCATTGTTACCAGGAAGAGGTTCGGACAGAAAGCACAGCTACACAATTGGAGCAAACCCACAATGAGATACAAAGCTTTTTAAAGTGCCGTCCAGGCATCATCACCATCACCGGCGGTGAGCCCTTGCTTCATCCTGGATTCTTCAACCTGCTGGCAAAACTTGAGCAACCTTTCGGCATATTAAGCAACGGCACCTTAATTGATCCGGCAATGGCCAGCCGCCTGGCTGAACACAAGCCATCCTTTATTCAGGTCAGCATCGAAGGACGGGAAAAGACCCATGATTCGATCCGAGGTCGGGGTAGTTTTCGGGCTGCGGTCGAAGGTATAAAAAACCTGGTCCGCTCCAAGCATAGGGTGTTAATTTCCTTTACCGCCCATCAGCGGAATTATCGCGAGCTTCCGGCTGTAGCCCGGTTGGGCCGCAAGCTGGGAGCAGATAAGGTGTGGGTCGACCGTCTGATCCCGGCGGGAAGCGGGAATGCCCTGCAGGGACTGGCCCCGGATCAGAATCGGGAACTATTCTCTCTTATGCGAAAAAGCCAGGTAGCCATGGACCGAGCTCTGCAGTTTTTAGCCGGGGGGCAGCCCTATCGCTGCCAGGCAGGCCGCAGTTTGATGGCCATCCTTCCCAATGGGGATGTTCTGCCCTGCCGGAGAATGCCCATAGTAGCTGGAAACCTGATGCAAAACACCCTGGAGGAAATATACCAGCAAGACATAATGCAAAATCTCCGCCAGGACAGCGGTGCAAAGTGCAGCGGCTGTTTATACCAGCAGATTTGCCAGGGAGGGCTGCGCTGCCTGGCCTACGCCCTCACCGGCAGCCCTTTTGCCCCCGACCCTGGCTGTTGGATAGCCAACTCGATCCAAGAAGGGCAGGAAAAAGCCGTCTCCCCAATGCCCGCCATCATAGTCCCTAAATCCTGGCTGCGCCGCTGGTGACCTCACCGGAAAACCAACAATGTTCAAGTGCCGGATTCTCCACTTGCCTTTTTTCACAAGGTCATACCACTTACTATGTCGAATTGAATAATAGAAATCATCGCTAGGACATCTTAGGGAATTGATTTTTTATCAGTGCTCTTCGTAGAATTTGAATTATTGGAGGCAAGTCATGGGTATCAGAGTGCTTACCGACAGCACATCATATATCGATGCCGAAACTCAAAAAGAATCGGATATAATAGTAATCCCGCTCAGTGTCCATTTTCCGGATGAGTCATTTCTGGAAACCGAAGTGGATCAATCATATTTTTATAACAAGATTGAAAGAACCGGTATTATTCCTACATCGTCCCAACCTTCCCAGGGCCAAATCTATGAGATATTTCGAGAAATCGTTTCGGCCGGTGATGACATCCTGGCGATATTTATTTCCGCCGCCATGAGCGGAACCTATGCTACCGCTCTAAGCGTTAAAGATCAACTTTTAAGGGAGTTCGCGGGCGCAGTCATCGAGGTCCTTGATTCGCACACCAACTGTATGGCACTGGGCTTGCAAGTCATAGCCGCCGCCCGAGTTGTACAAGGAGGTGGAAGCATGAAAGCAGCCATGGATGCTGCGCAGCGTGTTCAGGACACCGTGCACTTCTATTTCGTGCCCGACACTCTGGAATATTTGAAAAAAGGCGGCCGCATCGGAACTGCTTCTTGCCTTTTGGGCTCCATTCTCAACATTCGTCCCATTCTCACCGTTGATATGAGCAAAGGAATGACGCATCTGTTGGAAAAAGCGCGCGGTGCATCCAATGCGCTGAAACGGATAATGACTTTCATCGATCAGGATTATGTAAAGTTCGGACTGAATGTGCTCGTCGTTCATCACATAAACGCACCGGAAAAAGCCAATCGCTTAAAACAGACCCTGAGCGACCTCTACCACCTGCCTATTACTGTATGTTCCATCGGTCCGGTTATCGGCTTGCATACCGGCCTGGGCACCGTCGGGGTCGTATATTGCACCGGATCCGTTGAACTTTAACCAGGGGGAGCAGAAAAAGCCGCTGACAGGTTTAGACCTGACAGCAGCTTTCGTTATTAGTTGAGCGAAATTGAGAAGCTCCCTTTTAAAAAGCCAGGACCACAGCCGGGTATTTTTCCTTTAGGAATTGGGCTATTTCCGGCGACTGCAAGGCCTTGCCCAGCTTTTCTATGCGAGGATCATTCTTGCTATCCGCTCTCACCACAATGACATTGGCGAAGGGGCTATCCCCGGGTTCTACAAAGAGCGCCTTCATAGGATCAAGACCGGCATCCAGGGCGTAATTCGTATTGATGACGCAGATGTCGGCATCATCCAACAAACGGGGCAGTGCTGCGGCATCGGCCATGGTGATTTTCAAATTCTTCTTATTTTCTATAATGTCTTTATCGGTTGCGGTCACGCCTGCATCGGCTTTCAGTTTGATCAAGCCAGCACTCTGCAGAACCATCAAGGCCCGCCCGCTGTTGCTGGGATCATTGGGGATGCCTACCGTGGCCTTATCAGCCAATTTGTCCAGTTTGTCGATTTTTTTGGAGTAGATCCGCATGGGTTCGGTATGGATTTTCACCGTCCAGACCAGATCGGACCCGGTCTTCTTGTTATAATCTTCCAGGTAGGGAATGTGCTGAAAGAAATTGGCATCAATCTGTTTTTCCTTAAGGGCCGGATTGAGCTGGGAATAGTCGGTGAATGACACTATTTCCAGGTCTACCCCCTCCTGGGCCAGCTTGGGCTTGACCAGATTCAGCATGGCGGAATGGGGCTCACCAATGGCTCCCACCTTAAGCTTGGTTGATGCGGTAGTTGTCTGGCCGGGTTGTGTCGGCGATTGTTTGCTACAGCCAGCCAGCAGACCGGCAGCCAGTAACAGGCTGGCAATGAGCAGCAGGGATACATATTTTTTCATAGATTTACCTCCTCTTGTTCAGCACCCGGGCCGATATCTTATTGCCGAGCACCTGAATCCCCTGGACAAGAATGATCAGCACAACCACAGTGATCCACATTACCTCCGTTTGGTAACGCATATAACCGTGATAATATGCTAAGGTACCCAGTCCACCTCCTCCCAAAATTCCAGCCATAGCTGAATATCCCACCAGATTTATGGCGGTTATCGATACCCCCAGGACAATGGAGGGCAAAGCTTCAGGAATAAGGACCTTGCGGATGATCTGCCTGCTGCTGGCCCCCATGGAAAGGGCAGCCTCGATCAGCCCCCAGTCGATCTCTTTCAGGGAGGCTTCCACCAGTCGTGCTACAAAAGGAGCGGCGGCCAGGGATAGCGGCACAATAGAGGCCACAGTGCCAATGGATGTTCCCACGATCCAGCGGGTCAAAGGGATGGCCAGGATAAGCAAGATAATAAACGGGAGGGAACGCGTAGCGTTGACCAGGGAGCCCAGCGTCCGATTGAGCGGCTGGTTTTCCAAAATATGCCCTTCCCCGGTTATAACCAAGACAACCGCCAGTGGCAGCCCGATGAGATAACTCAACGCCGTGGAAATTGCCACCATATAGATGGTCTCCCATGAGGCCTGTAGAACTGCCTGGAACATCCCGTTATTATCCCCTAACCAGGAAGTAACGAGAAGGCTTATATCAATGCTCCCCATGATAATATGCATCCTGCAAAACCTCAATTTCTAATCCGTTTTCGCGCAAGAAGTCCATCGCTGCGTTGATCAGCGGCAGGGCTCCCATTAACTCCAGGGTCAGGTTGCCAAAAGGCGTATCTTTTACCCGGTCAATATTTCCGTAAAGGATATTGGCTTTTATAGCGTATTTTTGAAGCATGTTCGAAATTACCGGTTCACCGGCCGAAGGACCAATAAAGGAAACCCGAATTAAAGAGGAAACCTGTTCGATATTGGTACTGAGTGCCCGGTGCAGGATTTCCTCGGGAACCTCTTTCGTTATAATGGCATTTATGAAGCTCCGGGAAATATTGGTGCCTGGATTGGAGAATATGCTTAAAACATCGCCTACCTCAACGATGGTGCTGTTGTCTATGACAGCCACCCGGTCGCAGGCTTCCTTGATTACATTCATATCATGGGTGATGAGGACAATTGTGAGGCCCAATTTGCGGTTGATATCCTTTAAGAGCCGGAGAATGGAGCGAGTGGTCTGGGGATCCAGAGCGGAAGTGGCTTCATCGGAAAGAAGTACTTTGGGCTCATTAGCCAGGGCCCGGGCAATGCCCACCCGCTGTTTCTGCCCCCCACTGAGTTGTTCCGGGTATACCCGGGCTTTATCGGAAAGGCCGACCCAGTCCAACAATTCCTCTACTTTTTTCCTGGCCTGGGGCCGGGGAATTCCGGCAATCTCCAGGGGAAACATCACATTGTCAAATACATTACGGGAAGAAAGAAGGTTGAACTGCTGAAAAATCATACCAATTTTTTGCCTGGCCAGACGGAGCTCTTGCTGATTAAGGGAAGCCATATTCTGTCCATCAATGATAACCGCACCCGAAGTAGGTTTCTCAAGGTGGTTAATGCAGCGAATCAGAGTGCTTTTTCCCGCTCCGCTCAGACCAATAATGCCAAATATCTCACCTTTGTCCACCGAGAGACTGATATCTTTTAAGGCTACGATTTGGTCTGGTGTACTGTTGAATACCTTGGTTAAATCCCTTATCTCGATCAAGATCCGGGCCTCCCCAAAAAAAATGCATTTTTCCGGGATGGGAGTCAGTTCTTTACTTGATACATTCCCCCGGTAGTGCAGGATTGGAACCGGAGTTGAACCGCTGCTCTTCCCTTGGGCTGTTGATTCAATAAGGAAAATCAATCCATTTTCCTGCAATTATTATAATATCACTCGATATACTATGGTTCAAGTAGGGAACAAAGAAGACGCGTAGTAATTAACTTGTGAAAGATCGTACAACAAAACTGCGTAGTATAATTAGTGTAAATGCATTGAAACGGGAGGAAGATTGGATGAAGAAGAATTTCCTGGCGCTAATCTTATGTGGGCTTTTAATCATTGCAACCCCCGGCGAAACCCTGGCGGCACCTACTCAGCAGGGTTTTTCCGACATCCAAGGCCATTGGGCGGAGCAGGTTATCCTGGACATTTCAGCCCAGGGGCTCATGCAAGGCATAGGGACCGATGAACAAGGTCTTCGTATATTCGCGCCGGACATGCCGGTAACCTGTGCGCAGACGGCCGCAGTCCTGGTGTCGCTTTTCAAGCTCGACTATGGTTCCAAAGTCTTTATTAAACAACCTCTGGCCAGCAGTTATTACAGCGATGTTGAAGACCAGTCCTGGTATGCCAGTGCTGTACTGATGTGTGCCCTGAATGAAATTTTTCCCATCGGCGACAGCTTCTACCCGGATCAGTCGATCAGCAGACTCGAAATGGCCCAAGCAGTAAAGAATAGTTTTAATGCCAAGGGGATCAGCATACCCATGATTATGTCCATGCCCGTGTTCAACGACATTGAGGGACTTTCCAGCTCTGATGTGAATGCCATTGCTTTTGTTAATAATACCGGAATAATGAAAGGTGAAAACCAGCTTTTTCGTCCCAGTGAACTGATGAGCCGCGCGGAACTGGCCCAGATACTGAAAAATTGCCTGCAGGTACTCCAACGGCAAGGAAACGTCAAACAAATCGATGAAAGCTATAATGGCAAGGAAGTCTCTATTTCTCCCGATCAAACGATCACCCTATCGCTGGCCAGCAACGCCTCCACCGGATACCAGTGGACTCTTACAGAAACCTATGATCAGAATCTTGTGAAACTAGGCGCTACCTCCTACCAAGAACCCCTTCAGACAACCCCCGCCCTGGTCGGGCAGGGAGGAAGAACTTATTGGCAGTTTACCGGATTAAAGGCTGGAACCACCCAGATCAAGCTAATTTACGCTCGCCCCTGGGAAAGTGTCCAACCCGCCCAGACATTTACCGTCAAGATTACCGTTGCCTCAGCTCCAGTTCCGGAGCAAAACCCTACCTTCACCATCCGGACCATCAAGAGTGAGACTACGAACATGATTGTGGACATGGAGGTGCCAGTCATTGCCGGGCTGGGTGATGCTGCCGTCCAATCAGCCATCAATTCTCAATGGGAAAAAGACGCCGATGCTTTTGTCCAGGAGGTAAAGAGTGGGCTGGATGAATACGTGCAGTCCAGTAAGGATAATGGCGCGCCGGGCAATCCTTTCGGCGCTTATTCCCAATACACGATAGGCAATCATGAAAACGGATTCCTCAGCATGTATATTGATTACTATCAATACACGGGAGGCGCCCACGGGATAACGAATAGAAAAGCCTATAATATTGACTTGAAAACCGGCAAAACATTGGCTCTTAGCGCCCTGTTCCAGGATGGCTTTGACTACCCTGCCACGGTTAACCAGGCTATTCACAAGCAAATTGATACAGCTCCGGATAACTATTTCAGCGGGGAGAGCGGTTTCAACGGCATTACTGCTGACCAGGACTATTACATTCAAAATGATAATCTGGTCGTCTATTTTCAAGAATATCAAATTGCTCCCTATGCCGCAGGCTTCCCGGAATTCAAGATTCCTCTGAACCAACTCCGGGACGGGATGGTGATCAATATCTAGGCTAATTCTCACCTGGTTGCCAAAAAGAATCAACATTAACCTTTGGAAGCCATAGACTATAACGGGTATTACTGCATGGTAATGTCTCTAGTCTCTTCCAAGGGGTGTTACGATTGAAAGATTCCGATTTTCACGGATTAACCGGTGAAGTTGTTACCCCAGATGATCCTGTGTATGAAGGCGCCCGGCAAGAATGGAACCGGGCCATACAAAAGTATCCCCGGGTGATTGTGTACTGCTATGATAATGATGATGTAAGTAATGCCATTTGCTGGGCCAGGGAAAACCGAGTGAGCATACGAATCAGATCGGGCGGGCACAATTATGAAGGCTATTCGGTTGGTAATAATATTTTAGTAATCGATATAAGTAGAATGAACGGCTTGAAATTAGACCGATCCAGAAATCTTTTGCATGTTCAAGGAGGCGTGAGAAACCGGCAACTGTACGAGTTCGTGTCTTCCAAAGGCTATCCATTTCCCGGCGGGACCTGCCCCAGTGTCGGCGTTTCCGGATACACCCTGGGGGGCGGCTGGGGTTATACCTGCCGATATTTTGGGCTGGGATGCGACAACTTAGTGGAACTGGAGATGGTAGACTATACTGGAAGAGTACTCACAGCGAACAAGTACCACAATGCCGACTTATTTTGGGCCTGCCGGGGTGCAGGAGGTGGTAATTTTGGCGTCGTAGTCTCGATGAATTTTAGTCTGCCGCCCAAAGTTGAGAGGGTTACCTTCATCGAGATATCCTACCCCCACGCTTCCTCATCATCCCAGGTGGAGTTTTTGAATGTCTGGCAGAATTGGCTGCCGGATGCTGATGAAAGAATCGGCATCAATGCCCGCCTATTTAATTCCAAAGAAGACGGCATCGGCATCTTTGCCCGGGGTATTTTCTTCGGATCTCCTGAGAATGCCAGAGAAATCCTACAACCTTTTACCGATATAAGCGGGGCCGAATTAACCCTGCAATATATATCATTCTTAGACGCCATAGAGCAAATCGAGGCCACCTACCCACCTTCGGAAAAGTTTAAGTCTACCGGTCGCTTTACCCATAGGCAGTATAGTATAGAAGAAATAGAGAAGCTTGTAGGGCTGATTCAGGAAAGGCCTAAGGGATCAGTATATGTCTCTCTGATTGTCTACGCTCTGGGGGGAGCTGTCCAGGATGTAAGCAAGCATGCGACGGCATTTTACTATCGAAATGCTCAGTACATTTTGGCTATCGAGTCCTTATGGATTAACCCGCAATTCGCAGAGGCCAATATTAAGTGGGTGCAGCAAAAATTCCGGTATATACGATCAATCACCCGGGGATCTTATGTTAATTTCCCCTATAACAGCTTGATGAATTATGAACAAGCCTATTTTGGTCAAAATAAATATCGCCTGGAAAAAATTAAAAGGAAATATGATCCATTCAATATCTTTTCATTTCCCCAAGGGATAAAATCCCCGGGTTAAACCCATGGTCAGCATCAACAAGATGCATCAGAAGCAAAGATGGCTAGTTTTTGGCCAGAAGATAAATCATAAATGGACTGCTTTCCTTGATAAACGAGCCCTTGTTATAGTCCCCGTACAGATCAACAACTCTGAAGCCGGCATTGCTGATCATTCGTTCAAAAGGCTCCTGTTCAATAAGGCTGAATTGAATATCCAACTGGCGTTCCAATTCAAGAACTCCTTGCTCATTATACAGCTCGTAAAACTGGATTCCGTTTATTACTTTTGATGCTTCATCATAATTCTCCAGGGAAAATAGAATCATTTTTTTATTACCTGGCAGTTGGAATTCCCCTCTAAAAACCCGCTCTCCATGAACGCCGTGTATCCTTTGCACAGGATTATGCAACGTACAGATAAATGATCCATCAGGCTTCATATGGCTATATATCCTGGTCAAGGCAGCGTTCTGGTTCTCCTCCCCTACCAACTCCATAAAGGAATTGAAACCCGGCCAGTTCCACACATCAGCTCTAAAATTTCTTCTCTTCCTTTTAATTCTTGCAGATAGAACTGAATATCCAAATCTATAGTTACATAATAATCGTAGATGTCAGCAACTTCATCAAACTCAATTGTTTTTTTCATCCTCCCAACTCCTTCATATTCGATAGCCACTCCCGGTAACCGTGTAGTCTAGTGCTCAAATAACCGCAGCCCTATTTTAATGTAATAAACAATGAGAAGTCGAGCCACTCTATGCCCGGCCGTCCGTTCCCTCCACTTTCGGTCCCGTTGATATTCCGGAAGAGAAGCATAATTTTCACTTTCTCATTTTCATCCACAAAGGTCATATCCTTATTTGTAAGGATATTTTCTCCGGTATGCGCCTTATGGATTGTATAAGCTGCCTCCGAAACATCCTTTTGATAAATGACCTGCCCATCTTTCGATATTTTCAGGGCTCTTGAAGCATTGTCATAGGAAACACCCAACGTCCCCTGATTTACCAGAGTTCTTCCCGGGATCTGCGTCGGTAAATAATAATCATAACCTCGAATATCCTGCAGCTCCCCTGCCTCCTGAAGATTATGGCTAAAACTCAGGTTTTCGTCGCTGAAAGTCATGCCAAAACCGAAGGTATCCTGCATCTGGTTTACACCGAAATCCTGCGGTAGATATTTCAATTCCTTCAAGTGATGGTCTGTCTGAAAATACTGGACAACAGAACTTATCGTGACTTTGTCAGCGGTGGAGATTCCTTGGTTGGGCACGATCTTCCCGTTTATCAACATGTTGTTCCTGGTCAAAATCTTTTCAAAGCGGGCGTTCTGGCTGTATTTCGATACCGAATAGCAGCTCCAAGGACCCGTAACTACCAGGGCAGCGATGATCGCGGCCGATAGTACAATCGCAATTTTAGTGGGATTCTTTTTCGCCGCAAAGTACAGCATGCATCCAGTAGTCCAAATACCTCCCGTCAGAACCAGGTATCGGTTTTCTGTAACCCCATAAGCGTTTATCCGAATGCCCATAGCCACAAACATCATGATCAATAGGGGGAGAATCAGTTTGGGAAGATAGGAGGCGAAGACTCGGGCCCAGGTTTCCTTCTCCTTTAATATATAGATGAAGAAAACCACTCCGGTGCTCACAAAAGAATACCAGAGGACCAGATTGGAAACCATGCCGATCGGCCAATTCCTGGTAACCAAAATCTTTATAAAGTAGGCATAAAGAATCCCCGTGTAAACGGAAAGCAACGGCATCACAATATACAGGAGCAAAACTCGGAGAAAGTTAGGGTAGTCCTCAAGACTGAAGTCGGCTCCATAGCTGGGGATTCCGGCAAAAAAATATGCTGGTGCAAAGACCCCGGCCACAATGAGCCACAGGTCAAAGTACACTTTGGATGGGATGTCAGCCGAAAACAAGGTATTAATCGTAAACAGAATGGCAGACAGTCCTGCATATAGGATTAAGGAATAAAAATAGGTAACGATAAAACCGGTAAACAATTTGATTACATAGAGTGCAAAGCCTTCTTTTCGTCCCACAAACGGAACTGCTATGAAGAGTAAGTAGAGGGCCACGGTAAAACCAATATAGCGCGAAATCGATACCATGCCCATGTCAGGAAGCAGAAAATTATAATAGCCTATCAGAGCGAATGCCGCCACAATATAGATGCCGCAAGCCGCCAGTCTTTTTACTGCCACCCTTTCAAAAATCATTTTTATGCACAAAGTCAGGGGAACACCCAAAGCCAACACCATGGCAATATGCTCCAAGGTGTCTCCAGTAGGCGTGGTGTGGTTAATAATGATGAGAACTACCACCATAGCCAGAGCTAATGTCAGAGCCTGAGGGAATCTTTTTAGGCTGGAAATGAGTTTCAATACCAACTCGTTTATCATGACCAAAAGTTTCTTTAGCATTTTCCACCTCATTCGTAATATTATCTCCATTCTAAAGGGTCTTTTCCCTAATTACGAATTTTTATATTTCTACCTTGCATCGACCCGCATTTAGTAAAGACCCCATGGGTGGCTTGAGGAGTCGAACAATCAGATTATCTGTATCATATATTGATTTAAACTGGCAATCCGCTCCTTAATATCCAAAATAATGATTGACGCGAAGGTGAGGTTGATGATGATGAGCTTTGAAAACGGGCGTTCCAACAAAAGCCGATTATATGAGCATTCTCTGGCTCTACTGGAGAAAAGATTAAAGCAGTTTAACCGCAAGCGATTTAACATTGTGTTTATGGCCGATAGCTGGTACGGAGATGGGAATGCCAGCGATAATATCTTTATAGCTTCCCTTGAAAAAGCAGCGCAGTATAATCCCCTATTCATCGTGCACGGCGGAGATATCGTCTTTACAGGAAGTACGAATAGACTGATCAATTTTGTGGAAGCAATTGAAGAAACCATCCCTGAAATACCCTTGTTCGTTGTGGTCGGCAACCACGAAGAGGACGGAGTTGACGGTCCTACTCTAAACTACGAAGAAATCATTGGGCCCCTGCACTACAAACTGGATATACCGAAAATGAATTTTTCCTTAATTGCATTAAACAACATTCGCTACCGGTTGGATGAGTCAGAATTAGAGTTCCTCAAGGACAGCCTGGCTTACAGTTTCGGGAGGACCCTGGTTTCCATGCACATTCCTCCCCGAGCCGGCAAGTGGGCAGGAAGCGACCATACCTTCATCACCGGCATGCATAAGTTCTTCAAAATTATTGGGGATAAAGTATCGCGGGTGCTGGTAAGTCATATTCATGCCTATGCCACCGACATAATTAAAGGAAACAAGTTCATTCTATCGGGCGGCGCTGGAGCTGAACTCGATAAGGGCCAAATAAACCATATCGTATTGTTTAAATTCCGGGGTAGCGAGATCTTGCACAAGCGAATTGCCATCGGCGATCCACCCTTCCCCCCTGTAACATCTGGCCATACTCCTGCCGATTAGAAATACTCCTAAATTGCATCTGCACTCTTATTGGAGTCGCGCTTCTGTGGATAACCTACTCGGAAAAGGGGCTGCCCTGTAGTAACAGGTCAGCCCCTTTTCCTATGCTTTCTCTCCCCAGTACGTTTTTCCGTACTAGATCCAGAGAATAAACCTACTTGTACAAAGTCTATTAAGTCAATAGTATAGTAATTAATTCCAGTACATGTAGAAGCTTTGAAATCGGGTTCCAGTAAGAAGACTTATTATTCAACAAAATGGTAAAACAAATATTAGGAGGTGAATATTCCTCATTCGCAATGAGAAGATGGAGGAGTGAAGCGTAATGGAACTATATCAAGCTATAAAAAACCGGCGGAGTATTCGCAAATATAAAGGTGATCCGGTCCCCAAACCGCTGATTGAGAAAATTCTGGATGCTGCCAATTGGGCCCCTTCGGGCATGAACGAACAGCCCTGGGAGTATATTATCGTCGCCGGATCCAAATTGGATGAAGTTAAAGGCGTAACCCAGGAAGTGATCAATGCGATCCTTCCTCCCAAAGACCAGCGTAATGAGCAGCAAAAAATGTCGGCCCACTGGTTTTCCACCCTCGGAGGAGCGCCGGTGGCTATCCTGCAATTAGCCAAACGGGAAGAAGACCCAATCCGCAAAAAAATGACCCTTGAAGGTCTGGGTGCCTCTTTTCAGAATCTTCTTCTGGCTGCTTACGCAGAAGGATTGGGGACCTGCTGGATGACAGGACCGCTGATGAAAGCAGACCGTTTGCAGGAAGTGCTGGGGGTTCCCTCCGATAAAGAATTAATTGCTGTAAGTCCCTTGGGATACCCTGATATGTCCCCCGCGCCCGTTCCACGTGTTGACGCCACCCTGGCAACCAAAGTAACATGGCTGGGTTTCTGATAATAGTGCTATAAAATGAATTCTTGCATACAAAAGACCCACAAGGGTCTTTTTGTATGCAAAGAAGAGCAGGTGGATGTTCTTTAAGTCAAAAGCCTTTTCAGGTGGAAAACTGATACCAGGCGGCTGGTCATTCCCATGACCTAAGCTTATGGCCTCCTTTGCTTTTCTATCGCTTCCGCCAGTTCATTAAGGTAGGTCCAACGCTCCAGCAAATCATCCAGGCTTTTGTTAACGTCCTGCCGCAATGCTAATAATCTTTCTAATTCTTGATAATCACTGGCAGCCTGGTCGATTTTGCCGTTGAGATTCTTCAATTCATCTTCCACAGCGGCGATCCGCTCATCGATTTCGGCAAATTCCTTTTGCTCTCTGAATGAAAACTTGACGGGCTTCGCTTTTCTGTCATCACGGCCATCCGGCTTACTGTCCCTGGAAGGCTCCCCACCCTGGTGGGGTTTGCTATTCTGTTCGCGGATAGAATAGCGCCAATAATCAGAGTAATTGCCCGGGTACTCGCGCAGCATTCCCTGCCCCTCGAAAGCCAAAATCTTCTCGCATATGCGGTCTAGAAAGTAACGGTCATGAGAAACAGTAATAACCGCCCCGGGGAAATCATCCAGGTAGTCCTCTAGAATGGTCAAGGTCTCGATATCCAGGTCATTTCCAGGTTCATCAAGCAAAAGGACATTGGGAGCCCCCATCAAGATCCGCAAGAGATGCAGCCTCCTCTTTTCCCCGCCCGACAGCTTCTGCAGGGTTGTCCATTGAGCAGCCGGAGTAAAGAGAAAAGTCTCCAGCATCTGGGAGGCGCTGAGCAGCTTCTTCCCCGCTTGCAGGTATTCCCCGGCTTCGCGAATATAATCGATGACTCGCATGTCTTCCGGCAGTCCGGTGCTCTCCTGGGGAAAATATCCAATCTTAACAGTGCTGCCGATTTCCACCGTACCCATCTCCGGTATCAGCTCGCCGCACATAATGCGTAAGAGAGTGGATTTCCCCACCCCATTAGCCCCTACCAATCCCATGCGCTCATCCCGGGCTAGGATGCAGGAATAGTCCTGAATCAAGTTTTCCCCCTGAAAACCGTGGGAGACATCCTGCAAAATAATGGTTTTCTTGCCCAGGCGGCTGGCGGCGGAGGATATTTGCAGCTTCTCCCCTTTTATCAATTCTTGATCGTCCTGCAATTTTTCAAAGCGCTGGATGCGGGCCTTTTGCTTGGTACTGCGCGCCCGGGCGCCCTTGCGTATCCAGGCTAATTCCTTACGCAGCAAGCCCTGTTTTTTGTCGGCCATCGACGCTTCTATGGCTTCCCGCTCCAGTTTGCGCTCCAGATAGGCGCTGTAATTTCCGGGGTAAGAGTACAAACGAGTCCTATCTAATTCGATAATGCGGCTGGTGACCCGTTCCAGGAAATAGCGGTCATGAGTCACCATCAATAAGGCTCCATGAAATCTCTGTAAATATTCTTCCAGCCAGTCAATGGCCTGATTATCCAGATGATTCGTTGGCTCGTCCAGTATCAGCAAGCCGGCGGCATTCATCAAGGCAGCAGCCAGGGCCACCCTTTTCCGCTGCCCGCCTGAGAGCAGCCCCATCCGGTCTTCGAACCCATGAATTCCCAGGCGATTCAAGATACTCTTGGCATCGCTTTCCAATGTCCATGCATCGAGAGCTTCCATTTGCTGGCCCACCTGCAGCAGTTCCTGATGCAGGGCTTCACTCTCCTCGGTCTGGTCAATACGCGTCAACAGCGAATGGTAGCGCTGTAAAACGTCCATGCCCGGCGCATCACCGCTTAGCACCGTATCCAGAACTGTAGCCTGCGGGTTATATAACGGTTCTTGAGGGAGATATTGCCTGTGCAGATTTTTGTTCCAGATAATATTCCCCCGGTCAGGCTCTTCCCGCCCGGCAATAAGTTTTAGAAAAGTTGACTTGCCGGAGCCATTAAGGCCCAGCAGGCCTATCTTTTCTCCTTCCTCGATGCCGAAGCTAAGCTCGCATAACAGGTTCTTTTCACCGTAAGTTTTACTGACCTGTTCCATGGCCAGGAGGTTCATCCGCATCTTCTTCCTTTGCTCATTTTAATATGCTTAATTATAGCCTTTTCTTCCCTGAAGCAGAAGAAACCGCCCGCCCATTGGCAACAAAAATAGAGGCCTGCACCGCAGGCCTCCCAGACCGTTGACAAAAGGGAATCTCAGCGTTATTTCAAAAACCCCGCTCAATCAACGTACCATATGTACGCCTCAATCGCGGGCTTTTCTCCTGCCTTGATCTTCACTTCCGTCATTCGGTCTAGCAGCTTGCCGACTTGTCGACAAGCTGAGAGGCCTGCATTGCAGGCCTCCGCTTTCGAATTACATATCTACATATGGATTATGATTATTCCCTGGTGCTTCATGGATGAATCCGTGCTCCATGACTATTTCCGGTGCTGCCAGAGTGATGCCCATGGTTTCCTTCAGAACATCTTCGATAACTTCCACCGGCTTGATGGTCAGCTGCTCCAGCACTTCCTCCGGCAGTTCCTTGAGATCCCTCATGTTTTCTTTCGGTATAAGGACTTTGGTAATGCCCGCCCGGTGGGCGGCCAGCAGTTTTTCCTTGACGCCCCCAACCGGCAATACCGCACCGCGCAGGGTAATCTCTCCGGTCATGGCCAGTTTGGGATCTACCTTGATCCCAGTTATTAGAGAGGCAATGGCTGTAAACAAGGCTATCCCCGCAGAAGGCCCATCTTTGGCGACCGCGCCGGAAGGCACGTGAATGTGTAAATCCCTCTCCTTAAAGTTATAGCTTATCGTGCTTATGGCCAGTCGCGACTTCACCAGGCTCAGTGAGATCCGGGCCGATTCTTTCATAACATCTCCCAACTTGCCGGTCAGGGTCAGCTGGCCGGTTCCGGGCATGGCCGTTCCCTCAATAAACAGGATCTCTCCGCCCACCGGCGTCCAGGCCAAACCTGTCACCACACCGGGAGGATTATCCGCCTGAGCCAGATCATGCCTGGATACCTGGTTCCCCAGAATCTCCTCCAGCATATCCTGCCCTACCACATAGGGGAGCTGCACCTTATGGGAAACAATTTTCTCCGATGCCACCCGGGAGATGGCTGCGATCTGCCTTCTCAGCCCCCGAACCCCCGCTTCCAGGGTATAATCACTGATTATACTGCGCAACGCCTGATCCTCAATCACCAGCTGCTCATCGCTCAAACCGTGCTCTGTCAGAACGGCCTTGACCAAATGCTCCCTGGCAATGTGATATTTCTCTTTGGCCGTATAACTGGAAATGACAATGGTCTCCATCCGGTCCAACAGCGGTGTCGGTATGCTGTCCAGGGAATTAGCTGTAGCGATGAAGAACACCTCGGACAAATCGTAGGGCACCTCCAGATAATGATCCGTAAAGCTGTTATTCTGCTCGGGATCCAGTACCTCCAAAAGAGCGCTGGCCGGGTCTCCGTTGTAAGCCGCCATCAGTTTGTCGACCTCATCCAGAACAAAGACGGGATTCTTTTCACCGGCTTTTCTCATATTCTGAATGATTCTTCCCGGCAGGGCGCCGATATAGGTCCGACGGTGACCGCGAATCTCGGCTTCATCTTTGATGCCGCCCAGGCTTACGCGAATATATTTCCTGCCCAGGGCTTCAGCAACACTTCTACCCAGGCTGGTCTTCCCGGTTCCCGGAGGACCCACCAGCAGCAGTATAGAGCCCTTCTTATCATGCTTTAATTTCATGACTGCCAGGTGTTGAATAATCCGGTCCTTCACCTTTTCCAAGCCGTAGTGCTGTTCGTTCAATATTTTTCGAGCCTCTTCCAGATCGATCTCCTTTGGCTCTCCGACCTGCCAGGGAAGCTCCACCAGAATGTCCAAATAATTGCGGATAATGTTGTAATCCGGACTGTTGGGGTTTTGGCTTTCGAATTTAGCCACTTCCTCCAGGGCAGTTTTCTTTACCTCATCGGGCATACCCGCAGCTTCGATTTTTTCACGATAATCTTTGCCGGGGCTGTTGGCACTTCCTTCTTCTCCCTCATTCAACTCTTCCTGGATGGCCCTCAAATGCTCTCTTAAAACCGTCTCGCGGTGCATCTTATTGGCTTTTTCAGTGAATTTTTCTGCCACTTCGAACTGCAGTTTAATGGATTCTTTATGTTGAATCAAATAATCCAGGAATTTCAGGCTGCGCTCCTTCAAAGACCTGGCTTCAATCAGGCCCTGCCTTTCAGCACCGGAAATATGCATATACTCGCCCAGGTGGCACATTATGCGGTTTAAATCATTTTCATTGTCAATCATTTTCACAAAGGGCTCCGAACCGCGGAAATTGGAGCCAATCTCATGTACGATTTTCTTCATATAATTGAGCATCTCCGTCTGACTATTGGCATCCAGATCAGTGAGGTCTTCGACTATTTGGTATTCAGCCACGACGGCCTGTTCATCGAACGTTAGGCTTTTCACCTCAACCCGCTCCAGGGCTTTTACCTTCAATAACACATGCTGCTCCTTGTGTTCAATATCCAGTATTTTCAGCAAGACGCCCACTCTATAGAAATCATCTTCTGTTAATGGGTTATGTTTGCCTTTTTGTTTCAGGGATAGGCCAACGGCATTAACATCCAGGTCGGACAAAAACCGCTTGAATTCCTCTCCCCTAAAGGCCAGTGTATATTCCATTTCCGTCAGCAAAATGGTATCCGTGATCGGCACCACTTTTAGCTCGCGACTCAGGTTTTCATTGTTCATAATTAGCGCCTCCTTACATTTGGGCCCGGATTTAATAAGCGAACGTTCATTTATAATTAATAGTGATAATAGCGAGATATCGCGTGTTTCTTTAGAACTACACCTGATGGATCTCGCTCTCATTCCTACCGCCTGTTATTAACAAGTAATGCTTCCTGAATGATCGGGATCAGCTCAGCCAGTATTGTCCCGGCTTCCGCCCCCTGTTTATTGTACTGCACAGCTATACTCTTGACCGGATTAAAAAGGATAGCCGCAATGATATGGTTGTTTACATCTTTTATAACCCGCTTCTGTTTTAGCTCATCAAACAAGCACCCGATTCTAAAATTACCCTCCAACCCGCTGCACTTGCCAACCAGGGCAGGACAGCTTGTAAACTGTTCAACAAAGTAGAACTGTTCTCCATACTCGGCAATATAGCTGTAATAGGCTTGAACCATGGATTCCACGAGCCGTGCCCCACCCTTATCGCAGTCAATCCTGGCAAGAATATAGGAATATATTTGTTCGCCGCATTCCCGGTAAATGTCGCGCAGCATCGCTTCCTTGCTGTCGTAATAAACATATACCGTGGCGGGGGACACGCCTGCTTCTCTGGCAATTTTGGAGATGGAGATACCGTGAAAACCCTCGGCCAATATCAGCTTGATGACAGCTCGTTTAATATTCTGTTGTTTCTCATCATCCCTGCATCTCATATCATCACCTGTTTTGAATATTAAATGATCATTCGTTTATTGTCAACTTTTCCCTTCATTTTACTCGCCGAACAACCCCCGACACTAATGTTACCAGCCCAATTCAGGCAACACCCCTACAGGCATAACCTCTTGAATTCTCACGCGCATAGCGGATTATATGCAGAACCCGCTTCGCTGGCTTGGCATAATCAAAAGAAACAGCCCGCTATGGCAGCAGGCTGTTCAATCTACAGGATTATTAAAATTCTCTGTTCTTGCTGTTTTATATAGCCCTAGCCAGGCTTTTCCCACCCTGCTTTTCCAGGTATTCATCATAGGTGGTCAACCGATCAATAACCCCGTCGGGAGTAATTTCTATGATCCGGTTAGCCACGGTTTGCAGCAGCTGGTGGTCATGGGATACAAGAAATATATTACCGTCGAAGGCAGTAAGTCCTTTGTTTAAGGCAGTTATCGCTTCCAGATCCAGATGGTTGGTCGGTTCGTCCAGGAGAAGCACATTCGCTCCGGTGAGCATCATTCGGGCCATCATGCATCTGACTTGCTCTCCACCAGATAGTACATTCGCTTGCTTCTGGGACTCATCTCCGGAAAAGAGCATCCTCCCCAGGAACCCTCGGATAAAAGTTTCTTCCTGATCTTGCGAATACTGACGCAGCCAATTCACCAGGTTCAAACTGGAATCAAAATAAGCGGTATAATCCCGGGGAAAATAGGCCCGGCTGGTGCTAAGCCCCCAGTTAAATTCACCGCTGTCAGCTTCCATTTCTCCCATCAATATGGCCAGCAAAGTAGTTTTCGCCTGTTCATGAGGACCAACCAGGGCAATCTTATCGCCTCGATTCACCACCAGATTGAAGTCTTTCAGTACCGCTTCCCCATCAATGGTTTTGTTGAGGTTATGAATGGTTAGCACGTTTACCCCCGCTTCACGGTTCGGCTTGAATTGGATCCAGGGCAATCGGCGTGAGGAGGGTCTAATGTCTTCCGGGGTAAGTTTCTCCAACTGACGCTTGCGGGAAGTAGCCTGTTTTGATTTAGAGGCATTGGCACTGAATCTGCGGATGAACTCCTCCAGTTCCTTAATCTTGGCATCCGCTTTCTTGTTGGCGTCTTTCGCTTGCTGCATAGCCAATTGGCTGGATTCCATCCAAAAATCGTAGTTGCCCACGTAGAGTTGAATTTTACCGTAATCAATGTCAGCAATATGGGTGCAGATGCTATTTAGAAAATGCCGGTCATGGGAAACAACAATGACTGTGCTATCCAAATCATAAAGAAAGTCTTCCAGCCAGGATATGGACTCAATATCCAAATGGTTGGTGGGCTCATCCAGCAGCAATATATCCGGATGCCCGAATAGTGCCTGAGCCAAAAGCACTTTCACCTTTTCACTGCCGATTAAATCCTGCATCTTCTTGTTATGCAGTGCTTCTGTAATACCCAAACCATTCAGCAATGTTGCAGCTTCAGCCTCAGCTTCCCAGCCATTCAGCTCGGCAAATTCTCCTTCCAGTTCCGCTGCCAGCAATCCATCCTCTTCAGAGAAATCAGCTTTGGCGTAAATGGAATCCTTTTGCTCCATGATAGCGTACAGGCGGGCATGCCCCTTAAGTACGGTTTGAATTACCTCATATTCATCAAATTCAAAATGGTCCTGCTTGAGAACAGAGAGCCTCACCCCGGGAGGTATGATGACATCCCCGGAATTCGCTTCAATTTCTCCTGAAAGAATTTTTAAAAACGTTGACTTCCCGGCTCCGTTTGCTCCAATAAGACCATAACAATTACCCGGGGTAAACTTAATGTTAACGTTTTCAAACAGAGGACGCACCCCAAACCCCAGGGTTAAATTACTAGTAGAAATCATTTTTATACCGTCTTTCTGTAATTTGCTTATTTACAACCTTTATAT
>DATMYR010000048.1:0-9659 GCA_035560815.1 Syntrophomonadaceae bacterium | reverse complement strand
GATTAAGATTAAATTAAGATTTCTATAATAAAATGAAGTAACCAATATCCGTAAAACAGCGATCGGCTTAACAGGAAAGCTATCTCAGCCTTTATGATTACTCCAGATAGGCCTCTTCAGGTGGCAAGCAAGGCTGGCTATCTTGGTAGGCAACAACTCCCCCACTGATGTTCTTCGTGCCTTCATCCTGGCTATCGTCTCGTGGGTCGTATTTTAAGCAATGAGGCAAGTTGATTCAGGAGGCCGATATGCGCATAGCGGTTTTTAGTGACACCTTCTATCCCCAGGTCAATGGGATCAGTTATATACTCGATAGAATGCGATTTTATATGGAGCAAAAGGACATTCCCCATCTTTTCGTCGTACCAGGTAAAGAGGAAACAGTGGATGAGAACCTTTTAACTTTTCCAGGACGCAATTTTGTTCTTTATCCCGAAATAAAACTTGCTTTTCCTAAGTTTAGAAAGATACGCGATGGCTTGGATTTATTTCAGCCTGATGTTATTCACCTTGCTACCCAATTCAATATGGGTTGGATGGGATTAAAATACGGGCGCCACGAAAATATTCCGGTCATCAGTTCCTATCATACCGATTATTTCTCTTATCTTCATTATTACCACCTGTCCTGGTTAAAAAAGCCCCTGGCTTATTATTTGAACTGGTTTCACTCCTTTAGTCGTATAAATTTCGGACCTTCACTAAGTACGGTGAAACAAATGAATGAACTAGGAGTTTGCCATACTTGCCTGTGGCCGCATGGAGTAGACTCAAACATTTTTAACCCCGGTCACCGCAGCATTCCCTTTCGAAAACAGCATCTTAAGGATGACCAACTTTTGCTGCTTTATGTGGGGCGGTTGGCCCCGGAAAAGAATCTGGATGTTTTATTAGAAGCCTCAAGAATACTGGAGGATCATGACATTCCTTACAGGTTATTCATAGTTGGAGATGGACCCAGCAGGCTTTCTCTGGAGACCAGAGCTCCAAAAAGCGTAACTTTCTGCGGTTATCGCACAGGTGTGGAGTTAGCTTCCATCTATGCCTCGGCCGATGTTTTTGTATTCCCCTCTACCACAGAAACCTTTGGTAATGTGGTACTGGAAGCTATGGCCTCGGGATTGCCGGTCATCGCCACGAAAGTTGGCGGCGTAAGTGATAATTTGCTCGATGAATACAATGGATTAGCTTTCCAATCTGGAGATCCTGTCGATTTGGCAGAAAAAGTTGCCCGCTTGGTTTCCAACCGAAAATTGCTTGAAAACCTTGGCACACAGGCTCTTCTCTACGCCCAGGAAAGATCCTGGGACAGAGTCTTTGATCAATATATCAAAACAGTTGAGGCGGTTATTCGCCCGCCCTTAGATACCAACCAAATTGCCTAGTCTTTGTGTTAATAAAAAAGGACACCATTGAAATCGTTTTCAACGTGTCAGTGGCTTTCCTTTAAAAAAAGCCGGTAGTAGCCCAATGTCTGACAAAAGTATATAAGTTATACAGCATAAGTAATGATTAGCGAGAAATCTCGGAGGGGTTCACTCCCATATCTCCAGCTATTCTCCTCTCCTGGCTGCTGGCTTCACTATCGAGTAGTTTCTTGATTTCATCAATCAAGGGATTTAGTTTTTCCGGCATGGCACAGCCTTCACAGGTCATCATCATCCATGATTCTATCTTGGTCAGTATATTCTTTATTTTCTGCTCATTCATATTTATGCATCCTCCTTAAGAGAGAAAATGTAGTCTCTATTTACGTACAATATTATCCTCGAGTACCTTCCACTCATCATCGGCAACCAGCCCCAGACGCCATAACGCGATGCCTCCCAGGTTATAATCCTCAGCAATCGCAAGCTTACTAGCAATACTGCTGGCTGATTCATTGGCAACCGCAATGCCCAGCAAAAGCTTGCCGGCAGGGGCATCCGCAGTGGCCAGCTTGACTGCCTGCTCCACCATATCTGTCGGTTCTGGTTTCGGCCCATAATCATAGGCCATAATAATTATATGGTCGGCCAGACTCCCGAGTGCTGCATAGTCGTAACCAGGATAAGCACTGTTTAACGCATGTAGAGTCAGGGTCAAATTTTTTCCTGAAGAATGCAACTGCACGGCCAGATCGTTTACAAATTCGGTGTAATCTGAGCGTACTTTACTAAGCTCTGCAGGTGTATCATTCCAGCCCAGCCCTTCAAAATCAAGGTTAACACCATCAAAATGTGCCGCCTCGGCAACCAGATTTTTTATGGCCAGATTCCTGGCTTCATTATTATTCATCATTTTTCTGATCCGGGCATTATCATCAGTCATTTGTACGCACATCTGGGTTTTGAGTTTATAGCTTGCGGCAGTCGTTAGTACATCACTCCATGAATCGGGGCGCTGCCAGCCACTATCACTTTGGGTTAAAAGCTGCCCTTCTTCATCCATACTGTACCAACCTAAAGCCAGTTCATTGACCAAGTTCGTATTCCCACTGGTGCTCTGAGGATATCGAGCTGAGAACAGATCTGTCCAGCTGCTCGTTGCTGCGTCCCCCAGTGCATAATAACCCACAACCTCCATATGTACAGGAAGACTGCTGATATTTACCCTTCTGGCTGCTGCATCCCATGCAACATGACATCCCATAGCTTCACTTATAAAACGAACCGGAACCATAGTTCTATTTGAAAATATGACCGGGGGGACCTCTAACGATATGCTGGACCCATTCTTTGAAGCCGCGTTCGATCCAATTCGCATCTTAATAGTAACCCCATTGCCTTCTAACTCAATCTCCTGCGTTTGAGCATTCCAGTTTACCTCCAGCTTCAAAGCTTCGGCAACTGTTCTCAATGGAACCAGGGTCCGGCTATTTTGAATAACCGGGGGTACATCTGTTTGCAGAATTTGACCGTTCAATGCAATGGTGATATCAGACTGATATTCTGCAGCCTGTACTTCCTGTGATAACGAGCAAAACAGGATTAGAAGTACTCCTATTAATCTAGAAAATGTTTTCATTACTATACTCCCCTAATAGAATCATTTTTTCCATCCAAATCTGCGAGGAATCTGTGAAATCCTCAAGGCCATTATAACACTCTCAGTATTATTTATAATTATTTTCAACATGCTTCCATTTAAAAATCTCCGCTCTACTCTTGCGCTTTTAGGTCATCTTGCGAAAATCTTGCAATACTTCGGTATAATAGAAAAGCCCAAACCCATGGGTTGAATTCAACACCATAAGTCCATGACCAAACTTGAGAATGTAAAAATCAAAGGAGGAATATAAAATGAACTGTGAAAAATGCTATGTTGAGAGCAAAGGTGCTTTTTGTAGTGAGTGCGGAACAAGTCTGACTGCGCCGGAGATTAAAACGAATGAAGAGAAATGGGGCCCCTGCCCAACCTGTAATTCAGAGAATATAGAACAAAGAGGCAAGAAGTATTGGTTCCAAATAGGACTTCTTTCGACCGGTATTTTTATTGTAGCGGGCTTTATACTCCCAATATTGTGGATATGTTCACTTGCCGGGTTCTTTTTTATGATTGCCTCTCCATTACTACCTAAGATATTTTACTGTAAAGATTGTAAAAAGGCCTGGAAATAGTCACCCCTCACCGTTTTAATAGATTAGAATATCTATCTGTAAGAACTGCCCAAAGTCAATAGGGGAAGAGTTTTTACATGAAGGGAGCAGCCAATCATGGAATGTCCTATTTGCCAGGCAGAAATTCCAGATGGGGCAAAGTTCTGTTACGATTGTGGAAACAAGATTAAAAATTCCGAGGCTTCTATGGAGTCAAAACCCGAAGACAAAGCAGAGTCCGATTTACAAGTGAAGGCAAACATTATTGAAGGCTGGGCCATAGAGCCCCAAGCAAAACAAGGAAGACCTATATGGAAGGTATTACTGGCGGCTTTTTTAATAGTTCTGGGAGCTTCAGGAGTGTTCCTGTATCATTCTCGAAATTCAATCCTCATTAATGCGGATCCTGACAATATCAAACAGCAGCAATGGACTTCCTATTCAAACGAAGAATTGGGAATAGCATTTTCATATCCACTGGAATGGAAAACAGTAGATCCAACTAAGAATAAAAGCGGCATCCTTATTTTCATGGCAGCCGCCCCTAATTCTTCAACCAGCATTTATCTTACAATGCAATCATCTGATACTTATGATTTCTCGGCCGAGGAGCTAGCAAATGCAACTGTAGAAGATTATAAAAGTGTAGAAGGCAAATCTGTTAAGGACTACAAAAAAATAGCCTATTCTTCTCTTGACATTGGCAACTATAAGGCTGGATTTCTCGATAGTGAATTCACTTTTTTCCCAAACGGTCAAACGGTAAGAAATAGACAGCTGTTTGTCCCAACTGGGCAGAAATCCTACTTCTTGAACATGACAACAGAAAAGAGTAATTGGAACAAAAACGAACCAATCTTTACTGAGATAATTAAGTCATTTAAATTCATTCCAAAGTAGTTGTCGATAAACATGTGTACTCCACTCAAAACTTCGGATTCCTGGCTTAATCCATTCCACTGTTTTTCACTCATGGACCCTTAATACCAACATTCCACTGAATGACAACTCTATCCTTAAAAAAACATTTAAGATGACTTATCAAGACCCATTATACCTTTCTACTTTCCTATATCGTCCTTCAAATGCCCACTTCACCCCTCACATACTAGCAGGCAATCTCGGGGTACTCCCCTCCACTCATATTAAACCGAAGCTTAATCCATACATCTACCAAACTCGTCGAACCCTTAAATACTAAAGGACCGGAAATCTGGTCTTTTAAAGTGATTACTCGCTATTGAGTAAAACACTTAACAATTGAGTTAAACAATCGTATAATATACATACCGACGGTCGGAATGTTAGGGGCGATTTTATGACCCGCAAGGAACCTAAAGACAAACGAATATCAGACATATTGGACTCTGCTATAAGCGAATTCCTCGAGAATGGTTATGAAAAAACATCCATGGAAGCCATCGCACGGCGGGTCAATCTTACTAAAGGTGGACTCTATTACCACTTCAGCAGCAAGGACGAAATTCTTCTCGCCGCCAACCGAGTTCTCTTCGAGCCTGTTGGCGACCTTATGACCGAGTGCGCCGGCTTTGCCCGGGCAACCGAAGGCTTACGTCATTTTATCGACCAGTATCTACGCTACCACATGGAACGGCCCCAGAACGTCATATTCTTTTTTCTTTCCATGACCAAGGTTATGGCCTCACCGCAATTATCTGGCATGTATCGGGAATACACGGAGCAATACACTGCTTTTTTTGAAGGGCTTTTTACACGGGCAGTTGAGGAAGGGGATCTGCGGCCTCATAACACGCATGCTCAGGCCCTGGCTTATGAATCTGCTTTGGACGGGGTTCTCTGGTATCTCGCGGTAAACGAGAAATTCACATTTGAGGAGACAATCAAAGGTTTTGAAGAAGTCTTTATTGACTCATTGAGAACGCCTAAATCCAGTTAAGGAGGGATACTAATGTTTATCGACATGAGCATCGATCACGAAACTTGTTCTAAATGCGGAATGTGCGCCAATATCTGTGGAACCAAAGCCATTGACCATTTCAAGGATGAAATCCCCTCTCGAAGCCCCGAAAGAGCAGAAACCTGCATCCTTTGCGGGCAATGCATGGCCGTCTGCCCCACGGGCTCGATAACCATTTCGGGTCTTACTTATAAAGATCTATTCGATTTACCCCAGCACACTTCAGATTATCCGGCTTTATTTGACCTCATGAGCACCCGTCGATCCATAAGGCATTTCAAAGACAAATCCGTACCTCGTGAACTGCTAGAGAAAATAATCGATGCGGCAGCCCAGGCTCCGATGGGATTTCCCCCACATAAGACGCACATCACGGTGGTTCAAGACCGGTCAACTATCGTCAAGATGCTACCCATGATTACTAATTTCTACCAGGACATGGTTGGCTGGATGAAAAACCCCATAATTCGTTTCACAATCAAGCGCCAGACTACCCCCGAGGATTTCGCCACCATCAAGAACCATCTAATTCCCCTGCTATTAAAACGCCTGCCGGAAATTAAAAAGGCGGGCAGTGATGAAATAACCTGGGGAGCACCGGCATTGATGCTTTTCCATGCCGACCGTCTGGCGGAGAGCCATACAGTGGATGCCTGTATCGCCTTGACCTATGCCTTCCTGGCCGCCCATGCGCTAGGTCTGGGGGTTACGGTGAGCGGCCTGTTGCCTCCTGCGATCACACAGACCGCCGAACTGCGGGATATGCTGAACATTCCCAAAGACCACGAAGTAGTATGTGGTATGATGTTAGGTTACCCGCGGTACCGCTACCAGCGCGCTATCAAGCGCCCTTTTGCCAGCATAAGCTGGGTCTAGTTTCCATTTGACCATTAAACGATAAATATAAATTTTCATCGTAGTTACATATAAGTTTTAGTTCGGAAAAGCTTTCTCCCATAATATAGTTCTGGCAAGCCGATGGCACCTATATCATTAATCAGTTGAAGGCTGAAGCAGCGTAACATCCAACTCACCACTGCCCCTATCCATTCATATCCCCCCTAATATCCATACATCTACAGCCTCGTCAAGCCCCGGAGATTAAAAGGGACCGGAAATTAGGTCCTAAAAGCGATAAATTGCCTATTTGCAGGTGAAGGCGGAGCATGGCTGGCCAAATCCGCAATTAGGAAGCGATAATCCTTCAGGCTGTTTAGATAAACAGCTTGATATGAATCACCCCGCATTTCGTCAAAATTATCTAACATTCTATCAATTTTCGACTTTTCCATTTACACACATTGACATTTTAGTCCTCGTCTGTTTTCATTTTTTCGACTGTTTCAAGACTTCTCCCGGCTATGTTTTTGGTAAAACCGATAAATAGGGGCACTGCAAATTTCCTGATAGTTTCCTAAGAGGCCAACAGATAGAGTGGCCCCGGACTCCCGATGGAGCTCTTTTTCTCATCTTCCATAATTCTCGGTCGTCCGCTCACTTTAACAGTTTTGTATATATCAGGTGGGTAATCATGACATCCCCTCTATTCTTAGCTGCAAGCATCTTTTAAATATCCGGACTATACATTATCTTAATTACACATTATTGGCATACCAATTAAATCGTTTAATAGGTAACGATTTATTAAGTTACATGTAACAAATTTCGATATTACCAGATGACAGAGTCGGTTCGTGATCTTATATCAAGGAGGGATGAAGACCGGGAATGTTTTGACCAAAAAAAATATCATCAAACTGGGAGGTATATTTATCGTGGCAAAAAGATTAGCACAACCAAACAGCAGCGCAGCAATGGATAGGACAGGAATTATTGCCAAACGGGAGAGTGATGATATATCACTTAAAAGGGAACAAGCCAAAAGAATGGCTCAGGAAAAAAACCGAGCCCGCACTATGGCCAAGCAACAGGCCATGGCGGAGAGGATAGCCTCTGCTTCTGAACAAGTATTGGCAGGCACCGAAGAATCAAACAGTGCCATTTTGGAGTTTTCTAAATTAATGAGTTCTGTAGCGGAATCTGGCCAAAATGTGCAAAGCCAGGCCAGCGGTCTCCAAGATAAAGCTACGCAGGTGGACCAAAGTGCAGCCAATTTGCTGAAGGCTTTTCAGAGCCTTTCTAACGCCGGTAAGACAGGAGCAGACGCCGTTAAGGATTCTATAAAAGGCATGGGAGATGCGCTCACACAATTAACGGAATCGTCTGGAAAGAACGCCCAGTCCGGCCAACGCATAGGCGAACTGGAGATCCAATCCCGTCAAATCGGAGACATAGTCCAGGCGGTGGTAATGATTGCCGACCAAACAAATCTACTGGCCTTGAATGCTGCCATTGAGGCCGCCCGAGCCGGGGAGCATGGACGGGGCTTTGCGGTTGTAGCTGACGAAGTCAGAAACCTGGCCGAAATATCGGAACGCTCTGCCCGGGATATACGTGGGGTTGTTGATGAAATCCGTACGGGGATTGAGGATGTCGTTAAAGACATCAATGAAGTCGTGGCTGATTTTCAAGGCTGGGAAAAGATGCTTGTACAGGCCCATGCAAAATTCGTTGAAATTGGCCAAAAGTTTGACAGTTACCTTCAGATGTTAACGGAAGCTACCAAGTTAGTGACCGAGCTTAAAGATAAATCAAAAGAACTTCTCGCTGGCAGTGAAGCAATTGCTGCAACAGCAAAACAGGCAGAAATCGGCATCGAAGAATCCGCTAAAGCGGTTGCAGAGCAAAGCAAGGGCATGGCCGAAGTCAACAGCGCCACCCAGGACCTGACCGAAATGGCCGATGAATTAAAGGTTTCTACCAATATCAATAAATCGGCTGAAGAAGTTGCAACTACGGCTGAAGAATTATCAGCCAATATTGAAGAGATTAGTTCATCAGCTACGGAAATCGCCAGTGTTTTGGTTCAGATGAATGATGGTATCAGTACAGCAGCAGATGAAGCCAAAAAGGCCGCTAGTTTGATCGAAAATGCAGAGGAGTTGCGGATTAAGGTAGTTGCATTAGTTGGTGATGCCAGTGCGGTATTAAATGAAATTACACAATTACTTTCGGATGGAAGGGCTTTGGGTAAGGAATTGTGGATGGGTGTCCATGGTCGGGTAGAGAATTATGGCACCATAAATACTTCTGTAGAATCTCTGCAAGCCAAGATCCGCCAGATAGATAAGATCGTGGGTACCATCAACAATGTTTCTATTCAGACCAACATGCTGGCCGTCAACGGTTTTGTTGAAGCGGCTACAGCCGGTGAACACGGCCGCGGATTCTCGGTAGTGGCTGGTGATATCCGCAATCTGGCCAGCGAGTCAGCGGAAAATGCAGATAAGATTAAAGACCTTATTCAAGATATTCAGTCCCAGATGGATAAAGTAGTGGTGGAAATTACCCAGTCCGAGGCAGCCACCCGGAAGACTGATGAGACGATGTCCGGTACAGCCACTTCCAACAAGGCGGTCACTGACCAGTTGGAAGCAATTACTACGATTCGAGCAGCGGTACGTGAAGGTTTAGCCCAGATAAATACTGCTATTGAGGAAGGACTGAACGTGTCTGCAGGAGCAGCCAATGCAATCGCAACGGTTGCGCAAGAAATAGCAGAAGCATCTAACGTGGCACAGGAGCAGGCCAAGGCTATTGACGAACAGGCCAAGGCTATCGAGGATATCGCATCCATAGCTGATGAAATGCAGCAGGATAACTAGCCCCGGGGAGGAAAGGAAGGTAAGGTGGAATTGATATGAGCATTGAAAGCGCATTCTCCTCGGACGAAGTGCAGTTGGTGACTTTTATTGTAGGACAGGAAAGTTTTGGACTCGATATCATGAATGTGCAGGAAGTTATAAGGATGCCGGCTATTACCAGTGTCCCGCAAGCTCCCGGTTATGTGGACGGTATGACCAACCTGCGCGGTCACATCCTCCCGGTAATCGATACCCGCACCAAATTTGGTATGGAGAGAATGGAACTAAGTGAATCAAGCCGTGTGATTGTGGTGGATATAGGCGGAAAGGCCGTCGGCTTGAATGTGGATTCGGTTTCCGAGGTTTTAAGGGTCGATAGCGGCAACATTGAGAACGCCCCGGCCAGTTTGTCAGAGAATGTGGACAGCAGTTCTATAA
>DATMYR010000047.1:0-12088 GCA_035560815.1 Syntrophomonadaceae bacterium | reverse complement strand
GTTGAGAATTGTAAATATACTTTTTTACATAAATTGAACCCGAACATTTTAATCTCGAGTTCTGGGCATAATAGACGCTTATATCTCCATTAGCCTCTATATCACAGCCTTTTTTCCCTAAGAGAGATCCGCGAATATTTATATCGCCACCCGCTTGAACCAAAGCATTTTCCACCGAACCCAGGATATCTATATTTCCAGATGCTTTCACACAAAACCCAGGAATAATATCCCCCTTAATAAGTATATTTCCCTCCACATTTAAGTTGCCTGTGGCATAAGCAACATCCCCATTGACAATCATAGTATTGTTAATAATCAGCCTATCCTTGTCATCCCGCTCTAGATAACCATCCATATAAGCGATAGCCTCGTCACCAACAACGATAATGCCTTTTCCTACAGCAAAATTAGTATTTATCGGAGAAGGCGGTTCAATAGTGTTCCCAAAGATATCAAAACCAGGTTCAGGCTCAAATTCTCTCATCCTGGTTGCCAGTACTGTACCCTTTTTTATGTTAATGACATTATCCAGATTTTTGAAATCAACATTACCATCGTCATCAACTTTAAATTCAATCTTATCAGTCGGATTATAATGTACAGTAATAATTTGAGGTGACCCGGGTTTAGGAGCAACACCTTGAGCTATAACCATGTCTTTTACTGGCTGGCCGGATTCAAGCGTGATTTTAATTAGTTCCCCATTGATTCCTACAGTTATTTTTAGTTTGGACAGCTGTTCGAGGATGTGTTCGATGGTAAGCTTTGCCGGGAAAACCGGGAAAATAGTTAGAAAGGCATTTGAATTATCATCAGACATCGTAACTTTGCACAAGTCCTTTTCAGGAATAAGTTTTACAACTTTAATATCGTCAAAATTTTTCCCCACAACCTTTTTAAGATCAAAATCAATTCTATTATTTTGAAGTAATTCGAAAAAATCGCCTATTAATTTAACATCACTACCCAATTCTACATAAAGATAGCCATCCTCGATATAAAACCTGGAACTGGTGAATCCCTCTTCCGTAGGCGCATCGGTATCTCTTTCGATACAAAACTTTAATACCGTCAATGTTCTTTCCCATTGTTTGATGACTGCATCGTCATCCGGGAAGGAAAAATCATCGCTTGGACCAATTACCTCTATCTCTATAGTAGTGGTCGATGCACTTGGAGGCGTAAACCTAATGACAATTTCTCCGCTATCGCCAGTAAAAATAACTTCCCTTTTTACAACTAGCCTTTTGATGGTCGATGGTCCCCCCATCGCCCAATTTAACTCAGCACCCGCTCCCCAACCAGGTGTTACGGATTTAAGTTCAATACCATACCATCTGATCCAATTGGCAGGTATAGTGCAAAAATCCCAAACAACATCTATAGCTCGATCAATAGTGCGGGTTATTTTTATCATATTTTATTCTCCTTCATTAGAGCTAGTTAGATCTCTCAATTTAATGGACGCAATAATACTCTAAATTTGTTATCGTAAAATATGATCAACAATATTATCTTATTTTCGACAAAATAATGAAGCTAGATGTTAATGGTTTATATTATCGGTATAAGCTTCATGTCTTGATCATGAATTAGACAACATAACTCTACTTTAATGGTGTATAGGGCTGCTATGTTCCCATGATAAAGAAGGCTCGTACTACGGTCATTGGTAAATAAACGTCGATTTGGCATGAGCAAATATCCCCATACGGGTTAAACCAACCCCACTGCAAAATAGATAGATGCAAGAAATCCAGTCATGTTGGCACAACGACTAATTTATTGGGACCATGTATCACATAGAGCCGAACTCCTCCTCAAGCAAATATACAGCAAAGGCCGGGGTTGATACACCCTAACGCAGACCAATATTTTACAATTAAACTAAATGGTACGCACTATGGGCCATTAAGAGCAAGAAGCCGGGCTTAACCCGGCTTTCCATCCTTACAAACTCCAATTCCTTTAGTGAGTATTCTGGCTTCCCAGATAACACCGCCACAAAAATTAAAAAATATTAGGGCCTTATCTCGGAGCTGGATATAAGTCAAAAGTTCTTCTATATCCATATCTTTTTCATTGATGCTTTTCGTTTCCCCCTTAGTTTGGTATTGCTTTTGAAGTTAATTCCACTTTACTTGCTGCAACATTCCACACGGAATAAGCCCATCGCTATTGATAGCTCTCCCATGTAGTAAATTTTGTATCAATGTATATCCAGATAGTATGGTCACCAGTAGAACCATTGCGAACCAGAAGATCAAAATTTCTATAACAAGTCTTTGGTATTCAAAACTTCCATTGATAATCGTTCCGCTGCCTTCAGGGCTAAGTGTTCCATAGAATAATCTCGATGCGAAATTCCTCTGAAGATATTTAGGGCGTTTGCGCAACCAAAACCGATCATAATTTGTCTTTCCTCTGAGAGTACTATCCTTGATCCAATCATTATCGATTGATTCATGAATTCGCTTTTTTATTTCATTGATATCCAGAGGCGAATAAAATTGCATAGTAACTACCGTATTTCGGGTTTTATTTCAGACCCGATCCTATTAGTTTACAATACACAACATTATGTAAACTAATAGTGTTCGAACAACAACATTCTGGTGGACCTAGACGATAAAATTGAGGTAATTAACAGGTCACCTACCTATTTGTTTCGAATTGCGAGCTGCCTGCTGTTGATTTTATGCTGATTTATGTATTAAGATCATTTGATTTGCTATACCGTCTGGATAATTAGTAAAACGCCATACAGATCGGTCTTTTCTTAATTTTATTGATATGCTCAAATACATTATCTGTTTTAAATCGGCTATTAGAGGCTCCCCTATTCCCTGCCTCATATGATAGTTTGATTTCTTATTATATGGATAATGGGAAGCATGCCCGAAATCTTTCAACATGACATTATGCCATTTTACGTTGCTTTACAGCAGATTTTCGTCTACCCATACATCAAACGCCTTCAATTGATTCTCCGTATGGAAATGATGCTCTCCGTGTTCAAGGATTTTAACTGCTGCTTGATGCCTCGTTGCAAATGCTGAAATATCTTCCCATTCAGACAGATTATCGTCTGAACCATACAAGATAGCAGTCGGTATCTTCCAGTCAAAGCAAATTGGATTTTTTCGCACGTAACAATAATAGTCCCAATTCAGAGTATGCCCAATTGGCAATTGGATTTCCTTCTCTGTTTTCAGCCTTTCTTCGCTTACCTCAAAACCTTCCATCATATTGCATATAATGCGTTCCATATTTACAACCGGAGAGAAATAAACTTTGCTTTATATCAAAATCATGATAAGCAAGCAGACTGAAATAGGCTCCTATGCTACACGCAAACACACTGCTTTCGGATGCGATCGACTTGGCATATTTGTAAACCTCTATCAGATCACTTACACAGTTTTCGGGAATACACTCATAATCTTCACATACACGTTCGCCATGCGTGGGCAGATCGAAACTTAAAGCTTGGTAGCCTTCGGCAATAGCTTTTTGTGCCATCATCGAAATCACAGTATCCTCTTTGTTAGAAAGGTTGCCGTGGACTTCAATCAATAGTTTTGCACTTGGTTTCCCCCACAAGATGGCAGGGATGGTAATGTCTTTATTTGATATATATGAATGTTTTTTATCCACTTTTTCAATTTATCTCCTCTAAACGCAATATGGATAATGAGATCAAACTGATATACCAATTTATTGTTCTATTTTTCTCCATATGCTACAAAGACACTAATACTTACCCTTTCTTGATTACAGCACGATTGTGTGCAGCAAATCTCTCCAACACAATCTACCATGATATTAGTAAGGCGAGCATCTGAGAACCAGGTTTCAACGTCTTTACGTTTAAAGCCCATCCACCGGTCATGATGTTCAAGCTTTAAAAACTCGAAATCATGTCAGTTTAAAGAATACTAATGGTATGCTTCTCTATTTTCTTGCTTTAACATATGCGCTCGCAAAAGCACCATCAATTACGTCCAGATTAACCTCATCGATTAACGGTTTAAAACAGCTACAAGAAGCCAATCCCGTAATAATTTCCTTGGTATAAACGTGAGCTGGGTCTATTTCAATATTTTTAAAACCGACCTTTTTCAGAGTGCTTTCATACTCTTCTATTCTCAGAGTTCCCCCTAAACAGGATGACCACATGGCTGCTTTTTGCCTGATTTCCGAAGGGATATCCTTCATGGTCACAACGTCAGCAATGGCCAGTCTACCACCCTTCTTCAAAACCCGGTATGCTTCTGATAAAGCTTTTTCCTTGTCTTCGGATAAGTTGATCACGCAGTTGGACATGATAACATCGACCGACTCATTTTCAAGGGGAATCTCTTCAATATAGCCTTTAAGAAATTCAACATTGGAAACGCCCATTTTTTTCTTATTCTCATTGGCCAGGGCCAGCATCTCGTCGGTCATATCAAGACCATATACTTTCCCGCTCTCTCCCACGTATTTAGTAGCCATTAATACATCGATGCCGCCACCGCTGCCCAGGTCCAGGACCGTCTCCCCTGCTTTTAACTCTGCAAAAAGCAAAGGATTCGCGCAGCCCAAAGATGCTTCCACCGCCTTTTGCGGGAGGTTTTCCAGGTCGATTTTCCCGTAGAGCCCGCTGGGAGTCGTGCCTTTGGTGATGTTAGGCGTACAGCCGCAGCCGCACCCGGAATCGGTACCTACGGTTTTCGCTATATTTCCATAGTGTTCTTTTACAGATGATCTTACATCGCTTTCCATTCTTTTCGCTCCTTTCGTTTAACAACAAATGTTCTGTTCAAGTGCCTGCAGCAATAATTGAAGGCTTTCAATCACCTGTTCCCGTTTGTCTTCAGGGATAGTATTGAAAACATTTCTGAAGTGTAGATTCATACCCTCTTCAATACCTCCAAATAACCTGCCTCCACTTTCCGTAAGCGAAATGCTTAGATATCTTCTGTCCTGTGTGTCGATATCACGCTTAACCAAATCATTATTTACCAGGTTGTTAACGGTTCTGCTCATGGTGCTGTTTTCCAGGTTAAGTAATTCGGCCAATTCATTTAATGAAATATGTTCGGCGCGGCCTATCTCAACCAGTGCATGGCATTGGGCCATGGTGATGCCACAACACGAATGTTCCTTTTCGTCTAGAACACCCAGCTTTCTCTCCAGCTTCCTGATTATCTCCCGCAACTGCGCTGCACTATGGTTATTATTCAAAGTAATTACCTCCTGCAATAATTCTACTATGAAACAGTTGCATTATGCAACAGTATTCTATTAACCTTAAGATACAAACTAGTAGCTTAAGGTCGGGATCATCACATCATATATTTTCCATCTATTCACCTTATCGGCCAAACCCAGTTGACATATCCTGGCAACGCTATTAACATATGCAATATGGAGCATATAAATTATGAAAGCTTAAAAACCAGCGAAGAAATACTGCGCACCCTTGCAGATCAGACTCGTATACGCATTGTGAGATTATTGCTTACCGGAGGAGAGTCATGCGTTTGCGAGCTTGTTGACTCCCTTGATTTGCCGCAGTATTCTGTGTCACGTCATTTGACTGCCCTCAAGCGGGTTGAAGTTATACAAGAGAGGCGACATGGCAAATGGAAATACTACCAAGTACATGATCAAGCCAGCCGATTGATTATTAAAGTCCTTGATGCCATAATCCATGACGTGACTGATGATTTGTTGGAAAATGATATGAGTAGATATATGCGTAGGGTCTCTTGCCGCGTAGATGGCAAGTGTGTGGCAGTCAAGTGCTGTTGCGGCGCTCCAAATAAAGATAAACCAAGACTTATTATTGAAGATTTATAATAAAAACAAATTCAATCAATCAATTCCCGAGGGGATTATTTTTTGCGGATTTATATGTATGTTTGCACATCTATGCAATTAATCTGTAAAGATGGAGATAAATCGTTTTCTATTACGGCTCTATGGGTGAAACCTAAAAGAGGTAACAATCAATATCAATAATTTGCGAGTTTCAGCAAAGCAATCTTCTACCTACTGCGTAGAGAATATTAATCCTCCATTATCGGTGAATGCTGAGTCAACATTATTAAGACTAAGGAGGGATCAATTATGACTTTAGATGAATTCGCGCGAGAGAAGCGCCTCTGTGGATGGTGTCACACAGAGATTAATGTCCCCTCGGAACAATTATCAGGATTTATTATTACCGAAGGTATTTGCGTTTTGTGCGCGAGTAAAGTGTCTAAAACTGCGGATATCGATATTATCAGGACATTTCTCGATACGATTGATGCTCCTATCCTCCTCATGCAGTCTGAACCGCGGCAAGTCTATACAGCAAATAGAAAAGCCTGTGAACTGTTTGGCAAAGATTTGTCTCATATGGAGGGATTTAGAGGCGGACAGGTCTTTGATTGTATCCAATCATTTACGGAAGCCGGATGCGGAAAAGATATAAACTGCGAGAATTGTAAGATTAAGGGGGCAATAGTTGAGACTTTTACCACCGGTAATTCATTTGAGAATGTGGAAAGCCCACTGGATATCAAAAGAGGCGAAAGAATAATTCCCTATCTTCTTCAAATATCAACAGAGAAAATCGGGGATTTAGAATTACTACGCATCGACAAATATAAACAAGCCGCAAACGTGTAGTAGAACCAGGTGGGGTAAAGAGATGAGACATACTTCCAGCCATGATGAAGAATATCTGGATGCTTTATAAAGGGAAGTATTCGATGTAGTCAGCGGGTTTCTCAAGCTTAAGGATATCGATCCTATTATGATAGGGGCTCAAGATTACCTGCGCTTGCGACAGCATGCCCGGGCCCGGATCAGTCAATGGAAGTACTGGCTCCAGTATAAATTGAAGCGAGGGATCTTGATGGTAAACGGAAATGCAGTCACTGTAGAACAGGTCATCGAGCAATTCGCGGCCCGGGATTATGTATGCGATTCAACGATCGCCTTTGCAATTTATCTCAGCCTCTTACTGCAAAAACCGTTATTGATTGAAGGAGAACCTGGAGTGGGCAAAACGGAAATCGCCAAGGTGCTATCCTCCATGGTGAATACGGAGCTAATCCGCCTGCAGTGTTATGAAGGTCTGGATGAAAACAAAGCTTTGTACGAATGGAATTATCAGAAACAGTTGCTGTTTATACAGGGGAAAGAGCGCACGGCTGAAGATGTCTTTTCCGAAGAGTTTCTCATGGTGCGTCCATTGATGAAGGCCATCTTCAGCGAAGACTATGGAGGGAATTTAATTGCTGCATAAGATACTAAACTTTTTATTTGGGGATAACGACGAGGATGATAAGGACAACGAAAGCTTTAATTATAGGAAATGGATAGCTCGTAGACAAAAGAAAATTGACATAGTATTTAAAGGGATTACGCTGGACGAGCTAGAGAATGAAGGGTTTATTAGTAAAACTGATAAAGAAGGAATAATAAAACTATGCACTAGAAAAGGTGTAAATACTATTATAGTTGGTGAACGTAGAAGCGGTAAATCATTAATAGCTAGAGCAATAGCTAATGAAATACCCGGGACATATATTGAAGTACTGATCAAGGAAGAAATTATAAATCCATATAGGAACAAACCAACTAAAGACGCAGTTGTAGTAGTCGATACTATAAAAGAAGATAACCTGCCCAATATAGGAGATGCTAAGAATGCAATAGTTATTTACAGAGGACCTATAAACGAGGCACTATCCTTTATAGAAAAGAATTATGGAATAATAACAGCCAAAAGATTCTCAGTAGTTATTGAAACAGCTATATTTGATAAAGATGGAATGCCGTATGTGAAGCATTATGGAGTTATTAATAGATAGATATACTAAATGCAAAATAAGCGATAAAGCAAATAGAATGTACGATGTGAGGGGAGTTATACCCGGCCACCGTTAAGATATGCAGAGGCTATTTCGTTAACACCCTAAATTATCGGATTCGTGGGGTGTGTCCCGAACTTTGTGTAAAGTCCAAATTGATGTAAAATAAGGCGGTGTTTTTGGGGGGCAAATAGCCGAAACAATTTGGCTGTCCCCTTATTTTTGCATTATACGAAAATTGTTTTACTTGTCAATCCTAAAGGATACGATCTTAATTGATATAATAGTTATAAACCTATTAAATACATAATTGTAGTCAACTGGAGAATGCGAGCTTGAATTATTGTTCTTATATGAAAATAATGATTCCCCGAGCAACAGAAGGGGGTAATTAATTGTATTTTCGGCTAGCGCCAAGGGACTTGACTTTGCGAATTATGACAGTCATAGCCTTCATTGTACTTATTCCATTTCCAATACTATACTTGCATGGCTGGGATGTCATAGACATTATTATCCTTTTATCAATTATTGTGATGTATCTTTTTTTCTACGTTACCGGTCCTAACGGCTATTCATATAACGATGAAGGAATTAGAATCAAACGTATTGCTGGAGATATTACAATACCGAAAGAAGACATTATTGATGTTAGCATTATTGAAAAGGCTCGAATTGATATGAACCTAGACGGGAATAAAGGCCTCTTTTTCTATTCCGGAACTTTTCGCGAACGTAATGGTAATAAAGTTAAAGTACATGCTACTCGCTTTACCGAAATGGTACGGGTTCGAACTACCAATCTGGACTATTATCTTTCACCGAAAGAACCACAAGCTTTTGTTGATGCAATAAAAGAGATATAATCACGTTGTGCATATTTCAATACGTTATATAATCAACATTAACATGGGTATTTATGGGGGCAGACGGCCGAAACCAGCCGGGCTGCCCCTTACGTTTGCATTATACGGTAATCATTTTTCTTGTCAATCCTATCAGATACGATCTGAGAAGTAGATTTCTAACTGGGAATGAATTCGGCCCCAGTCCTGTCGGCGGCCAGTCCATTTCTTGGTTATGTCAATCATGGCCAGGTACAGCATTTTCAAGAGGCTGTCATCAGTAGGAAATACGGATTTGCTCTTGGTTACTTTACGAAGCTGGCGGTTGAATCCTTCGATGGTATTGGTGGTATAAATGAGCTTTCGGACTTCCTCGGGGTACTTGAAATAGGCCGATAAATTGGGCCAGTTGCTGCGCCAGGAAACACCGATTTTAGGATATTTACCGCCCCACTTTTCATCAAAGCTTTCCAGTTCGTAAGAGGCAGTTGGTTCATCAATGGCAGCATATACTTTTTTCAGATCTGCCATTAGAGTTTTAATATCTTTGTAGGAGACAAACCTGGTTGTATGGCGGATTTGGTGGATGATGCACTGCTGGATTTCGGTTTTGGGGAATACTGCTTCGATTGCGTTGGTAAAGCCGGTTAATCCATCAACACAGGCAATCAAAATATCAGCCACACCCCGGTTCTTTAAACTGTTCATGATGGATAGCCAGAATTTAGCGCTCTCATTTTCGCCTACCCACATGCCCAGAACGTCCTTTATTCCATCCATGTTAATGCCGATGGCTATGTAAACGGCTTTCTTTACGATCTGGCCTTCGCTGCGTACATGAAAGTGAATGGCGTCCATGAAGACCACCGCATAGATACTCTCCAATGGCCGGCTCTGCCACTCCTTAACCACCGGCAGTATTTTATCCGTAACCCGACTTATGGTGCTGTCTGAGATGTCTAGGCCATAGATATCCCTTATGTGGGACTCGATGTCGGCTGTAGTCATACCTTTGGCATACATGGATATGATTTTCTCTTCGATATCACCTGAAAGTGTGGTCTGCTGTTTCTTAATGATTTGAGGATCAAAGTCACCTTTGCGATCCCTGGGAACAGCAAGGTCCATATCACCAAAGCTGGTTTTCATGGTTTTTTCACTGTACCCATTGCGGCAGTTGTCGGTCTGTTTGTTGCGGTAGTCATATTTACTGTATCCTAGCTCTTCGTCCAGCTCCGCTTCTAAGCCGTTTTCTAGAACCGTGCTGACCATTTCTTTGAATAGCTCCTGTACCCCTGCCACGTCATTGATCCCTGCGTCCTGCAACATCTCCAATAGCTTTTTCCGTTGTTCTCTTCTCTCGGGAGTGATTCTTCTCTTCGCCATTACTAAAACCTCCAAGTGATGCTCTTATTCTACATCTCTTGGAGGTCTGGTTTACACAAAATCTGAAACGGTCTCGATTCGTGTTTTGAAAATGTGAGGTTTTATATGATCGACGGCTTTTTAATTGGTTGGCTAATTATTGTAATCATCGGAATAGCCCGTTTAATTTAAGCGGTGGTACTACGGATTTTTAAGATATCGCTCCAACCGCAGGGCAATGACTGCAGAAAAAGTAAATGGGGCTTCGTCCCAGTCATCGAAACCCCTGTCGTTGCCTCAGTGGCGGAGAGAGCGGGATTCGAACCCGTCTGCTCGATTAAGCCATCGAATACTGGCTATCTTTTTTCGCCAAGGTTTTTTAAAATTTCGTGATAGCGTATTGTTCCCAATGCACTTGGTTCACCCTTTTTACAGAAAGAAAGTCCGGCAAGCTTCTGATTAACACGCTCAACCACAATCTGTCCATCGACCATTTTGGATTCCAGCGTTTTCAAGGCTTCAAGAAACCGCCTGTCATTCTTTGCCCGGTTATAAAACGATAAAACATAGACATAAACAAAAAGGTTGTAATTACGGAAGGGATATTCGGTCTGCATGAATAATGTTCCAATTCCATAGTGGCATGGGCCAATCGGCTGCCTAATTGTCCAATGCGCAAGCAAAAAACCACTGCCTTGTCAAGCGCCTGCTCTTTGTTGAGATAGTTGCTAAAGCGGAAAGCATCAAGGGCGGTAAGCGTTGGTAAGGGGTTTGAATACTCTGTTTCCGGGCCTCGCCCAAAGCTAAACTTATTGCAGCGCCAGCCTCCGTCGGTATACTGAGTATCCAAAAGATGCTGGAATGTTTTTTGCAGCCTGACATCGGAGGCATACCCCATGTGGCAAAGCACGTTGGCGGCGTTGGTGGTATGGCATGGGTAAATAGCGCCTTGCGGGTACAACTTAAAACGTCCATCTTCCCGCCATGTGTTGAATATCAATTCGGTGGTTTCTTTCAGCAAAGGTTCGGTTGGTTCTATACCTAATTCCAACAGAAAAAGTACGCTCTCCAGAGTTGAGAACGGAGCTCCTTTTATCAGGCGTTTGTCAGGTGTAGTCCAATAGTCGGATCCATTATCATATCTATGTGACAATATCGCTTAAACATCCGATGAATATTGTATAAACCCCTTGCCTCTTTCGATCATACTTTCTCCCTTATTTGTATTACTAAAGCAGACTGTAGCTCCCCTATTCCCTACTCCATTGGATAGTTTGATTTCTTATTATATGGATAAGGGAAGCTATCAATTAAATGACCCTCCTACACTTAATAAGCTTTGTAATTGAGACTGAAGGATTATGGTCATAATCAGTAGCTTTAATGTCTACTTTTTGATTAAGTCTGTACCGTATGAGTTATCGATTGCACAAAGCCATTCGCCGTGCGAATTTTTCTTGAACACATATGTCGCCTTTCTATCCATTGAATATTCCGAATCCTGTTTATCGGCAGCAAGTAGCGTTTGGGAAATAACCAACGCGATATCTCCGGCTTCTAAAATAATCATTTCCCCCTGTGTTGGTACAACACTGTTATTGAAATATTTTGCAATTGCAATAAATGCTTTTTTGATTTCCTCTTTACCTCGTGCAATCATCCCGGGCTTTACAACCAGAATTGCATCATCAGTATAGTAATTCATCAGTGTATCAAAATCTTCTCGCTTTATTGCAATATCGCACTTTTTTATAAACTCTTTTAATTCGTGTTCCACAATATTTCCTCCAGGAAATAAATAATCTCTATTGAACATTTTATTGCGAATGCGTCACAGCATATGAATAATGTACAACGAACCATATGCATACTGTGGAATGGTTGACCTTACCCAGAACCCGTAGACACAAAGAAAACCTAATTCCTACTACTTGCTCAGCGTTTTCAGATCATGCTACGTCTTTCAGTTTCAATGGCGCAATATAGCCATTTGCAGAGTGTAGCCTTTTCCGGTTGTAAAAT
>DATMYR010000046.1:0-31118 GCA_035560815.1 Syntrophomonadaceae bacterium | reverse complement strand
TATCCGAACCGCTGGCACGGGTCGGCCGGGCCGCGCTGCTGCGCCCCAGTCGTGCATGCTGAGCCGGTCTTCGGCTGCCATCATACAATCATTAATTAATTTATCACTTTTCCATTATATATTCTATATGATGCCTTATATTCTATGTTAAACAAATCTGCCATTTTCTATAGATAAACAAAAATATTCCCTTTCATAAAGCGGTTCTCGCGGCCGATAACAGCAAATCACAGCTCTTTGCCATCCGTGGCATCGCTGTACTAGTCCATCCATGGACGTCGCACAGCTCTTTGCCATCCGTGGCATCGGCAGCTCTTTGCCATCCGTGGACGTCGTGCATCGTTATATGCAAAAAGCCCGTTCAGACAAATATAGGGTACCGACTCTATATCGAAGCAGACGGTCTGTCCCCATACTTTATCGTCTCGGGCTTTTCGACTTTCACTCCCCGCATCAGCCTGGCTATGTTTCTAGATCTTGTAGTTGGGTTTGAGTGGTTGGGAAAGATCAATATGTCCAGCCAGTGTATTGACCTTTTTGCCATCGATCATAAAGGAAACTCCTTTGACATTTGGAAATTGCCCCAGTGTATTGACCACCGCGTAGACCAGCATCTTTTCCTGCTCAGCGCTGTTTACCTGTTTGACCTCCGTACTAAAATCGACCACACAAATCTGGTCTGTAGAACGGATGTTGATATCCTGCAGACGCGTGCCTGCAGGAAATACCGCACTATGCTGCTGAACTGCCGGACCTTTGATCAATTCCTCTATGACTTTACGGGCCATACCTGTAGTCTTCTCAACTTTGCGATCTTCTTCGGCCAATTTTCCAGTTCCTGAAGCGATGAAATAGAGTTTTACATCTATGTTTGCTACGGTACTGGAAGGAGTTGGACTAGGATTGACCGCCGTTTGCTGTTTATTCGTATCCTGGCTGGTCTGTGTTGCCACCGGTTTGAACAAATCCTTCAAGGATTTTAAATTCGGGTTGTCTGATGAACACCCGCCACTGAGCAGGCAGATTGACAGAACCACTACCGCAAGGATGCACATGAATGATCTGGTCATTATTATTCCTCCCCTGTTTATTCCTGCTAATAAAATACGAGACAACCTATGGAAATATGCCTGTTAGAAAGCAGGGGAGGACAAAAAAAAGCGAGCACCTTGCGGTGCTCTTATGAAGGAGGAGTTATTAAAAACAAACCCACGGATAAGACCCGGTTCGTTCACTTCCTAATGACTAGATTAACAAATACCGGCATGTGTGTCAAACAAACACGGCATTTTATCAATATTTTCATGCCATCTGTCGGCTTTCTTCTAAGATGGAACGCTTTTCATTCCGTACGATATTAATCAAATTTTCCTTATTTAAATCATCGACCATATAGAAGGCTCCACCTGCGCGTTCCACAACTTTTTCCAGGAAGTTTTTATTGGCTTCGACCCCGATACAGATGAAGCGAATTTTACTGTCCTTGAGTTTGGAGGCTGCTTCCAAGGTGTCGGCTTTAGCGTCAAACGTCCATAAAGGAGCATTGGGAATACCATCAGTGATTACCACCATCAACGGATTGCGCACCCGATTATCCTTTATCAGGTTAAAGGCAGTCATGAGACCATCTGCCATAGGCGTCAAGCCTGCCGGACTGATGGTTGCCAACCCCTTATGCAGGATGTGCTGGTTCCTGGTAAAAGGCACCACCACATTGCTGCTGCGTTCCTGGAAAGTAACCACAGCTACTTTTTCCTTCCCTGTCAACAGCAGATGTTCGGCCAGGTAGCAAGCTGCCTGCCTTTTGTCACCAGCCATGCTGCCGCTGGCATCGACCACCAGGCATACATCGATGGGAACATAGGTCTTTTTATCATAGTAATGCAGATCATCCTTCTGAATGGTAAAGTGCCCGTCACCGCGCAGGAAACTGTTCTTCTTGGCCTGGAGAATTGTTTCCGGTACTGCTAGATCCCCAGACCAGTTTTTATCTTTATTGTTCAGGGTTTTATTGCGGTTAGTAAATTCGATAGTCGAGGTTTTACGCTCAATCCGCCCGATTTTTTTAAACTTTCCCGCACCGCCGCTGGGCATCTTGCGCATATTGCGCCGGATTTCGGTTTCCAATTCGCACTTGTGGTTGATGACAAAATCTTTGAGCTGCAGTCCCTTTTTCGTTAAAACCCGGCCCATAATCCCCTGTCTCATAAGGCCCAGCTCTTCGAGCTGTTCCACATAGTGCTCTACTTCTCCCCATTTCTTCTTCTGCTGGTCGACGCCCCGCCGTTTGAAAATATTGGTAGAGTAGTTCTCCATGAATTCCTCAATCTCATCTACCCCGCCGAATTTTTCCGCAAGTTTCATGATCAACTGGTTGACATTTTCTTTGTCAGGCAGGGCCTGACGGTGCTGCCCCTTAAGCCTCATCCAGGGCAGTTTAAGATAACCGGCAAAACTTTCCTCTGCCTGTTTCTGATTTCCATGGGTTATACTGCGCACTTTGGCCAGTTTAACCTCGGATCCCTGTATTACCCTCTCCACTGTTTCCGCAATTACATAAACCAGGTAGTATTCCTCACGTTTAAGTCGAGCCATGATGTGTACATGGTCCACACCTTCGTCACCGCCCAAAAACGGTTTAACCATATCTTGATACAGTTCATAGAGCAGACCTTTACCTTTATTGGTGGTGATCAAAATTTTATTGGCATATTCAATAACCATTTTAAAACGTTCGTTTTCAGCGTATTGGAGCTGAGGATCCTTCTCCATGAAATAGCCATCTAAAGCCCAGAAAATTGACTTGGCAACATCCCGGGGATCCACTTCCCCTGGTCGGTGATACACGTCAATGTGGACAATCTGATCCGGATCAACATAATCCAGGTAGTTCTTCCCTGCATCACGGTTGATCAAAATTTTGATCTGGCCTTTAACACGTTTCTCCGGCATTCGGGCATGAGCTTTACGACTCACCACTGTGCTTTCTCCGAGACGAACGCCTTGATTCTGGCCAAAATATAGATTTAAATAATTACCAACTGAACTGGCCTTATCTACATTGGTGTTTTCGCCGAGCATAAGACCACCTCCTCAATCGTATGGTGGCTACACTTCTTTAGGTGTCAGGCTCTTTTCGGTATTAATCAATTCCCCTCTAGACATATCCTTGAGAGGTCTAGCTGTCTGCTGAAAATATTCCGGTTCTTCGTCTTCCTGTCTCGTGTTTTTGCGATTCTTAAAACTGAGTATTCCGTCTTTTTGCCCCCGGGATTCTACATCATTAATCATACGAATCAATGTATCGCCATCCACCCGGTGCTTGAGAACCAGGGGCATCATGGTGGTTACATCATTGACCTGCACTTTATCCCGGTTCTTGATGCAGCTGAATAAAACCGCTCCCTGCTGCATAGCTTCGATAGCCCGGATGCTTTCCAGGTTATTCTTGATATAAAGTCGGGCAATAAAATTCCTCAAGAAATCCGGAAGTTCAGTCTGTTCGTAAGAGTTGGCCCATTGAATGACCTTTTCTTTATATTGCTCATTATCCATATCCAGAACAACTTCGTTCTTTTCCCGGCTGTGTCTTATCTTATTGGTATGCGAGTTCTCCTTTAATATATGTGACAGGATGTCAACTGAATCGGGTCGACCCATGTAACATACCATGTCAAAACGATCAGAAAGCTGGCGCCTGATTTCCTCTAAAGGTCCGGGATCCTCATCGGGGTTGGAAGCCGCCCATACCGAGACATTTACCAGGATATCCACGGTTGGTAAACCAGCCTCTTCAATCTGTATATGTCCAGGCTTATTGCCCATTACATCCAATAGAATATCTGTGATTTCCGGAGAAGTGTCAGCCAGTCGGTTAATCTCATCAATAAAAATGATTCCCCGGTGAGCTTGGGGTATAAGTCCGGGTAAAAGCCGGGCTTCCGGATGGTTGGGATCGGTCAAGCGGCCCAAATCTATACTTCCTGCCACAGTTCCAACCTTGGCCGAGTGCGATATTTCCAGGAAAGGCATGGGAATCTGTTCCGTTCCCAACTGTTGTATTTCATCATCACTCAGCCCTCTATGATGAGGACAATGCGGGTTTTCAGGATCACAGTTATAGATGCAATTCTTAATTCTGGTTATTTTGGGTAATATTCCGCGCGATGCCCTCATAATGGTGGTTTTACCAGTTCCTCGTAATCCCTCGGCATGAACGTGCAAAGGTTCACCCACATAGGAGGATACAACGGACATAAGCACCAAATCAAAAAGGGCTTGATTTCCCTCATAACGTTCGAGCTTGCTAAACGGTATCATGAGCATCACTCCAATCTACCTAGCCTGGAAACTCTCTGTAAAGCATCCGACTATATTCCGTCATTGGAAGCCTTTGGCACACCTACAATTCTCTCCCAGTCATGCTCTATATCTAAAGTTCATTGCCCGTTCTCAGAATAATAAGGTTTCTCTTGGTACCTCCCTTCCCATGAAATAAACCGCTACTTTTCTATTATCACTATAAACTATTTTGTGATTTTTTTCTCTAAATTTGCCAGGTTGGTTGTATAAAGATCCTAAATCGCACGCCCTTGTAATTAAAAGTACAAATTCGAAGCCTTTATTATCTAGACGTGTTGAACAAGCTCTCGGATACCGGTCAAAGCCATAATACGGGCTCTGATCTTTTGTATTTTGTCCCTGTATGTACAAGAATATTAAACGATCGCCTTCCTCATTAATGGATAATTTGTAGAAATAACTTCCCATTATGCTCTTTTATCGGTATCATCCGCACTATTTAATGCCCATTTTTTCACGGAGGAGCTTAGCCCGGGAGCGGCTTAAGATGATGTTTTTATCGGACTTGCTCAAGTGCAGTAAATAGGAACCCTCTCCGAAATTAATAATCTCCCGGATATAGTTCATATTCACAATGAAGGCCTGGTGAGCACGAAAGAAAATGCTGTTATCCAGTCGGGATTCCAGTTCATTCAGAGTGAAATTGGTCAGATAACCTTGTTGGGCGGTACTGATGAGAACTTTCTTTGCCTGGCTTTCGCAATAGACTATTTCTTCCTGGTTTAAAACAGTTATCTTACCCTTTTCCCGAACAGGCAGCTTACTTGAAAATATTTCGTGGTCTTTCGAGCTTTCCAGCAGAAAATCGATGCGCAATTTCACTTTCTCGCGAACCATCTCTTCGATGACATGTTTATGCAGAATCTGCCTTTTGGCTCTTTCTATAGTCTTCTCGATGCGTCCCTGTTCTATTGGTTTAACCATATAGTCAAGTGCGCCCTGTTCGAAAGCTTCTATGGCCATGTCCCGTTTTACAGTCACAAAGGCAAAAAGAGGCGGCTCTTTCAAGCTTTTCAACTTGATCGCCGTCTCCATACCGCCCATTTCGGGCATAGTTATATCGAGAAAAATGAGGTCCACCTTCTTCTCCTGGCACAGCAAGAGAGCTTCCAGACCATGAACCGCTTCGCCAACGATTTCGATGTCTTTAATTTGCTCCAACACATAGCGGAGCACAATTCGTTCACGTTCATCATCGTCAACAATTAATACCCTGACCGCCACGATGAATCAATCCTCTACATGTTTCTTTGCAAGAAACAATGACCCTTTTTACTACTATATAGGTTTTGCCCATCGAATACAACTGAAAAGCCCCATATATCGCAGTATTCCAGCAATATATCAGTCCTATTTTTACTGATGTTTATAATCACTTTAGGCCTCGGGCATCATACCCTGCCATAATTTTTCTATACCTTACGGCCTACGTTTCAATTTTATGAGCAAAGAGGCCTACTCCTTTTCGTCTCAGTTTCCCTTTTCAATAATGGAGTGGTTTGCTAAGCTATTACGCAAAGGAGGTATATTCATGCGCTATGAAGGAATCGTATACCGCCCCCCCAGCGAGGCCGGCAGCCTTCTCATTCAGGCGACCATTGGCTGCCCCCATAACCACTGCACCTTCTGCCCTTTATATAAGGAAACCCGCTTTCGCATCCGCAGTGTTGCGGATATTAAAGAGGACTTAGCTGCCGCGCGAGATTACTACGGCGATTACATCGAATCGATTTTCTTCCCCGATGGCAACACGATTATCATGAAAACACCTCAACTCTTGGAGATTTTTGAGTATGCTCATCAACTCTTCCCCCACCTTGAGCGGATCACGGTTTATGGTTCGGCCCGCTTCGTAAACCTTAAAACTTTGGAGGATCTTCAACAGTTGCATGCAGCAGGTTTAAACCGCATCCACATGGGAATGGAAAGCGGTGACGATCTGGTTTTAGAGCGCGTGAAAAAGGGCACGAATGCAGCACAGATTATCTCTGCCGGGCGCAAGTTGAAAGCAGCCGGTATCCAAACCAGTGAATATTACCTGGTAGGCATCGGCGGGCGGGAGAGAAGCAGGGAACACGCTTTAAACAGCGCCCGGGCTTTAAGTGAATTCAGCCCGGAATTTGTACGCCTGCGAACCTTCATTCCCCAGCCCGGCACGCCTATTTATCAGGACTACCTGGATGGGAAATTTGAACTCCTTACACCCCATGAGGCTTTACACGAGATTCGGCTCTTAGTGGAAAATATGCAGTGTGAAGGCACCATGGTTGTAAGCGATCATGTTTCTAATTACTGCAATGTGCAGGGGCTTCTCCCCAGAGATCGCCAGATTATGCTGGAAACCATTGACCACTGTCTGGAACTGGATATGTCTCACTTTCGCCCTCCCCATATCGGGCGTTTATAAACAGGTTCAGGGGACGGTCAGACCGTCCCCTGCTGAATCTGTAATTCCTACACGTCTTAATTCTTTTCCTGTTTCACCGGAGGTACAATATAGATCTCGTCATCCCGAAAAACAAAATAATCGCTTAATTTCCAATACACTCCCCGGCTCAAACGCGTATCAGCCGGCCAGCGGAAATCTATATAAGGCACATCCCCTTTCAGGGTGAGCTTGAGTTCATTTTCCAGCATTAATTCCTGAAGATCGTGAAATACCAGTTTTATGCTTCCATCTTCCCCTTCCACAATGCCCGATGCCAGGAAAGGTACATCTTCCACGCTTATCAGGCTGAAGTCATTTCCCAATCTGATACAATAGCTTCCATCATCCTGTCGGTCCAGATTGACTGCCAGGATGTTCAATATCTTACGGCGGAACATCTCCCCTTGCCCGAAATACCATTTTCCATTTTTCCTAATGGTGATATCCTTAAATTCATCCATTCCCTACTTCCTCCCACCTGCTGCGTGTTGAATCCGGCTCTGGTCACCCCATCATTACATGCCAGTGTTTTAATAATATCTTAGCTCATCAGAGGGGCAATGACCAGTGGGAGCAGGTACTAAGGTACGGCCTTTTGATTGGGCCAGGGCCGTTCTTCCTTCCCCACCCGGCAGGCAGCCCGCTCACAAATATTGGCAATCTCCTGGCTGTCAATTTCCTGGCTTCCCATCTTGAGGCCGGAAAGACAAAATCCATGTTTGGCAGCCAGGGTGCGCATATAATCCAGGGTTTCCATGGGCAGGTGGGCGCCAATACTATGATCTCGCTGGTCGCCTTCCATGGCCAGAAGAATCGTCTCCGAAAGGCAGGCCAGAGTGACCCCATCATCATAACCTAAATTGGGGCCAAAACTTACTGGCTCGGGAAGCTGAACCAGGCCTCCTTCTAGAATCAGTACATCATCACGTTGAGCAATTACCTCTGGCGAGACATCAGCCGGCCGTGCTACATCACAGACCACTGCCCCCGTTTTGAGATGCCTGGGATATATAAGATAATCGGAAGAGTTGCTGGCGGCAACAACAAGATCGCAATCGAGCAAAACCCGGTCTATATCCGTTGCCACTACCAAAGGAGGCTCAATATTCAGCCCCCGGCATATTTCTTCCATGATATCCCATCCTATTTCTTCGCTGCTCTGCAGTTGATCAAGGACTGGTAGTGTCCAAGGGGATTTCAGCTTCTCCATGCCTGCAATAACCTGTGACAGCCAACAGCACATGCCCTTGTTTACACCATCCTTACGCTTGCGGTTAGCCCGGGTAAGGATATCCCCGGCCAACCCTTTCAAGCGGCGCTGGCTGGTAAGGCGAGCTTTGGAGTTGCCCAGGAGCACTATGTTGCAGGCTTCTTCTGAAAGCAATAAAGCGCAAGCCCGACCGATAGAACCTGTGGCTCCAACCACTGCTGCTCGCGCCTTCTGAATATCGATCTTCATCTCTATGGCCCCTTTATAAAGGGCTTCTAAAGCTATGACCACGGTAAGGCTGTTGCCACTGGTTATGGCTACACCTTTGTTCTGGAGATCTCTGCCCCCCCGACTGACAACCGAGGTTAATGCACCCAAGCCTACCACTTGGGCTCCCAATTCACGGGCTATGTCCACAGCCTGGGTAAGCGAACGCAGCACTTCGTGCCGGGGTTTATTCATGATCTCCCGGCCTCCATATGGCACTCCGATCAGCCATCCTTCAATCACATGACCTTGCCGGGAGCGAATGGCAGGCATATGGCAGCATACGGAGGGCTCCGGCAGACTGGCTTGCCATTCCATTAGACGGTAAAGTTCTTCTCGTGAAAACTGCTCAAAAGAAGGATTGCCGCAAACCATATCCTCAGGACCGGGGTAATGAAGGATAAATGCAAAACGGTTCGAGATTTGCTCTCCTTCCCGGAGGGTGGATGGCTTTATACCCCGAAAGAAAGGGCGGTAATCCCGAATCTGATCGGGTCGCGAACAATCATCCAGGAGGAAACGATACAGCTTAGCATAATCCTGATGCTCTAAAATAGTGCACAGGTCTTCAAGCGCCTGCAAGAGGTAGTCAATTTCTTCATAAGTAATGGTAAGAGTCGGCTCCAGGCGCAGGGTCATTGATTCATTCAGGAAGGGGGCTAAACGTATGTTGTATACATTTAGCAAAAACCCAGCCAGCAAACCTGTAAATCCTCCTGCCTCGCAAATAAATGACATGTTGTAGGAACCGGCGTTTTGGAGACCATAGAATTCAACTCCCAGCATCAAACCTAGCCCGCGGACTTCTTTAATGACCTGCGGAAAACGGCGGGCCAGAGAATGGAGGCGCTTGATCAGGTAGTCGCCTTTATCCGCTACTTGTCTGACTAATTCCTGGTTGTTGGCCAGCAATCGTTCCAGTACCGCCACCCCTACTGCACAGGTAAGGTTGTTGTTGGCAAATGTGGAACTATGTAAATGGCCAAAATCTTCATTCCAGACGCGGGGAGAGCTGATGCAAGCTCCCATGGGCACAAGCCCCCCACCCAGGGCCTTGGCCAGGAGCAAAACATCGGGTTCTACTCCTTCATGCTGGCAGGCAAACATGCGGCCTGTTCTCCCCAATCCGGTTTGAATCTCATCAACGATAAGAAAAGCCTCGTAACGGCGGCAGATTTCCCCTGCCGCAGCCAGGTAGCCGGGCTGCGCCGGGATAATTCCGCCTTCACCCTGGACCGGCTCCACGATAAACGCTGCCACCTGTCCCCGATGTTGTTCCATAACTCTTTCCAAGGCCGGTAAATCGTTGAAAGGCACTTTCAAAAACCCAGGTGCAGGAGCGCGAAAGGGTCGCTGGTAGGAGGATTTTCCTGTAGCGGATAATGCTCCCAGGGTTTTACCATGAAAACTATTCTGGGCAGAAATGATTATCTCTTTTCCGGCAGCTGAACGGACCAGTTTGATGGCTGCTTCCACAGCTTCCGTCCCACTCTGGCAGAATGTGCAATAACGAAGATCGCCCGGGGTGATTTCCGCCAGCTTCCCTGCCAACCGCAAAGCCTCCACCGGCATGGACGGCTGCACCAGACTTGGTAGAGCAGAGCTTCTCACCGCTTCCAGGGCCTCCCATATATTTTCAGGATTATATCCAAAAGGGATCGCCCCGTATTGAGAAATGAAATCCAAATAGGCTGTCCCTTCTTCATCATAAAGAAGGCTCCCTTTTCCCCGAGTATACATTTTGTCGAGCCGGAAAGCGGTCAGAACCTCTGCCAATGTAGGATTAAGCAGATCCTTTTCCAGTACTGACAATCAGACTCCCCCTTTGTGCACTATTTTGTGCAATTATTTATAACAAATTCATTGTAGTTAATAATTTCCTGCTGTCAATGCATAAACCACGTTTCATGGAGGAAATTACATAAAATCGTTCAACTTGGAGATAGTAACACTGGCTTAGTAATCGTGTTTTGAATTGAGCAAAGGAGGAATAGAGATGGGGGACCAAGAAGTCAAGCATGATGAAAGATATGAATTGGGCAGTTTTAGCTTCCTCAAATCAGGTTGGTGGGTTTTCCACATCATCGCCATCGTAGCGATCTTCTATCTGGGCTACCTCTTGGGCGGAGCCATTTTCCGATAATCCAAATACCTGCAGCTACGGATCAAATCATACCGGAACTTTTGGGCAGCCCCAGAATTGAGCTGCCCTGTTTTCACCTGCGATATCTCCAAATGATGAGTAGCACCGGCATGCTTTCCTGCCGTTAACCTATTGATCGGTCTTTTTGGTCATAACCAGGGCATCTTATCTGTATCATTCCCTTTCAACACAGGCGTTATTTTTGATCGCAGCGGTTCTCGCACTTCCTTCAACTTCATATCATCGACCTTCAATATCTGGGATGCAGCCACATGTGCCCGCTCTGCCAGTTCTTTGGCGGTCATGCCGATATTTTTACGCAAATGTTTGACGGTTTTATTATGAAAACCCCATGGGAAAAACATCTATTCACCCGCCTTCCAGAACCTGTATACCTTTGTAACAATTGATATTAATTTCTACGCGGTTGGGCGGCATCCCTTTTATGATTACCCCCCTTTTTATTCTCCAACTTAACCTTCATCATGGATGAATCTGCCCAAACGCGGGTTTTTTTAGATATTTACACATTATTTCTATACTTTTGTTATAACTTTGCTCTATTGTTTGATTAAAATGGAATAGAATACAAAGATTTTGAGGTGATGAAGGCCTATGTCGGATGCAAATATTATGCAAGAAGAATCTATGGAGAATCAGGAAACACCGGCCCTTGATCAAGAAGTGATTTTCGATGTTCCTGTTCCCAAGAAACCCAAGCGTCGCAAGCTAATCTGGATAGCGGGAATTATTCTCATTTTATCATTAGGGGGTTTTGGCCTGTATAAATGGCTGGGAACCAGTAAAAATGCTACTTTTCTGACCATGCCAGCGGTTAAGGGTACGGTTTCGGACTCCATACAGGCAACCGGTACGTTAAACCCGGTCAAGAAAGCCGCCCTAGGTTTTAAAAACAACGGAAACATTACCGCTTTAAACGCTCAACCTGGAGACCGGGTAACCGAAGGTCAGGTATTGGCACAACAGGATCCCACCTCATTGCGAGCCGCTTTACAACAGGCTCAAAGCCAGCTGTCTCAGGACCAGATCTCAGTGCAGAATCAGACTCTGACCTATGAGGCAAATCGCAGGAACCTCGATCAACAGCAAAGCCTGTTTAACGCCGGCGCAGTGTCTCAATCGGCTTTTGATACAGCCCGTGATACATTCAATAAAAGCGAGTTAGATCTTACATCGGCCAAAGCCAGATTGGTGAATGATCAGGCCAAGGTGGATCAAGCCCAATCAGACCTGGACGGTGCCACGCTGACTGCACCCTTCGACGGGATTGTGGGTACAGTGAACGGGCAGGTGGGACAGATCAATGGTTATGGAACCAGCGGAAACACCTTGCTTGATGTCATCAGTGAAGATTTGGAGTTGAGCGCCCTGGTTAATGAAGTGGATATGGGGCGAATCCAGGTGGGGCAGGACGTGGAATTTACTACCAGTGCTTATGCTAACAAGACCTTTCAAGGTAAAGTGGCAAGAGTGAATCCTGAAGCTACTACTGTAAGCAATGTTCAATATTATCCGGTATTGATATCATGTGTGGACCCCGACCATCAATTACGAGCCGGAATGTCGGTTTCCGCCAGTATTGTTATCGCTCGAAAAAGCGATGTTCTCACCGTGCCCATGATGGCCGTAAGCTATGCTCAAACCTACATAAAGAATAATCAGCAAACCGGAACGCAAAGCAGCTCCACGAGAACCAGACAAGCGAATACCTCAGGAACTCAGGGGAATAATCAGAGCTCCACTGCCGGTAACTCAGCAACAGGCATACCTTCCCAACAACAGGGAAGAAGGGCAACCGTACTGGTCCTGGAGAACAATCTACCCGTCTCCAAGCAGGTGGTTTTAGGCTTAAGCGACGGGCAGAACTATGAGGTCGTTCAAGGAATCAATGAAGGGGATAAAATTATTGTCGGGACGAATCAGGCCGCTGACCAATCCACTTCTTCCGGATCCAGTTCCGGCAGCCAGCAGCAAAACCGTACTCAGTCTCCTTTGGGTGGCGCGGGAGGCGTGATGCGGGTTCGAGGCAACTAAGAGCAATTCATTAGTTTTGGGACATCAAGGAGGAATAGGACATGGGGGACACCCTCATCGACTTAAAAAATATTGTCAAAACCTATTATGGAGCGGGCGAGCCGGTTTATGCTCTGCGGTCCATTTCCCTGCAAGTTTTCAATGGAGAAATGTTGGCTATCATGGGTCCATCAGGGTCAGGGAAATCCACCTTGATGAACCTCTTGGGCTGTTTGGATAAGCCTGATTCTGGAAGGTACATTTTCGCTGGCCAGAACGTGATGGAGCTGGGAAGAGACCAATTGGCCCATTTACGCAATAAGCTTATCGGTTTCGTTTTTCAAAATTTTAATCTGCTTGGTCGGGCCACAGCCCTGGAAAATGTATGCCTCCCGCTGATCTATGCAGGAGTCCCAGGAAAGACCAGGGATAAACGGGGAATGGAAATGCTGCGACTTGTGGGGTTAGAAGGACGGGAACACCATCTGCCCCGGCAATTATCCGGCGGACAGCAGCAGCGCGTTGCTATTGCCCGCGCTTTAATCAACCAGCCCGGGCTCCTGTTGGCTGATGAACCTACCGGAGCTCTCGATACCCGAACTAGTATTGAAATCATGTCCCTGCTGCAGCAGCTGCATGAAAAACAGGGTCTATCCGTCGCGATTGTCACCCATGAACCTGATATTGCCCTTTATTGTCAGCGTATCATACGACTGAGCGACGGTCAGATTGTTAGTGAGGAAATCGTTCCCGAACCCCATCAAGCCCAGGTTCAGGCGCGATAGTCATAGAAAAGGCGGGATTAAGTATATGGATATGGACTTATTAGCAGCCCTGCAAATGGCATGGCGAAGCCTGTTAGTCAATAAAATGCGTTCTATCCTTACTATGCTGGGAATCATTATCGGTGTTGGGGCAGTAATTGCCATGGTCGCCCTGAGCCAGGGAGCTACAGCCGGAATAACAGATAGGATTTCCAGCATGGGATCTAACTTGCTAACCATCTCACCAGGTGGCAGTTCTGGCCCCATACGGGGAACCGGTGGAGCCCAACTGACCATGGATGATGTAAAAGCGATAAGCAGCCTGCCTCTGGTAAAATACGTTGCCCCGGAGGCCAGCATGAATAACGCCACCGTGGCAGTGGGCAGCAATACATGGACCGCAGATGTGGATGGAACGGTGCCGGACCTGCAAGCCATCAAAAACTGGCCAACGGATCGGGGTGCCTTTTTTGATCAGAGCGACATAGACAACATGACTACCGTCGCAGTTCTGGGACAAACCGTGGTCACCAACCTCTTCCCAGGTACGGCTAATCCTTTAGGGAAAAATGTTCGAATTAATGGGCTGGACTTTACCGTGATCGGTGTGTTAACCGCCAAAGGCGCTGGAGGCATGGGCAATGACCAGGATAATATCATTTATGTTCCTTTAAGCACTGTCCAACAGCGGCTTTTAGGCTCCAGGAATGTCCGTATGCTCAACGTCCAGGCCGAGAGCCAGGACGCCCTGACACCTTTACAGGATTATATTACCACCCTTCTCCGCCAGCGCCATCGCCTGGCCAACCAGGCTGCTGACGATTTTCGCATCCAGAATATGACCCAGGTTCTTTCCACGATTGAAGATACTACCAAGATTATGACCTTTTTGCTGGGTGGTATTGCAGCCGTATCTCTGTTGGTTGGCGGAATCGGCATCATGAACATCATGCTGGTTTCAGTCACCGAGCGCACCAGGGAAATCGGCATTCGAATGGCGATCGGGGCCACCACTCAGGCCATTCTAACTCAATTCCTCATTGAGGCTTTGCTGTTGAGCTTGATAGGTGGAATCATTGGCGTCATTCTGGGATGGGGGGCATCCCAGCTGCTGGGTATGCTGGCCGGGTGGAAAATGGTGGTGGTTCCCTGGCTGGTCGCTGTAGCTATGGGTTTCTCTCTCTTGGTGGGACTGTTTTTCGGGTACTACCCGGCGCGTAAAGCCGCCAACTCCAACCCTATTGAAGCCCTGCGCTTTGAATAAGTAGAAAATCGGCCCTTTTTCTTACAGTGTCTTCGGTAGGTGCGAAGCAGTACAATGTTTGTAACTCGTAAACAAACTTAGTTGTCGTGAACCAAAAGGAAGACAAGCTTCAACAAACCTAATAGAGACCATATAAGCTAAAGGTGAAAGTGTTTCCCCTACCCACATAGCAACTTGGTCCAGAATCACTTACATCCAGCGACCAGAGGTCGCTCATGGGGACATTCCTTACCGCTGCTTAGGAAATGTTTCTCCTTACTTAATTTTCTTCGGGATATAATCAAGTAAAAATAATTAATTAAAATTCAGGGGAAGGTGTGTCCCCAAACATTAGAGGTGGTAATTGTGCGAACAATATTTGTGGTTGATGACGAAGAGAATATTCGCTATATCATCAGTGAGTATCTTCTACGAGAAGGATTTACAGTGGAAACCTTCGGCTCCGTAGAAGCCGCACTGGCGCGGCTGCAATCGGGTTTCCCGGATATGTTTATCCTTGATATCATGCTGCCTGGCAAAGACGGCCTGGAATTCTGCCGGGATATCCGGAGCCGCAGTGGCGTCCCGGTAATCTTTATATCGGCTCGGGGAGAAGAGATTGATCGGGTTTTGGGTTTGGAGTTGGGTGGGGACGACTATCTTACTAAGCCTTTCAGCCCCCGTGAACTGGTAGCCCGAGTACGCTCCATATTCCGTCGCGCCTCAATCCCGATTATACCTGAAGAACTTTTGGAGACCGGCAATCTACGGATTAATCCCAATGATCGACGAATTACAGTGGAAAACAGCGAAGTAATGCTGACTCCGAAAGAATACGAACTCCTGCTTTTACTGGCTCAGCAACCCCAGCGCACCTTCAACCGACAGGAGCTTCTGGACCGGGTGTGGGGATGTGACTATGTAGGTGGAAATCGGGCGGTTGATGATCTGGTAAAACGACTGCGCAAGAAACTAAGGGAGAGTGGCTCATCCAATAATGTGAAAACCATTTGGGGGTACGGATACCGTTTTGAAGATTAGGATAAAAAGCATTACCAGTAAAATTTTAATATCCTATTTGGTCGTGGTCATTTGCAGCACGGCGATTACCACCTTTTCTTTTCACTCCATTTTATTCAGCGATCTGGAAAGAAGGGTCAGATCCGGGCTGTTTCGACAGGCTCGGGATATGAGCTTCAGCATCCAGCACGAGGGCTCCGGCTTAATCACACTTGCTGAGGTTCCCCATCGAAAATCAAGTCCCGGTCTCTTCCCGGATCAAACCCTGGAGAGCCAGTACATTGTAACCGACCCAAAAGGCATTATTGTCTATAGCACGGTTCCAGAGCAGTTCCCTGTGGAGCAAGATATACAAAAATTAGCCGCCAACCAGCAGTTGAATTATCTCAGCGAGGACAGCAAGATAACCATCCCAGCTAACGGTTCATTTATGGCAGTTCAAGTTCCAATCGGGTTGGGTGAAGACTACCGGGGAACGGTTATATCCTTTGCGGAGGTCAGCGCCCTCGAGGCGTTGAACCGGGATATTTTATTTATACTACTGAAAAGCCTGTTCATCGCCATCGCCATCGCCATTCCCCTGGCTCTTCTCCTGGGACGTTATCTGGTAAAGCCTCTTAATTCTCTGCGCGACTATGCCAAAGCCATTGCCCGGCGCCGCTTTGATGTGCGCTTACATCTAAAATCTGACGATGAGTTCTCGGAACTGGCCAGCACCTTTAATGAAATGGCTGTACAGCTTGAGCGCTATGACCTGAGCACGCGCCGTTTCTACCAGAGCGCCTCCCATGAACTTAAAACACCACTGATGAGTATCCAAGGCTTTACTGAAGGGATTCGAGACGGGGTCTTCAGCGGCGAGCAAGCCGAAAGAGCTTTGGAGATGATTGCCAAGGAATGCCAGCGTTTGAAAGCGATTGTAGATGAAATGATTGACGTCAACAAACAACAGGCTCAAGAAGTCAGCTATAACCTGCTGCCCTGCGATCTAAAACAGATCCTGGTTGAAGTGGCTGAGTCTCTACAGGGCTATGCTATTGAAGGCAAAGTCCAAATTGATGTTAATGTACCCGATGAGATTCGGGTAATCGGTGACCCCGAAAAACTACGCCGCCTGTTTGGCAACCTGGTCACCAATGCCATCCGCCATGCCCGTAGTCAGGTCACCCTTCGGGGCACCTCCAAAGACGTGGGCAGCAGCATATCAATAGTCGTTCAGGACGATGGTAAAGGTTTTAGCCAGGAAGACCTGGCCCACGCTTTTGATTTCATGTATAAAGGGCCTGATGGAAGCACCGGCCTGGGATTGTCTATCTCCCAGATTATTGTCGAAGAGCTGAATGGGACCATTCATGTTGGTAACGGTGCATCTGGTGGAGGCATGGTCGAAGTCACACTTCCTTTTAACCTTTCCTGAAATAGTCGGGCCTTGAGCATGCTGTTAAACTTTTAACTTATGCAATTGCCAAATAGCATAAATTAGTTTAGCGGCAAACCGAATAGATATAACCCGCTTTCTTTAAGACTTCATGTTCGGATCATTCTTCCTCGCCTGGGGTTGTAAATGTCCGTTTATATAGAACCGCCGCCGGACTGGACCATTGTTTAAGCAGAGAAATGGCTTCTTTGGCACAACCTTCTAAACAGAATTCGCACACAATGCATCGGAACGGATCAAAAACCAGGGTTTTACCTTTCCGATCAACGGTAATTGCATCAGCCGGACAGCGTTTGGCGCAAAGTGTGCAAAAAATGCATTTCCTCATATCGAATTCAATATGACCCCGGCTGGCGGCCGGCAGCTGCCGTTCTTCGGCCGGGTACAATCTGGTCCGGGGTCGGCTCTTCAAATTCTTTATCACTGTGGAAATCATCGTAGCCATGTCATATCATCCCCTATCTCTCGGTGCAGCTGATGCACGGATCAATGGACAGCAGGATCACCGGCACGTCAGCCATGCTGCAGCCCGGCAGCATCTTTAAAAGCCCGGGAATATGAGCGAAGGTGGGGGTGCGAATTCTCAATCTTTCCAGCTTCTTGCTTCCATTGGCTTTGATGTAATACAGCACTTCCCCGCGGGGCTGCTCCACTCGTTGGAGGGTTTCCCCTTCCGGATTGCCCTTGACCTTGACTGCTGCTTCCCCTTCCGGCAGGAGGTCCAGGGCCTGGCGGGCCAGTTCTATGGAATCAAAGCTTTCTCTCACCCGCACCAGAGCACGAGCATAGCAATCTCCGTCTCTTTCCACCACTGGTTCAAAATCCAGCTCTCCATAAGCCGCGTAGCCCGTCTGGCGCAGATCCTGGGCAACTCCACTGGCACGCAGCACCGGTCCCACCATCCCGTAGCAAATAGCGTCTTCTCTGTTCAAAATCCCCTTGCCCACGGTTCTTTTCTTCACAGTGTAGTCGTTCATCATCACCGGGTTAAGGTGCATAAGGCCCTCTTCCACCTGCTGAAGAACGTTTTTAGCTTCCTCAATCTGTCCGGCATTCAAATCCCGCCGTATGCCACCGATGGCACAGGATGACAGGATCACCCTCTGCCCCCCGGTCATTTCCATTAGATCCACGACCTTTTCCCGGATGGCCCAGTATTGCATAAACAGGTTCTCAAATCCGAAGGCGTCTGCAAACAATCCCAGCCAGAGCAGGTGGCTGTGTATCCTGCTGATTTCGCTGTAGAAAACCCGCAGGTATTTGGCCCGGGCTGGAATCTCGATGCCCATCAACTCTTCGATCCCCATACAGTAGGTCATAGCGTGCATAAAGCTGCATATCCCGCACACTCTCTCCACCAGGAATACGTTTTGCGGATATTCCTTGCGCTCGGCCAGCTTTTCCAGCCCCCGGTGCACATACCCCAGGGCTGGGGAGAGATCCACAACTTTTTCATCCTCATAGGTGATGTTCAAGTGTACGGGCTCGGGCAGCACGGGGTGCTGCGGCCCAAACGGCGCGGTAATCCTGGCCATTTTACTCTACCCCCTCTCCTGCCTCCTCAATTTTTCTGGCCATGGGTGCTTCCTCTGCGCCCTTTACCATATACAGTCGACCTCCCAGGTCCAGGGCAATGTCATCAATTTTAATTCCGAAGAGCTCCTTCATTTCGTTTTCCACCAGGAAGGCACAAGCATATACAGAGCTGATGCTGGGAACCCCCTGCTCCCGGGATATGCAGAGCTCCAGGTTTTGCAGAGCCAGCTCCCGGTCAAAACTGTAGATCAAATGGATCTTTTCTCCTTCATCCACACAGGTGGCCGTAACCAGACGATAGCCATCATCGAAATACTTCTGCACTGTGGCCAGTATTTCTTCCGGTGTGATTTTAATCGCATTGATCTTCATACCGCCGCCTCCTTGCCTGTTTTGCTCTCTAATACATTTAAGGCCTGAACTACCCCGTCGATGATGGACTCCGGCCGGGCCGCACATCCTGGAACGTAGACATCCACCGGTATGACCTTTTCAATGCCGCCCAGCATGTTGTAGCAGTCATGAAAGATCCCGCCGCTGCAGGCGCAGGCTCCCACTGCCACCACTACCTTGGGATGGGGCATCTGCTCGTAGAGGTTTCTTACTACCCGGGCAGCTCTTCGGTTCACACCGCCTGTAATCAACAGTATGTCTGCATGCTTGGGATTGCCGGTATTGATGATGCCAAAGCGTTCCACGTCATAAACCGGGGTCAGGCAGGCCAGGACTTCAATGTCACAACCGTTGCAGCTGCTCCCATCATAATGCAGCAACCAGGGTGATTTAATCCTCGATTTATTGATCATACCCATTTACATAACCCCCCTTCCCCGGGCCAGGATCCAGCCCAGGTTGATCAGGCACAGAGCCAGACCGATGCTCCAGGTGAATTTGAGCATGAAATCCCAGGTCAAACGAGCACAAATATTGTCTATGACCAGCTCCAGGAAGAAGGCCATGAAAGCCAGGACTAGTCCTGCCCACAGGGGACTGGTCCAGAACATGGCCACCAGGCCCAGCACCAAGACCAGTTCATACCAATGGGTTATTTCTATGAGCGCCAGAAAAGGTCCTGAATATTCGGTCGTTATGCCCTTCACCAGTTCCTGGTGCCCGTGATGGGAGGTGGACAAATCAAAGGGCGACTTGCGCATCTTGATGGTTAATATGATAAGCAAAGCGATAAATACCAGGGGCAGGGAAGCCAGAAGGGGGCGGGTTTGATGAAAGAGCTCCCCCACCATGAAGCTGCCGTTTTGCAGGTGTAACCCGACGGCCAGTAGAATCAGCACTGGCTCATAGGCAAGCATCTGCAGCAGTTCTCTCTGGCTGCCGATATGGCTGTAGGGAGATTTAGCACTGAACCCTCCCAGAATAAAACAGACAGCCGCAAAAGCCATAGTGAATACGATGATCAAGAGGTCACCACCCAGGCAGAACAATACCAGGCTGGCCGCAATTAAAAACAGGTAGGCCAAGGCCCAGGTTACCTGCCGGCGGTTGGCCGCCAGGGGCTCTTTGCCCAACAGTTTTAATAGGTCATAAAAGGGCTGCATGAGCGGAGGCCCCACTCTGCTTTGCATCCGGGCACTAATGACCCGGTCCAGGCCGGACAATAAACCGCCCAGAAGCGGTGCAATTATGATCACAAGTAAAGCAATTATGAATTCCTTCATAGCACCGTCACCCCCAGCAGTATAATGATGATCAATCCGGCCAGGCTGTTGACCGTCCGGTTCCACCGGGCATCGTTTAGAAATCCGTCAAAATAGTAACTGGACAGCGTGACCTCATGGCTGGTTTCTCCGGTGCTGGTATAGCCGGTCGGGCCAGCATTTTCCCCGCACAGGTAGACCGGCGCGCTCTTTATTCTCTTCGGCCTATATAGGAGCACTGCGCTTACCAGTATGACCAAAAGCAGAACAAACCAGGGCCAGACCGTAAATACTCCGCCGCTAGCGCTGACGATGTTTCCAGCCGCGGCGTTAAGCCCATAACCAGTGTAATATTGCCGGACAGCTGGCATAACAACAGCCTGAATAAGCGGGACCACAAACATGCCCAGCAGTACCGCGGCCCCAGCCAGTCCTCCCAGGGATATTTTGTAGTGGATAGCCATGGGTTCGGGATGGGGCAGGGCTTCTCCAGGATTTCCTTCCAGCATGCGGCCCAGCCATTTTATCCAGAACAGGGCGGTGACCGCACTGGCCATAATCATCATAAAAGCAGCCAGGGGTAGGTGGGTAGAAGCTTCAATAGCCGCCCACTTGCCCACCAGCATGCCAAAGGGAGGCAGAAACATACTGATGATCCCCACGGTGAATATGGCAGTGGTTAAAGGCATCCGGTCCGCCAGTCCTTCCATGTCTTCTATATTACGGCTGCCGATCTCATGTTCGACAAAACCGGTGCACAAAAAGAGCAAGCCTTTGGAAACCGCATGAAAGATAATCAATACCATCGCTGCACTGATAGCGGCCGGCGTGTTGATACCGGCGCAGGCGATAATCAACCCCAGGTTGGCGATGGTTGAATAGGCCAGGACTCGTTTGGCATTGGACTGGCTGACCGCCAGTATAGATGTAATTAGAAAGGTAAAAGCACCGGCCATGGCAATGATATCACTCAAATAGGTTCCGATATAAACCGGGGCTAATCTTAATATCAGATATACCCCGGCTTTGACCATGGTACTGGAATGAAGCAGGGCCGAAACCGGGGTGGGCGCCACCATGGCTCCCAGCAGCCAACTCTGGAAAGGAAGTTGGGCCGACTTGGTCATCCCGGCCAGCACCAAGAGTGCTATGGCCAGCATACCGATGCTTGTCATTCCCGCCCCCAAACCGTGACTCAATAAATACTGGATGGAAAGATAGTCGCCACCGCCGTATTTTAGGAAGGCCACCAAAGCCAGGGCAAAAGCCGTTCCCCCCAGGCTGTTGATCCACAAAGCCCGGCAGGCATTTCCTATGGCTTCATCGCTCAGGTCATGGCCGATCAACTGGAAAGAGCAAAAGGTTGTAACTTCCCAGAAGAAATACATCCAGTACAGGTTGTTGGCAAACACCAGCCCGTTCATAGCCCCAAGAAAGATAACCAACCAGAACATAAAACGGGGCTGCCTGCTGCTAAGGTGCGGGGACACACGGCTAAGGTGTGGGGACACACCCCTGCGGGGAATGTCCCCTTGGTAAAGGAATGTTCCCGTATAGTGTTTTTCTTCATGGTCAGCGATGTACTTGACCCCGTAAATGCAGATTAGTGAACCCACAATATTGATGACCAGGGCCATGATGACGGCCAGGTGGTCGATGACGAAAGCCGGACTCGGCTGCAGTTCCCCACCACCCAGAACAAAATCAAAATAAATTAATAGTGCTGCCTGCGCAGCGGCTAATATGATAATAAAAGCATGCCGCCGCCTGATACCTATGAGTAGAATCAGGGCCAACAATGCGAAATCCGCCAGGCTGATCACCGTATTCCAGGATACACCCGCCACTCCCTGGGGCTGATAACTAAAAGGGCCGATAACATAGAGTCCGATGGAACTGGCCGCCAGGATAATCCCCCCCAGCCAGACCACCAGGTTTCTTCCTCTATAGCTTCGCCACAGCAGGCATAAGAGTGCTACGGCAACCGGAAGCCAGATGCTGAATGCTACCAGATGTTTTCCCGTAATCATAAAACCACTCCCATACTCTACTCTTCACTTGGACCTTCGATAGCATCTGCTGGACAGCTCTCCGCACAGGTTCCGCAGTCAGTACACAGCTCGGGGTCAATGCTATATTTCTCATGGTCTTCCTTGATAGCCTCGGTTGGGCACTCATCTACACAGACTCCACAGCCCAAGCAGAGTTCAGTAATTACGTGCGCCATTTCTCATTCCTCCTCTGCAGCTGGTGTTGGTCTAATCAATCGGCAACTGCTACAGGCCTTTTAAATACTCATCAATAGCCTGGGCCGCTTTTTTCCCTGCACCCATGGCCAGAATGACGGTGGCCGCACCGGTGACAACATCCCCTCCGGCAAACACCGCAGTCTTGGAGGTGCGGCCCGTTCCCTCGTCAGCCACGATGTTTCCCCAACGGTTGGTCTCCAGATCGGGAGTGGTTTGCGGCACCAGGGGATTGGGCCCCTGACCGATAGCCATGATCACCGTATCCATGGACATGAAGAAATCCGATCCGGGAATGGGCACCGGGCTCCGGCGCCCGCTGGCATCAGGCTCACCCAGTTCATAACGCAGGCAGTTCAGTCCTTTGACCCAACCCTGTTCATCACCCTCGATCGCGGTGGGCGAAGTAAGGAAATGGAACTGCACCCCTTCTTCATGCGCATGCTCAACCTCTTCATGGCGGGCCGGCATTTCTTTATCACTGCGCCGATAGATGATAAAAGATTCCCTGGCGCCCAGGCGCAGAGCGGTGCGGGCGGCATCCATGGCCACGTTTCCGCCCCCGACAACCGCCACCCTTTGTCCTACATAGATGGGGGTGAGGTGCTCGGGGAACAGGTAGGCCTTCATGAGATTGGCCCGGGTCAGGAATTCATTGGCTGAGTACACCCCGTTCAGGTTCTCACCCGGGATGTTCATAAAGTAGGGCAGCCCGGCCCCGGTCCCGATGAAAATAGCGTCATAGGTGGAATTTAATAATTCATCCAGGGTATGAATTTTTCCTATGACCATATTGGTGCGGATCTCAACCCCCATTTTTTCAATCGTCTCAATTTCCCGGGCTACTATGCCCTTGGGTAGACGGAACTCTGGAATACCGTAAACCAGCACTCCACCTGGAGTATGCAGAGCTTCGAAAAGGGTCACATCATGCCCCAGCAAGCATAGATCGGCGGCGGCTGTCAGTCCGGAAGGTCCGGAGCCGACGATAGCCACTTGGCGCCCGCTGGGAGCTGCCGGTGTCTTTAGCTGTGCTTCACCCCGGCTCATTTCATAGTCGGCGGCAAACCGCTCCAAGCGCCCAATGCCTACTGCATCACCTTTTTTACTTAAGAGACAGTATTTTTCGCATTGGCTTTCCTGGGGACACACCCGCCCGCAAATTGCCGGCAGGCTGTTTTTTTCCTTTATCTTATTGATAGCCCCCCCGAAGTCTCCGTCTTTTATCAGTTTGATAAAGGAGGGTATATCGACTCCCACCGGGCAGCCGTCTTTGCAGGGAGCTTTTTTACAGGAAAGGCAGCGTGCCGCTTCAAGTACCGCTGTCTGAGCATCATAGCCCAGAGCCACTTCGCTAAAGTTGGTGACCCGCACTGCTGGGTCCTGAGTAGGCATCTTTTCACGAACATAATTTATTTTCGGCATGCACAACCACCTCCCCGGGCTTCTCGAGCCGCTTTTTCCTGGGGCAGGAACATGCGCGCCCGCTGCCGGGCCTCGTCCCAATCAACCTGGTGTCCATCGAATTCCGGCCCATCAACACAGGCAAACCTGGTCTGGCCCCCCACGACCACCCGGCAGCCGCCGCACATGCCGGTGCCGTCCACCATGATGGGATTCAAAGATACGATGGTGGGCACTCCGTAAGGCCTGGTGACCTCGCAAACGGCCTTCATCATCACCAGGGGACCCACGGCCACCACCCGGTCAACTTTTTCTTCGTCCAATATGCTCTGCAAGGGTGCGGTGACCAGCCCTTTTTCCCCCACGCTGCCGTCGTCACTGACTACAAATAGTTCGTGGCTTACTTGTTTCATTTCTTCCTTTAAGATCAACTGGTTGGCATTTCTGGCCCCAATGATGCTGATGACCCGGTTGCCAGCTTCAAACATGGCCCGGGTAATGGGGTAAATGGGAGCCACACCTACACCGCCCCCTACACAAACCACGGTGCCAAAAGCCTCGATTTCAGAAGGACGACCCAGCGGGCCTACGAAGTCCTGCAGATATTGACCTTCCTCCATTTCCCCCAGGTCATCGGTGCTGCGCCCCACTTCTTGAAAGATAATAGTGACCAGGCCTTTCTCCCGGTCCAGATCGGCAATGGTAAGGGGTATGCGCTCCCCATTTTCATCGGTGCGTAGAATAATAAACTGCCCCGGCAGGCCTTTGGCTGCTATTTCCGGGGCCTCCACGTCCATCAGCTTCAGGCAGGTGCCCAGGACTTTTTTACGCAGGATTCTGTACTTCGTTTTATTTATCATTGAGGACAACCTCCTCACTTAAAATTTTTGTTTGGCAGTTATGCTGTCATAATTCGGATCTAGTCTTCTCAGGATATCCTGTTCCGGCAACGCACGATCTTCTTCATACTGCTGACCGGGTTGATTTGCACAAAACTTACGGTTTCCTTTGATCTTCTTATTGAAATCCGGTCCCCCTTGATCAGGTCCATTTCCTTTTCCCCATCCAATGCGATACCAGCACCACAGTCACAGTCTATGGTCAACTCCAATTGAGCATCAGCTTTTATCACCAGCGACCTGGCACAGGACAACTGTGGACAAACCGGGGTCACCACCATCGCTTCCAGGTCGGCGGCCAGAACCGGTCCGCCCGCTGAGTATGAATAGGCTGTGGAACCGGTGGGAGTAGCACAGATGACTCCATCCGAGCGGTAAACGGCATAAGGCCTGCCATCTACGGACAGCTTTAATGTCATGATGTGCAGCACCTGAGACCTGATAACCACATCGTTTAAAGCTCTTCCCAGATGAAGGCCCTGGCCGTCTCTGTTGATCTGGGCCTCAATCATCATCCGTTTTTCCAGGCTGTACTGGTGCTGCATAAGCTTTTCCAGGGCCAGCGGCCAGTCATCCGGTTCGATGCTGCTAAGGAATCCGATTTTACCAAAATTTATGCCCAGCAAGGGAATATCAGATCCAGTCAGTAAACGGGCGGTTTCCAGTATGGTCCCGTCCCCCCCTAAAACAATAATCAGGGTGTAATCCTGCAAATCCCGTAGAGCCGGTTGATGATTTTCCACCACTACCGCCTCTACGTCTCTGGCCCTCAGGTCGGCTTGAATCGTAGCGGCCAGTTTACAGGCTCGGGATTCGTTTTTGTGCAGGATAAGGACTTTCATAAAACCGCCTCTTTCCTTTCCATCGACTTCAGTTTTCAATCCCCGCCCTGCGGGGCAGGACCGGGTTCAAATGAACTGCGTTTCCATCCTTGATCATCCCTGTGCTTCCCAGCCGTCAGAACCTCTGGGCGTTACTCCAGAGTCCTTCTCTGCCGTCTTGGGCGGGGCAAAACGCCCCACTCAAGACAGTTCTAACCCTGGTCGACAAGCTGGTTCCGATACTACTCTGTCAGGCTTTACCACGCTCGCCTTTAGTAAAGACCGAAGGGACCTTCATCCATGCTAATATAAATGTTCTTGCTCTGGGTGTAGTGCGCCAGCATCATCTTGTGGGTCTCGCGTCCGATACCCGACTTCTTGTAGCCGCCAAAAGGAGCCCCGGCGTCAATCTGGTTGTAGGTGTTCACCCACATCCGGCCTGTCTCAACACCTCTGGCTACCCGGAGAGCACAATTGATGTTATTGGTCCAAACTGCACCACCCAGACCATATTCGTTGTCATTGGCCATGTCGATGACTTCTTTTTCATCCTTAAATGGGATGACCACCACTGCAGGTCCGAAGATCTCTTCCTGAGCAACTCTCATCTTATTGTCAACATCCGCCAGGATGGTGGGTTTGACAAAGTTGCCCTTATCCAGGCCATTTTCAGTAATCTTATAACCACCGCAGGCCAGCTTGGCGCCTTCATTCTTGCCTATTTCCACATAGTCGAGGATGATGTTCACCTGGGACTTGTTAATCTGGGCGCCCATTTGGGTATCATCTTCCCAGGGCAGTCCGACTTTGACTTTATTAAATTTGTCAACCATGGCTGCTACGAATTTATCGTAGATATCGGTATGCACAAAGACCCGTGATCCGGCACAGCAGACCTGACCCTGGTTGAATAGAATACCCAGCATCGTTCCTTCCACCGCCCTGTCAAAGGTGCAGTCAGGGAAATATATATTGGCTGATTTTCCGCCCAGCTCCAAAGTGGCCGGGATTAACTTTTTAGCTGCCGCATCGGCAATCTGGTATCCGACTTCGGTGGACCCGGTAAAGGCCAATTTGCGGAAGCCCTCGTGTTCCAGGACATAATTACCGGTGGTGGACCCCTTGCCGGTAACGATATTCACCACACCGGGAGGCAATACTTCAGCAAAAATTTTGGCAAGTTCCAACATGCTCAAAGAGGTCTCAGAAGATGGCTTCATCACCACTGTGTCGCCTGCTGCCAGAGCGGGAGCTATTTTCCAGGCAGCCATCAACAGCGGGAAGTTCCAGGGAATGATCTGGCCTACTACGCCGATGGGCTCACGCAAAATGAGGCTCATCGTAGTCTGGTTGAGCATGGACGCCTGGCCTTCCTCGGTTCTGATGGCGCCGGCAAAATAGCGGAAATGGTCAATAGCAAAGGGTACGTCAATGCCTCTGGTTTCCCGGATAGGCTTGCCATTGTCCAGGGTTTCGGTCATGGCCAGTATTTCTGCTCGTTCCTCCATAAGATCGGCAATTCTTAAAAGATAGCCGGATCGTTCCTGGGGGCTGATATTCTTCCAGGTTGCAAATGCCTTCCAGGCTGCCTTTACTGCATCGTCAACATCCTCCCGGCTGCCGTTGATGCAAGTAGCCAGTAATTCTCCGTTGGCCGGGCAATACGCATTAAAGGTCTGTCCCTCTTTGCTGTCCACCCATTTCCCGCCGATAAAAAGCTTATAACTCTTGTCCATTGGTTTTTCCATTATAAATCCCTCCATTATCTATTTTTTTAATATCAAAAGACATTGTTCACATTTTAACGGCCGTACTTTTTCTGTCTCCCTCCTTTCCCCGGGCGGCCTTTTCTTTCAACATCTGTCAACAATTAACCTGACTTCAACTTGTACAGCGGCCTCGTTACCAGGAGATCCTCCGACTCGTCCTGTGCCGGACCCTTTTATTGCCTTTCAATTACTTATTGAGCAAAAACCGTGCCAAGTTATCGATTGCTTTAATTATTTTTATTAAGTCCGGTAAATAGGCAGGGCTTCGCTAGTTGAGTCCCTGGTACATCAATGAATTGCACCCAGAAAATGATGAACACCTGTTACATGTTCATGTGACAGGTGTTCACTTGTGACATTTAATTTAAAGAACTCAGCGCACGAATTCAGTTCCCCACTCGTATACTCGCGGTATCATTAGTCAGAACAATATGTTGGTGTTCTTCTTGCCTCAGGGATTCTCGTATCCTCATCGTCCAAATATTAAAAAGCACCTACCTCTCAGTAGATGCTCTTAATAATATACTCTTTCTACTCCCATTCTTTCCATACCTCAGGTTGATACCCAACAGTAGCCAACTTGCCATTACGTACAATAGGGGTTTTATATAGCAGGGGATGATTTAATAGAATTTCTTCTCTCATACTGGTGCTTCCAATTCGATTCAAATTCAATTTATTATAATCCTTAGCTTTTTGATTAATTAAATTATTTAGTCCTACAGAAGTTTTGACACTTTCAAGTTCACCTTTACTTAAACCTTTTTGATTAAGGTCTATATATTGGTATTTAATATTTCTTTCTTTGAAATATCGTTCAGTTTTCTGGGTATCAAAGCATTTTTTTATACCAAATATCTGAATGTTCATCTGTCAGTCCTTCTTATATAGCCTTACTACGGTCTCCACATGCTTGGTTTGCGGAAACATGCCGAGGAGTTGAAAACGCGATGTATTACGAAATGTAAATCATTGCCAGACTATTTTTTATAGCGGGAACAGGATTGGACAGGGTGACATTTTCAACCTGTTATATCATTACCCCTCGTAGCATAAGGGAGTACACCCTTCCAGGCTAATCGAAGTTGAATTCACGACCGATTTGATAGAAGCGCATCTTGCGATAAACCGTATTGCGGCAAACCCCTAATTCCTGGGCCACACGGCTGATATTTCCCTGGTGGCGGCCAAGCAAATCCAACAGTGCCTGCCTTTCTAAGTCAGGGGGTGCTTCGCTATCCGACCTGTGTCCCTGGTTAGAGCCAAGCTCCCGTGAAGCAGCAACGTGATAACGATTAGCCAGCGGATGAAAAGATACAATTTCCTCAGGTAGGTGTTCCAGCTTGATACCGGGTCCTCTGGACCGGGTAAGCATTTTCTCCACCACATTTTCCAACTCTCGGACATTACCTGGCCAAGCGTAGTTCTGGAGACGCTCCAGAACACTGGGTTCGATATATTGGATCTCCACATCCATTTTGGAACTGATCTTGCTCAGTAGATGATTGAAGAGCAAGCCTATGTCCTCCCGCCGCTGGCGTAAAGGCGGAACCGATATCTCAATCACGTTCAGGCGATAGTAGAGGTCCTGACGAAAATTGCTCTTCTTGATCTCCTCCTGCAGGTTCTTGTTACTGGCGCATATCACCCGCACATCCACAGGGATGATCTTCTCCCCGCCGATACGGGTGATCTTCTTTTCCTGCAAGACCCGCAGGAGAGAAGCCTGCTGATCAAGGGGCATATCTCCGATTTCATCTAGAAAAAGGGTTCCCCCAGCTGCCAATTCAAATTTTCCCGGTCTTCCACCCCGTCTGGCTCCAGTGAAGGCTCCCTCCGAATATCCGAATAACTCGCTGGCTATCAATTCCCGCGGAATAGCAGCACAGTTTAAAGCAATAAAAGGCCCATCGCGCCGCGGACTCTGGTTGTGAATAGCCTGGGCAAAAAGCTCCTTGCCGGTGCCGCTCTCTCCCTGAATCAGCACATTGCTGGTAGAGGACGCTGCCTGCAAGCCAATCTGCACGGCGTGCAGCAGTGTCTGACTGCCGCCGATAATATCTTTAAAATAGAAGCTGGCTTCAGCGCCACTCAAGCGATTGACCAGATTTTTCACCTTGTTAATAGGATTAAAGAAGACCACCGCACCGGTTACCTGACCATCTTCGTCTTTTATTGGCTTACTGGTTACCAGGCAGTGCAAACGACCCCGGGCACTGTCCACCATCACTTCCACGTCGGAAAAAGGCCGGGTCGTTGACAGCATGGGACCAATTTTTTTTGATTGTCCGAAAACTCCTTGTATGGAGTTTCCCAGCACTTCCTTTCCCAGCATTTGCGCGGCGACCGGGTTAATCTGGCTGATAATGCCATCCATATTAATAAGCACGGCCCCGTCTGACATGGTTTGAAATATATTGTTCAGGCTATTGTTCAATACCGTCAATTCCCGGTTCTGTTTATTGATCCTCATCTGGTCAGAAATGGCCTCCACAGCTGCCACTACCATCCCCAGAGTGTGGAGGTGCGCTCCATAGGAAGGGCCGGACATTTGCAAAGCCCCTAACACTTGTCCATCTTCATCAAGAATAGGAGCGGCCGAACAGGTCCAGGAGTGGATTTTCTGACAGTAATGCTCCTGCCCTGAAACTTGAAAAGGCCTACCCAGTGCCAGGGCAGTGCCTATGCCGTTGGTTCCGACTTCCTCTTCCCTCCAACCGTAGCCACTGGCCAGGTTGACCGTTCGGGCATTGTCCTGGAAATCATCATCCCCCATAACTTCCATCATAAATCCACGTTCATCGGCGAGAAAGACAATGAAACCGGAGCCAGCCACAAATTTTGATAATTTCACCATAAAAGGACGGGCCACTTCAATAAGCTCCCGGTTTTTGTCCTGCAAAAATTCAATTTCTTCCTGGTTCAGGAGAGCATGACTGGTTCCATCATAAGGGTCAACACCTGCAGCATAACACCTGCGCCAGGAGTCCAGAATCTCAGGACGAACTTCAGATGCAGGCTCCAGCTTACCGCTCAATATGAACCGTCCCCAGGCAGCGCTTATTCCTGACAGCTTATCCACGGTCTTCACGCCTTTTTCTCCCACCACTTCAATAATTTCACTCTGATTTAATGGTATACCAACCGTACTTAGAATACCAGTATGGAGACTGTCGCTCAGGATTTGATGCACTGCTGGTCAGGCTGGATTCTATTCCCGGCAGCCAGGCCAGCGGTTGACTCAGATTAAAACATCTACCAGCTTTGCAGATCGCTGCCTGCACCGTCCTACCCGCATTGCATTGCTTAATCCAGTGTGCTAAACTAATCCTAATCTAATACTACTCCAAAGCTATTGAGCCTAAAGCATTAGGTGCCATGGTTTGACTGCCGCCTGGAAGATGGCCGGGTGTAGAGGGAAACGTCTATGCCTCCCTTGTTTGGAAAGGAGTACAAATAAGGCTTGCGTTCAAGCAGCTGTTGTATGCCTATTCCTATATAACAGCTGTTTTTTTAATTGTATAAAAAAGCTCCGAGCCCGTGTACCTACAGCAATATGCCAGGGGACCCGAGCCGAAGGGTGTAGCCGGAAACAGCTATGCCTCCCGTTTTGGAAAGGAGACTAATGCTTCCTCTTAATTGAGGAGTTAAAAAAGTGTGTTCCTTTTCAGAATACACCTTTTTGCTTTGTGATGAAAAAAGCCCCAAGCTTTTTCATACATCCCAATCTTTTTCTTCCCGCTTATACCAGGCGGGAAATTTTTTTGTCCTTTCCGAGCACTGGTCAGCCAGACCTTATAGATGAACGAGATGTTAAGTCAGAATCAGGAAGATAAGCAAGAGGTTAAGGATTTAAGCGAAAAACAATAGTAGAAAGAT
>DATMYR010000045.1:0-208989 GCA_035560815.1 Syntrophomonadaceae bacterium | reverse complement strand
AGGGCAACGAATAAGCCATAAAGAAGAATGTCTTTAATTCGCCCCTTATCAACCAGCTTGTACCAGACTAACCAGGGAACAATAAGAAGTAAGAGTAGGGACCACCACTGCAGGTCAAAAATCTCGTATTTTTTCCAGTATTCGAACCTCATAACAGTTATTTTCCTGTGGGTCTCTTGAATCGAGTCGAAAATTTCCCGTTGTTTTTCAGGCAAATTACATAAATGCATGGCTGTCGATACCTCCCAGATCAATTTTGGCTTTTTTCATTGGTTTAGCAGCAGCCAACGTAATCGTAAGGATAATTACTCTTCAATAGGCATGGGAAACCTGGGATTCTGATAGTTGTCTACCAGGAAACGGCTCTGTTCTTGATCAAAAAGCTTATTATATTCAACGGTATTATCATAGGCATCATAAACGGCATACGGGTAGATGGGAACCAGGAATAGGAGCCACTCCGGTTTAATAACCGCAATGGCCTGGGCGAAATCTCCCCAAAGGGTCAGATGGACAGCGGCTAAGAAATGGGCCATATAAGAAGTTCCTATCCACCAGGTCAACAAATAGAAACTGGTGGGGATCCGGTGGGTATATAAATGACCCAGACCTGGTAGTAGAAGCGACCAGGCTGCTGCCACCCAGGGATTTCTTTTATCAATGAAAGCTATGGACCAGGTGTCTATTTTAAAAGGTATGATTGCGGAATCCTCCCGGGCAGCGATTGTAGCATACTTATTCAAATCAACCGTAAGCTGGTAGCTGCTCCAAATGGCAAAAAGCTGCAGAGGAGCATAAAGAAGCAGCCACCTGGTGTCGAGGATTTGTTTAGCCAGGTCAATTTGGCCGGTAAATCCATAGATAATGGCCTGGTTGATATGAGCAAAGTGGTTTACAATGGTAGCCCCGATGATCAGGAGAAATCCTTTTATATAACTACCCATGATAAGAAAACCCAAACCCGGAAACATTGCGGACCAAAATGCAGTTACCCAAGGGTTTTTCAGGTGCAGCAGGTTAATCGTGAGCTGGGTCACTATTCCTTTGGGCCGGCGTTTACTTCTTATCGATTCGGGTTGCTTCTTTTCCATGATTGGCCGCCACCTTTCTAATAGATTTGCGCAGCCGGTCCAGCTTGCCCACCCCCAACGCCCGGTTATCCCAGAGCACTTTTTCCACCATTTCAAATTGATTGGATTCGCAGAAAACGGTTAATACGACTTCTGTGTTACTCTCCCCGGCCTTGACCTGATTGCGGGTGGCCTTATTCTTTTTGTAATCACGAATCCTGCCATAATAGTAGTCAAGCAAGAAGCCCAGAATGGCTCCACCAAGTAAACCGATTAATCCCCAGGTAATGGGTCCCCACTTTAAGACAAAGCCATAGATCACGCCCAGCTCCATAAATACCGCGCCCAAAACCGCAGCTCCGTCAAATAGACTGATCCCATCGGCTCGATGGATGGTATCCAGGATCATTCTTTCCTCAACCCTCTTGTCCAAAGGAACGGCCAGGATATGCTCCCTCTCTATCCCTCGCTTTTCCAGATCAGTAATAGCCAGCTCCAGAAATGCTGAATAGTCAAAAGATGCGTATACGTACATGGACAGACCACCCTTCAATTATGTTGGCATTGGGAACTTCAAGCTTTGATAATTATCAATAATGAACCTCTGCTGTTCCTGGTCAAATAATCGGTTATATTCCACGGTGTTTACGTAGGAATCGTAAATAGAGAATGAATAAATGGAAGGCAGGAAGATTAACCATTCAGGATCGGCAATTGCAATGGCTCCTGCAAAGTCTCCTATAGCTGTCAAGTGGATGCACTGAAATAGATGGCCCATGTAAGCGATGATCATCCACCACATCAGAGTATAAAAACTGGTGGGTATTCTATGGGTATATAAATGGCCCAAACCGGGGGCTAAGAGGGATAATGCCACTGCCATCCAGGGCTTTCTTTTATCTAAAAAGGCAAAATCTGAGCCACTGATACCAAAGGGGATCATGGTGGAATCCTCCCGGTCGGCCAGGATAGAGTATTTATTAAGAGCCACAGCAAGCTGGTTCGCCCCCCAGATGGAAAAGATATATATAGGGACATAAAAGAGCAGCCAATTCATATCCACCGTTTGTTTGGCCAGTTCAAAACGCCCGGTGAGGCTGTATAAGATCCCCAGGTTTAATTTGGAATTGACGTTTATGAGAGCTTCCAGGAATATTAAAATAAAGCCCTTAATGTAGCTTCCCAGGCTCATGTAAGCATAACCCAGATAAGAAGCCGACCACCAGGCGATCACCCATGGTTGTCTAAGGTGAATGAAATTGATAGAGACCGGATTTACTATGCCCTTAGGACGGCGCTGATTCCGTATGGATTCATACTGCTTCTTTTCCAAAGATTTTCCTCACCGGGATTATTCTAATTAGTATGTCCATAAATGTGCGAGTGCTATTACCAATAGAAATTCATACGGAATTATTAAGTTCTACTTCACAACAAATACAGCAGCTGAAGCTTATGTTGGCATTGGGAATCTGGGGCTCTGATAATTATCAATAATGAACCGCTGCTGTTCCTGATCAAATAATTGGTTATATGCCACGGTGTTTACGTACGAGTCGTAAACAGAGAAAGTATAAATGGAAGGCAGGAAAATTAACCATTCGGGATCGGCCATTGCACTGGCTCCGGCAAAGTTACCCACTACCGTCAGATGGATGCACTGAAAAAGATGTCCCATGTAAGCGATGATCATCCACCAGGTCAGAGTATAAAAACTGGTCGGTATTCTATGGGTATATAGATGGCCTAACCCGGGGGCTAAGAGGGATAGTGCCACTGCCATCCAGGGCTTCCTTTTATCGAGAAAGGCGACTTCTGAACTGCTTATGGCAAACGGGATCATGCTTGAACCTTCCCGGTCCGCCAGGACAGAGTATTTATTAAGATCCACAGCGATCTGGTGTCCTCCCCAGATGGAAAAGATATATATGGGCACATAAAGGAGCAACCAGTTAATATCCACCGCATGTTTGGCCATTTCAAAACGTCCTGTGAAAGTATATAAAATTCCCAGGTTTAATTTGGAATTAACATTTATGAATGCTTCCAGGAATATTAAAATAAAGCCCTTGATGTAACTTCCCAGGCTCACGTAAGCATAGCCCAGATAGGAAGCCGACCACCAGGCAATCACCCACGGTGTTCTAAGGTGAATGAAATTGATAGAAATCGGATTCACTATGCCTTTAGGACGGCGATGATTTCTTATTGATTCATGCTGCTTCTTTTCCAATGATTTTCCTCACATGAATGTTTCAATTAGTTTCTCCATACCATGCCGCCATATCCATTAGTAATAGATATGGCAATGTGGATAACCGAGGCAACAATGAAAGAAGTCATGATCATGAGAGATGCTGTGGGGTATCTTCTTTGCGTGTGGCAGTGCGTTCTACCCTCAATCAAGTGTGTTCGTGAATAAAAACTGTTTGAACAATAAGCCCAGGGTAATCCCAAAAACAAATGCGCCTATGATATGAACATAGTAATCACTGATAGGCCTTATATCTATATACTTTCCTTCGATAGTCGCGGTAAAAATTGTCTCAGCAACTCCCCAGGCCACTATGCTAATTCCTGCACATTTTAAGACCAAATAATCCTGACCTATTTTCTCAAGTAAATAATAGAAAACAGTGGCAATAAACCCGCCAATAATTAGGTTTAGAATTAGACCCATAAATATATTGGGCCTGTTCATGGTAACAATAAGGCTATCCAGCTGATAAACACTGTATTTACCAATTCCCTGCGATATAAATATTCTCGAGATGAATTCGCTCGGTATGGTAGATAAGGATCCCATGATCGCAGCCAGTAATGGTTTATCGAATTTCATTAGAGCCCTCCTTTGATTACAAAAGAATAACTCTAGTATTAAAGATAACTAAATATTTAATACAAAAACGAAATTGGCCCAGTTTGGGGTGGGATTATAGGCATGGTGATCGGGGCATTGATCGGCTTGATCATAGAAAGAAGCTTCAAGCATCGAATATCTAAAAGCAAATAGGAAATGATAATATTGGTCAATCACTATGACTGGAGGGCTATATAATGAAAGGAACCCATTATGATCCCGGTAAAATGCAATCGAGAGCCGTTGATATCGTTGATAACGTCTCTTTAAATGCTACAGAAGTCGCCGCGCTTTGGAATACGTATATGCAATATTCGATGTTTATCTGTGTTTACAAACACTTCAGTCAGACGGTTGAGGATAATGAAATAAGGCCAATCATGGAGGACGCTCTTGATATATGCACCAAGAGGGTGAATCGAGTTATTGAAATCTTTAACAGTGAAAACCTGCCTATACCCATCGGCTTTTCAGAGAATGATGTGAATATGAACGCCTCTAGACTTTTTACAGATCCCTATTGCCTGTATTATACGATTAACGCTAATAAAATCGCTGTTGGTATAAACGGGCTGTCTTTCGTTACTTCCGGGCGCGCCGATATTCGTGATTTTTATGATCATTGTGTTAATTCAAGCATCCACCTATATAACAATACGATCAATGTTCTATTGTCTAAAGGTATATATATCAGGCCGCCTATCATAACTACCACGAAAGACGTTGATTATGTGAAGAAACAAAACTTTTTAGGCGGGTTTCTGGGTGAGCGAAGGAGCCTTCTAGCGCAAGAAATATCTGCGCTTTTTTACGGTATCGTTACTAATAACATCGGCAAAAGACTATTAATGGGATTTAGACAGACGGCTAGATCCGATCAAGTACGAAAATATATGGACCGGGGAGTAAACATGGCAAGTAATTTCATTGACACATTCAGCGCATCGCTAACCCAAGAAGATATACCCGCTTCAATGCAGTGGGATTTCATGGTTACGGATTCAACAACTCCTATCTTTTCAGACAAATTAATGATGTATCATACCACGCTGATTACTTCCGCCGGGATATTGAACTATTCTGCATCCATGGCAACCAGCCCCCGGCATGACTTAATGGTCAACTACTCAAATACTCTGATCGAGGTGGCTAATTATCTTGAAGATGGTACCAATATCGCGATTGACAACGGTTTTTACGAAGAGCCGCCCAGGACTATCGACCGCAGGGAACTGGTAAACGAACCAAAACATTAAAGAATTTGTTTTTCACAGCGATTAATTAACGTGACCATAAAGGTCTTGTCTGTGCTTGCACCAGACCTTTATGGTCACTTTTTTTGCAAAAAGCAGGTACATCGTGTGTTAAAGCGCAAGAGTGGTCCGCAAATTTTACGCAATTATAATATATATAAAAGAATAATGTCGTTTTGTAAAGGTTAGCGAAAAAAACTCGATAATACTTTAAGAACAATTTGAGCGATGACTATGAAGTAGGAGGAGTAATTGACGTGGCAAAGAAATTAGCCCAGCCAAACAGTGTGGGCAAGAGGGAAACGACAGGAATCACCGTCAAGCAGGAGGACAATGACATCGCCGCGAAACGGGAACTGGCACGGAAAATGGCGCAGGAAAAAAACCGGGCCCGCACCATGGCCAAGCAGCAAGCTATGGCGGAGAGAGTCGCCTCTGCGTCTGAGCAATTACTGGCGGGTATCGAAGAATCGAACAGCTCAATACAGGAGTTTTCGAAACTGATGAATTCTCTGGCGGTCGTTGGCGAGAAGATGGGTCAGCAGGCCGGTGGAATGCAGTCAGGTGCGAAAAAGATTAATGAGACCGCGAAGAGTCTAAAGGTTAATTATGAAGTTCTCCACGGGGAGTGTAACCAGGGGACAAATGCTGTTAAGGAATCTATAAAAGGAATGGGAGAGATGCTCAACCAGTTAAAAGAATCGGCAGGAAAGAACGCACAATCCGGCCGAGGGATCGGTGAACTGGAGGAGCAGTCCCGTCAAATCGTGGATATAGTTCAGGCAGTGGTAATGATCGCCGACCAGACAAATCTATTAGCCTTGAATGCTGCTATTGAAGCGGCTCGGGCCGGGGAACACGGGCGTGGTTTTGCGGTGGTTGCCGATGAGGTGCGCAATCTGGCAGAGATATCGGAACGCTCTGCACGTGATATACGCGGCGTTGTTGATGAAATCCGCACTGAGATTGAGGCTGTTGTGACCGATATTAATGGAATCGTCGATGATTTTCAGAGCTGGGAGAAAATGACTGAAGAAGCCCATGGGAAATTCATTGAGATCGGCCAGCAATTCGATATTTATCTTAAACTTGTTACAAAGGCCATAGAAACAGTTGGAGTACTTGGGAACCAATCAGGCAATCTATTGGTGACCAGTGAAGCCATCGCCGCAGTCGCGGAACAGATGGCCAGCAGTATTGAGGAATCGGCCAAAGCCGTAAATGAACAAAGCAAAGGATTGGCTGAAATTAACAGTGCTACGCAGGACCTTAGCGAGATGGCGGACGAGCTAAAAGTATCCACCAATATCAATAAATCGGCTGAGGAGATTGCGGCTACAGCCGAAGAATTATCGGCCAACATTGAAGAGATTAGTTCTTCAGCTACGGAGATCGCCAGTGTCCTGATTCAGATGAGAGATGGGATGCATACCGCTTCAGAAGAAGCGCAAAAAGCTGCTGGCATGATCAAACAAGCAGATGGTTTGAGTGAGCAAATAAGTCAAATAGCCGGTCAAGCTGGGGAAATATTCATAGAAGTAGCCCAATTATTGCAAGACGGCAGAGTCCTTGCCAGAGAGGTATGGCATGGCGTCCAGGGAAAGGTGGAGAATTACGGCTCTATAAATTCTTCTGTAGAATCCCTGCAGGGCAAGATCCGCCAGATCGATAAGATCGTAGGCACCATCAACAATGTCTCCATCCAAACCAATATGCTGGCTGTCAATGGGTTTATCGAAGCGGCTACTGCAGGTGAACACGGAAGGGGCTTCTCGGTAGTGGCTGGCGATATTCGCAATCTGGCCAGCGAGTCTGCTGAAAATGCAGATAAGATTAAAGACCTGATTCAAGATATTCACACCCGAATGGATAGAGTGGTGAACGAAATAGCCCAGGCTGAACTTGCTTCCAAGAAAGCCGACGAAGGCATGCACAGTACAGCCCGGTATAATGGGGCCGTTACGGAATTGGTCGATTCGATCACCAGGAACCGGGTGAAGGTTGCCGCTGATTTAGAACATGTAAAGGTTGATATTGGGGAAGGCCTTAGCGTCGCCACGGCAGCCGCGGATGAGATAAAAATGGGGGCGCAGCAAGTTGCTGAAGCATCGGAAGTGGCACACGAGCAGGCCAAAGCCATTGATGAGCAAGCCAGGGCCATCGAAGATATTGCCACCATAGCAGATGAAATGCAGGAGGGTTAGCACCGAAAAGAGATGAGGAATAAGGATTTATAAGTATTCCGAGAAAACAAAAAATGCCTATTATCGATTTCCCCCGTCTAACTGTCAGGAAACTGGCGGGTTAGACGGGTTTTTATTAATTTCCATCAAACAAGGTTAAACTTATGAAAAAACGTTGATTTCATAAGGGTGGAGATTATTATTAACCAATATATCGCGCGTTTTTCAGAAATCGATCAATCAAGCCTAACCAGGGCCGGGGGGAAAGGCGCCAATCTGGGCGAACTATTCCGCATTCCTGAGATTATCGTGCCGGAAGGCTTTTGTATCACGACCAGAGCTTATGAAGACTTCGTCAGCGTAAACAGCGATTTTGAACAACTCCTGAATGATTTGAATTCCAGCGAAATGGATCACCCCAATATACGTGCAGCGGGTGAACGGATTCGCACCCACCTGGAAAGCCTCCCCATCCCTGAACAGATAAGCAAGGAAATCGTACAAGCCTGGCAGCAAAGCGGAACCCAATACGCTTACGCGGTCCGTTCCAGCGCCACTGCTGAAGACCTCCCCGGGGCTTCCTTCGCCGGGCAGCAGGACACCTTTCTGAATATTCTGAACGAAGCTCAGCTGCTGAATGCTGTGCGCAATTGCTGGGCATCTTTATTTACCGACCGGGCTATTGCCTACCGGCAGCAGAACCAATTCGCGCACAATAAGGTGCGCCTGGCGGTCGTGGTGCAGCGTATGGTATTCCCTGAAGTATCGGGGATCATGTTCACGGCCGACCCGGTTGGCGGAAATCGTAATATTACCTCCATAGATGCCAGCTTTGGTCTAGGCGAAGCCCTGGTATCGGGCCTGGTTTCCGCCGATTTATTCAAGGTACGGGACGGCCATTTGCTGTCCAAACAAATTGCCAAGAAGGATCTGGCCATCATAGCTGGGAATGAAGGGGGCACAAAAAAAGTAGAATTGGATGCAGAGAAGCAGACCAGTGAGTCGCTGTCCGATGAAGAGGCAGCGACCCTGGCAAGTTTGGGCCGCGTTATCGAAAAGCACTTTGGAGTTCCCCAGGATATTGAATGGTGCATTGCAGCTGGAGTTATTTGCATTCTGCAAAGTCGGCCGATAACGACATTATATCCAATTCCGCAGGTCTCCGATCAAAAAATCCATCTGTTCATCTCCTTTGGGCATCCACAAATGATGACTGAAGCCATGAAACCTTTAGGCATTTCAGTTTTAAGAACAATGGCCCCTTTCGCGAAAACAACACCTCGTCAGGAGAGCGGCCTTTTGTTAGAAGCCGGTTCGCGATTATATATTGACATTAGTCCCTTACTCCATTACCCGCAGGTTAGAAACCGCCTTCCTGGAATATTGCCAGCCCTTGATGAATCCATTAGCCGGTCTATGGAGGAGTTTATTCACAGAGAAGAATTCCACCCCGCTATGCATCCCGAAATGAAAGTTTCCTGGTCCTTAATAAGGAAGGTTCGGCCAACCGTCTGGGCAATTGCGGCAACCATATTCTTTCGGAATAACCGGGGAACAAGTGATGAAATCAACAGATTCATTGATGAAAAGGTCAAGGAAAACCAGGAAAAACTTGATTCCACTACGGGTTCGGAAAGAATCATGCTTATTCAGGACATCATCTCCGCTGGGTTAACCAGTATCATAGCGAAAGTGGCCAGAATCATCCCGCCAGCCATTGGAACATATGTCTTGATCGAGCGGCTGGCCCGGCGGTGGCTGGGGGATGCCTCTGAGCTGCAAAGTATCAGTAAATCCCCGCCCGGGAACGTCACTACGGAAATGGGTCTGGCCTTAGGAGACCTGGCCGATGAAACCAGGAAATATCCCGAGGTGATTGCTTACTTGAAGCGGGCCAATGACACTGCATTTTTTGAAGAACTTGAAGTTGTGCCAGGTGGGCAGGAAGTGCTGCCACAGTTTACCGCTTTCTTCAAGAAATACGGAATGCGCGGCACGGGAGAAATCGACCTGACCAGACCGCGCTGGTATGAGACCCCCACCCAGATGGTGCCAATCCTCTTGAGCCACTTGCATGGATCCAGCCCCGGGCAGCATCGCATTTCTTTCCAGTCAGGCAAAGAAGAAGCGGAAAAGGCTGCTGTAAATCTGGTGACCCGGGTGCGCACGAAACCGTGGGGCTTCTTTAAAGCGCTCTTAATGCACAGGCTCATCAAGGTGCACCGGTCTTTGATCGGACTCAGGGAGCATCCCAAATTCTACATTATTCAGAATTTTGACTTGATTAAAAGAAGTGTTTTGCAGGAAGCGGATAAGTTAGTCGAGGCGGGACTCCTGAATCACAGGGAGGACGTTTTCTGGTTCTCATTGGCGGAGCTAGCTGAAATCATTGATTCACAACAGGTTGACCACCAGGTTATGACGGTGCGGATAGAAAAGTTCTGGACGGAGGCGAGATTAACACCACCTCGGGTTATGACCAGTGAAGGGGAAATCATCTTGGGACGAACAAATATTCACGTGCCGCCCGGCGCTCTGGCCGGAAGCCCGGTATCGGCAGGCATCGTCGAAGGCCGTGCCCGGGTTGTCTTGCATCTGGAAGAAGCAGAAATAGACCGGGGAGATATCCTGGTTACCCCCTACACTGACCCCAGTTGGACTCCTTTATTCACTCTGGCCGCCGGGCTGGTTACAGAAGTCGGAGGCTTAATGACCCACGGCGCAGTCGTGGCTCGGGAATATGGTATTCCGGCTGTGGTGGGGGTTGATGAGGCAACGCGCAAAATCAAAGACGGTCAGCAAATCAGGATTAACGGAACTGAAGGTTATGTTCAGGTACTTTCATAGATTTCCCAGTTGAATTGATTCAGGCCGTTCAAGCATCTTATTCCCGGTTTTCAGAAGATGGAGCCGGTGAATGCCAGAAACTTGACGGAGGCAAACGGTTCTTTTATGAACCTAGATACATCAAAGATTATCGTATATACTCAGGCACCCTGGTTCGATTGATTGAAGCCAGGGTTATTTATATTTTATTTACTCTCCAAGGCGGCTTTCCGTACAGATAATTAACGCCTTGAAGGACTAAACTAATCGCAGTCAATAGAAAAGGGAGGTACGGCTATGGGGAATTGGATACTGGGCGGTGTAACTGCCGGGCTTTTATTAATCTACTTGATCTACACTCTGATTAAGGTGGAGGAGATGTAACGTGATGCTAGGAGTTACGCAAATAATTATATTCCTCATTGTGCTGATGCTTCTCGCTTTGCCGCTGGGTCGATATATGAGCAAAGTATTTTCCGGAGAAAAAACCTGGTTAGATTCGATAGCTGGCCCTGTGGAGACAATCATTTATCGTTTCACCGGAGTCAAACGCGACCATGAAATGAACTGGAAGGAATACGCATGGTCTTTATTGATTTTTAATTTTGGGGGCATACTTTCCGTTTTTACGATTGAACTTCTACAAGGACACCTGCCATTTAACCCGCAGGGCATGAAAGCCGTTTCGCCCCTCTTGGCGCTAAATACAGCAGTCAGCTTCGTCACCAATACCAATTGGCAAGCCTATGCCGGGGAAAATACCATGAGTTATCTCACTCAGATGTCTGCCCTTACTGTGCAGAATTTTTTGTCTGCTGCTGTTGGCATCGCGGTGGCAGTGGCTTTTATACGCGGAATTTCCCGCCGCCGAACAGATAAAATAGGCAACTTCTGGGTGGATATGACCCGGTCAGTCCTATGGGTATTGCTGCCCATATCTTTAATCCTGGCTCTATTGCTGGTTTCTCAGGGCGTTATTCAAAACTTGGAACCATACAAAACGGTCAATACCTTAGAAGGAATCAAGCAGACCCTGGCCATGGGGCCGGCAGCCTCCCAAGAAGCCATTAAACAGCTGGGAACGAATGGAGGAGGGTTTTTCAATGTGAATTCCGCCCATCCGTTCGAGAACCCTACACCCTTAACAAATTTCCTGGCCATCCTGGCTCTTCTTTTGATTCCTGCTGCATTGCCGTTTACCTATGGGTATATGGTTGGCAACCGGCGGCAGGGAACGGTGATTCTGACCGCTATGCTTTTGTTGTTTATTATAGGTCTGGGGGTAGTCTATAAAGCTGAGTTGTACGGAAATCCTCAGATATCTAATCTGGGTGTTCTTCCACCCAATGCCATGGAAGGCAAGGAAGTGCGTTTCGGTCTGGCCGGGTCCGCTTTATTTGCAACTGCCACGACGGCAGCTTCCTGTGGAGCCGTCAACACCATGCATGACAGTCTGACGCCTCTGGGGGGCATGGTTCCTATGCTGCAGATTATGGTGGGCGAAGTTGTATTTGGCGGGGTTGGTTCAGGCCTCTACGGTATGCTTATCTTCGTTATTCTAACTGTATTTTTGGTGGGCTTGATGGTGGGCCGTACGCCGGAGTACATCGGTAAAAAGGTTGAAAGCCGGGAGATAAAAATGGCTGTGCTGGCGGTACTCATACCCTCTGCGGTCATCCTTGTGGGGACGGCTATTGCTGCAGTTACGGGAGCGGGTTCAGGGTCCATATCGAATCCCGGCCCGCATGGTTTTTCTGAACTGCTCTACGCATTTTCATCTGCTGCTGGGAATAATGGAAGTGCCTTTGCTGGACTGAACGCCAATACGGCGTTTTGGAACCTGGTCTTATCTCTGGCCATGCTCCTGGGGCGCTTTGGCGTTATCATCCCGGCCCTGGCTATTGCCGGCAGCCTGGCGCAAAAGCAGCCGACACCGCCTTCGGCTGGGACCTTGAAGACCACGACCTGGATGTTTCCAGTACTACTGGCATCAGTGGTTCTCATTGTCGGGGCTCTGACTTTCTTCCCCGCTCTGGCGCTAGGCCCGGTAGTGGAGAACCTGCTCATGTTGGCAGGAACAGCATTTTAGACTGGGGGGAGCGAATGATTATGAATGAGGATAAAGGAAAAAATCAAAGCAGCCACCGTAGGAATGCTCTAGCTGGAAGAAACATGATACTACCGTCTGTCATCGAAGCCTTTAGGAAACTGGATCCGCGGGTTCAATTCCATAACCCGGTTATGTTCGTGGTATTTATCGGGGCCATTTTAACATCACTCTTTACGGGTAGAGATATCTTCCGTTTAGAGTATAAAGCGGCCCTATTTGACCTGCAGTTGTCTGTATGGTTATGGATTACCGTGCTTTTCGCCAACTTTGCTGAAGCCATGGCCGAAGGGCGGGGAAAAGCTCAGGCGGAGTCGCTCCGCAAAGCACGCCGGGATACCCTGGCAAAAAAACTCAGCGGGAGCAAAATCGAAACTGTTTCCGCTTCTACGCTGCGCAGCGGAGATGTGGTTCTGGTCGAAGCGGGGGACCTTATTCCCAGTGATGGGGAAGTTATCGAAGGTATTGCTTCCGTAGACGAAAGCGTAATAACCGGAGAGTCGGCCCCGGTAATTCGAGAATCAGGCGGAGACAGGAGTTCGGTCACCGGGGGCAGCAGAGTCCTTTCTGATTGGATTAAGGTGCGGGTCTCCGTGAACCCCGGTGAAAGCTTTCTGGACCATATGATCGGTTTGGTGGAAGGTGCAAAAAGACAAAAAACACCCAATGAAATTGCCTTAACCATTCTTCTCATCGGTCTAACGATTATATTTTTACTGGCGGTAGCAACATTGGAGCCCTATGCTATCTTTTCGGGGACTAGCGTTTCTGTACCCATACTCATCGCGCTGTTAGTTTGTTTGATTCCGACAACCATCGGGGGACTCTTGAGCGCTATTGGCATTGCTGGCATGGACCGGGTTCTGAAACAGAATGTACTGGCTATGTCCGGCCGGGCAGTGGAAGCAGCCGGTGACGTGGACGTGCTTCTCTTAGATAAAACCGGAACCATTACCCTGGGAAACCGGATGGCAGTGGAATTCATACCCGCACCAGGTGTGGGGGCTGAAAAGTTGGCAGATGCAGCCCAACTAGCCTCCCTGGCTGATGAAACACCGGAAGGGAGAAGCATTGTGGTTTTAGCCAAACAGCAATTTAATCTCCGGGAGCGAGACATGGGACAACTGGGGGGGAGTTTTGTTCCTTTTAGCGCTCATACCCGTATGAGCGGAGTGGTGTTTGCAGATAGAGAGATCATGAAGGGCTCTGTGGATGTAATGGAAGCTTACGCTGGGCAAAAAGGCGGCAGCATGAGCGATAAGCTGAAAATGGATGTAGAAGACATCGCCAGAGGGGGAGGCACTCCGTTGATCGTTGCGGAAGGCAAGCAAATTCTGGGAGCCATTCATCTTAAGGATGTGGTTAAAGGCGGCATTAAGGAGCGCTTTGCCGAACTTCGCCGGATGGGTATTAAGACGGTCATGATCACCGGAGACAACCCTTTAACGGCGGCTGCCATAGCTGCCGAAGCCGGTGTGGACGGCTTCCTGGCGGAAGCCACTCCGGAAAACAAGCTGGTCATGATTCGTGAGTACCAGGCCGACGGACACCTGGTGGCCATGACCGGGGACGGGACCAATGACGCACCGGCACTGGCCCAGGCGGATGTCGGGGTGGCGATGAACAGCGGTACCCAGGCCGCGAAAGAAGCCAGCAACATGGTTGATTTGGACAGCAACCCGACCAAGCTTTTGGATATCGTAGAAATTGGGAAGCAGCTTTTGATGACCCGAGGATCTTTAACCACCTTTAGCATCGCCAATGACGTAGCCAAATACTTTGCCATTATTCCCGCTTTGTTTGTGAGTACCTATCCGGTTTTGGGAACGCTCAACCTGATGCGGCTGGCAACGCCTCAAAGCGCCATCCTGTCAGCTATTATATTCAATGCGCTAATCATTATCGCACTGGTGCCACTGGCCTTGCGAGGAGTGAAATACAGGCCTCAGGGTGCGGAAGCTGTTTTACGCCGCAATCTCTTGATTTATGGTCTGGGCGGAATCATTGCGCCCTTTATCGGGATTAAGCTTATCGACATGGTTCTGACAGCATTGCATTTCATTTAAAGGAGAGGAAAATATGAAAAGAAATTTTCAGACGGCGTTTCTTATGTTACTCATGATGACCTTGTTAACCGGGATTATTTATCCGCTGGCTGCCACAGGCCTGGCGCAGTTGTTCTTTCGCGAGAAAGCCAATGGATCAATTGCCTATATCAATAAGCAGCCCGTGGGGTCCTACTTGATCGGCCAGCAGTATTCAGATCCCAAATATTTTCAGGGAAGACCCTCCTCGGCCGGAACCGGTTATGACGCTGCCGCCTCCTCGGGTTCCAACCTGGGGTCCACCAACCAGAAATTGATCAGTGACATCACCAACCGGGTAAGTGAAATTCGCAGCAAGAACCGGATTTTTGACAATGCCCTGATCCCTGCGGATTTGGTGACCAGCTCGGCCAGCGGTCTGGACCCCCATATCAGCCCTGCCGGTGCGACCCTGCAGATAGAAAGAGTAGCCAGGGAAAGGGGAGTATCCGTGGAGGTAGTAAGTAGAGTGGTTCTGGAATGCACCGAGGAACCCCAATGGGGGTTCATGGGCCAAGCGCGGGTAAATGTTCTGAAGGCCAATATGCTTCTCGATCAATTGCATTAGTTATAACGAAATGGGAGAATCGCGCTTATGTTTTCACTTGCGCGTTCTCCTATCCAAAATAATGTAAAAATGAAGGTGTCTTTCCGTGAAACAAAGAAGTGTTTTCTATAGATGCCACTTTTATTATGGAAGGAGCATCCTATGAGCAAAGAGCTCAGACGTGATCCCGAGGCCATCTTAGCCCAAATAAAAAGTGAGAACCGAGGAAAACTGACCGTCTTTTTAGGGGCAGCAGCGGGTGTCGGCAAGACCTATGCCATGCTGGAAACGGCCCGTGAAAAACGCTTGGAAGGATTTGATGTGGTTGCGGGCTGGATTGACACGCATGGGCGCAGAGAAACCGAAGCACTCTTGGATGGGTTGGAACTGGCTGTTCCTTTACAGCTGGAATACCGGGGCAAAATGTTCCAGGAGATGGACCTTGATGGGATGCTTCAACGACACCCGCAGATTGCTCTGGTGGATGAACTGGCCCATACGAATATTCAGGGGGCCCGCCATACGCGCCGTTATCAGGATGTTGAGGAATTGCTGGAGGCTGGCATTAACGTATATACAACGTTTAATATTCAGCATGTGGAAAGCCTCAATGACACAGTCGCCCAGATCACCGGGGTCCATGTCCGAGAAACGGTTCCAGACCGTTTTTTGGAGAGTGCCGATCAAATAAAACTGATAGACATCCCTGCGGAAGAGCTGATTCAGCGGCTTGAGGATGGGAAAGTATATATTCCCGAACTGGCTCAACAAGCACTGAAAAATTTTTTCCGCCTGGGCAATATCAACGCGCTGCGCGAATTGACACTTCGCCATGCCGCCAGGCGGGTAGGGCAGCAGATGGAAGAATACCGCTTTCAGCACGGTATTGACAACCCCTGGCCGGCGGTCGATCGGGTCATGGCCTGCATTAGCAGTAGTCCCTTCGCAGCGCAAGTTCTGAGAAGAGCGCGGCAGGTTGCAGACAATATGAAGGCGGAGTTGATCACCGTATATATTGAGCCACCCTATACGTTTGGTGCCGGAAAAAACCGTGATAATCTGGCCAGGAATCTGCAATTGGCTGAAGACCTGGGGGCGAAAATCGTCACCATCAGTTCCACGGATGTCGCCGCAGCTATACTTAACCTGGCCAGGCAGTACAACGTATCCCAGATTATTTTGGGTAAACCGCTTCACCCCCGATGGCGGGAACTCCTGCATGGCACGGTAGTTGATGAGATAATTCGGGGCAGCGCCGGAATGGGTGTCTATGTTGTTCCTGGAGAGCCTATTCTAGGTCCACATGCGGTGGAGGAAAAAGAAAACACGCCGCCTCGTAATGTGAGTATTTGGTCTTATCTACTGCCTTTATCGATGGTTGCTGTTATAACAGTTTTGGGAAATATCTTCGTCGATGACCTGGGCTTGACGAACATTGGCATGCTCTTCCTCCTTCCCGTCTTATTTGCCTCTGTACGACTGGGATTGACTCCTGCAATTCTAGCCGCTCTGGTCAGCATGCTGGCTTTTGATATCTTTTTTGTTCCACCAATCCTGCGATTGACTGTTTCGGATGTTCGTTATCTAATTACCTTCGCAGCCTACCTGCTTGTGGCTGTTACTACCGGGAGTATGGCGGATAGACTGCGCTTGCGTATGCAAGACGCCATTCATAGAGAAACCAGGACCCGGGCATTATATGACCTGGCCAGGGAGTTATCAGCAGTAACCGATATGGATCTTCTGGCGCGTAAAGTGGTTGACCACGTTTCCCAAACCGTGGATGCTGAAACAGTACTATACTTACCGGGTGAGGGAGAACGCCTACGAGTTGCAGCATCAAGTAAGGCTTTCAGTGAACTGGTAATGGGACCCAATGAATTAGCCGTGGCTGAATGGTCCTACTGCCATTCCCAGGCCAGTGGTGCTGGAACCGATACACTTCCTGGCGCCAAGGGTTTCTACCTACCGGTAAAGACGGAAGAAATCACCCTGGGAGTTCTGGGCATTAAACCAAGTACCCACCACTTTACTCCAGAACAAATCACATTGATACAATCCCTGGCGGGGCTGACGGCTCTGGCGGTCGGCCGCCTGCGATTAGCCCTGGAAGCCCAGGAAATGAAGACCCAAGAAGAGAGTGAGCGTCTTCGCAGTGGTCAAACAAATTCGTGAATGGAATACAGATTGGGGATATTTCATAGATTTATCACGGCGTCTGGTAAAGCTCGCGGGAGCAGAAGTGCACCTGACACCAACGGAGTACGATTTATTAAAAATCCTGGCTGCCAATGCGAGTAAGGTGGTAACGCACCGGAAAATGATCAAGCCTGTGGGGGAGTGATGGCCAGGAACAAGCCCAATACCTGCGCATCTATATCAGCCAGCTGCGGAAAAAGGGGAACCTGACTCCAATCAGCCCAGGTACATATTAACGGAACCCGGGGCTGGCTATCGCATGGCAATCTTCGAATAGCACCTATCAAGCTATATAATCAATGGATCGCATGATCTTGGCAACATAAGCCTGGGTTTCCTTATAGGGGGGAACTCCCCCGTATTTGCGGACAGCGCCGCTGCCTGCATTATAGGCGGCCAGAGCTGAAGACAGATTGCCGCCAAACTCATCGAGTTTCTCCCGTAAATACTGGGTGCCGGCCATAATATTCTGTTCAGGATTAAAAGGATCGGTCACCCCCAGGGAAGTGGCTGTACCCGGCATAAGCTGCATGAGTCCCTGGGCTCCACAGCTGGAAACTGCCTGGGCATCAAAGGAAGACTCCTGATTTATTACTGCGCTGATTACCCTCTCATCCACATGATACTTTTCACTGGCTTTTTTAATCAGTTCACTGAAGTCTCCATTTCGATTTATTGGGGAATGGTTTTGCACCACTTGCCCGGCTGTGGAGACTTTATTACGACGGGCGGAAACAGCCGACAGAGAATCGATAAGCCTTACCAGGGACAGGCGGTTAAAAAATTCGGATAAGGAATCAGACATTTTTTAAATACCTCTCAATAATTCCCGATGCGGTAATGATACCGCTCTCGTTACGTGGATGATAGGCAAATCCCATCGGCCGTCTGAGGCATAAATCTCTCTGCTGCTTTTAGGAAATGCACTATGATTTATTATTCAACAAGCCGGGGTGGTTTCCTCTGTTTTTCTTTGGGAAGGTATCTAAAATAATTAGTCCTGGTGGGCTATTGAAGTAGATGTTGGAGAGGAGCGGGTGTTATGAATCCTGTTGACAAGGGGGCGGAGAATAGGATTAGCTTAATGATAGATAAAAGCTCCCCTCTCTTATAGCAGCAATCAGGGAATAAGTGAGGGAACATCGGCAGTGCCGGGTTTTTGCTTCATCGGTGCCTTTACAAGTTATTAACTTTCGAATAAAGTAAATCGAAAAACGATATTCTATATGCGACTGTCAGAAGGAAACCGCCAAACGATCAAGGGGTGTTGGGTAATGCATTTACCGTCCTATGTGTTGGAAGTAATACATACTTTAAAGAGTAACAATAAAGAGGCCTTTTTGGTGGGAGGCTGTGTGCGAGACCTGTTGATGAACAGGGAGCCCGTCGATTACGATGTGGCAACATCGGCAAGTACCGCAGAAATCGTGTCAATATTTCCAAAGACAGTTCCCATCGGAGCCAGGTATGGAACGGTGGCGGTTATGATAGGGGATCACAGCCTGGAGGTTTCCACCTTTAAGGGACAGGAGGATGCCATCACCGATACCCAGGTGGGGTTGGAACAAGATCTCCTGCTGCGGGACTTCACGATCAATGCCATAGGCATGGATGATCTTGAAGTAATCTTCGATCCTTATGGGGGCCGTGAAGACCTGGAAAACAGAATTCTTAGGGCTCCTCGCAACCAGGCTGAAGAGCGGTTGAAGGAAGATCCCCTGCGCATGCTGCGGGCTGTCCGCTTCGCTTGTGTCCTGGATTTATCATTACACCCCACCATCGTGCACGGAATCCAGAATAACGCAGACTTGATATCCACGGTAGCGGCGGAAAGGGTGCGGGTGGAGTTCGACCACATCTTGACCTCAGATCGGTCGGCCCGAGGGCTCCGGCTGCTGGCGGAAACAGGTCTTCTTGAGCACTTCCTTCCAGAGGTTGCAGCCATGGTCAATTTTGATCAGCGGAATTTCCGCCATGATAAGGATGTTTTTGAGCACAGCCTGGCGGTCCTGGAGTCGGTGCCGCCCAGGATTAGGGTGCGCCTGGCCGCCTTACTGCATGATGTGGGCAAAACGGCTACTTTCACGGTTGATAAAAAAGGAGTGGGCCATTTTTACGGGCATCATGAGGAAGGTAGAAAGATGACCGAAACAATACTGCGGCGCTTAAGATATGATAATCAAACCATTGAAGATGTATCTATATTGGTTATCGAACACATGAGTCGTTTTGCCGGGTTGAAAGGGGCCAATCTAAAGAAGCTGCTGAAAAGAGTTGGAGAGGATAATCTTTACGATCTCTATGATTTGCAGAGAGCCGATATTCTGGGTTCGGCTCCGCCCTTTGATTTCTCCGCATTGGATGCCATGCAGGAGGAGATCGCCCGAATCCTCTGTGAAGAACCGCCCCTGAATATAAAAGACCTGGCTATCGATGGGGATGATCTAATAGCACTGGGGTATTGCCCCGGTCCTCAACTGGGAAGCGTTCTTAATTCTTTGTTAGAAGTGGTATTGGACAATCCCGATAAGAACGAGCGGTTTTTTTTAATCAACATGGCCAGGGAGCAGATGGGCTCTCAGCAATAGATTCGGCCTGCTCCGGGACCTTCTGCCAGTTGACCGGTACTTTTTAAGTGCTCCAAAAGAAAGCCCCTGCATCCAATTCGGTGCAGGGGCTGTTTCACGTCAGGGTCAGGACATTATTGGCCCGGAACTTTGGGCATATCTACTACCTGTGCTCCAGCCGGGAGAGTGAAAAGGTCATCGGACTGTGGCCCGAGCTTGATATTGCTGAATTCACTGACTACATTGCCTTCCGTTGTTTTCATTTCGGATTTTAGAGGCATGCCGATATCTTCACTGATCCAGGTTTTGTTGTCACCGGATATGTCGGTGCTGGTGATGACCAGGCAATTCTGACCGGATATTTTTTCCTCCCCGAGGATTTTGTATTTGGAAGCATCTTTTTGCGCCCAGGCACTGGCGATTTGTTCTTTAGAGGCGGGCATTTTCATCGCCGTATTGTTGGCTGCGTTGTACATGTATATGTCACCGGCGCCGGTGATGATCGTGGTCATCTTCGTACCCATGGCTTCCATTTCCATGCGGGCTTTGGTTCCGCTCGCCCAGGCTTTGGTAGTGGTAGTCATTGTGCCCTGAGTGCTGGTGATCGTGCTCTTCATCTCATAAGAAACACCCTTCATAGCCTTGACATTGGTCATGATTTGGGCTAGTTTGCCTTCATTGCTGCTTTGTTTTTCGGTGACCACCGGTTTGCTATCATTTCCGGCTGGTGCACTGGTTGTCTCTTTCTTGGAACAACCGGCCACACTGGTCCAGGCAATCAACAGCAGCCCGGCAAGTAAGAGAATCCATGATTTTTTCATCCAACAACCTCCCCATTTTTGTTTGGCAACCATGTTCTTCGTTCCCGATAGAATGATGCCAGTAAATACATATAAAACCATATTAGCACGGCCCGCCTATTTACATCCATTACTATTTGTACGAACTGACTATCCATTTCCTCTACGGAACCGGGTAGAATATGGCCTGGTTTGTCTTTCCATATCTATGCTTTTCCTTAATTGGATAGCAGTTTTGCATGGTAAGTAAATAGGCCTGTATAAAAACAAATATGATCTCTAATATATCTGTACCTTACAGAATACAGGGCTTATACTAATATGCAGGCGACTTTGTTTTCAAGCGCCTCTCCAAAGGGCTTATGGCCATTGACACTCTATATACAGTTGGCTTGTTAAAGAAAGAATGAACTGAGAAGCTCGTATTTTAAGCGAATTCTAAGTCTCGAATATTAAAATATAGAGTTAGACTGTCAGCTTATTGGGTGATCCAATCCTGTTTCACGCTTTATCGCTGGTTTATCTGGAGGCTTATTACTGTCGGTCTCATGTTTCGTATTGTCTTGCATATCTCCGCAGAAAGATAGGATTGATTGATCTGAGATTAAGGAAATGACCTTCGGTAAGGGAATTATCGTTGAATATGGAGGGAATAGGAGGTAGGATTTTCTTGCGAAAATACGGAGGACTACTATTAGTCGGGTTCTTGCTGGCTATGATTTTGGCAGGTGTTGGCTGCGCTAAAAAAGCGGTATCCACTGCTGGTGCGGGAAAAGCAGACGCGGTGATCGTAGACGGTGCCCAGGTGAAAAAGGGCTCGTTATCGCTGATCAACACCGTAAGCGGCAAGTTGGATGCCCTTAATTCAGCCGACATTGTCGCGAAAAGTCCGGGAAAAGTAGCCAGCATATCCGTAGATGTTGGCAGCCCGGTATCTGCCGGTCAAACCCTCATAAGCCTGGAGGCTGATGACCTGGCCGCCGCACTGAATTACGCCCAGGCAGGTGTCGAAAATGCCCGGATCGCCTACGATCTGGCCCAGAAGCAATATGAACGCGAAAAACAACTCCTTGAAGCCGGTGCTTTAAGCCAGGCGGACTTTGACAATCTCTATCAGGGAGTTTTAGATAAGGCCCAGGTGGCTCTCAAATCGGCTCAGGCTACAGCAGCGCAGAGTCAGGCAAAATACAATGATTCTTTTATTAAATCCCCCCTGGATGGGTTGGTGACAGCTCGGAATATTGATGTAGGGGAAGAGGCAGGCAGTTCATCCCCCATAATCACCGTCATGAATCTTGATAAAGTGGTTGTGGTTGTCAGTGTCCTGGAAGATCAGGTGAACCGGGTTAAGGAAGGACAGGAGGTCAAGGTTAAGGTGAGTGCCGTATCCGAGACCCCTTTTACCGGGACCGTTTCTAATATCGCCCTGGCTGCCAACGCTACTACCAAAGTTTTCCCTATTAAAATTCAGGTTAATAATTCGGATCATATTCTGAAACCGGGAATGTTTGCTGATGTTTCTTTTACCTGGGTTGGTGACAATGGGCTGCTGGTGCCCAGCACCGCAGTTACTACTTATAATGGCAGCCAGCGAGTGTTTCTAATCAAAGACGGCGCTGTTAAGGAAACCAAAGTAACAACCGGGACGTCGGATGCGCAGAACACCCTGATTACTTCCGGTCTCAGCGAGGGTGACCAGGTTGTGGTCAACGGAAGTGATGCATCGTTAAAAGACGGGGCCAAAGTAAAACTCCGTTAATAGACGGTATATCCTGATGGCAGCATCAAAAAAGGAGTGAAGGGCTTGCACCTAACTGAACTGGCAATAAAACGCCCTAAGATGATGACCACAATTATCCTGGTTTTTGTGGTTCTGGGGCTTTATACATATGGACAAATCGGGGTGGAATTGTTCCCTGCTGTTAATATACCTGTAGTTTCGGTTCGCGTCAGTTATCCGGGGGCCGGTGCGGAAGAAATTGAAGGGCAGATCATCAAGCCTATTGAAGACGCCCTTTCATCGCTCAGTGGGTTGAAACAAACTACCTCTACCGCTTCCACCGGCTCAGGCAGCGTCAACCTGGAATTCGACCTGTCGGCCAATGCCAATCAAGCGCTTATGGATGTGCAAAAAAAGGTTGATGCGGTTCGAGGCAGGCTTCCGGATGGGGCTGGGGATCCGGTCGTTATGAAGATGGATATGAATGACGCTCCGGTCTTAACCATGGCCCTGAGCGGCAACCGGCCCCTAAACGAACTTTATGATATAGCCAATGATACGGTCGTCGATCGCCTCCAAAGGGTGGCCGGTGTAGCTCAAGTATCCATCAATGGCGGGAAACAGCGGGAGATCGAGATAAATCTCAATAAAAGCAAAATGGAAGGTTTCGGATTATCCATCAATCAGGTCATCACCCGGCTTTCATCGGAAAACCTCAATGACCCCAGTGGGCGGTTGGACCGTCCGGAAGCAGAATATAATGTGCGGGTTCTGGGCGAATATCGCAGTGTTCAGGAAATCAGCAATATTCAGATACCTACCTCTTCCGGTTATGCGGTACCTTTAAAAGAAATCGCCACTGTGGTTGATGGGTTTGCTGAAGTTCGTCAATACAGCCGTTTAAATAGCCAGGATGCGATAGGCATTCAAATAAGCAAACAGAGTGATGCCAGCGTAGTAGCGACGGCCAACGGGGTCAAGAAAGAGTTGGCGGCTATCGAAAAGGATCTTCCCTCGGATTGCAAGATCGTTATATCCAACGATTCTGCCGATTTTGTACAAAAGACCCTCAATGGCACAATTGGCACCATTATTGAAGGGATTATTTGTACCGGGATCATTCTCTTCCTGTTTCTGCGCAAATGGCGTCCTACCGTCATTGTAATGATGGCCATCCCCACCTCTTTGCTGGCTACCTTAATGATGATCAGTTTTGCTGGTTTCACATTCAACATGATGTCCCTGATGGGACTGGCACTCTGTATCGGTATACTTGTGGACGATTCTATCGTGGTGTTGGAGAATATCGACCGCCACTGGGCGATGGGGAAACTCCCGGCTGTAGCAGCCCTGGAGGGCCGCAGCGAGATCGGTATGGCCGCCATCGCCATCACCCTGTCAGATGTGGTGGTTTTTGTTCCTATTGCCTTTATGAGCGGGATGGTAGGCCAGTTCTTCAGGCAATTCGGCCTCACCATAGTATTTGCCACCCTGTTTTCCTTATTTGTGTCCTTCACAATGACCCCCATGCTGGCGTCATTATTATATAAGCCTAAGGATGAAAGCGATAATAAGGACGAGAATCGGCGATCCAAGCTTGATTTTATTTGGCGCCGGATTATACCCTGGGGATCCAACCTCAAAAGCGGCTATGTTACGTTGCTGGCCTGGACCATGAACCATCGTAAAAGAGTATTAGCCTTTTCCGTCCTGGCCTTTTTTCTCAGTCTGACCGTTGTGCCACTGGGGTTGGTGAGCACCGAATTTATGCCTAAATCCGATCAGGGCGCTATTTCGATTTCACTGGAAATGCCGCAGGGCACCCCTTTAGCGAAAACCGATGATGGATTAAAACAAATTGAGAACTATGTAAAGCAAATTCCTGAGGTCCAATATTACCAGACTTCTCTGGGATCCGGGGGGCGCGGTTCCTCATCAGGTGCAAATAGTGGGCGTATGTCCCTAAAGCTCTATCCCAAAACCGAGCGCAAGAGGACTATCTGGGATATAGGGGATAGTATTCGCAAGTGGAGCAAAGGCTTTACAGGAGGGAAAATCACAGTCTCCGAATCAGATTCCATGGTTCCTGGTGGTGGAGGGGGAGGCAGCTCCACGGTGCAAATCATAGTAAAAGGTAAGGACCAAGATCAATTGACCCAAATCAGTGAAAAAATTAAGAATATTGTGGCTCAAACAACAGGAGCCGCTGATGTGGATAGCAACTGGCGACTGGGGCAGCCGGAAATCGAAGTACAGCCCGACCGGGCGCGTACTGCTTACTACGGGCTGTCCTTGAATGACATTACCCGTACGGTGCGGACCGCTATTAATGGAGCAACAGCCGGCGTTTATCGCCAGGGAGACAAGGAGACGGATATAAACGTCAAATTGGACGGTGCCGACCAGCAAGATATCAACAATCTGAAGAATATACTGGTAACCGGCACCAACGGATCAGCTCCTCTGGGGCAGGTAGCCAGCATTAATTATGGCAGCGGCCCCAAGGATATTCGGCGGGTGGACCGCCAGCGGGCCATCACCGTTTCCGGAAGTGTTCGCAACCGTCCTCTGGGAGAGTTTATGAACGAGGTGAAGGGGAAGATCTCCCAACTTTCTTTGCCATCCGGGTTTTCCGTTACTTATGGTGGTCAGGATCAAAATATGGCGGACACAACTGGGCCTCTGCTCTCGGCTCTGGCTTTGTCCATACTCCTGGTCTATATGATCTTGATTATGCTCTACGAATCCTTCTCAACGCCGTTAATCCGAATGCTGTCGCTGCCTTTTGGTATTGTGGGGGCATTGATTACTCTGGCTATTTTCCGAAATAACCTCAATATATTCAGCATGATCGGGATTATAATGCTGGATGGGCTGGTGGCTAAAAACGGAACCTTGTTGATCGATTATACCCATACCTTGATGGACCGAGGCAGGACCCTGCGAGAAGCTCTGGTTGAGGCCGGGATTACCCGTCTCAGACCGATTCTGATGACCACCATCACCATGGTCGTGGGTATGCTGCCCACCGCCCTGGCCCTTACCGAGGGTGCCGAAATGCGCAGCGGCATGGCCTGGGTGCTCATTGGAGGGCTCTTAACTTCCACCCTGTTTACCCTGTTCATTATTCCCATCGTCTACACGCTAATCGATGACTGGAAAGTGAGACGGCAGAAACAGCGCACGGGCCGAAATCAAGTACTTGAACCCAGTGAGACTTCTCTTTAGAAAAGTAAATTCGCAAACTCTAAATCAGAATGCAGGTCTTCCCAGGGCAGGCGGGGAATATCAATGCTACAATGGGCTGTAGGAAAGTGGCCTTCACCAGATGCATTTAAGGGGGAGCGATAGTCGATGACCGAACTCTCAAAAATGCTGCTCAAGCAGCAGAAAGAGCAAAAAAAAACACTCCGGGATCTGGGGAAAGCTATACTCTATGCGCTGCTGCTCTTTGCAGGCGGGGCAGGATATCTCTACCTGACTGGCTTCTCGAGAAGCGGGAATCAGGATCGGCCCTTATATTGGTTAATACTATGGATGCCGGGAATTATTATGCTGTTGACGGGTGGATTCCGGCTGCTATATTATCCTACTCGACTCCTGGCCCGGAAAAGGAAGCTGACTTGTCCGGACTGCGGAACCAGGCACACGGTTTGGAAGAAGGTTCAATTCCTCGCATGTTCTCAGTGCCTCTTGCCACTGTATATCATGAATCATAAAACCGAGCTGATAAAGTTCCAATGTCCACACTGCGGTAAGAATTTTGCTTCTAACCAGGAAGAAGGGGCGGCACGCTGCTTGAACTGCGGAGCTCAGCTGAACCTCGAAAGTGGGCAGACACAGGTTTCGGAGGCTGATACCTGCTCATCATGCCAGGCTCAACATCCCCGGGGAGTCTTTGCCTGCCCGGAATGTGGACAGTACAAGATTCCGATAGATCCTGTTGTGATCGACAATTCTCTGGATAGTATGCTGGCCAGAGGACGGGATGGGCTGTTATGGCATTGGAAAGGCAAACTGCAAGCTTTCCTTTTAGAAATGGAGGGCGGTGGAGATGAGGACATTGATGCGTATTTCCACATCCAGGGCGGCCTTTACCAGATGATGGAAATCCTGGCTGTAACTGATCTGGCCGGGGAGCAAAAGGATGATTTTGCTGCTCTCGTCGAGGAAGTTGACCGGATCTATGCCCTGAGCCTCTTAAAGACTTATAGTGCGATGAAAGCCCATCCCGAGGCCCGATACCATGTGGAAATCATCGAAACGCTTTTCCGTTCCCGAAAACCAGCCCGTCAAAGGCAGGAACTGCAAGTCCTCCTATCGGATGCGCCAATCAATAAAAGCGAAATATGGCACCGTCCTCTCATCAACAAACAAGATTATACGGCATATGCCCAGAAACTTCATACAATCTACAGCATTGAGAATCCTGAAGAGCTGCGAGAAGAGGCGTTGCGAGTCAATCCCGCTCTGGCAGAACTTCCCGCTGCTTCCCTGGTGACCTCATAAACTCTTTTCGGCTATCATCACGAAACTGCTACTCGTAAGTTCACCAGGTTCGACACAGTGAAAATGGGTAAGATCATAATCTACTGTGGTCATGATTCCTGAAAAACCAGCATTCTGAAGCATATCAACGACAGCCTTCTTATCATAGAATCTTCTATAGGTGATGATCTCATCTCGACTGTCATCCTCGAGGAATATCTGAATCCGTTTTTCTATATCATCTTTTACGATTCTCTTGTCCAATAATTTGATTTCCCGTCCGGCCAGGTTCAGGAATTTTTCCTCCCACTGTCCCTCACTGTCAGGGTTTTTATAGGCCAGGGGATAAAAAAGGTCCATGATTAGCAGAGCGCCCGGCTTCATGGAAGAAAAAACATTTCTCAACAAAGATTGTGCTTCTCTTTCAACGAGAAGATAATTGAATGTATAAAAGGCAACGTAAACCCGGTCAAAATCCTCGTCCAGGGGTGATATGGCTAGATTGTGCCGGGCCAGGCGCAGGATTCCAGTAGATGTATAGTGAGAAAGCTTCTGTTGGGCCAGAGCAAGCATCTCTGGGGAGATATCAACCCCCAGCACCTGCACCCCGGAATTTACTAGATGGCTGAGGATGCGCCCCGTTCCACAACCGATTTCGAGAACCCTCAGGCCTGGACGGAGGAAATGCATATACATCCCTATGTCGGCTTGAAAACCTTCGACATAAGTATCATAGTAGCGGGCAAATTTTGCATATATTTCATCATTAACCATGTGATTTCTCCCCAAAAGACACTATGCTTTACCGGGTGTCCGCCCCCGGATTCCATTGGAGTTGGCAAAATCCCGCATGATAACCTTGCCGACCATGGGAGCATGCTGAAACCCGTTCTGCCCAAGGCCGGGCAAAGAGAGTGACCTGCCTTATATACTAGCGAGGCAAAAGAATACGGAAGGTACTGCCTTCTCCAGGAGTGCTGGTTGCTTTTATAGTTCCCCGGTGTTTGGTCACGATCCACTGGGCGATGGAAAGACCCAGTCCGGTTCCCCCGCCCTGCCGGCTGCGCGCCTTGTCCCCGCGGTAAAAGCGTTCAAATATCTTATCAAGATTTTCCTGGTCGATGCCTTCCCCGGTATCGGAGACACTGATCTCCACCTGGCGTTCCAATTCCTTGAGTTCCATCGTTACTATCCCGTCGGCTGGGGTATATTTAATGGCATTGTCAATAAGAATAACGACCAGCTGTTTAATGCGGGTTTCGTCTCCATAGAATGCTATCTCGGGGCTGATATTTAATTGCAGGTTAATCCTGTTGCTGGCGGCCAGCGGTTCCAGGGGGCGAATCGCTTCCTGAATGGCGGCATGTAATGGGAAGACTTCCATGTATATTGTTTCCTGATCTGAATCGACCCGGGCCAGAAAGAGCAGATCGTTTACCAGGTTGGTCATGCGCCGGGTTTCGGCATCAATGTTATTGAGCCAATCTGCCTGGCTCTCTACTGTCTTGTCTTGATTCCCCATAACCAGATCCAGGTTGGTTTGGATCACTGCCAGCGGGGTGCGCATTTCATGGGAGGCATCAGCTACGAAGTCCTTCTGCCGCTGCCAGGAATTTCTGACAGGGACCAGGGCCCGGTTGGCCATAAAAAGACCGCCAGCGGATACCAGGACCAGGGCAACGATTCCGGCCAGGGTTAAGGCGCCCAGTAGATGGTGGAGTACCTCCTCGCTTGCTTCATTGCTGGCAAAGACCAGTACAGTATTTCCGTTGGGTTGGGCATGAGCTTTTTGGAAGCGGAAAGATTCATTCTCAATAACGATAAAGCCGTTGGAGAGGGTTGAATGCAACGATTCCCGAATTAAGGTTTTCAGCGTTTCCATAACCAGAGGGGGATTGGGGGAATTGCCGAGAATCTCACCGTCGGGATTGGTTATCACGAAGAAAAAATTCGGACGATGTCTGCGCAGCTCATTTACCTGCTGGGGCTGGCCGGCGTTAACCTGATTGGCCATCGTCTCCATCATTTGAATAGATTGTTGGTCCACCCCCCGGAGCGTAAGAAAATAGACGACTCCAATAAAAAATAGAAAAATCAAGCCTACTACGGCCATATTAATCAGAGCCAGTTTGAATTTCAGTTTACGAAACATAATCATTTTCCTTTAATGAATAGCCGATGCCGCGCACAGTTTCAATCTGCAGACCGCAGTGCTCAACACCGATCTTTTTGCGCAGGTAATGAATGTAAATTTCCACGATGTTGATTTCGACATCCGTGTCCAATCCCCAAACCCGGCTGAGGATTTGCTCCCGGGTAATAACCTGGCCCCGGTTGCGGATCAGGTACTCCAGGAGCTGAGATTCTTTCAGGGTAAACTTGATGGTTTCATATCCGCATGTAGCCTGGCAGCGCAGGGGATCGAGCTCAAGGCCGCCGGCCTGCAGCTTGTCAGACAACACCGGGGTAGGGGAACGACGGCTCAGGGCGCTCAAACGAGCCAGCAACTCCTCGGTGGCAAAGGGCTTGATTAGATAATCATCGGCACCTGCGTTTAATCCCTCAACCCGATCTTCAACAGCGTCCCGGGCGGTAAGGAGAAGGACCGGAGTCTTGATACCCTTGGCGCGCAGATCTTTGAGCACTGCGACACCTTCCTTGGCGGGCAGCATACGGTCCAAAATGATCAAGTCATATATATCGGTCTCGGCCAACTCCTGACCTTGGATTCCATCACCGGCAAGATCCACCGAGTATTTGTTTTTTCTGAGTATATAGGCCAGAGCTTCCGATAAACGGGGCTCGTCTTCCACCAGCAGTAAGCGCACTGAAATCACCTCTCCCTATCATGTTAGCCGGTATATATTAGAAAAGCCTTGGAGGATTAGCTATTTTAAGGTAATTCTAAGTCTCTTAAGCCAAAATGGGAATGAGAAAATTAATCCAGATTAACATGAGGAGTGAAAGCCCACCTTTTTATCGGTGGGCTTTGCTATGCCAAGATATAGGCGGCCTAGGGATAGGCGGGAGTGAATGACCTGTATAGAGATACAGGTCAGCAGGTTGGTCTCTATTTTACACATCTTAATCCTGGTCGGGGACCTCCTCAATGCATTGTGGCTGATCATAAGAAGGGGAATTCACCAGGGGGGAAACCCGATAGGCATGAATGCGAAGCTCCGGATGCATCAGATTTAGGAAATACTTCATCTCTTCCGCTCCTGGACCTGCCGGCCCTTCCAGCCATTGCTCTTCCAAATCGGGGGGCAGAATGAGGGGCATGCGATCATGGATTGATTTTACTGCGTCCACTGCCTTGGTGGTGATAATGGTGAATGTATCCAGGTGTCCGCCCTGGGCGATTGTCCAGCGATCCCACAAGCCGGCGAAGCCCAACATCCTTCCTTGATCTCCTATAAAGCGATGGGGGACTTTGCTCTTCCCTTGTTTCTGCCATTCGTAAAAACCGTCGGCAGGAATAATGCAGCGCCGTCCGGCCAGCGATTTCCGAAAAGCTGGTTTTTCATCCAGGGTTTCCAGGCGGGCATTGATTAAACGGCTGCCCATAGCCGGGTCTTTCGCCCAGCGAGGAACCAGGCCCCAACGCATCTCCTTCAGGATATTGCGTTTATCGGCCCGAATCACCACCAGTCCATTTTGGGTGGGGGCCAGGTTGTAATGGGGCTGCCAAACAATGCCGGAAGGCCCGCAGTGAAAGCGGGCCTCTACTCCCTGCAGGTCAACCGTCAGAGTATATCGACCACACATGAATCGTCACCTCCAGATCCGGACGGCGCTTCCGGGTTTCTTCGTGGCTTGATCTTATACTTAGTGTAGAGCTTCCCAGCGGGGGAGAAAAGCCCAGGCGGCGAAAACCATAATAAAACTGCCAGTCACAAGAAACTGGTTAACGTAAACTTATTGAAACAAGGACGGTACTTTGATAATAAAAAAGTGGGCTGTTATAAAGGCTGTTAGTCTGTAAACCACTGGGAGACATAGAGGTAAGACCCCGATTGATAGAAGCCCAATCCGATTTTGGTGAACTCCGGCCGGAGCAGATTATCCCGGTGGTGGGGGGAATTCATGAAGGCGTCAAAGGCGCCTTTGACACTGAAGTTTTTGGCCAGGTTCTCTCCCATGCAGGTATGGGTGATTCCCAGGCTGTTCATCATATCAATTGGGCTGCCATAAGTAGGGGAAATATGACTAAAATAATTATTGCTAACCATATCATTCACCTTGAGAACGGCTCCATAAGTTAGCGCATCATCCAGCACCAGCGGTGAAACACCGGCCGAGCTGCGAGCTGTGTTTATAGAATCAAGCATCTCAGCCTCTGGAGCAAGGCAGCCGCTATCCAGTGCAGCAGTGGTGCTATCATCAAGAGCTGCTGCTGCGGCCTTTGGTGGTGATAACAGTTCATTAGTACTAAGATTTATGGGAAACACGGAGATGAGCAAAACCATGATGAATAGCAAGAATCTCTTCATAAGTCAACCTCGTTCGCTAAAAATCATTGATGACCCGTCGGGGGTTATATAATAGTTATCGTATCATAGAATGATTCGATTAGTCTTGATGATATTCCTTTTAATATACAGGACAACCTCTCTAAATAACTGTTTATTTCAAGTAGAACGGTAATATTTACCGGTCGAAAAGATGCACCGATAAACCCGAAAGGAGCGGAAAAATAGGGAAAAGGAAGCACAGTAATGCGACGGAAATCCGGGCACTGTTATGCTATTCTGATGAAGATGGCTTATAGAGTTCGATTGCTTACCGCTAATCACGTCTTAATGCACATATCATTTTCACAGCACACGAAAACCACAAATGAATTACCTTCATTGGAGTCCTGAGTTCACCTGGAGTTAGCAAAACGGATCGGGGGGGAAATCGTGGAGGCAAGTTGGCTGGCCAGCGATTTATGGATGGAGAATCCCACCATCTGTGCAATGTTGGTGGATCAGACCGGCAGGGTCGTTTTTATCAATAACACCTATTTGGGCATTCTTGGCAAATCGGAAGACGATCTGGTAGGGAGCTATATTGGAGATATTACACCGGATACCCGTACACTGATCGTAATTAGAACAGGAAAAGCCATTGTAGGATACAACTGGTTTATTAACGGATATAAAATGATTGCCAGCGCTTTGCCCGTAATTAAAAATGGGTCCATCGTTGGCTGTTTTGCTTATAGCCTCTTTATGGATATTTGGGATGCAAAAAATCTGGCCGAAAACCTCATGTTCGAACTCAACATGTATAAAGATGAGGTGCGCAACTTCTATTCGGCCCGTTATTCTTTTAGGGATATTATAGGGGATGCTCAGCCCATACAAAACGTTAAATTTCTAGCCCAGCAGGCGGCCCTGCATGCTACCACAACTGTACTGATTACCGGTGAGAGCGGCACGGGGAAAGAGCTGTTTGCCCAGGCCATTCATAACTGCAGCAAGCGCTCGAGTTTTCCCTTTGTACGCGTCAACTGTGCGGCCATTCCGGAAAACCTGCTGGAGGCCGAGCTTTTTGGCTATGTAGAGGGAGCGTTTACAGGGGCTCGAAAAGGGGGAAGTCCGGGCAAATTTGAACTGGCTAATGGGGGCACTGTATTCCTGGATGAGATCGGAGAAATGTCTCTGGCTATGCAGGGGAAACTGCTGGTGGTTCTTCAGGAGAGAGAATTTGAACGGTTGGGCAGCCACCAGCCCATACGGGTCAATGTGCGGGTTATCGCCGCTACCAACCGGGATTTAGAAGGCATGGTCGAAGAGCACCGCTTTCGGGAAGATCTTTACTATCGATTGAACGTCCTGCGTCTGGAGGTGCCTCCATTGCGGGCGCGGACCGAAGATATTCCCTCCCTGGTCAAAAACCTGGTTCCCAGGCTCAATGCCAACCTTGGGACATCCGTGCACGGGGCTTCTGATAGGGCACTGGATCTCATGCGTAAATATGGCTGGCCAGGGAACATCAGGGAGTTGGAAAACATTTTGGAGAGGGCTATGATCCTGGCTGATATGGAAAGATCCAATAGCATTATGAGTAAGCACCTTGCTTTTATGAAATGCAAAATGGATTATCAATGCGCGCCCAGTAGTGGTTCTCTTAAAAAGGTAATGGACGATTATGAAAAACACTTCATTGCCAAGGTCATGGAAGAGAATGGCTACGATAAGCTGCAGGCATCCCGGGCTCTAGATATAGATGTTTCCTGGTTGTATAAAAAGCTGAAGAAGTACGGTATACCTTCAAACCCCCGGTGATATTCCTCCGGAAAACTGCATATTGATCATGAGAGTGCCGGGTAGACTGGGGCTCTCTTTTTATTTTTAGGAGTAATGGACATTCGGCCATTACTATTGCCTGTTGGCCACATCCTGTTATTCCCACTAATACCCCATCCTTCCGAAAAGCATTACCAAAATATAGCAGACGCCTGGCCGCTCCTCCTATTAACCTATCAAGAACATAACAAGAATGGCCTTAAATCGGACCTGAAATTGCACTCGGGCCCTGGTATGAATCTTGCTTTTTATACGGGTAACGCTCCGGGAAAGGAGGGAGCGATATCCATAGTTGAGATCAACATAGCGAAGAGGAGTGATTCCATTGAGTTTGAGTTTTGACTACAACGAAGATCAATTGTCTTTACAGAAAACCGTGCGCAAGTTTACGGAGAACGAGATTGTCCCAGTGCGCCACGATTATGACGAATCCGAGGAATTTCCCTGGCCGGAAGTCCGGAAAATGCAGGAACTGGGCATCGGGTGCATGAATGCTCCGGAGAAATTTAATGGCATGGAATTTGGTAATGTGACCCTATGTATGGTGGTTGAGGAAATCTGCAAAGGCTGTCTGGGCATTGCTATCAACCCGCTGGCCACCATGCTGGCCTCAGAACCAGTGAATTTTGGAGGAAGTGAAGAACAGAAGGAATGGTGGTTCCCCAGCCTGTGCAGCGGGGAGGAGCTGGCCTCCTATGCGGTAACCGAGCCCGGGGCTGGTTCCGATGTGGCCGGCCTCAGTACCACGGCTAAGAAGGATGGGGATTATTACATTTTAAACGGGGTCAAATGCTTTATCACCAATGCCCGTTATGCCAGTAAATACACAGTTCTGGCCACCCTGGATAAGAGCAAAAAGCACCGGGGGCAGTGCTTTTTTATGGTGGACCGCAGCACGGAAGGACTGTCTATCGGCAAGAGTGAGCATAAAATGGGCATGCGCTGTTCGGATACCTCGGAACTGATCCTGGACAATGTGAAGGTCCACAAGAAGTACCGGATCGGAGAGGAAGGAGACGGATTCAAACTTGCCATGACTGCCTTTAATGCATCGCGTCCCTTCATTGCTGCCGCTTCCGTGGGGGTGGCAACCGGTGCTTTCGAATTTGCCCGCGATTATTCCCGCCAGCGCAATGCTTTCGGTCAGCCCATCTGCAGTTTTCAGGCTATCCAATTTATATTGGCCGACATGGCCATGGAAATTGAAGCATCTCGCCTACTGTGGCAGAAGGCCGCCTGGCAGCTGGACAACAACCAGATGGCAGCTCATTTATCCGCTATCTGCAAATGCTATGCCGCTGATATGGCCATGAAAGTAACCACTGACGCAGTGCAGGTTCTGGGCGGTTACGGATTCTGCCGGGATTATCCGGTGGAAAAAATGATGCGGGATGCCAAGATCCTTCAAATTTTCGAGGGCACCTCCCAAATCCAGCGCACCATCATCGCCAAGAATGTATTGGGTTAAAATTCGGGGTTTTTTACGGCAGGGCCGAATGCGAGTGTCTTATGAAGGAGGAGTAGGGTATGAATTTCAAGGCGATTACCCCACAGAAAGGCAGGGCAAAGCCACCTGCCTATAAAGTGATGAGTGCTAAAGAAGCTATCAGCAAGTTCATTCACGAGGGAACCTATCTGGGCATGACAGTCAGTGCGGCACCGGCTGCCCTGATATGGGAAATGGTCCGCCAGCGGGACCGGATCAAGAGCCTGGATTTGGTCATTACCAGCCAGATCGGTATGAGCTCAGCCTTGATCGGTGCGGGGCTGGTGCGAAAACTGGAAATGGCCTACAACTGGGGCGGAATTGAGGGGGAAGACAAGGTGTTCAGGCGGGCCGCTGAAAAAGGAATTCCCCGCCCGTTGGAGGTGGAAGAATACAGTAATTTTGGCGCCGCAATGCGCTGGCAGGCAGGGGCACTGGGTTTGCCTTTTATGCCCACCAAATCGCAGTTGGGATCAGACATCATTAAATACAACCCCCGGATCAAAGTCATAGAAGACCCCTATAATGGGGAGCCACTGGCCCTGGTCCCGGCCTCCAACCCGGATGTAGGCATTATTCATGCCACCCGAGCTGACGAAATCGGCAATGTGCAGTGCTACGGGCTTTTTGGCAATACAGATACCCTGGCTCGGGCTTCCCAACATGTGATTGTCAGTGTTGAAGAAATTGTCACTCAGGATGAAATCAGACGTATGCCCAACCTGACGGTCATTCCTTATTATTATGTGGATGCCGTGGTGCACGCACCTTTTGGTGCCCACTGGCGGGAATCATCATTCTTTTATCATCATGACCTGGCCTACGGATTGGATGCCTACCGGCAGTTTGCCACCCAGGAAGGCTTTGAAGCCTGGATGGAAAAGAACATCCTAGGGACCGAAGACTGGGATGAATACTGTCAGATGGTCGGATATGACCGTCTTTACCGCCTGATGCAGAGTGAGCATAAATATCAAAAATTCGGGGAAGTGAGGTGAGCAAGATGGCCAATTATGCGAAAGACTACAGTCTACCCGAATTGATGGCTGCTTCGGTAGCCCGGGAGCTAAAAGACGGGGAGCTGGCCTTTATCGGCGTGGGTATGCCCTTGATGGCCGCAACTGTTGCTAAATATACCCATGCCCCCAACTTTAATATGATGGTGGAATACGGAGCTGTTGGTCCCTCCCCACGCCGGCTGCCTATGTGTGTGAACTGTGCAGTCAACAATGAGCGGGCCTATTATGCCGGCACCCAGAGAGAAGTTATGGGCGCCCAACAAGCTGGCTTTGTTGATGCAGCTTGTATAAGTGGTGCTCAGATAGACAAATACGGCAATTTGAACTCCAGTGTTATCGGTTCTTATGCGGCGCCCAAAGTACGCCTGGCGGGCAGCGGCGGTGCCAACGACCTGGCTTCTTCAGCCAAACGCACGATCATCATGATGCGCCAGGATGGGCGTAATTTTGTCAACCAGCTGGATTACCTCACCTCCCCAGGTTACCTTACTGGGCCCGGAGCCCGTGAAAAGGCCGGACTTCCAGGTGGTGGTCCCCAGGCAGTGGTTACCACCATGGGTATCTACCGTTTTGATGAAGAAACTCGGGAAATGTTCCTGGAGAAGATCCATCCCGGCATCGAACTGGAGAAGATTAAAGCCTCGGTGCAGTGGAATCTCCAGGTTTCCCCGGATCTCATGGAGACTGAACCCCCGACTGAAGAGCAGGTCATGATCATGCGCACCCTGGACCCTTTGGCCGTCTACCTGGGAAATGGCCGGGCCGCCCTGGCGGGCAACTTTGAAGCTTTTATGAAGATGTTTGAAAACAGCTATGAACCGATGGGGGCCTTGATGAGATCCAAAGGACTGTAAGGATAGGGGACACACCTTCCCGCTAAGGTTGAGGGACACACCTCCCCTTCGGGAGAGGAATGTCCCTCTGAGCGGCCTGTGGCCGCTGGATGTAAGTGAGCTTTAACTTATGTAGCTGTTTAGGATAGGGACCTATTCAGGGAATTGCGCTTTGAGCGCCAGCCAGCTCGAGATGAGCTAAAGCGAAACCCGAGAAGGCCAGTGCCTGTGGTGCGCCCTATGGGCGGTGGATGAAAGAATACTGTTGGGACGTAAGAAGTAATGGGAGAGGTGGATTAAGAATGGCTATTCAGAAATTGGGCGTATTAGGGGCCGGAACTATGGGGGCGGGCATCGCCCAGATTGCAGCCCAGGCTGGCCTGCAGGTGGTTCTGGTGGATATGGATCAAAAATTTATCGATAAAGCGGCAAAAACCATGGGCAAAAATTGGGAGAAAATGGCTGACAAAGGCAAAATGAGCCAAGCGGATATGGCGGCCAATCAGAGCCGCATCCAAACTGATACGGCTAATGCGGCCTTGAAGGACTGTGACCTGATTATTGAAGCCATCATCGAGAACCTGGCTATTAAGAAAAAAGTGGTTAAAGAATTGGGCGAAATCTGTTCTCACCAGACGGTTTTTGCTTCCAACACCTCCGGATTCAGTATTACCGAAATTGCCGTGGCCAGCGGCCGTCCCGACAAAATGGTGGGAATGCATTTTTTCAACCCGGTGCCGGTGATGAAGCTGGTGGAAGTGATTCCGGGAGAAGAAACCAGTGATGCATCGGTGGAGTTGGCCATGGAGACCTGCAAGATTATTGGCAAGACCGCCATCAAAGCCAAAGAAGCCCCTGGTTTCATAGTAAACCGCCTTTTGGTGCCTTACCTGAACGATGCGGCGCATGCCTACCAGGAAGGTGTGGGATCCGTGGAGGATATTGATGAAGCTATGAAGTTGGGCGCCAACATGCCTATCGGCCCTCTGGCCCTTTGTGATCTGGTGGGCATTGATGTACTCCTGATGGTCACTGAATACTTTTTCCAGGAATTTGGCGATCCAAAGTTCCGACCTTCCCTGGCGCTCAAGCAAAAGGTGCGGGCCGGCCACCTGGGAGTGAAATCGGGTAAGGGCTTTTATGAGTACAAGTGAGTAGAATACTGCCTGCGCAGGCAGGGGGCGGCTTTTCCATCCTCTGCCGGTGGTCTTCAGAGAAAAGCCCCGAGCCAGCAGCAACGGGTCAGGAAAAAATGAGGCTGTGGATTTTGACATGGGAAAGGTGGAATAAAAATGCGTGAAGTTGTTATCGTAAGCGGAATGAGAACCCCCATCGGTGACTTTTTAGGATCGCTAAAAGACTTTTCTGCCGTTGATCTTGGAACGATTGCTTTAAAAGCCGCGATTAGTAAGGCGAGTATTGATTCTGCACAAATCGAAGAGGTTACAGCAGGACACGTGTATCAGGCAGGCTGCAAAGGGAATCCTGCCCGGCAGGTGACGCTGGGTGCGGGATGCCCGGTGGAGACGGTATCATTAACTACCAACCAGCAGTGTGCATCCTCCATGCGGGGTGCGGAGATAATCAGCCAGGAGATCATGCTGGGCAAGATCGATGTTGGCGCTGCGGTAGGACATGAGAGTATGACCAATATACCCTATTTGCTGCTAAAAGCTCGGATGGGCTACCGCATGGGATCTGATACGCTGCATGACAGCATGATGTATGATGCCTTTATTGATCCATTCTATAACTATCACGCGGGAGTCACCGCTGAAAACCTGGTGGAAATGTACAGCATTCCCCGCCAGGAGCAGGATGAATGGGCTTTAATGAGCCACCAGCGGGCCTGCCAGGCCATCAAAGAAGGCAAGTTCCAAGAAGAGATTGTGCCGGTGGAACTCAAGTCAAAAAAGGGACCGCTGCTGTTTGACACCGACGAGCATCCCAACCCCAAGGTGAATTTGGAGTCGATGGCCAAACTGAGGCCCGCCTTTAAGAAAGAGGGAACGATCACCGCCGGCAATGCTTCCGCCATCAATGACGGCGCATCAGCCATTATTTTGATGGCAGCTGAAAAGGCCAGGGAATTGGGGATCAAGCCGCTGGCGCGAATTGTGGCAACCGCCTCAGCCTCCGTTGATCCTAAAATAATGGGAATCGGAGTGGTGCCAGCCGTACGCCGGGCTTTGAAATTTGCCAACATGTCCGTAGATGATATGGAACTCTGCGAATTCAACGAAGCCTTCGCGGCTCAGGTGATTGCTTGCAACCGAGAATTAAAGATCGATCCGGCCAAGATCAATGTTCTGGGTTCCGGAGTTGGTTTGGGGCATCCGGTAGGTATGACCGGAGTCAGATTGATTCTAACCCTGATGCACGAAATGAGACGGAGCAACAAACAGTTTGGCATTGCTTCCCTCTGTTCTGGCGGGGGGCCGGCCATGGCCACAATCATAGAAGCCCTTTGATCAAGCAGTCAACATGTGAATAGCGCAGTGGGAGGTAAATCATATGGATTTCAAAACCATCACCCTGACCAGGGAAAACAAGACAGCCGTACTGACTCTAAATCGCCCCGAGGCCATGAATGCTCTCAATGAACAGATGATCGAAGAAATGGGATGGGCAGTTGAACAGATTGCGGAAGACCTGGAAGTCCGAGTTTTAATCATAACGGGTGGAGAAAAGGTGTTTGCGGCTGGTGGTGACATCAAAGCTATGATGGATTGTGATCCCTTGGCGGCCCGGGACTACGTAGCCCCCATTCACATGGTCTTTAATCGGATTGCAGGGCTTCCCAAGCCTACCATAGCTGCCGTTTGTGGGCATGCATTGGGTGGGGGAGCTGAATTGATGGCCACGTGCGATTTCCGTATAGCCGGAGAAAAAGCCCAGTTCGGTTTCCCAGAGATCACCCTGGGAATTTTCCCGGCTGCAGGCGGCAGCCAGAGGATTCCCCGACTTATCGGCCTGGCCCGAGCCAAGGAACTGATGTTTACCGGGGATATTATTGGAGCTTCCACTGCCCAGGATATAGGACTGGTAAATAAGGTGGTTCCTACGGAGCGAGTTATGGAAGAAGCGCTGAAGTTGGCGGGAAAATTGGCTTCCAGGGCTCCCCTGGCCTTGAGCTACTTAAAAAAATCAATGCATTCGGGGTTGGATATAGATCTTGGCAGCGGTTTGGCACAGGAACTGGATAAATTCACCTTGTTGTTCGCAACCATTGACCAAAAGGAAGGCATGAAGGCCTTTATAGAGAAGCGAAAACCCATATTTCTTGGTAAATGATAGGTTTGTACCTCTAAACCCTTCTCAGGCATAGCTTGCGTCTGAACGTGTTGGAGCGCTCCCTAATTCGTAAGGAGCGCTCCTTTATTGGCTGTCTTTCGTTATGCCTTCGTCTCCTGAGCTGGTAGACCACAGGGGAGGACTTGGGCTTGCCAGGATTGATCATGCCTAGCCCAATTCAATGCAATTGAACAGATCCTCGGCCTTATTGGACATGAGGGTGGCAGCCAGTTCTTCTTTGACTTCCTGCAAGCGCCTGGCTCCATCATTGTCCAGTGTGCGAGCCATGGCCTGGCGGGACAAACTTATGAATTCTTCAGGAACTAACCCCTCCTTAAGCGCTAATCCCAGTTTTACTCCATCATAGGTCAATTCGAAGTAGAATTTGCCGGCATTAGGGGTTTCGGGAGCGGTCACGTTTTTACCCAGAACCGTATCAGAGGTCATTCGGCCTTTAGAACCAGCTCGGGTCACCATCTCCACCCCGTCCAAGACCCCGGTAGCTGTCGGCCCCATGCCGGAAGCAAATGCAATTTTGCTCCGAGAAGGGACTTGCCCGGGTGGCAGCAATCGGGCAAATCCCAGTTGCAAAGCCTTAAAAGCTAGGGCTACACCACCGATATGAAAGCGACCGTGGTATTTAATCATATCTTCGTAGGATATTTGCAGAATGGTGTCTCGATCTTTGATAACCAAAATATTCTCCATATCCTTTCCTCCTTTATCGCGATGTGAATCCGGGTGGTTCTTTATCCATTTTACTATAATCTGCTAATAAAGCTTCGTTTGCCGTGGTTTAAGTATATAATCGTCGTCGCGAACAACAAAAGTGAATATGTATTCCTGTTAAAAGTGTATTAATTTGGTTAAAATAAGAAAATTTCCAAAATTAACATATGGCTTGTATAATTATTGTGGGAGTGGTTCGTAAAGCTAAAATAGCAGTAAAAATGATTGAAAAATTGGAGTGACTATAAATGAAAATTTTCACATTAAAAGCGGTCATTTTATCGTTATTAATATTTGTTGGGGGATGTAGCCATGATATTCCGGCGTGGTCCTCACATGGCGTTGAAACATTCAACGGCGAAAACCTGGTTATGAATTATGAATTGAGATATCAAGATAAGCCAATCTGCAACAATGTAAAATGTCTTTTAACGGTTGATATCAATGGTACCGTTGTTAGTTGTCGAGAATATAATTTTGGCAGTATAGAAGAAATGGATGTATTGTATCTTCAAAACACAATCCCTTTGGAAAAACTAATTGGTTTTGATCCAAAATCTCCACACACCCACACTAAAATAAATATTAGTTGGACAGATAATAACGATAATACATCATCCCACACGATTGAGGCGGATAATGATCCTGGACCTGATTCATAGCCTTCCAAAATGATGTAAAATAAGGCCCATTCTCTGCATAACAAGGTGAACTGTATTTTTACTCTATATCTCTCCGTCTAGTTGGACTTTTCACACGGTCTGCCGTCCCTTTGACACGAGATGATCAAAGAAGGCCATGTTTCGTTTATCGAAACGTGGCCTTTAAACATCATAAGATTATACTCTTTTACTTATTGGAACTAAGGTCGAAATCAATAATAGCTTTAAACAAGAGAATGCCTGGCTGAGAATTCACTATCTGGCATCAAAGGGAAGTGCGACGAAAAAACCATGAGCTGGCCCACGATGGGGTTTTTGGCCGCTCGGGCGCCTCAATATTTATGCAAGCTATTGAGATTGCGGCAGGCGTCTGGGCGTCAGAATTTTGCTGCGACCTCGGTGGGGCGCAATAGCTGAATCCGATGTATATCCATGTAGGGATCTAATCTTATTTATTCCGTCGTTCGAGTCAGTCTGAACAGCCCCGATTTCCTCAACATCCTGGGTATGCGATATATGTTGGGGATGCACCTTGATTTTTAACAGCTCCTGGTCTAATTTTCTCATAATGTTGGGCTGATCGTTGATTCCGGGCAGCAAAACCGACCGGCTGCCTACAACTATTCCAGCCTCTATCAAGCGCGCGCAGGCTGATTGGGCTTCGGGCGTGATCTCCAGGGGGTGGTTGAACTGGGTGCTGATATTGATCGATGGATATTTGCCCAGGATGCCGCAGAGTTCAGGTGTTATTCTCTGTGGCAGGGTTGCCGGCGTCCGGGTTTTGATCTGGATTTTTTCAATGTGTGGTATTTTGTCCAGTTCCAGTAAAATAAAGTCCAATGTACTATTGCCCAGCAGGAAGGGATCACCGCCGGAAATGATAACTTCACGAATTTCCGAATTTATGGCTGCATAGTCCAGGGTTGACTCAATATCTTCCAGGCAGGCGTGCCGCTCATCCTGGCTCATAGTGGGCTTTCTCAAACAATGCCGGCAATACATGGCGCACTGGTTGGTTACATTGATGGTCATACGGCCTGAATGTTTTCGGGTCAGGCAGGGAGTCGGAGCGTCATGAGCTTCATTTATAGGTGCCGGGCTGCTCACCGGAATCAATTCCCTGGTATCCGGAACAGCCTGACGATAAATCGGGCTGTTCATATAATCAGGGCCGACCAGGCTTAGATAATAGGGAGATACCGCCCAGCGATAAACCCGGCTGACTCTTTCAATGCGCTTCTTTTCTAATTGGCTTAATCCGAGAATCCGAGCCAATGCAGCACTGTCTTTTATCCTGTTTTTATACTGCCATTTCCAATCAGCCCATTGTTGGTCAGTGCCGCCCATGACATCTGCAATCTGCCGTTTTCTGGTGGCCACCTCTTCCTGGACCAAGCTGTCATAGGGAAAGGCTTTAATGGATCTTAAAAAAGACAGGGCATGTTTTTTCAGGTCATTAAAGCCAAGTATAGATTGATATAAACTATGGAGATTGCCGTTTTCTCTCATGCTATCACTCCTCACAAAATCCTTCAGGAATGGTCATAATCGAAAAGGGCCGAGAACTTAAACAAAAATAACCAAAGGAAGACCCCGTGGTTATCAGGCAAAGTATTAACCTCGGATTCCCTTTTTAGCGCTTGCGAGGTTAGCTGACGGGTTCGGGATAAGGGATTCCCTACCGCTTGCGGATTCACCCCACTCTTGGTTCCCCCGCTCTCTGTGCCGAGAGAGATTCAGCGCATGCTGTGGCTGATGATCGTTGAAAAAATATTCTGCTAAATGTCCACTAAATATTCACTTCCCCGTGAGCATTGCTATGAAATGGGTGGATGCCAGCAATCCGGGTTATCCACCCGGGTTGACGAATCTTTTCATTTATTATCCTACCATGCCCTAATGATAAACTGTAAATGTGGCAGAATTAGGGTGCCCAATATTTTTTATCGGCAATCTATAAGCATATTTTTTGCCACATTATTGTTTTATAATGTGGGTTGTAAGTCATCGTGTTGAGCAAGGAGCATTATTTTTGAGCAGTATATTCGTGGTTGATGATGAAGAGAATATCCGGCTGTTGATTTCGCACTATCTGCAAAATGAGGGTTTTGTCGTGGAGTCTTTCAGCAGTGTTGAGCAGCTATCCCAGCGTTTGGAATCAGGCTACCCGGATATGTTTATCCTGGACATTATGCTGCCCGGCCAAGACGGACTGGAATTCTGCCGGGGAATCAGGCAGCACAGCGGGGTTCCGGTGATTTTTATCTCTGCGCGCAGAAAGGCGCTGGACCGGATCGCCGGGCTTGAAATCGGAGGAGACGACTACCTGCCCAAACCTTTTAGTCCAGGTGAATTGGTTGCCCGGGTGCGCTCAGTCTTTCGCCGCACGCTGGCTCCGCCCGATCCGCAATGCTATCTTCAGGCGGGCAATCTTAAATTGATCCCTGGTGACCGTTTGGTCCTGATTGGCAAACGCGAATTTACCATTACCAACAGAGAATACGAGCTCTTAGCCTTACTGGTGCAGCACCCCCAGAGAACATTCAACCGCCAGGAGCTGCTGGACCGGGTATGGGGATATGACTACGAAGGAAGCGAGCGCGCGGTCGACGATTCAATCAAACGATTGCGCAGAAAGCTAAAGGAGCACGGATCGGAAGTGAACATTCACACGATCTGGGGATACGGGTATCGTTTAAATGCACAAGTGGAAAAGCATATCTACTAAAATATTAATAAGTTACTTATCAGTAGTGGGGGTCGCTTTTCTAGTAACCGCCTTAGCCTACTATCCATTACTGGTTGGTGTTATGGAAAAACGTGCCCAAGTCGGTCTGGAAGAACAGGCCAGGGAAATCGCACGTGCTATCGGATCAGGGTCTCAAGTTTCACCCGGGCACGATCTGCCTTTAAACCTTTTATTACTGGGGCGCTCCGTCGAGAGTGATTATATGCTGATCGACTATCGGGATGTGATCACCGTCAGTAGTCGCCCCGGGGGACAGTTCGATGTCGGCCAGCCAGTCGACCAATTGTCCGAACCTTTGCGGGAAGCGAAGGTTTTTGATAAAAATGATGTCAATATTTTTAATAATGGACGCTATTTGTCTGCAGAAGCTCCAACAGGTCTGGGGAGCACAGTATTAACCCTTGTTTCAATTAATACCCTAAAGGAAACGTATCGAGAGACACTTTTTATGATTTTCGGCAGCTTGTTTGCTGCCCTGACCATAGCCCTTATCATTGCCTTCTTTTTAATCCGTTATCTGGTAAGACCGCTGAGAGCCCTGGAAAAATACACCCAGGCCCTGGGCAATCGACAGTTTGATGTTCGCCTGGAGGTTAAATCAGGTGATGAGCTGGCCAAACTGGCTGAAGCATTTAATCAAATGGCCGACCGATTAAAGGATTATGATGAGGGTCGGCGCCGCTTTTTCCAGAACGCTTCCCACGAAATGAAAACCCCCCTGATGAGCATCAACGGGTATGCGGAAGGAATTCGGGATGGGGTCTTTACCGGTGCAGCGCTGGACAACGCCATCGAGATCATTCATAAAGAAAGTCTGCGTTTGCGAAATGTCATAGATAATATGATCGATATCACCATCCTGGAAGAGCCCCATAACACTTACTTCTTACCCCACGACCTATGCTACATCGTACAAGATGCTGTAGAGACTGCAGGTGGCTATGCCCTGGAAAAAGGAGTGCAGGTTGGATCGGAAGTGGAGCCCAACTGCTGGGTGGTCGGGGATTGGGACCAACTGCACAGTCTTTTTGTCAATTTATTGTCCAACGCCATCCGCCATGCCCATAAACGGGTCAGTGTGCAGGCTTCCCTCCTTGAAGAGCAGACCCGGGTCTTGATCAAGGTCCTGGATGACGGCCCGGGTTTTTCACCAGAAGATTTGGAGCATGCTTTTGATTATTTTTTCTCAGGAGCCAAAGAAGGTTCGGGGCTCGGTCTTACCATAGTGCAGAAAATTGTTGCCGAACACGGGGGAGAGATAAGGCTCTATAATGAGACCCAGGGTGGGGGTGCAGTGGCTATCACTTTGCCGGTAGTCAAAGAAAAACGCCGCAATGATATGAAATCAACCCACCTCTCCCATTGACAGAGAATATACGTACCGTCTCCGGATAACTGTTTGAAGAGGAAAAAGGGGTGGAGGCCTCACCAAAATGTAAGAGGACCTGCACCTTTCAGCGCCGGCCCTCTTACTTTGGAGACATCGTACTGTTCATGCAGTACCTCCCCTGTTTTTTTCACCTGGTCCAATCGTTCCTTGTTCCTCTCCCGCCTTACCGGGGAAACCAACCGGGTGATGAGGCATTGCTTGCCTTTCTACCATCCTATCCCGAGGCCCTTTCATTTGTTTGAAGAACTTGGTCCGTTCTTCCCGGTGACTCAGGATTTTGAATCTCAATCGATTCATCTTCCTGGTAGCTTCAGTGTAGACTTGCTTGTACCCAATGTCAATATATTTTCGGAATTTTCTGACAATTGTGAAAGCTTTCATTTTCTCATGAAAAAAATGAAGGGCAGAGGGATGATGCAATACCGAATAAATACATTTAAGGGGATGTGTTCCTGTAAAGGTTTTCCTGTCTTTTATAATCTGGTATGGTATGAAGAGGTAATAATGGATCAAAATAGATAGGGCAGACTACCAACCTCGAAACCAGGCCTAGGACTGCAAGAAGGGGAGGCAGGCATGAAAGAGACAGCCATTCAAGTGCGCAAGTTAAACAAATCCTACGGTCCTTTGACTGCGGTTGATCAACTGGATTTTACTGTTGAGGCAGGCGAATGTTTCGGATTCCTGGGGCCCAACGGTGCAGGCAAAACCACTACCATGAAAATTATCTACGGAAAAGCAAAACCCGATTTGTGCAAAGATACGTTGATCAGTGTTTTCGGCTGCCATCCGGGGAAACAGGCCTTAATGATCAAGGCTCTTTCCGGAATTGTGCCTCAGGAAGACAATCTGGACAGCGAATTAAATGTCAGCGACAATCTCTACATATATTCTAAATTCTACGGACTCCATCCCCGGGAAGCCAAAAACCGGATTGCAGAGTTGCTGGAGTTCATGGAGCTTCAAGATAAAGCCCGGGTCAAGATCAAGGAGCTCTCCGGTGGCATGCAGCGAAGGCTGACCATTGCGCGGGCCTTGATGAATCAACCCCGGCTCTTGATCCTGGATGAACCCACCACCGGACTGGATCCCCAGGTCCGGCACCTTATCTGGAATAAGCTCCGGGAACTCAAGGATATGGGTGTGACGATTTTGTTAACCACTCATTATATGGAAGAAGCTTTTCAAATCTGCGACCGCATCATTATTATGGACAAAGGTAAGAAGCTCTTGGAAGGTGATCCCCGGAGCCTGTTGTCAGATCATCTTGAGGTTTATGTAATGGAGATTTACGGTCTGGAGCAGGAGCGCCTGGACTCCCTGCAAAGCAGCATTACGCCCGGAATTCGGTTCGAAATTTTCGCGGATGCTCTTTTAGTTTACGGCAATGACCAGGAAGAGTTGACCCGCCTGGGAGAGACCTTGAAAGTCGACGGTTATCACATCCGTCAGGCGAATTTGGAGGACCTATTTCTCAATGTTACCGGGAGGACCTTGAATGAGCTACAATAGGCAACATCAACCACCATCCCCGTGGAGAAGAATATTCAGTGTCTGGTACCGGCATGAAAGGGTTTATGATTCGAATTTCTGGAGCAATGCCTTTCCGCCTCTCCTGGAGCCCCTGATCATGCTGGTTGGATTGGGTATCGGCTTTGGCTCCTACATCCAGACCATGGGATCCATGAGTTATATTTTATTTTTAGCCAGCGGCATCATTGTGACCAGTTCTATGTATACCGCCGCTTTTGAGTGCACCTACGGTACTTTTGTGCGCCTTGAGTATGACAAAGTCTATGATGGCATGCTGGGTGCGCCCCTATCACCGATTGATCTGATCGGCGGGGAAATTATCTTTGCTGGAACCAAAGGCTTTATCTTTTCCCTGGCGGTTCTCTTGGTCACCTGGGTGGCGGGTATTATTCATTATCCCCTGAGCATTGCGGCTGCTCTGGTGGGCTTTGTCTGCGGGGTTATGTTCGGAACTCTATCTATGTGGATCACCAGTATGGTTCGCAACATCAACCATTTCAACTTCTACTTCACCGGTTTATTATCACCCATGTTTTTCTTTTCCGGAGCAGTATTTCCCCTGGAAAACCTGCCCAAGAGCATGCAGTATGTGGCCGAAATCATTCCTCTGACCCATGTGGTGCGCATGGCCCGCGCTTTCTGCGTACCCAACCAGTTGGGAACGTATCTGCTGTGGGATCTTCTATACTGCCTGGTCTTCATTGTTTTGACTGGCTGGCTGGCGGTAAAGGGTTTGACCAGGAGGATGATTGACTGATCTGAAAAATCATGTAAGTACAAGCGATATGAATATCATCTATATGGTAGGAAAATGAAATTCATAAACCATTTAGGAAGGTGCTGGGGTGAATGAAAAACGGCAGGTTCATCATGTTGAGTGGACCCTCATGCGTCGGGAAAGGGCCTTTATGTCAAGCCTTGAAGAACTTCTATCCTGATCTGGAGCAAACCCTGCACAAATTGGTCTTGTATAACAGCCGCCCGCCCCGCCCCGGTGAAAGAGAAGGTGTAGACTACTACTTTCGCTCCCGGGAGGAGATGGAAGCCCTGGGCGGAAAGGAGAACTTTGTCTTACTGGATGTCAGGGGCGATTTGCAGGGTCTAGACCTGGATGGTCTGACCTCGATGCTCCAACGGGGTGAGAACGTATTTTTTGAAGGCAATCCCTTTGTCCCGGAAGCCCTGTGGGAGCTGCCCGAGCTGGACCTGGTTCCTATGCTCAGGATTTTCCTCTCGCCTCTTTCGCGGGCTGAGGTTATCTGGTTGAAAGAACAGTCTGTTGACCTGGAGCAGATGGTGATCGATATAATGCGCCGCAAGCTCCTGCGCCGCACCAACAAGCAGAAAGGCATTCTGTCTTTGCCCGACCTGGAAAACATCGAGAAGCGAGCCAAAAGCGCAGCAATAGAGCTAGGCCTGGCCTGGCAATTTGACTGGGTAATCCCCAACCATGATGGGGAGGATAGCGAAAATTGGAATGCCTTTTATTATCCGGTCGGGGATGCCTGGGAAGCCCTGCAGTACCTGGCTTCCCTCCTTCAACATGGCCATGCAGAAGGTGCGGAACGCTGGGAGCGTGATTTGTAGCCGGGAATTCGGTTTGATGAGCGGAGCTAGGCGGAGGTCAGCCCTGGAGATATTGTACAGTCAGCTTTTCCTTTAGCACCGCATAGAGTATGCTGTCGTCCAGTGCCAGGTGGGTGGAGGGCAGATGTTTGAGAGCTCCTGGAATCTGGTCCAGGATGTTATTCTGCTCCCTGCTGTTTGTGGTGAAGAACCCCATCACCTTGATGATGTATTCCACCTCCTGATGAGCACCCCGGGTTTGCCACTGCAACTGGATGCCGAAGAATTTCCTCATGGTGGCTTCAGCGTCTATACCGGTCGCACCGATATTAAAAACTCGGGCTCTGGAATTGCGGCAGCTCTGTTCACCCAGGAGAAAACTGCAGGGAGTATCGCCGCAGCCCGGACAGTGGCCGGCATTGAGGAATATAGCTTGACCCCCGCAGGAGCTCCGCACACGATATCCCAGGTGAGAGAGAAGGCGGGTAAGGATTATGTCCTGGAAGCGGTAATGTGTGGAGGGATTAGGAGAAGACCTGAATTGCTCGGGCAGGAAGCGTGTATAGAAACGGGCAAAAACCAGGACGGCATAAGGATATTGTTCCTGAACAACCTCAAAACGGGGGGCCCAGGGCGGGCAGCCTCCGGAGTTATAGCTTTCACAACCATCCTTACAGAATATGGTCAACCGGTCGTAATCGTGGACAATTTCTGCGCTGGACATGGCCCGGTATCCCAGCTCCAAGGGATAATGACTACCTCCCCCGGTTGTATAGATATACCACACAGGATACACCTCCTGATGCTTTGCAGATCTGGGGATATGGCAAGTTGAAACTTGCTACTTTTAATAAATACTATGTTTATGGGGGAATGAGAATGTTTTCAAAAAAAGCTGAACAGGGTTTTATCAAGGTATTACCGGGGATTCAGCGCAAGACGCTGGTCTATGGTGAACAAACCTTGATGAGTGAGTTCATTTTGGCCAAGGATGCCCTGCTTCCCGTGCACCAGCATGGCCAGGAGCAAACCGGGTACCTGGTGTCGGGGCGAATGCTGCTTTCGATCGGCAGTGAGACCTTTGAAGTAAACCCGGGAGACAGCTGGACCATTCCTGGAGGGGTTGAACATGGCGCCCAGCCTCTTCTAGATTCAGTAGCCCTGGAGGTTTTTGCTCCCATCCGGGAGGATTATCTGCCCTAAGAAGGGCCCGCCTAAAAGACCTGACTGTAATGGATCGAGTGGCTCTGTAGGATCAAGCCGGTAAAACCCCCAGTCCTGCCACTGCATGAGGACAGCGGCCCGGCAAGGGGAGGCCAATACGAAAGGAGCATTGACCCGGGTTTTTTCCTGCACCACTAACTCGTTTTTACCGTCCTGATTTACGTCTTTCACCTCTAAGGATAAAATCGGCTCATCCAAAGCCGACGACATCCAGACCGGTTTGGGCTTTTTCTTTATTAAATCAAAAACAAAGAGATGGTTGCTTCGCTCTCGATCGGGACCGGTCAGCCAGAAAGGTTTGTCCCGGCCAAAGCTTCCTGCTTTCCAAACCACGAGTAAGAGATCCTTCTGCCCGTCATTGTTGGCATCCCCCAGAGCGAAGGAATCCACCTGCCAGTCCGGGGAAGATTCCCACAGCATCTTCCCCTTTTCGCTGATGCTCAGCCTTCCCCGGCTTAAAACGTAGTGCTCCAGGGAACCGTCTTGATCCAGATCAAAGAATTGACCGGTTTCCTGAGTGGAGCTTATGGGCTGTCTGGAATCAGGTGAGGGCGCGCCGCCCCCCCGGACAATAACAATCAGCAGCAAGGCGATTACAAGTAAAACGGGCGTCCAGGCGAAACCCGGCGCGGAATTCTTGCTGGCCACCGTAGTTACTGCCCAGAAGGAATGACACGGGTAAGACCCTGGGCGGTAAAGTCCGCAGTCCACGCCGGGGGCTGAGGCGCTTGATCCCCGGCCAGTTTTTCCTGCCATTCCTTGTCGGTGAGGCGGTTGGATGCCGGCCAGGAAAATTCATAATACGAATAAACCCCGCCTTTGGCGATGCGGAGCTTGCCATCCACGGGCACTGCTGCATAGATCTCGAAAATATGCCCGGTGGCTTCCTCCAATACTCGGTCCGGCGGCTCGGTGGCCACGTCAACAACCAATGGGGCTTGAAAATCCCACAGCTGAGAACTCCCCTCCAACCCATCATCCCGCAATGCTTCCAGCCAGAAATGTTCCAACTGTGCGCCAAAGCTGCGGATGAGCTCGTAATCCTGATCCGAGAGAGCGGTGTTGGTCAGCTCCTTTTCGGATATGGATTTTAGGGAGAGGGCTAGCTCTTCCAGGCGCTGCAGGCTATCCTGGTCCTGATTATTCAACAAACTTCGGTTGGCCAGACCCTCCCGGGTCATGGCGGTCAGGGAAGCCAGGCGGCCATACAGGTAAGGGTTGGGTTCTACGTAGCCCCGATCATCAGTGGGGCCCATCCCTCCGCCAGCCTCGGCATAAACCTGTTTGGTATAGAGAATGGTGTCATGTTTCAGCTCGGTCCAATTGCCCAGATAGCAGTTCAGGTCTTTGCGGGTCCAGGCCTGGTTGAGCATAAAAGAGGGATAACCGGCGGTTTTAGGCGTGGTCAGGGGCAAGAGGGTATAGAGCCAGTTCCAGTACAGGTTCTGCGTCCACTGGTTCTGCCCTAATCCAGCATAATAGCTTTTCATTTTCGTCATGTTTTCCGGATAGTTCTGATATTGGTCTTCGCCAGTGCTCTGGAGAAGCTGATAAGCTTCCGTGGAGCCCATGGCCGCCGGGATGTCCAGCCCTTTGGGCAGCATTCTGCGCTTGCCGGCCGGGTTTTCCTTGACCTCCCGGTAAATCAGACGTTGAAATACCGAGGCGTCCAGGGTGAATCTCTGACCCATGAAACGGAAGCCCTTGATCTCCTTTTCCCGGTCCGGCTGGATGTTTGCATCAAAGATGGGGATGGAATTCAGGGCCGGCGGCTCCAGCTTTTGGGCCTGGACGACAAAGTCTTTCCACTTGCTTTCATCACCAGTGACTTGCTGCACCGAGAGCTGGCTGCCGTAAATATTTTTCATCAAAGGGCCATATTGGTAATAACCCAGATCATCGCTTTTACCCACCAAAAAGGCCGTGGGTTGGTAAATGCTTTCCCAAAGTTGGCTGGCATCCTTCTGATTGAGCATTAAGGTAATTAAAGCCGCTGACCGGGTTTCATCTTCGTCCTTAAGGCGGAAGGTGAGGCGGCCATACCACATCATTGACTTAAAATAATTCTGAAGCTCCGGGGATTGGGTGTAATGTCCACGGGGAATATACTGGGTATAATCCTCCTTCAGGTCTTCCTTGATATCCTGGGAGGCGGACATATTCATGACCGGGGAAACCTCCATTCCCTGGTGGCTGTTAATGAGAGATAATTCCTGGTCCACAACTGCCTGCACCGGAGAGGGAATTGCCACCTGAGGGTCCAGAAGACGGCTGCCCACGGCGAAAAAAGCCAGATTGCGCCGGGCAGCGTTTTCCCATGCAGTTCCCTGCAAAGCAGCGAAATCCTGTGTTGATTGGCTGAGCAGGATGGTGTTCAACTCTTTCAACTGGGGAATAAGCTTTTCCTTTTCTATGCTTTTCAAGAGGTGGTTAAAATAAAGGTGGTAATTGTGCAGCATGGCATCAGTGGTGACAAAATTGGGAATTCCATCATAACGGTTGGGTTCATACATGGAAAAAAACTCCAAACCTCTGGCAGGCACTACCACAAAAGCGTTTTGCACCAGCAGGTCTTGAGCCTGGGGGGAGAACGAAAAACGATTGATATTCGTTACATTGCTTAAATCGGCAGCCACCTTATAGGGAGGCACGGCAGGCTGAATATTCACCGGGTAATCGTGATAACTGGCAAAATCACCGGCCAGAGCGGTCTGGGGTGATGGCAAGGGGGCCTTGTTAATACTTGTTTTGGAGCAACCGCTCACCAGACTTGCTGAAAGGAACAGAAAAAAGATCATTCTGCCTACAACCCGCCATTGCGAAGACATCATATGACTCAATCTCCTTTACTCGTAGCTGCCGCTAATAAACCTCTAATCCAGCTGGTAGATAAAATTGAAGGCGCGTTTCGTAAAACCGTTTTTTTCATAAAAAAAATGTGCTCCGGTCCTGGGAAAACCAGAGTCCAGCTCCAGGTAGGTGCAACAATTTTCGCGGGCAAAATCCCGAGCTGCCTGTATTAACATACTGCCTATCTGTTGACGCCGGTATTCTTCATCAATAATAAGGTCGTCAATGTGGAGCAGGTTTCCCTGGGCCCAGAGATTGTTCTTAACGAGGCAGGAAATAAAGCCCACGATTTTTCCGTGTTGTTTGGCAACGAAATAGCTGGGCTGGCCGGTATGGAGAGCTTTGATAAACACCTGCTGGATGCGGGCCTGATTAAGTTCTTGATTCGGCCAAAGTTGTTCCAGAAGCTGATATATACCGGCAAAATCATGCTCTGCAGCCAGGCCGGATTCCATCTCTCCCATGGGTTTTTACCTCCTCCATGTTCTTCCAAAATAGAAGTTCACCTCTTGTATCATAAAATTGCTGCTTATCCATAATCTACCATACTTTATTGAGCACATACAGATCTAATCAGTAAATATTATCTTGATTTGTAAAACCCGATATAATAAAAAAATACCCGCCTTTCGGCGGTGGTGCTACACAAGGCTTGGGCCAAAAAGAAGCATCCTTTTCGTGGTTAAAGGATGCTCATTTATTAACAGTATTACAATATGCAATTAACCTTTTTGCAGGTCCAATTTGTTTAGAGAGCCTGGTTCTCAGAATTCTCTCTTTCCTGCTCGATCACACGTGCTTTTAGTTCCTTTTCCTGGCCTTCATTGGTGGCCTGGCGGAAACCCTGTATGGCGTTTCCCAGCGCTTTACCCACATCAGGAATTTTGCCGGGTCCTATTACGATCAAGGCAATGACCAAAATGAGGATTAAATGGGTAGGCTGCAAGAGTCCTTGTAACATGTTTATTACTCCCTTCATGGGTGGCCGTTCATAGTGCGTCCTGCTTCATCATCTTCCAAGAGCATAACCGCCGGCCCCAAAAAATGCAACTGGAAAAAGAAACGTTCTTAGTGGAAAAACAGGAGAAATACGTGGCCAATCTGGTAGACCAGTGTTCCTATAATGAAGGCTACTAGTAAAGAAAAGACCACGGAAAAAAGGGCGAACCCGATACTCTGACTTTCCCGGCGGATGGTGCTCACCGTGGCCAGGCAGGGGGTGTAGAACATAAAAATTACTAGGAAGGTCAGTCCGGTCAGGGGACTGATATGGTTGACCAATATGCTTCCCAAGTTGCCCAGTCCTTCCGATGCATGGTACAAAACCCCCAGAGTCGAGAGCGTGGTTTCCTTGGCAAAAAAACCCAAAAGTAAAGCTACGATCAACTGCCAATCGAGTCCGGCCATGTGACCCAGTGGGGCAAGAAATTTTCCGGTGACAGCTACATAAGAATTATCGAAACCGCGCCCCAGGGGAAAGGTGGATAGGAACCAGACCACTACGGAACTGATGATAACAACATTTTTAATTTTGTTGAGAAAATCCGCAGTCCGCCCCATCGCCGAACGTAAAACATGATGGAGCTTGGGGGCATGAAAAGGGGGCAGGGTCAGCTTGATGTTTTCTTCCCGAGGATGGCTGGAGCGAGCCTTGATGGCCAGGGCTACCAGGGCGCTTAAGAGCCAGCTCAGAGCAATCAGGGCGGTCATGACCAGCGTAGCTGTTAGAGGCGAAAAGAAAGCTGCAGCAATATAGAGTATTACACCAAAACGAGCCGAACAGGGTGTAAAGGTGCTGATCAACATCAAGATGAGGCGGTCACTGCGCCTGGGGATATCACGGGTGGCCAGGACCGCAGGCACATTACAGCTATAGCCCAGAATCAAACAGGAGAATGAATTGGGATCCATGTTCAATCGGGACATGGGATTCTGCATGAGATAGGCGATGCGGGCCGCGTAACCGGTATCGTTCATAACCGTATAGAAAGTAAAAAATATCAGCATCTGGGGGAAAAAGGCCAGAGCCGATCCAATGCCACGGAATAACCCATTGGATACCAGGCTGGTAATCAGAAAGGGTAGGGAATGCGTGGTGGCCCAGCGCTCAAAAACCAGGGCCAGGTGGTCCAGGAGCAGGCCCAGACCGTTGGACATCGGTTTGCCCAGAACAAAACTGACCGCAAAAAGAGCGGCGAAACAGAGTAGCATAATAGGAATGCCCGTGTAGGGACTGAGCAGATAAACATCCAGCTGTTTCTTCCAGGTTTGATTTTCCACCGGGGATGACTTCCCGGCAGGGTCCAATTTTATTCGCTGCATAGTTCTCTCCATTATCTATAATCTTCCCAGATGCTACTGCCAATATTTGATAATGATTATCATTATCTGCTTTTTATTCTAACCTTAACGGCTAAAATGGGCAAGGATTTTTAGAGATCTCCACGCCGTAGAGGCAATTTTTTACCTGTGCAAGTTAGCGCAATGGGTTGAGCAAGATAATAAGGAATTAATGAGGAAAGAAGGAGGTACTGCCTTGAATGAACTAAGAAATGATAAATGGAAGAAACAAGTGGCTTGTTTAACTGTAATTATACTATTGCTACTGGGTTTGCCTGCCTGTGGAAAAAAACAGGCTCCCCGCTCTCCACTTCCGCAAGGTGAAAACCAAACAGCGCCAGTGAAGAAGCCTGTACCGGGAGGAATGCAGATTACGACTCGCTCTGTGAGTAGCCAGGAGCAGTATTATAAAGTGGACTTAAAAATTCCGGTGATTGAGGGCATGCGTCAACCCAAGACACAATTAGTTCTAAATGATAAACTGGCCGCCCCTCAAGTGGAACTCCGAGATCAACTGGGCAATCAAGTGGGCCAGTATGTGGCTGAGGCAAAAAAATTAAGGGACACTGTAACACCCTATGAACTGGTTTCTACGTATGAAGTTCATATCCAGCGCAGCATGTTTTTAAGTTTGACTGAAGACGTTTACCAGTTCACCGGTGGTGCTCATGGGAGTACCCAGCGCCTTCCTTTCAATTTTGACTTGGATGCGGGCAAAGAATTAAGCCTGAAAGAGCTCTTCCCAACCGGCTATGATTATCAGACGCCCATCAACCAGGAGATCAAGAAGCAGATTGCCACACACCCCCAGGATTTTTTCCAGGACAAGAACGGATTTCAGGGTATCTCAGCCCAGCAGCCTTACTATGTGGAAAATGGCAACCTGGTGGTATATTTCGGGCAGTATGCAATTGCCCCGTATTCTTCGGGGATTCAGGAATTCAAAATACCATTCACCCATTTTAATGGCAAGATTGATAACCGGGTTTTAGGGTAGGGGACACACCTTCCCCTTGGATTAAGCCAATTTAAATGGTATTACCCATGTCTTTAATTCATTGGATAGAGGCATAGTAAATACTAACAGCGGTAAGGAATGTCCCCATGAGCGCCCGTAAGATCGAAGAGCCTGTGAAACAGGCGACCGATATTACAAGTGCCTGTGGTGCGACCTTTGGTCGCTGGATGTAAGCCAATCAGAGTGATTAGAGCAGTGAAAGTTTGGGGACACACCTCCCCATTAAGGTTTGGGGACACACTTGCTATCGCAGGAATGTCCCCATGTTGCTGCCCGTACGGGCAGCAAATATGAAAGGGTCTTTAGCTAATTATTAAAGTAGTCGGCGGCCAGGGCTTCAAAGGCCGGAAGCGAATTGCGGATGGTTTTCATATCCACGCAATAAGCCATACGAAAATAGCCGGGACAGGCAAAACCGGTGCCGGGAACCAGCAGCAGGTTGTATTTCAAAGCCTGGCGGACAAATTCTACATCATCAGGGATGGGGGATTGGGGGAATAGGTAAAAGGCTCCCTGGGGTTTTACGCAGGAGAAGCCTAACCCGGTCAGGTGGTTGTAAAGCAGGTCGCGTCTACGCTGGTACTCACCTGTATCCGGTGCCTGATCCAGACAGGCTCCGACCAATTTCTGAAAGAGGGAAGGTGCATTGACAAAACCCAATGTGCGGTTGGCGAAAATCATTCCGGCTGCCAGAGTCGGAATATCGTCGATTCGAGGGCTCAAGGCAATATATCCGATCCTTTCTCCAGGCAGAGCCAGTGATTTGCTGAAGGAATTGACCACGGCACAGTTCTTAAAGAAATTCATCAGGTTGGGAACCTCCACCCCGTCATAGACCAGCTTGCTATACGGTTCATCCGAGATGAGCATGATGCTGGTTCCCAATTCTTGTTCCTTGCTCTCCAGTACTTGGGCGATAGCCTGCAGCACTGCGGGTGGATAGACCACGCCGCTGGGGTTGTTGGGAGAGTTGAGGATAATCGCTTTGGTTAATGGTGTAATGGAATTTTTCAGAGCCTCCGGGTCGGGCATGAAATCGGGTCCGGTTGCAACAACCACCGGGCAGCCTCCGTGATTCTGCGTGTAAAAACCGTATTCTACAAAATAGGGGGCTAGAAGGATAACCTCTTCCCCGGGATTGAGGATTGTTTTTAAGACAACATTGAGTCCGCCGGCCGCCCCGCAGGTCATGATAATGTGTTCACTGCCAAAAGGAAGGCCGGTATCTTGATGGAGCTGGATGGCGATCTGGCTTCGTACCTGATCATAACCAGCATTGCTGGTATAGCGGTGCAGCCCTGGAGTCTCATCGAACACCAGGCGTTTAAGCTCCTCCCTGACCGCCAGGGGGGGCTCATAATCAGGGTTGCCCAGGCTGAAATCAAAGACCTGGTCAGCACCGTGAATTTTTCGTAAGCGCTCGCCCTCTTCAAACATTGCTCTGATCCACGAGGAGTTTTGGAGATCACCATGAACTTTTTGAGAAATCATCGGCCTTCTTCCTTTCTTACCATGTTGTAGATTACCTCCGTGAAGCCTGACTATTTCCTCCCATTAGCAGTTGACAATTTCCTGCAGAGCAGACAGAAGGGCCTCAAGCTGCTCATCGGTTCCAATGCTGATGCGTATATAGTCCTGTAAACGCCGTTGGTCAAACCAGCGGACCAGGATATTGCGTGCCTTTAATGCCTGGTAGATTTCTTGGGCGGCCAGCCGGGGATGGCGGGTCAGGACAAAGTTTCCCGCCGAGGGGATGACCTCGAAGCTAAGGTTAATCAGAGCCTGAATAAAACGCTGCCGGTTGTCAGCAATACGGTCAGCATTCTTCTGCATATAGTCTATGTCTTTCAAGGCTTCCACAGCCGCTATCTGGTTGAGATAGGCGATGTTGTAGGAGTCTTTGGTCTTATCCAGGGCTTCAATGAGCTGGGGATGGCCGAAAGCGTAGCCTACTCGGATGCCGCATAGGGAGAAAGACTTGGAAAAAGTGCGTAGAACCAGTAGGTTATCGTAGTCGCGGACCAGAGAATAGGCGCTTTCCGCTCCACCAGTGAAATCAATGTAGGTTTCATCCAGGACCAGCAGACCGTCGAACGAAGTTAGGAATCCATCGATGTTTCTTCGGGTCAGGAGCAAGCCGGTCTGGGCATTGGGATTGGCTATAAAGGCCAGCTTTGCATTGACAGACAAAAAATCCTGCAAATCTATCTGAAAAGCCGGATCAGTCTCAATGGAACGATATTCCATTTCATGGATTTCTGCTGCTGTCTGATAGACAGTATAAGTTGGGTAGGGGGAAACGATCAGGTCGCCGGCATCGGCGAAGGTCCGGAAAATAAGGGATATGGTCTCATCCGAGCCATTGGCAGCGAAAACTTGGTTCTCTTTCATCTGGTAGACCTGGGCCAACTGACGGCGCAAACTGCTGCTCCGGGAGTTGGGATAAAGCCGTAAATCTCCGCTGATATGACTGCGCAAAGCCTCCAGGACTTGAGGCGAAGGCGGATAAGGATTCTCATTGGCATTGAGTTTAATTACCTGGTCCGGGTTTTCTGGCTGATATCCCGGCACATAGGGAGCCAGGTTCTTAATATTTGCCCGGCAAAAGTATCTTGAGGAGTTCATGATAGTCACTTCCTTTGTCTCGTGTCTTTACCATATTATCCCCCGGGTATGGTTTTTCCTGCCCGGCAGGCAATTTTTGCATGGAATCCTCTTGTCGGCACCTGAGATGAAGTAACCGCTGCGCCTCCGGGCTCACATTTTCGAGGAGCTTTGTCCAATTTACGGAAATTCATGCAATATTCTTCATTAGTTTGCGTATAATAATACTGCTCGGGAAAGAAGAGTGCTACGACCGGTCGCTTTTTCCTCTTCTTAGAATGGCCGCCCCTGATCCTGAACGCATAGATGGCATCGGGAATCGGGGTGCGGCTATTCTTATTACGTTGCTTTTATTATCATCCATTTCCCCGATTTCTCTTTCTTATCATTTTACCTAAAAGTCATGGACCATTTGTCCGATATAAATACTAAGATGCTATTCTTTGTTCAGGAATAGGTGGATGCTCTCTGATGGAAATACCGGATAGAGCGTTTCTGATATTGCAATGCCCATTTCTGCGGCAATGTTGAAGGCGATTGGATTGGTTTTGGAGTTGATTATAGTTCATGAAATCGAATAACCCTGGAGCGACAGAAAGCGACGGGATGCACCTGGAGGCCATGGAAAGAGAACTGGCATTTCTCAACCTGGACCGGACCCGCGGGTTTGTTTTGATTACTTTAGTGATAGAATTTGTTCTCGGGGCAGCGGATGATTATATTTTACACCGCATAACAGCAAGCTCGATGGTGGTGGAATATTACACCCTGATGTTTGCCGCGCTCATGGTGATGTCCCTGTTGTATTTGCTCGCCATCCCTCGTCTGGAACGTCTGCTTGAAAATAACAGAATAAGTCCGCATACGGTAAAAATCATCCTAATCTTTTATTTTACCCTGGCTTTATGCTGGGGGGCTATTATGTCAGTACAAAACCATTCTATGAGCGGCAATGCATCAGCCTTCATTGTGGTGCTAATGTTGGGTTCTTTGCTCCTTTTTTTGGACAGCTATTGCATGATGTTCCCCTATCTGGCAGCCATCCTGATTTTTATCTTGTCCGGGTTTCATCAATCCGGAGCCGGACCGGGCCTCAAACATTACCTGAACCTGGCTATCTATATGATGCTGGCCTGGTCCATCTCCCGCACGCTGTATTCTTCCTATGCCAGCGAGTTTACCGGCCGTTGTCTGATCGAGATGCAAAACCGTATGCTCAAAGAGACCAATCAGAATATGGTCAAGGAAGCGGCCCTGAAGCAGGAGGTTCAGGAAAGACTGGAAATGGCCAACCGAGAATTGGTCAACCTTTCTCTCATCGATGATTTGACTGGCATAGCCAACCGCCGCAACCTGGATTTCTTCCTTAACTACGAGTGGAACCGGAGCCGGCGGGAAGGAACTCCATTATCCATCCTGATGATCGATATCGATAATTTTAAAGCCTTTAACGACCACTACGGTCATGTAAACGGCGACCAGGCCTTAACCAGGGTGGCAGCCCAGTTGAACTACGGCCGGAGGCGTTCCACGGATTTTGTGGCTCGTTATGGGGGCGAAGAGTTTTTATTCATTGCTCTGAACATAGATGAAGAGGGAACCTGCAGATTGGCTGAAATGCTGCGCAGGCAGATTGAGGAGCTGGAGATTCCCCATGCCTACTCGCCCGTATCTCCTTGGGTTACCATCAGTTTAGGAACCATCACTCTGATACCCGGCGAAGTGCAAGATATTCGGGAAGCGATTCACATGGCCGACCGGGCCCTTTATGAAGCTAAGCAGGCAGGGGGCAATACGGTTCGGACTTTCTATTCCCCCCAGGATACCCTGTTTTAAAAACAGAAATACCCCCTGAAGACCTCCGAAAGCTTGCGAAGTACGTGATGCCTTTCGATTGTCTGGCTGTCGGATAATGGCGGGCTGCCAGTGCTGCTTTCCTCGCGGCTGGTGTTCCATTTTCACGCATGTCGGGTTTCGGATAACGTTTTGAGGGTTTTAAAGTATGAGGGATATTTGGTAGGATATGTAACGGTCGTAGTGTACGCTCGTGCTCATCCAGTGCACACAAACAGGGAGGATGTTGTGTATGGAAAATGCCCCGGAGGTAATATCTGTGATCATCGCCGAGGATGATGCAATCCTCAGACAAGCCCTGGAGCTGCACCTACGATCTTTTCCCCGAGTGCAGGTACTAGCAGCAGTGGCCAGCGGCGAGGAAGCAGTTGAGATGGCGAGCAAACGCCCGCCTATGGCCATATTTCTTGATATTAGAATGCCCGGGAAGGACGGACTGAGCGTAGCCGCTCGCCTGCGGGATATCCATCCTGCTATTTGCCTGGTTTTTGTAACCGGTCACACCGAGTATGCGGCTGTTGCCTACCAGTTAGATGCTGTAGACTACCTGGTCAAGCCTGTAAGCAGGGATGGCATTGCACGCGCGCTGCGCCGTATTGAAAGGCGCTCTTCCCAGAGTGGGAAAGCCTTTTCTACAAATGATATGCTTCTTGTAAAAAACAATCATCAGGTATACTTCCTCCACCAGGGCGATATTATCTTCCTCGAAAAGCTCAGCCGCAAGACCATTATCCACACCGAAGACGGAGAATATATCACCACCGAAACCCTGCAGGCCCTGGAGGAAAAATTGAACCAGGATTTCTTCCGCTGCCACAAAAGCTTCATGGTCAACATCACCAAGATCCAACGAATCTCCCCCATGGGTGACCGCCTTTATGAAGTGAGCTTTCATAAATCCAACGGGAAGGTGACTATGGGGCGCAAGGCCTTTGAACAGCTCTGTGGGATCATGAATAGGACAGATGCGGGTGCCGACACGGGTCGTTGATGGTTCTAGGATTGTTTAGGGATGGTTAGTGTGAATGTAATCCTACCCGGCTCCAGGGTATAATCGAAACTGGAGTGAATCTTCCTGGCCAGGCGCCGGCATATATAGATTCCCAGGCCGCTGTGGCCGGAGCCTTTGGTGCTCAGGCCCTTTTTTAGTGCCTTTTCAAGATCTTCCGGGTCTCCGGCATAGGGATTTCTTACCAAGACGATGAGCAGGGGGCCCTCTTCCCTAATTTCCAGTCTCACCTTCCCGGATACAGCCGCTTTTTCTACTTCATCCAGAGCATTATCAATCAGGTTGCCCAGGATACGGGCAATATCCATTGATGTCGGAGCCAGGCCGGAAAGACTGGAGTGAACATCCACTTCCATCTCAATACCCCGCAGCTCAGCCTGGGTGATCTTGGCGTTGATCAGGGCTGAAAGGATGGGGTTGTCGATTTTCAAAATTTCATTATAACGGGATGATTCTTGAAGTATCTCTTCCAGGTAGTCTCCCAGGGCCTCCTGCTTATTCTGCTGATGGAGGATCCGCATGACCTGCAAATGATTGAGAAAATCGTGGCGTTGACCGCTGATAGAGTTGACCATTTCAAAGATATTGTCCGATAGAGCCTCTTGGGTGGCCATCTCAATTCCACGGCGATTGTGACGAAGGAACAGGAGAATGATCAAGAGGCTGAGCAGGAAAAGGACTGCGGTAATTAGCAGGATTAACCCCCGGTTTAAATGGGCCTGATAACCGGCTTCCTCATTCAAGAATTCTGTTACCAATGCTACAAATATTACCAGCTGAATAAAAACTGCTAGGAAAATAGGCCAAAGCCGGGCCGTAATTTCTTTGCCACTGTGGAGGAAATTCAGAGCTGGCAGCCTGGTTCTTCGCACCAGCAAGGCGATGCCTACCATTAAGAGATCGGCAGGAAGTATCGACTCCAACCAGATAACGCTATCGTTGCTAATAGCAGCTGTTGAAAATTTGAAGACTAGCAAGAGCACAGGTTCCAGGACTATCATGGTGGTTATTCCCAGGAGATACGAAGTCCCGTAGATTTTGAAGGTCCAACTCAAGGACTTCCGGAGGACCAGCCAGGCCACCAGGAAGCCGCTGGCCACTTCCAGGGGAAAGCGCAGGGCTTCATTATGCACCAGGTAGGTTGCGTTCTGTGTGGCGGAAGAAAGTAAGGCGAATATCAGCAGTCGGGGCAGATGCTTCTTGACATCCTCACCCCAGATGATCAAAGCGGCCAGGGTGGAGCACATAACATAGGGAAAAATCAGAAACAGATAGCGTTTCAATTCCAATGGCATAAAAGAAATCATCTCCTGCGATAAACCGATCTTATTACTGTGGATATTAATTATACCATGTTTCCGCTTTATTTGAGTAATGAAGAGATTATCGCTTGCATTTAGGAAATTACGCATGTATACCATTCTCTAACAGTAAAGAGCGAAAGAATTTGTCGAAAAATGCCTAAGGATCAGCGGCAGCTACTGGAGGGGCAGTTCATGGCAAATGGTTCGAGAGGGACGTGAATACTTGTCACGTGGTTTTATCCGTAAAACATGTCGAGAAATAGACAAAAAAGTCGGTAAAAATCTCTCGGCTTTTTACAGGGAAACGTCCAGCAATTGGCGGGCCGCCAGGAGAAGGCTGAGAGCGGCTTGATTGCGCAGATGCCTGATATCCAGATCCATGATCCGCACCCGGTCCAGTCCGTCGGCATCCTTGAAGATGTTGAAAAGTTGAAGGGCTCTCTTTTGATTACTAATCTGGTAGGAAGGCAGATGACCCAGAGCCTCTTGATCATCGATGCAGTGGTTCTCAATGATGAAGCGGGCGGTCTTCAAGTTTTCACCAGCCAGCTGGAGCAGGGAATATTGCATGGTTTTACGATAGCTTTCCCGTCCGTGCTGGGGATCATAGTTGTCGTTATCCCGGCCGATGTCGTGAAACAAGGCTGCCTGAGCCAGAAGGTCCATATCTTCTAGACCTCGTCCCAGCAGGTCTCCCAGGAGAAGAGAAAGGAACAGCACATCTTTGGTGTGAGCCAAACCATGGATGCCTCCTGGCTTGTAGAAGTACTCCCTGTGCAGGCGGGCGGCGTAGGACTGGTATAATTCCCAGAGACCGTTCTGTTTCATCTGTTTTAGATAGTGATCCAGGGCGGGATAAACCAGCTCCTGGATTTCCTGGGCTGAGCCGGGAAAGAGGATAATCTCCCTTTCCTTCTTCCAGGGTAGGTAGGCCAGTACCTGGTCTGCCGCCACCTGGGCCTTAAATATCCGTACGTTTTTTCCCTGGCGGGTGGCGCGGTTTATGGCCGGGTTGGGATCCAGGGTCCAGGAAAAGGCTTGCTCCGGACGAGGTGAATGGTTAGGGCTTCCGTGGTAGATCTCGACCGAGCCGCTCTTGTCGTAGGGAATTTTCAACGGCCCGGTGCGGTAAGCCACCAGTTCCCGGATCATCTCCTCCGGGAAGGTATCCAGCTGCCAGTCGCAGCGGGCATATAGGTGCCAGAAGATGTGATAACGCTCCTCCTTGGGGATGACTTTGAAGAGGTCGATAAAAGCCAGGAGGGACAGGCGGGGATCAATCTGGGCAAATAAAGTTTTGTAGTCCCGGGCCTGCATAGCAACACCCAGCCGGTTCTCCTCCAATTTGATTCTTTCTACCACCTGATACTTAATTAGCGTTTCTGCGGTGAAGGCCGGAAAATATACAATCACATAATTATGGAAATAGCAGAAAGGGGCAAGGGGATTATAGTGGTCGTAAAAAAAACGGTGGATGTCCAGGCTCATTTCTTTCAGGAAAGAAAAAGCCTCCTGGTAATGGAACCGGCCCTGCCGGTCGCCCATCTTCTGAGCATCTTCCACCGGGGCCAGACTTTCTACGAAAAATATCTCCGGGTGTCTTTGCAAAGTATCTCTCAGGTTCACGGTTTCCTGCTCCTTTGGCTTGTGGTTTGTATATTATTTTCATTCTACCAGGATAAAGACCGGAGACCAAACTACCTGACCGGTCAACGTTCTAGGACTGAACACACACCAGTTCCCAGTCCGCCAGGCTGTGATAAACTAGATGAAAACTTTGAGAACGGCTATAGGGAAAAAGATCGTTTGGCGGCCAACTGTGTAGGGCTGCAAGGCATGAAATTAATCAGGGCAGTGAGCTGGGAGGCAGTCGCCAAGCGGTAGGCGGCCAAATCTTTATATATACTATGAAAGGAAGGAAAAAATGAATCTTTTTGATTTACCTGATCGCATCGGAGCAGAAGAATACTTTCAACCGCTCATCCCGGATCACGGCGTGCTTATCGAGCGCATTATATCCACTGGTCAATCATCACCACCCGGGGTTTGGTATGATCAGGAGCGGGACGAACTGGTCGCGGTTCTGCAGGGTGAGGCTTTATTGGAATGGGAAACGGGTCACACGCAAACCTTGATGCCAGGAGACTGGGTTTTGATTGCAGCCCGGGAAAAGCATAGGGTGGCATGGACTTCGACGGAGCCTCCCTGCATTTGGCTCGCCATCCATGGGTCCTTACTCTGAGGCTTCACCACGCTGTTCAACAGGAATAGTGAGCCTCATTCCATGGACATTAGACCGAGGCGTATAGGCCTGTGAAGGAATTTCATGGGCGAAAAATCTGCTTGACACGAAGGTGGCGGACTCCTATTATAAAACCAAACGTTCGGAATACTGAACCTGCGGGTCGGGAGATGGGGAGGAGGAATCCTGTGTCTCAAAAGGAAGCAGTTCGGGAATTCAAGAAGGGCTTGATCATTGATGCGGCCTTACAGCTCTTCCAGGAGCATTCCTATGATGAAGTGACCGTTCAGGATATCGCCCTGGCCACAGGGATCGGCAAAGCTACCTTGTACCAATATTTTGCCTGCAAAGAAGAAATTGTTTACACCTCAATGCTTCGGACTATTGATGAGACCAATTTCAAAATTGAACAATGCTGCCTCAGACATGATGATCCCCGCCAGGCATTGGAGAACGTTATTGAACAGATTTACGGACTCTATCTAAGCCAGAACCGGCTTTTCCTTGCCTACCTGGGTCTTAAATTGCAAAATGCCCTCAAGCCGGAATGGTTGGAGGAAGCTAGGATCAGAAGAGAGCGCAAATATGAGATTCTGAGCCAAATGCTCGACAAAGGGGTCGAACAAGGAGTTTTCATTCAGGCGGAAGGCCGCCGCTTAACCCGGGCTTTTTTAAATATTATTCGTGGGTTCAGCCTGGAGTCACTGGAGAAACCCGGAAGGATCTGCGATCCAGTGGAGAAGACGGATCTGGAACTGATACGATCCATTATATTTAGAGGAATACTTGTAGACGGGGGAGGAAAAACGGGTGAGTGAGAATCAGGAAAGCGCTCAGGTGCATCTCCAGGGAGAGAATGTGGTTCCGGGAGGAAGACGGCGTGTAGGCATTATTGTCCTGATTGCCTTGGTAGGATTGGCGGCTGTGGGTGGATTGATATGGTGGGATTATGCCAACAAGGTCCTGTCTACGGATAACGCCAAGGTAACCGGGGACATTGTGGCAATCAGCCCCAAAGTGAGCGGGCGCTTGGAACAGATTCCCGTAAAAGAAGAAGATCATGTGCAAAAAGATCAGATTGTAGCCCAACTGGACTTGATTCCTTTTAAAATAGCCCTGGCCCAGGCCCAGGCTGCTCTGGATCAGGCTCAGGCCAACTATGACAAGCTGCCTGATGACCTGAAGGCAGCTGATGTCGCGGTGGTCAAAGCCCAGGAAGGACTGGGATACTACCAGGCTTTGGCCAAAAGCAGCGAACTGGCCCTGGCCGATGCCGAGCGGGTCTTTAAAGAGAATGAATCTCTGTACAATGCGGGAGCTTTATCCAAGGAAGCGATGGATGCCAGCCGCACCAAATTAGAATCGGCCCAGGCCAAGCTGGAAAGCGACCAGGCCAATGCTCGCGTAGCCCAGGCTAACCTCGACGACGCGGTAACCAAAAGCGATTCAGCCCAGAAGACTTCGGGGAACATTTATTTGGCCCAGTTGAACCAGACGCGAGCGAACCTGGAGAGTGCACAATATAACTACGATAACGCCATCATTAAATCCCCTTTGGGCGGCACTGTCGTTCAGGTGGCGGTTCAAGCCGGCGAGAACCTGACGCCCGCGCAGACTATTTTATATATTTGTGACCTGGATAGTACCTGGATATCAGCCAATATCGAAGAAAAGGACATTAACCGTGTCAAGCCAGGGCAGAAGGTGGATATTACTATCGATGCTTATCCTGGGATGACCTTGCAGGGTAAGGTGGAATCGGTGGGCGGGGCAGCTCAATCGGTCTTTGCCCTGATCCCCAGTGAAAATACTTCCGGCAATTTTACCAAAGTTACCCAACGCCTGCCGGTCAAAATCATTCCCGACCACAACGGACTGGTATTGCGACCGGGCATGTCTGCAGTAATCAAGATTCACACCGGCCAGTGAGGTCGGATTAAGGTGAGGCTATGACTGGTGTAAAGCAGGCCTCTGATTTCAGTTGGTCCAGTATAATCGTGATTATCATCGGCACGTTTATGGCGGTGTTGAATAACAGCATTGTCAACGTAGCTCTGCCTAAAATTATGGTCATTTTTAATTGTGGGCAGGATTCCATTCAATGGGTACTAACGGGCTATACCATGACCCTGGGGGTGGTTATGCCCATCTCCGGATATCTGGGGGATGGCTTCGGTTATAAGAAAGTTTACAGTCTGGCCCTGGGGTTCTTTACCCTGGGATCAGTTTTATGTGGGCTGTCCTGGAGCGTGAACAGCATGGTGGCGGCCCGGGTTTTGCAGGCCATAGGCGGCGGAATCATGTCCCCGGTGGGTATGGCCTTCGTTTACAGGGTGACCCCGCGGGAGAAGATTGGCATAGTGATGGGGATCTACGGGATTGCGGCGATGGCCGCACCGGCCATAGGCCCAACCCTGGGCGGGTACCTGGTGGAATACATCAACTGGCGGCTTATTTTTTACCTCAATGTTCCCATCGGCATCATCAACTTGTTCCTGGCCGCTCTGCTTCTTAAAGAAACCCCCCTTATTAAAGGCAAGACATTTGATTGGATCGGCTTTGTCTCGTCCGCGACCGGGCTTTTATGCTTGCTCCTGGCCACCAGCCAGGGCACGAAATATGGTTGGGGCTCCACCTATATTCTTAGCCTTCTCATTACGTCGTTTACCACTCTGTTAATCTTTGTTTATAACGAACTGGAACACCCGGAGCCATTGCTGGATTTACGCCTTTTCAAAGACTTTATGTACAGTATTTCTATTGTGATCGGTGCAGTGCTGAATATAGGGCTTTTCGGCGCATTGTTTCTTATGCCCCTGTTTTTACAGAACATATTAGGCCAGACAGCTATGCAGGCCGGTTTGATGATGCTGCCTTCCGCTATCACGATCGCCCTTTTTATGCCTCTGGCCGGGAAACTCTTTGATCGATTTGGGGCACGGGGAGTTGTCATGAGCGGGTTGGCTATCTGTGCTTTCACCACATATAAAATGGTTGGATTTAATGACCAGACCCCCTTCTCACTAATCATTACCTGGACCACGCTGCGCGGGATTGGAATGGGCTTGTGCATGATAACCGTGACAACTGCCGGTATGCTCAAGATTCCTATGATAAAAATTAGCCGGGCCTCGGCATTGGGAAATGTCATACGACAATGTGCAGGTTCGCTGGGTATAGCCATGTTCAGCACCATTTTACAGAACCGGGAGATCTTCCATTACGCTTCCCTGGCGCAATCGGCCAACCTGACCAGCGGCGATGCGTCGGGGTTCTGGAGCTGGTTAAGCCGGACCGCAATCAGCCAGGGCTGGACTACCCTGCAAGTCCAGTATGTGGGGATAGGCCTGGCGGCCAAAAAGCTGGTCATGCTTTCAGCAGTCCAAGCTATCGATGATTGTTTTATGGTGGCGGCTGCTATCACCTTTTTGGCTGTATTACTGAGCTTCTTCCTGGGCGGATGGCCTTTTAAAAGAGCTGAAGAGCAGCCTGTAGAGCTAGCCATGGAATAATTAGACAGCTCCTACCGCGATTTTTATACGAAGGGAAACAGAATTTTATCTACCTGTGCTCATATTGATATTTTGCGGAAACGGGTGTACTTAGCCCGTTTTTTTGTTATTTACCGTATATCTGTAATTTAGGGCGAGAATCCTAATAGTTGATAGGTCCCTTTAATGTGTGGGAAAAAGGAGTTGAAGTGAATGGGGATCAAGAAAATAACCCTGATCGAACCGAAAGCCCCAGGCCGTCATGTTTACAGCTTTATCAGGATGCCCCGCCTGGGATTGCCTCTTATTGCCACCCAGCTGAAACAACGGGGATTTCAGGTGCGTTTTATCTATGAAAGTGGTGCCCGAATCCGAACCTCCGATATTCTGGATGCCGACCTGGTTGGCATTTCCACCACGACTTCCACCTGCCAGGAAGCCTATAACATAGCCGGGTATATCCGCCAAAAAGGCATCCCAGTGGTCATCGGCGGGGTGCATGCCAGTTTTCTGCCCCAGGAAGCTTTGGGGTACTGCGACTATGTATGCCGGGGTGAGGCTGACCACAGTTTTGTCCACCTGGTGGAATGCCTGGATCGAGGGGCTGAACCGCTGACAGTACCCGGTCTCAGTTATTATCGAGAGGGAAGTCTGGTTGAGAATCCTCTGCCTGAACTTCCGGATATGGAATCCCTACCCGTTCCCGACCCGGCATTCCTTACCGAGCTTGGTCTGAATTGTATCCCGGTTATGACTTCCCGAGGATGCCCCTATGACTGTACCTTTTGCTGTGTAACTCGGATGTTTGGACGCCACTACCGGCACCGTAGCCTGGAGCAATCGCTGGCGGAATTGGCGCCCTATAGCGGCCGTATGGTTTTTATCTGTGACGACAACTTCACCGCCCATCCCCGGCGCACCAAGGCCCTGCTCAAAGCTATGATTGACCGAGGAGAGATGCCTTCCTGGTGGGGAGCCCAGGTTCGGGTGGAGACGGCCCGCGACCAGGAAATGCTGGAGTTGATGAAGAGAGCCAACTGCAAAATGGTTTATGTGGGAATGGAATCCGTAAACCCCCGCACCCTCGAAGCCTTCAACAAGAAGCAAGGGCTGGAGGATATCGACTATTGTATAAAAGCCTTCCACAACCATGGAATCATGGTGCACGGCATGTTTGTTCTGGGGGGTGATGACGATGATGTGGCGACTGTGCAAGAAACCTTGAAATATACAGTTGCTTCCAACCTGGATACGGTTCAATATATGAACCTGGTCCCTTTGCCCGGCACCCCACTATTTCAAGAAATGGAAGCGGGCGGACGATTGCTTACCAGGGATTGGCGTTTTTATGACGGGCATCATGTAGTATTTATGCCCCAGCGTATGACACCCTGGGAGCTGCAGAGTGAAACATTGAAAGCCTACAAAGCCTTTTATTCGCCGCTGCGCCTGGCTCGAAGCCTGGCTGGAAAGAGCAGGCAGGCACTGGTGCACAGGGCGGCTGGTTTCTATTTAACACAGGTGTTTTCCCGGGAGAGCCGCCGGTATAGCGAGTATCTGAAAGGACTCTCCCGAAAGCCCGACTTTGATCCTGCCTTTACGTTGAGTAAGACAGTTGAATCCTTTCGATTGAAACGTTTCCGTTATCTCTCTACAGAGAAAATTTTGGATCTGGAGATTATGGAACAAAAAGACGCCTTTTTGATTGAGTTGCGGGGCTGTCTCAATAAGATGGCTCTCCGGGAAGTGGTTGCCACCCTTCGGGGGCTGGTAGGCCAGCATTACAAGGAACTGGTAATCAATATCGGACAAATGAGCTTTGGATCAGAAGATGTACTCAAAGCGTTTATTCGAGAACTAGATAAAGTGGCAGGACTGGGGCGTCGGGTACAGCTCAAAACTACGCTGGGAGAAGCTTTCATGAATACCATGGAGAAGTACGATCTTTCACTGCCTAACTTTCAGTTTTAGAAGCAACAAACCGGGAGCCATTAACCGGTAAGAAAAATTGACTCATATTGACCAGGGGTTTACCGTTTATCGGTGAATCCTTGGTTTTTTTATACACTCACCAGCAGCTCAATGGGCAATTGAGTAAGTATACTAAATCCTAGAAATCAGCGCCTTCTTCCTCTTAAGCACCTAAGAAAATTGGCTGGACATACCTGTAGGCAGCCGGGAATAAGTAAGGTATAATAAACCTATAAACCGGAGGGGGGTATGGGTATGAAGATAAGCAAAGAGATGGAGAGTATTCTTAAGGAAAAGTATGGCTCGCGCGTTTGTTTTGATGAGCTGGAACGTAAGATTTATGCCCATGATATGGGAGTCATGCCATCGATGGTAAAACCTCTGGCGGGCAACCCGGTGCCTAAGGGAATCGTTCAACCTCTTGATGAGGAGGAACTAGTCGAGCTGGTCAAAATGGCGGTAGAATCGGAAACCAACCTCACTCCCAGGGGTAAGGCCACCTCGGGTTATGGGGGCGTCTTGCCGGTAGAGGGCGGCCTGGTAGTAGAATTCAACCGTATGAAAAAGATCATAGAAATCAATGCGGAAGAGCGTACAGCCACGGTTGAGCCCGGGGTTGTGTGGAACGAATTGGAATACCAGCTCAATCAAAAAGGACTGACTCTGACCTGCTATCCTACCAGTGCGCCTTCTTCTACCGTGGCTGGCTGGTTGGCTCAGGGTGGAGCGGGCATTGGCAGCTATGAATATGGATACTTTGCTGACAACGTAGTATGGGCGCGCCTGGTCCAGCCCGACGGTCAGATTCGGCAATTGCGCGGACAGGATTTGCAGCTGGTGAACGGGGCCAATGGAATAAGTGGGTTTATTAGCCAGGTATGCCTGCGGGTCAAGGCTCAGAAAGGGATGCATGTTACAGCTGTGGCTTTTGAAAAGTCAGCGGATTTAGGGGCTTTTATGCAGGGGCTTTATGACCGTAAAGTGCTGCTCTGGTCAGTAACTTTCATTAATCCTGATGCAGCCAAATTGAAGAATAAACTGCCGCCCCATCTGCATCACGGCCGTCCGGCTGAATCCCATTCGCGGGTGGTGCTGCCGGAGAAATATATTGTCTTGATGGCCTGCACCGAAGATCGCTGTGATCTTATCCGGGAGGATGTACTGCAACTGGCGGACCGAAATGGAGGAGAGCTTCTCTCGGAAGAAGTAGCTTTGCACGAATGGGCAGCCCGTTTTGAACCCATGCGGGCCAAACGCATTGCCCCTTCACTGATTCCCAGTGAGGTGATTGTACCGATAGAGAACCTTGCCCAGGTAATCGAGGAAACGAGAGAAGACATTAAACAGACTTTTATCCTGGAGGGTTTTGCCACCAACCAGCGTGAAATCGTACTCCTGGGCTTTATTCCTCATGATGAGCGCAGCTTCAACTTCAACCTGGCCTTTGGCTTATCTCTGACCGCCCTTAAAGTAGCGCAGAAATACGGCGGCCGTCCTTATGCCACCGGCCTTTATTTTACCGGTTTCGCCGACCAGGTTTTGGGCAAGGACACCGTGGAGGTCCTTCATAAGTTCAAAAAGGAAGTGGACCCCCTGGGGATTATGAACCCGGGCAAGGTTCTGGATGTCAGCCTGGTGTCTCAGGGCTTGAAGATGGCCAACGCCCTGGAACCTCTGGTTCGGGTTTTCGGCAACTGGGCACAGGGAAAGGAACCGGGCGAGGTGTTTAAAGAAAGAAAAGGAATTCCGGGCGACATAGCCTGGTACGCTTACGCCTGCTCACAGTGCGGTTATTGTGTCGATCATTGCGACCAGTATTACGGGCGGGGATGGGAATCACAATCGCCCCGAGGCAAATGGACCTTTATCAAGATGCTCTTAGAAGGGGAAGTGGAGTTCGATCAGAAATCAGCCGAGACTTTCCTGGCCTGCACCACTTGTGAGATGTGCAACCGCACCTGCCAATTGGATTTGCCTAATGAATCCTCATGGCTTAAGATGCGTGGCCTCTTAGTGGATGGGCGGGGGTATCATACCTTTCCACCTTTTGAAATTATGGTCAACACCATGCGCCAGCAGGGAAACATCTGGGGTAGTTATGCTGAGGACCGAGATGCCTGGATAACCGGAAAAATTCGGCCTCTAATTAAGGAAAAGGCGGAGTATGCCTTCTTCCCGGGCTGCACTTCCTCCTTCGTTGAACAGGATGTTGCCCAGTCAGCAGCCCTGGTCCTGGCCCAGGCCGGGGTGGAGTACTCCTATATGGGGAAGGAAGAGCAATGCTGCGGGATTCCCATGCTGGCTGCCGGCCGCTGGGAAGTTTTTGATGAAACAGCAGCCAAGAACATTGAAAACATGAAGAAACTAGGCGCTACAAAAATTATTACGACCTGTCCGGCCTGCTGGTTGGTTTGGGAGGTCTATTACCGCCACTGGGCGGAAGAGCATGGGGTAGACTATCCATTTCATGCGATGCATTATGCGGATGTGCTGGCTGAAAAGATTGAAGTCGGTGAATTTCAGATTCCTGGCGACATCGGACGTAAAGTTACCTATCATGACCCCTGTCATATGGGCAGGGCCGGGGTCCGCTTTGCAGGACCACGCACCCTGATCAATGCAATCCCAGGTTCAGACTTTCGAGAGATGCGGTTTAACCAAAATGATGCTCACTGTTGTGGATCGGTTCTGACACTGGTGGCAGATCCCGATATTGCTGAAGAGATTGGAGCCATTCGGGTGCAGGAAGCTATTGACACAGGAGCCGATACCTTAATTACCGCCTGCCCCTGCTGCCGGGTGCAGCTCAAACGCTCCCGAGATCTGAGAGGGTTACCAATCGAAATCCGCGACCTGGCAACTCTCACAGCAGAGGCTTGCGGCTTTGAAGTGCCAACTTCGGATGCGGTGGTGGATGAAAAATGGGCGGTATTTGAAGGCATGATTCGTATGATGACCCCCTGGGGGATGGCCAATCTAATGGCCGAGATGATTCCTGACCTGATCGAAGCGATGCCCGAAATGTACCGGGGGATGATGCATATGGTGATCAAAGCTCCGGATGTCTTTAAAGAGCCAATGATTGCCATGATGAAAGGCGTCATGCCAGCCCTGTTTCCTACCCTGTTGCCTGGCATCCTACCCAAGGTTATGCCTCAGATGCTGGTCAAGGTAGGGGAGGCCATTCCCATGCCAGACTACCTGGAAGCGCAGATGCCATCCTTGATGCCTAAGACGATGGAAGTGCTGATGCCTAAAATGCTGGCTGAAATTATTCCCTATTTTATGCCCAAAATGGAAGAGTACCTGCGTAATACTCGGCCTTAATAGTTAATCACGGGAACTGGATTTCAAGAGAGAGTCATATTGCTTGTATGACCCTCTCTTTCTGCTATTTTCCAAATGCTATTCAATATCCATAAGGGCAGGGACAATTTTTACATTGGAAATAGGTGGGATAAATATTGGCCAATGATTACTGTCACCGGAGGAATGTGTACCCCCATGGACAGCAGGATGCTGAGAAGAAGCCCGGTAGTCCATAAAACCAGGAAGCTGATTAGCTCCCGCCACCATTGTTTTCGAACCAGAGCAGGAATCTGGATGAAGGCTACAATTCCGAACCCCAGCAGCAATAGGGCTATCATGCCGTCTCACCCCCTGTTTGAGGCAGCTTGCGTAGTTTCGCCACGATCAGCGTAATAAGCGGAATCCCAAGTTCCCAGGGCATAATATAGATAGGAAACTCTTTATTTATGAAGGAATACAACTCTATACTGCTTCCCACATTGGTCAGGGCTAGAATGATCATCAATATCCCTATTGGAATGATAAGCGGGCGGTATGAACGCAGGTTGAAAACCTGGGATAAGCCCAAAACCGTTCCATAAAGGAGAACTGATAATTTGAGAAACCCCGTAAATATGAAAAAGACAGCCACCACAACTTCGCCACGGCTAAGGATATCTCCTATGTCGATCATTTGTATTGCCATATACGTTGGGTATTCATAAGCAGATTCCATGGGTCCCAATACCAGCGAATTGCGTGCTACCAACAGGGTGAGACTTAGCCCTCCAATGAGTATGGCTGTGGCAACAGGAGCGTATCTTCCCTTATGGTTGTTTGAAAAAGCGAAAATCATGGTAAATGCCACTGTTTCCGCAAATGGAAAAGCGGCCGCACCGTGAGCCGCCCATAATAGTTTTCCTACCGGAATATCTAAAATCGGCAGTAAATTTTTAATATCCATAGTGGGTATCGCTAAGGCTGCATCATTAATGATGATGAATAATGTAAGTAATACCAGAACCATACTGCATCTGGCCAAAACTTCGATACCCCGGCCCACGGTGGAGGCACATACTGCCACAATGATTATGAGAATTACTGTCTTGGGGGTAGCAAGGTAAATTTCTGTAGCAAAAAAGCGGCCAAAGACATTTAAAACCAGTGCACTCAGGTGAAATAAATACCATATGAAAATCAAGGAGATGACCTTACCCAGCATGCGGCCGTAGACCAGATCATTGATCTCAATCAGGGTTTTATCCTTAAATTGATTGACTAAAACGCAAAATACCCAAGCAATGAGCAGAGCTTCCATGACACCTATAAGACTGGCGATCCAGCCATCATGACCTGCAGACCGTGCCGGAGACACAATCACCGAAGTGCCATAAATAAACCCCACCATCAGCATAGTAAGTTGGAACCTTGATATTCTGCCTTCTTCTAATAACATAAATCAAGCCCCTATCGAAGCTTATTGCGGAATAACCGCTTTGGTTATATCTCCATTTTCATTAACGTGGGTTTTTACCTTGATAACTACATCAATGCTCGGATATATCTCTTCCCATCTGGCTTCCAAGTCAGGCCAATCCTTTTTGTATTTACGATGTACTGCTTCACCGAAGCCAAAAATGTCAGCATTAAGTGTAATTGACTTCTCAATGGCTGCCATAATATCACTTTTGATTTTTTCATTCTGGCGTTCCTCAAGTTGCTTAAGCAGGCTATCGCTCAGGTTTTGGAAGCCGTTGTACTCCGTCAGGTTGCCCTCTTCTTCAATCTCAATAGTTATAGTAATTTTGCCATCAATCAGTTCAGGCTGGATTTTACTTTTGGCTTGGCTAATGGACAAGCTCGCCTTACCTGATCCATCAGGTGCATCTACCAACACAATTCCTTTTTTAATCTTGTTAATGGCCCATAGCAACCCTCTCGACTCCTGTTTATTGAGTTCACCGACCATCTTGTCCCTTTTAAATACTGCCGTCCCCGAAATGCCTGCCTTTTTGGACTTTTTGCCTTCCATTCCGGTATCTTCAAATATGCTAAGTATGGGGGCAATGGGCGCAGTGGTTTTGCTCATCAGGCGGTTGGCGAATTCAATTACCGTTACCCCAGGATAGTTAGAGAATTCTGCCGATAGCTTGATCTCGCGGGCTATCCCCATTCCTTGTATAGTCTCTATCCCATCTTGAGCCGCCAGGATATCACTGGCTTTATCTTGGGCAATCAAGACTAAGCTGTTGGGGCGAGTCTCTGGGAATCTGACAATTGCCTGGATAGGTGAATACAGCCCTTGTTTAGCAAGTTCCTTACCAAAGATGTTAAGCTTGTCATCAGGATAAAACTGGATGCGGTCCCCATGGGTATAATAGTTGCCCAATGCCTCAATCCAAGTAGCGCCCCTAGTGTGATATAACATAACAGCTGGTGATATTTCTCCTCCGGTTTGCTCTCCGGAGCTGCCCGAAGTGCTGCTCTTTACCTTGCTAGGAATAATGGTTTGGTAAGTCATTAAAGCATCTCCCGTTTCCGGGTCAATATCAAAACTTGCTCCAGATGAAATACCCAGCTGGTTTAGTTCCCTGCTATCCCAACAGCCGGATATGAATCCGGAAAACAAGATTAATAACATCACCACTGCAAACATTCTGAGGTGTCTCTGGTTTTTCAACGTTTTTCACCCCCGTCCGGTCCGGGCTGCTGCCCGCTAGCCTGCCGCACTGAATTCGCGGAGCCAATGCTTTGCGGGCGGTTTTTCATAGCCCACAGGGGTGTTCGAATAAAAACATCTTTTAAGTCACCAATATTTAGAGGTGTTATGGGAGACAAGTAGGGTATCCCAAAAGAGCGTAAGGCGGCCAGTTGACTAATCAGCTCCAGAGATACTATGACTATGCCGAACATCCCCAGAAAACCAGCTACGATAACCATAATAAAGCGCAAGATCGCACCCAAATCTGCCTGGGAGGGCGATACGAAAGACGCTATAGCCGTTGTTGCCAATACTACCACCATAGGTGCCCCTACCAGGCCGGCTGACACCGCAGCCTGACCTATGACCAGGGCGCCCACAATACTCACAGCCTGGCCCAGGGTGCGAGGCATGCGCAAACCCGCTTCCCGCAGGATTTCGAAAAGAACTACCATAAACAGAGCTTCAGCTACCGCAGGAAAAGGTATCCCCTCCCTGGATGCTGCCACCGTAATCAAAAGCGGGGTGGGGAACAATTCCTGGTGATAAGCCATCAATGCAACATAAACGGCTGGCAGGTAGATGCTAAGTTCAAAGGACAGAAATCGAATCCATCGTATAAGAGAGGCAAAATACGGACGGGCATAATAATCCTCCGGGCTCTGGAACCCTTCGATGAATACCATGGGTACAGTCAGCGCAAAGGGTGAGCCGTCTACTAGAATTGCGGCTCGGCCCTCCATTATTCGAGCTGCTGCAACGTCCGGCCGTTCAGTATTACCGATGGTGGAGAAAAAGGATGAGGGCTTATCTTCTATAAATTGCTCAATATATCCCACATCTAAGATGGCATCCGTGTCTATTCGCTTTAATCGTTGTTTAACTTCTTCAATAAGGCTGTCCTTGGTTATTCCTTTAATATAAGCTATATTCACGTCGGTTTTAGTACGTTGCCCAATCTTCACGGAATCAAAGGTTAAACCAGGGTCTCGGATTATCCGGCGCAACAAAGCCGTGTTAGTACGCAGGGTTTCATTAAAACCTACTCTTGACCCCCGAATAGCCGATTCGTTTTTTGCTTCCTCAAGACTGCGGTTTTCCCATCCTCGTAGATTGATGCCCAGAGCCTCGGTTTCCCCTTCAACCAATATGGCTGTATTACCAGCCAACACTGCACTGGTCACAGATGTTATATCCTTCAAGGGACCTACATCCCCCGCTGTTAATACACTTGTTTGTATGAACTCGAGAAGTCTGGAATGATTCCGTTCAGGTTCATTCTCTACCATTTGCATATGGAACATCAAAGGCCGCAATAGGTCCTGGTTCACCAGGTTCCTCTCCACCAGACCGTCGATGTAGATGATGGCTGCATCCAGGGTTCCATGAGAGCCTATCTTCATTTTATGAATGATGACATCACTGCTTTGACCCAGGATGTTTCTGATATCATTCAGGTTGTCATCCAGATCCCTGGACAGGGCAATAGGGGAAGAATTCTTTTCTGCTTCCCTTTGGTTCTTGCTTTTTGGGGAACGCCAAATACCCAGCTTTTTTGCCACCAGCCTGAACACCAGCAACCAACCTTTCGGACATAACTTGAAAAGTTTCGGATTGAATTATAGTCTTTGCCTTCAAAAGGATTGCTATCTTGCCAAATTGTGGGGGATCCTGGCGGATATACATGGGCTGAGGGCTATCAATATTAAACATACAAGACCGGTTATTCAACAGCGAAGAACTAAGTTTTCAGCTTTAATTAATTTAAAATCATAATCTCTGGTTATTTGAAATATAACGATATATATGATATAGTCTTGCCAGAAAGAGAGAGGAGAAAAGTCATGTCCACGCCTGTTTTTGAGGAATTTGCCGGGTTGCGCCAGCAGAGCTTGATGTACATTAAAAACGCTAAAGAAGCAGGGCAAAAGGTGGTGGGGATCTACTGCAGCTTTTGTCCTCAGGAACTGGTTCTGGCTGCTGGAGCTATTCCGGTGGGGCTGTGCGGGACCCGGGAAGAGCCAATCGCAGCCGCTGAAGAACACTTACCCCGTAATCTCTGTCCTCTCATCAAATCATCCTATGGATTTGCCGTCAGTGATACCTGTCCCTTTTTCCATTTTTCCGATCTGATCATTGGTGAAACCACCTGCGATGGAAAAAAGAAAATGTTCGAACTCCTGCAGCGGATAAAACCGGTGCATGTTATGCAGCTTCCTCATCTTTCCAGCCCGGCCGCCATGACGCTGTGGGTAGAAGAAATTGGCCGGCTGCGGTCCTGGTTGGAAAGTGAGCTGGATGTGCAAATAAGCGACGATGCCCTGTGGCAAGCTATTGACATGGTGAACAAAGAAACGCAGGCTACCAAGGCTCTTTGCGATTTAAACCAGCAGGATCCCCCCCCTTTGACAGGAATCGAACTTCTCACGGTAACCTGGTCTAAAGCTTTTGGCACCGATAAAGGCGAAGTTGTGTCCATGATGGAAAGTCTTTCCCGGGGAGCTGGATCACAGACTGTCAATCCTGCAGTGCGCGCCCGGGTTCTGCTTACCGGCTGCCCGGTTGGGCTGGGCAGCGAGAAGGTTATTACACTGGTAGAAGAATTAGGAGCACGCGTGGTGGCCATGGAGAACTGCAGTTCCTACAAAGCACTGGAACTGCTCACCCCTTGCGATGAGCCGGATCCGATAAAGGCCCTGGCCCAGAAGTATATTAGAATACCTTGTTCTTGCATGAGCCCCAATGAATATCGCCTTGAATTATTGGAACGTATGGTCGGCCAGTTCTCCGTGGATGCCGTAATTGACCTCACCTGGCAGGCCTGTCATACTTATAATATTGAAGCGATGAAGGTATCCGAGCTGGTAAAATCCCTGGGATTACCCTACCTGCATCTGGAAAGCGACTATTCCGGTTCGGACCTGGAAAGCCTTAAACTTCGTATCGAAGCCCTCCTGGAGATGGTATAGCGGGAGTAGCTGCGCAATAAGAGGGCATATGCATCAACAAGCTGAACACGAGAAAGGGTGGTGTCTGGTGGAAAAAATCATTGATGCCAGGGGGCTGTCATGCCCGGAGCCGGTAATATTAACCAAAAAGGCGATGGATGGTGGGCTGATTTCTCTAACCACCATCGTGAATGAAAACGCCGCTTTAGAGAACATTAGCAAGCTGGCCAGGACCCAGGGGTACGATATTGATGTGGAAACCGTGGGGGCTGAATTTCATATCCATCTGAACAAGGCGGGGGAGATGGAAGAGGACCAGCAAGAGGTGTCCGGAGACGTGGCGGTGCTCATCAGCAGCCGCCTGTTTGGTCAGGGTGAAGAAGAGCTGGGCCAAGTCCTTATGAAGAGCTTTCTTTTTTCCCTGAATGAAGTTGAAGGCCGCATCAAGCAGGTCATTTTCATCAATTCGGGCGTCTTCCTGACCACGGAAGGATCACCGGTTCTGGAACACCTGAATGTCTTGTTGAACCGGGGTGTAGAAGTTCTTTCCTGCGGCACTTGCCTGGACTTCTATGGGCTCAAAGAAAAACTGCTGGTCGGCACCGTCACCAATATGTACACGATTGTGGAGATTTTGACGACTGCTTCACGAGCCATCACATTATAATAGAATATAATATTGATACCATAGCATAGGGCCCGTCGGGGCCTTTTTGCTACACATACCCCCTCAGGAGTGTCTGCCTAAAAGAAAGGGGTCAACAGCAATGCAAGGTATATATATGGATAATGCGGCCACATCTTTTCCCAAACCAGAGTGTGTTTACCAGGCCGTAGACTTCTTTAACCGGCAGTTGGGAGGCAGTCCGGGCCGGGGCAGCCACCAGCGTACCTTGCAGGCCGGGTCTATTCTTCTGGAGACAAGAGAAGCCCTGGCCAAGCTTTTCGGGATTGCTGAGAGCAACTATATTGCCTTCTGCCTGAATATTACGGAAGCTATTAATACGGGGCTCAAAGGTTTGCTAAGATCAGGAGACCACGTCATCACCACCAGCATGGAGCACAATGCCGTGGCGCGCCCGCTTCAAGTTCTGGCTGGCCAGGGAATAACCTGGACGGCAGTTGCCTGTGCCCCGGACGGAACGCTGGATCCTGAGGAAGTTCGAAAAGCCATTCGACCTCAAACCCGGCTTATATGCATGCTGCACGCCTCCAATGTTACCGGAACCATCATGCCTATTGGCGAGGTGGGCAAACTGGCCAGGGAGCACGGCCTCCTGTTTATGCTGGACAGCGCCCAGACCGCCGGTGTTTTACCCATTGATGTGAAAGCTCAGCATATAGATGTCCTGGCTTTTACAGGGCACAAGAGCCTTCTGGGGCCTCAGGGAACAGGCGGGATCTACGTGCGGCCCGGCCTGCGGGTGCGCCCTTTGAAAGAAGGAGGCACCGGATCCCTTTCCGAGTTCCTGGAGCAGCCGGAAGCTATGCCCGACAACCTGGAGAGCGGCACCCCTAATACACCTGGGATAGCCGGCCTTCTGGATGCGGTAAGTTTTATTCAGGACCGGAGCCTGGAAACGATTCGATCTCATGAACAGAAGCTCAGCCAAATGCTGATTAGTGGTCTACAAGGTGTGAAAGGAATCAAACTTTACGGACCATGTGATCCGCTGCGCCAAACTGCAGTGCTATCATTTAATCTGGAAGATTGGGATTGCGGGGAGCTCAGCTTTATATTGGAGCAGCACCATGGAATCATAACTCGTTCCGGCTTGCATTGCGCTCCCATGGCTCACCGCAGCCTGGGGACCCTGCGAAGTGGAAGCTGTCGGATCAGCCCAGGATTATTCAACACCGAAGAGGAAGTGGCACAGGTCATCGAGGCTCTGGAGCAAATAGCCCGAAAGAAATAGGCTGCCGGCGCACCGGCATCAAGGGAAGTAAGATTGAAAAGGAGAAGGAGGTCTTTCCCTGCCCAGAACTTATCTTTTTCTATTAAAATATACTTGCCATGAATGAGCAAAAACATTATTATAGACAAAGAGGATAATATTAGTCCACAAACAGGAGAGAGATCATGCAGATAACGCGTCAAAGTGAATATGCTATCAGGACTGTGTTGGAACTGGCCAAGGCACCGGTCGGAGAATTGCTTTCGGCTCGTTTCATCTCAGAGCAACAGGAAATCCCGGAGGACTTTCTTAAAAAGACCATTAAACTACTGGTTTTGGCTGATCTGGTAGCGACCCAGCGGGGAACCAATGGTGGGGTAAGGCTGATCAAATCACCCCGGGAAATCACTCTACTGGATGTTGTTACCGCTATTGAAGGACCTCTGGCTTTGAATGTATGCCTGGCTCCCGGTTACGGATGCCCCAACCAGCCCTCCTGCCCGGTATCCCGCATCCTAGCCCGAGCGCAGAAGGCCATGGCTGATGAACTGGGAAAGGCCAGCCTGGCGGATATCCTGAACGGGGAGAAGTAAAAAAAATTTTGCTTATAGTGGACTAATAACATCAACTTTATCCAAAGAAAGAGGGGAATCATATGTACTGCAATCAATGTGAACAGACTACCAAAGGAATCGCCTGCACAACCCGGGGAATCTGTGGCAAGGATGAACAGACTGCGGCCTTGCAAGATCTTCTCACAACTTCCCTAAAGGAGCTTTCAGTACGGGCAGAAGCAGCCAGCAGCAGGGGCTTGCTTCCCCGGGAAGTCAACCGATTCGTTTTGGAGGCACTCTTTGCTACCCTGACCAATGTAAACTTCGATCCGGAACGCATCGCCGACTATATTCGTAAGGCCCGGGGTTGGACTGAGCAACTCCAGAAGCTCCTGAAGGAAGAAGGCGGGAATGCAGCCGGCGGCCCTGATACCAGCAATCTGGAAGTTTTGAGCGAAGAGGGCCGCAAAGTAGGCCTGCCCACGACCCAAATCGAAGACCCGGACATTCGCTCCCTGCAGGAGATCGTACTCTACGGCATCCGGGGTGTGGCTGCCTATGCTCACCATGCTGCTGTTCTGGGGGAAGAAGACCAGAAAGTTTATGATTACATCTTCCATGGCTTGAGTTCTCTGGGCAGGATTGATCTGGGAATGCAGGATTGGGTTAACCTGGCATTACAGTGTGGAGAGATTAACATCCTGGCCATGCAGTTACTGGATGCAGGCAACACCGGAACTTTCGGCCATCCCCAGCCTACCTCCGTACCCCTGGGACATAAGCCGGGCAAGTGCATTCTGGTATCAGGTCACGATCTTTACGACTTGCAGCGATTATTGGAAGCTACCGCCGGAAAAGGAATTATGGTTTATACTCATGGTGAAATGCTGCCCGCCCATGGCTATCCGGAATTGAAAAAACACCCTCATTTGTACGGACATTACGGCACTGGCTGGCAGAATCAGGCCCGGGAATTTGCTGCTTTCCCTGGATCTATCTTAATGACCACCAATTGCATACAAAAGCCTCAGGAAAGTTATAAAGAAAACATTTTTACTACCGGTTCGGTAGGTTGGCCAGGCGTGCATCATTTAGCAAACGGAGAGTACCAGCTTTTGATTGACCGCGCTCTGGAACTGCCCGGATTTTCTGATGAAATCGAAAAAGGCCAGGTCATGGTTGGCTTTGCACGCCAGGCGGTTCTGGGCGTAGCGGACCAGGTAATCGCAGCCGTAAAAACCGGCCAAATCAAACACTTTTTCCTGGTAGGCGGCTGTGATGGTGTTCATAAGGAGCGCAGTTATTTCGGTGACTTTGTGGATAAGACGCCTGAGGATACGGTGATTCTTACCCTGGGGTGTGGAAAATTCCGTTTCTTTGACCATCAGTTGGGTGATATCGGAGGCATTCCGCGGCTGTTGGATGTGGGACAATGCAATGATGCCTACTCGGCTGTGCAGATTGCCCTGGCCCTGGCCGATGCCTTTGGCTGCGGGGTGAACGATTTGCCTCTGTCCCTGGTGATTTCCTGGTTCGAACAAAAAGCGGTATCGATACTGCTTAGTCTCCTGTATTTGGGAATTAAAAATATTCGCCTGGGGCCGACATTGCCGGCTTTTATAACCCCCAATGTACTGAAATTTTTGGTGGAGAACTATGCCATTAAGCCGATCACCGGGGTGGAAGAGGATCTAGCTGCAATTTTGGGATAATATAAACGATATTGCGGACATCCGGCAACGGCTGTCCGCTATCCCATAAAGAAGGTGGATTGAAAGGTGGATAAAAAATTACAAATCGAAGGGCCGCTATCGCAACCTGCTTTGCTGGCTGGTTTGGTGGAATATCAAAATCAAGCCATAATGAGCAAAACCATCTTTTCCCGTCCCGGCGGAAATGTGACAGTATTCGCCTTCGATGCTGGTCAGGGTTTAAGCGAACATACAGCGCCGTTTGATGCTATGGTCACTGTGGTGGATGGCGAGGGTGAAATTGTTATCCAGGGGCAGAGTCATCGGGTTAAGACTGGGGAAGCGATCCTGATGCCGGCTGGGAAACCCCACGCCGTAGAAGCCCGAGATAGATTAAAAATGCTGTTGCTTATGATAAAATCCTAAAAACATTGAGAACCAAATCCCCGGATAATAAAAACCGGTGAAAATCACCGGTTCTTATTATACCTTCTATGAGGAAAAGAACTAAATAAGAGGCTTGCCAAGTGGAAGAATGGTCTTGCCAAAGGCCGTGTTTAATTGTATACCTGCTGCGACATACATACCGAAGATACCGGTAAGTAAAAGGGCAAGAGCGGCCCAGTGATGAGCCATGGTGGCATTCAGTAACTGCAGGTCGCCGAAGCAGACAAAGAACACGCCAACATCCAAAATGAGAACCGTCAGGCCTAATGCTGCCGGTGCAGTCTTTAGATAGCAGGGTGTCCAGAGAATTAACGTTATTAAAAGAACTAACCAGGCCCAACCGTCAATAATCGTATCCAGGGGAACTGCTTTTGGCCCTACTGCAGCAAAGTAGGATTTAATAACAAATTCTAGTCCGCCAGTAAGCATGAAGAATGCACAAAAGACCAGAAATACATTGCCGCCAATGAGGGCTCCTTCTTTAAATTCAATAATAGCAACAACCAGCTGTACAACGAAGCCGCCGATGAGCCAGCAGGCCAGCAGGGGAGCCTGGGTTCCAACAATAGCTTTCCCGTCTGGGCCAAGGTGTGGAGTAAGAATTGAATAGAACGTAAAACAAGCAACTGCCAATGCGGTTAATCCCGCAGGCCCAGGATTTGCCCACCCACCTTGTTCACTAGATGACATTAAAACTCCTCCTCTTCTTCTAATAAATTATTTACCAACGATACGGAGTTTTTAGCTGGGAACCACCCCCCGATAAATATGTTTGCCTTACGGTAAGGGATACCGATTAAAGCCAACCTGGTGAACTCGGGTTTCAGAGAAAAGGATACAATTGCTTGTTATGTGTAGTAGAAGGGTAAAACCATTTCGGTATTTTTAGCAGATTTTTTTCAATAATATTAGCAGCTGCGAGATTTGTCAATATGAATAATTTGAAAGAAAAACAGCGAGTAATTGAGATAATCTGGTGTTAATGCCATTACGCTTGGACTACTATATTGATATATAGTATTATGATTATTCGCTAAATATTCTCGAATCCCTTTTTATTAACAGGGTTTGTCCGAGAAAATTGTATAGAAAAAGAGAGCAGGGAATATTTGTATCAGGAGGATGCTATGAAGAGAAGTATTGTGAAAATTGACGAGCAATTGTGCAACGGCTGCGGAGCCTGCATAGGCCCCTGCGTGGAAGGCGCTCTGGTTCTAGAGAATGGCAAAGCCCGGGTGATCAGAGAGGAATTCTGTGATGGCGCCGGTATGTGCATGGAGCTGTGCCCGGTAGGAGCCTTGAGTTTGGAAGAGAGGGAGGCCCCGGATTTTATCAGAATAGAATTACCCGGGCAGCAAGACCAAACAGGTGCGGGAGAAAAGTGTATTCTATGTGGCAGCGGAGAAGATCAACGCTATCTGGTGGCGCTCCGGCATCGAGGACAATCTTCATGGTGCTGCACAGTCTGTCTGCCAAGACTGATCCATGGCTAATGGCAGGAAGTGGAGTGCCAACCACTATTTACTCCACAGATGGACTGGGCCTTCGGCTTGCCGAAAAAGAAAGAGGGGACTATAATAAAGGCAGGTGGCGGAGAGGACCAGGTCCGTGACTTTTACCAGTTCAGTTTGTCGCCTTGGTATTTCGATAGTTCGGATTGTGAGTTATTAGTTTTATTCAGCCCCCAATTCAGATAGAATCCTTTAGGTGGTTTGATCAGAAGCGTGACTTATCCTTTTCGGTTTTTTCATGTCCTGCTCCGCCACTATCGTATTAATGTAAGAGCTTGCCGACATTGCCGGCAGGCTGCTTTGTTTTCTGACCAGTAGAACCCGGCTGATTCTTCGGGCGGGAAGGAAAATTCCTTTGTGGTATAGTAGTGGTAATCTTAACTGCGAGGTGAATCCCGTGGATGATAAGCGCAGCTGGTGGACGGATAAAGTATGTCTGATAACCGGCGGGAGTCGGGGGATTGGGGCAGCTATCGCACTACAGGCTGCCCACTATGGAGCGGCTGTAGTAGTGAATTATTATCAATCAGAGAAGCTGGCGGGAAGCCTGGTGCGATCCATCATGGAAAAGGGAGGCAAAGCTCTGGCCATTCAGGCTGATATCAGCCAGGAAGCCGCGGTTGAAAATATGTTTCTGACGATTGAAAAGACCCTGGGGTCTGTGGATATGCTGGTCAACAATGCCGGGGTCTCTCTGCGAAAACTGCTTGTCGATACCGGTATGGACGAGTGGCAGACTCTCATGGATATCAATCTCAAAGGACCTTTTTTATGCTGCCGTCGGGCTCTGGGACCTATGATGGAGAAGCGCTGTGGAAGAATTGTCAATGTGGCTTCCATCTGGGGAATGAGAGCAGCCAGTTGCGAGAGCGTCTATTCGGCAGCCAAAGGAGGATTAATTGCCTTCACCCGATCCCTGGCTGCTGAGATGGGCCCCTGGGGGATTACGATAAATGCTCTGGCTCCCGGTCCAATCGATACTGAAATACTGCTCACCGAGCTGGATGAAGAGGAGAGAGCAGAGCTGGCCGGAGAAATTCCTCTGGGAAGGTTGGGCCGTAGTGAAGAAGTTGCGGAAGCCTGCCTGTTTTTACTCTCTGAAAAGGCATCATTTATTAATGGCGAAGTACTGGTAATTGATGGTGGATGGAAATCATAAACCGGTACGAACACCCGGATTTTGACCTGATCAGTGGCAGAAGCACTACCTTGCCTAAAACTCGGCAGGTCAAATATTGGCTGGGTGGAGGAAGGCGGATTGAAGGAAAGAGCCTGTCTTGCTACAATGTTTAATAGGCATGAGCCAGTGTTTAATGCAGAAAGATTTAACAATAAGTGGGGGTATTCATGTGCACAAGAAGTTATTTATTCCAGGACCGGTAGAAGTTAGCCAGGATGTTCTCAACAAGATGGCCACACCCATGATAGGGCACCGGAGCAAAGATGCATCCAAATTGCAGAAAGGTATCAGTGAAAAACTGCAGGCGCTATTTTACACGGCGGAATCAATTTTACTTTCAACCAGCTCCGGCAGTGGGTTGATGGAAGGGGCGGTGCGGTCCTGTACCTTGAAAAAGGCGGCCATCTTTTCCGTTGGGGCTTTTGGCAAGCGCTGGTATGAAATGGCTGCCAGCAATCGTGTACCAGCCGATCTCTTTGAAGTGGAGTGGGGGCAGCCGACTACGCCGGAAATGGTGGATCAGGCCTTGGCCAGCGGAGAGTATGATCTGATTACCATCACCCATAACGAGACTTCCACCGGCATCATGAATCCGGTTGCCGATATTGCTGCCGTGATCAAAAAATACCCCGAGGTCGTTTTCTGCATGGATGCAGTCTCATCTATGGGAGGCAGTAAGATCGAAGTGGATGATCTGGGCATCGACATATGTATAACATCCAGCCAGAAGGCTTTGGGTCTACCCCCCGGACTTTCCATCTGTTCCTTTTCCCAGAAAGCCGTGGAGCGGGCACAAAAGGTGCCTTATCGTGGTTATTACCTGGATCTGCTTTCCCTTTATAACTACATACAGGAAAAGGATTTTCAGTATCCGTCAACACCTTCTTTATCTCATATGTTCGCACTGGATTATCAACTGGATCGTATTCTGGAGGAAGGTCTGGAACGGCGTTTTACCCGACATCAGCAAATGGCTATACAAGTACGCACCTGGGCCAGTGAGCATTTTTCTCTATTTGCCGATCCACACAATCTCTCCAACACCCTGACTGCTATCACCAATACCCGGGGTATTGATGTGGCAGACCTGAATAAAGAACTTGGGAACCGGGGCTACCAGATTTCCAACGGTTATGGCAAGATGAAGGACCGGACCTTCCGCATTGCTCACATGGCAGATTGTACGGTGGGTGAGGTCAACCAGTTGCTGCAAGAGATCAATAACATTTTGCAGCTGTAAGGTTCTTAAGGTTGGGGGACACACCTCCCCTACGGGAGAGGAATGTCCCCCTGTTGCCGCCCAGCGGGCGGCAAGGCATGTAAGAAACCCTGTGGTTAATCGTGGATCAAAAGCTCAATGATTCCTTGAATATCAATAAGAAGACCAGGACTTTAAGCTGCGGTAAGGAATGTCCCCATGAGCGCCAGTAAGATCGAGGAGCCTGTGAAACAGGCGACCGATATTACAAGTGCCTGTGGTGCGGGCTTCGCCCGATGGATGTAAGAAGGTAAATACTAAAATGGCTATCGAGTTGCGGGACACACATTCCCTCGGACCGCAAGAATGTTATTAGAGGGTTTCAGGCTGGAGAGTATTCTCCAGCTCAGGCTGCCGACAAAAGCGAATCTCATCGTTATGCAAAAAGCCCGTTCAATCAACGTACCTATGTACGCCTTAATCACGGGCTTTTTGCATGCCTTGATCTTCACTCCTGTCAACAGCCTGGTAGTTTTTTGGTTGCATAAAAAGGGAGGCGATCAGGTTGGCCAGGGCCACCAGAGCGGCTATCCAAAAGACCCATTGAAAGCCGAATTGTGCCCAAATCAAGCCCCCTCCTACTGGTACTGTCATTGAGACAGCATGATCTAGGGTTAATCCCATGGATAAGGCCGGGCCTATATCATCCGGGGAATCGGCAATGCGGCTCAGATAGGTAGTTCGGGCTATGGTAACCGCGATCAGCAGTTGATCAATAACATAACAACTCATAACAGCAACCAGGGCATATTTCGTAGGCAGCCAGTGAGCTGCGCCACCATAGAGTATACAGATAATGATCAAGGTCAGGGATTCAAGAAAAAGAATCTTCTTTTCTCCCCAGGCATCGATAGCCCTGCCCAGCAGGGGACGAAAGAGAAGGCTGAGGACGGTTCCGCATATTCCCAACAAGGCGAAAGTGTCCACCCCGCAATTAAAGACCTTGATCAAAACCCAGGGGGCAAAGGTTAAGAAAACTTGTTTTCGTGCTCCGAAGACAATGTTGAGAAAATAAAATAAACTATAACGTTTTTTCAGCATTAGCCGACGGGTTCCCTTTTGAATGGGCTGGGGCTTGATAAGGTAGAGTAAAAGGGCTGCCGCCAGAGCGCAGGTTCCAGAGAATCCAAAGATCACTGCGAAGGAGATGTGAAAGAAATGGACCCCCAAATAGAGGAACAGCATTCCGATCAAAATACCCAGAGACTCCAAAGCCCCCAGGCGCCCTAATAATCGGCCCTCTTGATTTTTTTCGGCCAGCCGCAGGCCGATGGAGGACTTGAGCACCATAAAAAGGTGTGCTCCGGTGCTCCAGATCAGCATCCAGAAGACCACCCAGGCCATGTCTGGAGCCATGTGCCCCTGCCCCCAGAGGGAAATGCCTACCAATAGGGAAGCCAGCATGGCGATTCGAGAGTCGGGAAGGAAAGCCAGCAGGGCGAAAACAAACACCATAAGAAAGCCGGGCAGTTCTCGGGTGAACTCCAGGCTGCCCCGGGCTACGGCGCTGAGGTGGTATATCTGAGAAAGGTAGTTATTAAAAGACGGGTCGTAGAAACCCGAATACATTCCCATCATAAGTTGGGCAGCCGCAAATAAAATTAATGGAGGGGCTGCTCCGCGCAGGAGGTTTTTCACAGATCGCGTCTCCTCATAAAGTTTTGTCTAATAACTTATTCTATTGCTTTTATATTTTTCTGCAAAGTTCTATGAAGGACTACAAGCCGACTTGGGAAAGGATTGTCCCTTATGGTAAACTGTGAAATAGATTTAAAGCGACCCTGGATTTTCCAGGATCGGGGACCAAGGGGAGTAAGGCAGGGCCATCCTGCTGTGATATATTCCTATGGTGGAGGAGGGTCATGATGGCTGTAAGGATCTATGCTGATAATGGTTGCGATCTGGACCGGGATCTGCTTGAGAGCCTGGGCGTAAGACTTTTCTACATGTCCACCACCTTCAAGGGAGCAACCTATTTTGACCGCTTGAACCTTACTCCTCCTCAATTCTATCGCATGATTGCCGAATCAAATGACCTGCCCAGCACTTCTCAGGTAAACCTCGGCGAATTCCAGGTAGAATTTGAACGGGTGGTGAAAAATACCGATGATCATATAATCTATATTGCCTTTTCCTCGGGTTTAAGCGGGTCGTACCAGTCAGCCTGTCTGGCCCGCCATGCGATTGATCCCCGGCGCATCACGGTCATTGACTCAAAAAGCGCCTCCGTAGGATACGGACTGTCGGTGGTTCGGGCTGCCCAAGCCGTTCGGCGTGGGTTGAACCGGGACCAGGTGGTTGCGGAAATAGATGACAATTGCCGCCGTATGGAGCATGTGTTTACCGTAGGCAACTTCGATATGTTGAAGCGGGGAGGGCGGGTCAGCAGTACTGCTGCAACTCTGGGCAACCTCTTGAATATTAAACTGATTCTGCATTTGGTTGATGGCAAAATCGTACCCCTGGAGAAGGTCCACGGGTTGAAAAGGGCGAAAAAGCGCCTGCTAGATATCATGGAGGAGCGGGGCAAGGACCTGACCTCTCAATTGATCGGCATCTGCTACTCCCAGGATTACGAGGGGGCATTGGAAATCCGGGATATGATCCAATCGCGTTTCGGATGCCAAGATTTTCTTATTTCAGAAATCGGCGCTGTTATCGGATCCCATGTGGGAGCCGGAACTTTTGCAGTATTCTTCCTTCATGAATAGTCCTGTTCACAGGTGTATCCATCGATGTGCGAATGTTGGATTCCCGCTCCGGGCCTATCCAGAATCTGCTTGTATAAAGCCAGGTAATCCTGCACCATCCGGGACTGGCTGAAGCGCTCTTCCACCCAATGCCGGCAGTCTTTGCGGCACAGCCGATCTATCAAATCCACCTTTTCGCAAGCCTCGTTCAGATTGTCTACCAGATAACCGCTGACACCATCAGCGATAACTTCCGGCATGGATCCTCGCTTAAAAGCTATCACCGGCGTGCCGCAGGCCATCGCTTCGATGACACTCAGCCCGAAGGGTTCATTGAAATGAATGGGATGGAGCAGGGCTTTGGCTGAGCCTAGAAGGGTATTGCGCTGAGCCGGTCCCACTGATCCCAGATAAAAGATCTGCTGGTTGTCAATGAAGGGTGCCACTTGCTGGTTGAAGTATTCCTTGTCTTGGATGATCCCAGCCAAATAGAGCTTTTGCCCGCAGCGCAGAGCGATATCAATGGCTTCCCGGGTGCCTTTATCCGGGTGAATACGGCCAAAGTAGAGGAGATAGCTGCCTGGCGCAGCCTGGTATTCGAAAGATTCTAAATCAATTCCATGGTATACATTGCCTACATAATCCAGGTCAGGATGACGGTCGGCATAACTTATAGAAACATAATCCGTGTCTCGATTATACTCACGGTAAACAGGCAGGATGCGGCTGGATGAAAAACCATGAATGGTGGTTACCAGCGGTGTATGAACCAGGCGGCTGTAGGTAAGTGGCAGAAAATCATAGTGGTTGTGTATTAAATCAAAGCTGCCAGCTTGTTCGAAAAGATAAGAAATGTGCAGGGATTCCCATACCTTGGCATCCAGATGCTTGTTTTCCTCCCAGGGAACCGGGCAGCGAAATTTAAGTGTGCCTCTTGTTAACGAATCGCCGGTAGCGAAAAGGGTTACATCCACACCCTGATTGATCAGCCCTTCAGCCAGCAGAGAGACTACTCGTTCCCAGGGGCCATAATGGCGGGGGGGAGTGCGCCAGGCGATAGGCGATAAGAGTGCGATTTTCATTAGATCGTCTCCTTACACAGTGATTTTTTAATACTTTTATACAGAGATATATTTCCTAATTCCAGAGCAATTAATCCAATTGGCCAGTGGTCTTGTAAGAACCAGACTGTTAAGGAGCCTCACAAATAGCTGCCAGTGTATATGGACCATAGACGCAGGTTCGGATTTTCAGTGAGCGTCTCAGGTTGTTGCGGAATTGTAAGTCCGCGCTGCCCCAAGATACGGTTGCGTCCCGATAGGGGGCTACATAAGTCACCTTGAGGGAGTGAGGATGACGCTCAACAATCTCCAGACCAGCCTCCTGTGCAGCATCATATACAGTGCTGGCTGTCTGGCAAATGCCACCGCCCAGTCCGGTGGAAACCTTGTTGCCTACGAAAATTTTAGCGTCCTGGTACCCAGCTTCCACGGTTCTCTCCCCCACGATTTGGTTAAAGGAGAAAACTTGATCAGGTTGCAGTATGGTTCCATCAATATGGGAGCAGGAAAGGGCAATGTTATTGGTGCGCCCCGCCGGGCTGTTGATGAGTGTTGTGTAGTAGCCGGCAATAATCTTCTCCCCCGGCCAACGCGCATTCAGCTCCGGCCCTAGCGTTCCCCATAATGGAAGGTTTTCGGGGGGCGATGGTGGGGAAACGGGATCTTCCGTAGGGGAATGCGGCACCTGTTGGGGGAATTGCTCGTGGTAGGCGGGAGTATCAACAATGATTTGTGCAAACTCTTCATTAAATTGTACCACATAGCCCAAACCCTCGGAGACTATCCTTAGTGGAACATAAAAGGCATCCAACTGTTCCAAAGGTGTCAACTTCTCAGAGGAGCTGGTGGAATAGTAGTCTCCACGAGCGAAGTCGATGTTACTGTCGAGATGATGCACGTGCAGGCCACCCTGGGCATCAAAATCCAGGTGGCAGGAGAATACCGTAATGACATCATGAATGGAAATCAAGCTCTGATTTTGGAGATTTGCTCGCAAGGGCATCGAAAGATGGACTAATTGTCCATCCATTACTAAGGTGCAAGGAATGGTTGGTAAAACTATGCTCGCTGAAGAAGCATCCTTGGATGGCAGGTCCTGTGCTTGGGCTGGCGCATGCCCGGTTAAAAGCAGGAAAAAACAAAGGCTGAAGACAAGCAGTTTGTGTAAAGGATTTCGGTACATATATATCCTCCCCATGGTTTAATGCAATAATATTCATATGGTTGGACAATCCAGTATATGCCTGGTTGTTCTGGGTTGGAACCTGGGTATTATTCTGCGAAATAGTGCGGAGAGGCCGGATTTCCTAAAGATAGATGCACAGTATGAATTGTGTTATATTTATACAGGAGACTTAGGCCGAAAGAAAGAGGAGGAGCTGGAGCTTTGGTAGAATTAGATTTTAAAGATATGGGCCTCAAAAGCGATCTCCTGCACATGATCAACGAAAAGGGATTTGAAACACCTACCCCTATTCAAGTCAAAGCCATTCCGCTGGCCATGTCGGGTGTGGATGTAATGGGACAAGCACAGACCGGAACCGGTAAAACAGCGTCCTTCGGCATTCCTATCCTGAATAAAGTAACTCCAACCGCTGGAGTACAGGCTTTAATCGTCTGTCCTACGAGAGAGTTATGTCTGCAGGTCCGTGAAGAAATTGCTTTCCTGGGTCGACGGATGCGCATCGGCGTCCTGGCTGTCTATGGTGGGCAGTCCATCGAACTGCAGCTGCGGGGATTGGAAAAAGGACCAGAGGTTATTGTGGCTACTCCCGGACGCCTGTTGGACCACCTGCAACGGAATACGATTTCCCTTTCCGGACTGCAATTCGTTGTTCTGGACGAAGCGGATGAGATGCTGGATATGGGTTTTATGCCCGATATTGAAAACATATTTAGTCATTGTCCTCGTGAACGGCAAACCTTCCTGTTCTCTGCTACCCTGGTCGATGCAGTGCGTGAAATGGGACGCAGGTTCATGGTAGAACCCCGTGAAGTGTTGATTGAGCCCGAAGAACGCACCGTCGCGGAAATCGATCACTATTTTTATGAAGTGAATCCTCGTCACAAAGTTGAAGCGCTGTGCCGAATCATTGATGCGAGGCAGCCTGCTACCAGCCTGGTTTTTTGCCGCACAAAGCGCAGCGTGGACCAACTCGCCCATCGCTTGCAGGGCCGGGGTTACAACGCCGATGCTCTGCACGGGGATATGTCTCAAAAAGAAAGAGACAGTGTTATGGGGCGCTTCCGCCGGGGAGCGGTGCGGGTCCTGGTGGCAACGGACCTGGCGGCCCGCGGTTTGGACATTGATCTGGTCACCCATGTATTCAATTATGACCTGCCGGAAGATCCTGATATATATATTCACCGCACCGGGCGCACTGGACGCATGGGGCGTACTGGCGAAGCCATAACCTTGATTGAGCCGTTGCAGAAGCACCAATTGCGTTTAGTCGAGCGTCATATTGGACGCCGCATCCGTCATGAACTCCTACCCGGCGGCGCTGAAGCTGTGGAGGGAAGACAGGAGATTCTCAAAGGAAGAATCCTGCAGGGTTTGAATAATTCAGTGGAACTCTATCTGGGGTTGGCTGACCAGCTTATCCGAGAATATGATGCCCGGGTTATACTGGCGGCGACTCTACGCCTCTTGGATGCAGACCCAGACCAACCCGAGGTGGAGTTGGAGGAAACTGTGGTTCTGAATACCGGGTTGGAAACTGGTGTGCATGTGGAACTGCCCATGGGTAGACTACATGGCTACACTCCGAGGCGTCTGGTGGAATTCTTAGTTGCCAACACTTCCCTGACCCCTGATCTAATCGGGGAAATAGAAATCAACAGCAGCAGCTCTTATGCAGAAGTGCCGATGGAGAGAGTCGATGAAATATACGAGTCATTGTCTGAAAATAACCGGCGCAGGAAAAAACTCAACCGGCATAAGGCGGAATTACAGGCTCGTACGGTTACTGTCCCACCTAAGAAAAGGAAAAAGGAATAGGAATAAATGAAATAGTGATAGAAGAAAAGGGGAAGGGAAGACCCCTTTTTTTTTATCCCCAGTTTTAGGACTATGATATAATAATATAGATTTTCGATATCGAGAGGCGTTATTATGATTAGACACATTTTAAGTGGCTTTGTCAGGGTGCATATCCTCTATCACGCGTCCCGGGAGAGGGTCTATGGCGCGGAGCTTATGGAAGAACTGAAAAGGCACGGATACCGGCTAAGTCCGGGGACCGTTTATCCCATCCTCCATCAGATGGAATCCAGCGGATGGCTTGCATCGACCAAGGAAAATATCGATGGTCGGAGAAGAATCTACTACCGGATAACCAACGTGGGTGAGGAGATGCTGCAGGCCAGCCGTACTATGTTGGAAGAGCTGGTGCGGGAGGTATTGCCGGGAGGTGACAGACCATAGAAGCACTAATTCGTTTCGAAGATCTGGGCCGTCACCTGAACCAGGATGGGCGCTATTTGCAGGTCAGTGCTGAACTGTCGGCAGGGGCGGTTTTAGCGGTGAAAGGCCCATCCGGGGTCGGGAAATCCACGCTCATGCGCATGTTAGCCCGACTGATTGTCTCGGAACAGGGACAGGTCTTTCTTCAGGGACATCCCTGGATGGAGATTAGCCCCGGGGAATGGCGGCGCCGGGTCCATTATGTGGCCCAGAAACCGGTTCTGTTGCCCGGCAGTCTGGAGTATAATTTTCACCTGCCTTTTACCCTGGCGGGATTGCGAAATAGTGTTTCATTTTCACAGGAACGTTTAGATTTTTACATGATTGAATTGGGCTTGGGCAGATCTATGTTGGAACAGCCAGCCCAGACCCTATCGGGTGGAGAAGCAGCCCGGGCCGCCCTTATTCGCGCCCTTCTCATTCATCCCCAGGTGCTGCTTTTAGATGAGCCCACCGCCTACCTGGATGATGACAGCCATCGGCGGGTCATGGCTGTTTTAAAATATTGGTTGGTTGAAAAGGAGGAAAGGGGAATCATCCTCGTATCTCATCAGAATGAGGATTTATCGGAAGTAGGGCCTGTTTCTATTCTCTCTATCCTCAGCCGCCAGGAGGAAGTAAAACATGAATCATAATTATGGGTATATTCCTATATCAAACTGGCAGCTCCTGCTCAGTGTTTTATTGGTGCTCATAACCGGGTTGATTTCCACCCTGCTTCGCCTGGGGCTGCTCAAATCGCTGCTCTGGGGGACAGTGCGGGCTTTTGTGCAGCTGAGTTTGATCGGCTATGTTCTCACTTATGTCTTTCGCTTGAACTCTTTACTAGTGATTATACCCATACTCCTGCTTATGTGCCTGGTAGCCAGTAATGAAGCCACCCGGCGCATCAAGAATGCTCCTCATAGTCCCGCACTAACCTCCTTTATAGCCCTGACCAGCAGTACTTTCGTTGTCGGCTTAATCGTTGTTGTCTTAGTCATTGCTCCTCGTCCCTGGTATACGGCTCAGGTAATGATTCCGATTTTCGGAATGCTCTTGGGCAATTCTATGAATGCCATTGCCCTGTCACTCGATCGTATGCTGGCCGAAATTCAGTCGCATGTGGAAGAAGTGGAGCAACTGCTCTGTTTGGGGGCTTCTCCCTGGGAAGCGGTGGTCTCTTATATTCAGAAAGCGGTGACTGCAGGTATGATGCCTACCATCAATTCTTTAATGGTAGTAGGGATTGTTAGTTTGCCCGGTATGATGACCGGTCAGATCCTGGCTGGGATGAATCCTTTGGAAGCTGTCCGTTATCAGTTTGTCGTTCAAGTTATGATTGCGGCTTCGGTGGCCATCGGTTGTCTTCTAATGGTGGGACTTTCTTTCAAGAAAATGTTTAATCAAGATATGGCCCTGGTGGAAAGCCTGCGTAAAAATTAGAAAAAGGGGACATTCCTTGTTAGGTTTGTCCCCTTTCTGTAAACCCGGGATTCCACCCGGGCCTTTTTACTTGTTATGCTTGAGAAAGCTGTGATTTCACCATTTGAATGTCCTGGCTGCTGGCATCACTGGCCGGACGATAAAATCCCTTTTGTTCTGCCATCTGGTAAAGCTGGTATTGAAATTGTTCATCAGAATTCCGAATCTGCTGCAATGTCTGACGCAACTGCTGATTGGAGCATTCGGTAATACTCGTGGTATAGGTGGTTAAACTGCTTTTGCATTGGGAAAGTACATCATTAACCATTTCTTTATCACTTAGATGTTTTAACATATTATCCTCCTATCCTAAGAATGATAGTAATTTTTGACGAGTCTGGCTTGCGGATTGGGCGGATTGCTGGAACATCTGCCGGACTTGTGGGTCTTGGACATTTTCAGCATAGAAGTTGAGCTTTTTTTCCGCGGTTGAATGGGAACCGATCAGGTGTCTCAAGCTCTGCAGTTCTTCCTGGGTTAACTTCAACTTCAGCACTCCTTTCAGTTTTTAATTAATTTTGAACACAGTAATAGAATGCGATATTTGCGGAAGTTTATTCTGGAAAGGAGCAGCATTCTATGAAAAAAATTTTTTAAAAAATGTGGGTTTAAGGCTGGTGTTTTCGGGCCAGAAGATCCATTATGCGCTCCCGGTATAAGAAGCCGAGCAGGAACAAGAGGGTGGCCAGGCCGGCGAAAATTCCGGATAGGAGGTATTGCTGCTTCTCCAACTGAGCACCGATCAGAGATGATACCAGGATGCCGGGAAACCGGCCTAACATGGCTACAAGGAAAAAATTACCACTGCGCATGGGGGTGATCCCAGCGATATAGGTCAGGACATCTTTGGGAGCCCCGGGTAGAAGGAAGAGCAGGAAGGTGATCATTTCGGCTTGTTTGCTATTTAACAGGAAATCGAAGCGCTGTAATTGCTGCCTGGAGACAAAAACCCGCAGCATTGGATAGCCCAGGAAGCGGGCAAGGAAAAAGATCAGAAAGCTGCCTAGCAGAATACCGATCAATGAGTAGATGGTACCCATAAATACACCGTAAATATAACCCCCGGCAACTTGAACGACTTCTCCGGGCAAAAATGCCACAACCACCTGGAGAACCTGCAGGCCAATAAATACCAGGATGCTCCAGGAGCCGTAGGACAGCAGATGCTGCCTGAACTTCGCAGGGTCACGAAATAAAACCGTTGCCTGGGGCATGAAATGAAGGGTTAGCATGGTGACTAGAGTCAGCACGGCTATCAGAAGAACAAGATGGAGAACCGCACTCAGCTTTTTGTTTTTCATACCAAGAACCCCCGGATATTTCGCTACCTGCAAGATATTATACTATAAAGGCCTGGAATAACGAACTCCGCACCGGCTGCTTATCCAGCCGCAATTCATCAGTCCCAGCCTGTTCGAAAATATCTGAAAAATTCATCTGCTCCATTCACAGGCCTGACCGTCTGCAGTGCAGATTAGAGGGGACTTATCCTGAATATTTATTCACGGGGAGAGTCAGACTAATCGACAAAAAGGAGTGGATGAGATGGCACTATTAGGGGATCCTTTTGTAGCGAATGTATCCAAGAAACTGTCGCCACCCGAACTTCTCCAGGCCTTGCGGGTAGATTTAGCCGGGGAGCTGGAGGCTATCATCGGCTATGAAGCTCATGCCCAGGCCTGCGAGGACCAAAGGGTTCAGAAGATTCTGTATCACATCGCCAATGAAGAGCGGCGTCATGTTGGGGAGCTGCAGCAGTTGCTTTTCATGCTCAATCCGGCTGAGGCAGATTACATTCAACAGGGGCAGCAGACTATTCAGCAGCAGCAGGCGCAGAACTTCCAGATGCCTATGCAGTAGCAAATGGGCTGCTGCTGTCTGACCATCACCGTGCATGAAAAAAACGGGAGCCTACACAATAGATATTTGGCCGGCAGCAGCAGCGTTCCATGAGGAATAGAAGGCTAATTTAGTATGTGATACCAGAAGTGCTGATCTTCGGCTATAACAACTGACAATCAAACCTGGAGCTCCATGGTTCTTGCCTTTCCATGCTGTCCCTTCCTACTGAATTCTTTGACAAGCCGGGTGAGATGTGAAAAAATCATTTCAGTGCAGACCAACTGATCAATAAAACTGGTAGTGAACTGGTCTTAACATGAGAAATCTTCAGCTTCAATGATTTTCTGTTCACATTCCCGTGCCTGGGTTTGTTTCATCCATCAAATGTATTACCCGCCATTGGGACGCGTTGTTTTTACTTTCCAGCCTTACAAATATGGAATTTGGAGTTATGTGATGCCCGATACGAAGAGCGAAAAAATTGATTGGTCGATCCTGATAGTTATAATTCTGGGCACTTTCATGGCCATACTTGACAGCAGCATCGTCAATGTGGCATTGCCTAAGATGATGGCCATCTTTAATGCCTCTACCGATGATATTGAGTGGATTTTAACCGCCTATATGCTGACCCTGGGCGTTATAATGCCCATATCAGGTTTTCTGGGTGATCGGTTCGGCTATAAACGCATATATATATTGGCTTTATCTCTGTTTGTCGTTGGTTCCGGATTGTGCGGCTTAGCCTGGAACCTCCCCAGTATGATATTTGCTCGCGTCATCCAGGCTCTAGGAGGCGGCATTATGCAGCCTCTGGGCATGGCCTTGATATACCGTTCTTTTCCTCGTTCCAAGATGGGCATGGTTCTTGGATTTTGGGGTATTGCTGCCATGGCCGCCCCGGCCATCGGCCCCACCCTGGGAGGCTACCTGGTCGATTACGTATACTGGCGTCTAATCTTTTACATAAATGTTCCTATCGGCCTGCTCAATATCTTTCTGGCCGGACTCCTCCTTACCGAAAGCCCTTTAATCAAAGGCCATCATTTCGATTTTGTAGGTCTCATCTCATCATGTGTAGGATTATTCTGCCTGCTTCTAGCTATAAGCAAGGGAACAACGGAAGGCTGGACTTCCCTGTATATTCTCACCCTGGAAATCGTAGCCTTCACCAGCCTTGCTATTTTTGTCTTTAATGAATTAACCCATCCAGAACCGCTCCTGGACCTGAGAATGTTTAAGAACAAAATTTTCACGTTGTCCATTGTTATAGGGGCATTGATTGCTATGGGCCTGTTTGGCGCCATCTTCCTGATCCCGTTAATGCTGCAGAATTTCCTTGGTCAGTCGGCTATGAAAACCGGGCTGATCATGTTTCCCGCCGCCCTGGCCTCATCGATCATGATGCCTGTCAGCGGCCGCCTCTATGATAAATACGGAGCCCGCTGGGTGGTTATATTCGGCCTGGCGGTTGTTAGCTATTCGACCTATGTGATGGGTAGTTTTGGAGCTCTTACATCCTTTTTCACCATGATGGTATGGATGACCGTGCGCGGGGGCGGAATGGCCTTTTGTTTCATGCCCATTACCACCGCTGGCATGAACTCAATTCCCCAGCATTTAGTAGGCCGGGCTTCGGCTTTGAGCAATGTAATCCGTCAGGTAGCCGCATCATTCGGAGTGGCAATGATGACAACGATTATGCAGCATCGCCAGGTCGCGCACTTGGCCCAACTGGCCAACTCGGTAAATATGAGCAGTAATGATTATATACACATTCAAGAGGCCTTAAGCGGCATGGCCGTTACCCGAAATTGGAGTATGGCGCAAGCCCAGGGTGTGGGATTGGGTTACATTGATAAACTGATTGTTATTCGCTCTTATATTGAATCTATGGACGACTGCTTTGTAATTGCCGCATTATTATGCTTGTTCGCCTTAGTGCTTTGTCTTCTTTTCTTAAAAGACGACAAGAAACGTCAGACACCTGCTGCTCTTCCTAATGAACCCCCGGCTGTTGCCTTAGAAACATGATGCAGTCTGATAAAAGAAACTATAATTAAGGTCTGTGATTCCGTATTCAGCCTTCAATAACTGGCCCCAATGTTACTGTTTCATTAACCAAACACGTCATGTTATTATCAACGCCCTTGCTGATTGGTCCACTTTTTCATTCAGGCGCATAATGTGTAGATATCGAATAGAAATATGTATACTTGGGAGAAGTTATGTTAACTGCCGTTGCCAGGGTAAGCGATAATCTTATCGGTACTGGTAAGGGGGTACCGGTTATAGTGGTGCCTGTTACCGTTGTGATAGGCTTCTGTGGGACCATGCGGATGGCCCTGGGAGAAGATGTTAGAACACATGCATTAGAAAAATGCAAAAATACCGCCAATTTTTATTCTAATGTGGTTGTAGAAAAATATACCGGGCTGTGGGAGAACAGCCATGAACTAGCGTTGAAAAATTCCCCCGGAGAGGGCATAGAAGTTGTTGAAGTAAAACTTTATGATATTAAACTAATCTATTGTGAAATGCAACGGTATCACCGGTTTGCAGAAGGCAAAGCATGCCTTAAGTACAGCCTCGCCCTTTTTTATCGCCAGAACGGTGTCTATAAAGTCCATCACACCCGGGATTTATCCACTTGCTGTTTGCATACATTTAACACCCCCCCGCTTCCAGGGTGCCGATTAATATTTACGTATGAATACAAGATCCTGGATGTATTAGTACACTGTCAACCATATTATCGCCGGTTAAATTTTCGTATGACTGCGTTGCCTCGGGTAGCAATAAATCCAGGATGTCAAGCAATGCCTGTAATGAAAATCACCTGAAAACTTCATGGATGGTTCTCGTCCATTTTTCCCGCCATCGCACCATACTAAAGGCTGCGGCTGTTTCTCGAGCTTTTTCTCCTAATCTTTCTCTTTCCTGGTGATTGTTGATTAACAGCTCAATTGCATCAATCAAATCAGATGGGGTCGGTTTAACCAGAAGCCCGTTGTAACCATCGATAATAAGGTCTGTCAGTCCGCCCACCGGGGATGCAATAACGGCACAGCCCGCCGCCATGGCTTCCAGGCATGAAAGCGAAGTTCCTTCCGTTCCTTTTGTGGGTATGAGAGCAATATCCATATGACGTAGAATTTCCGCCATGGCATGGGGGGGCTGCCAGTAGTAGTAAATATTATTACGCTCAGAGGCCCATTTTAAAGCTTCCGCTTCCAGCTTATCGGTGTGACCCCGCCCTACAAGATGGAACTCCACATGGGGATATTTTCTGGTCAATATTTCAGCAGCTCTGACTGTCTCATTTAGACCCCGCACATAAGTAAGGCGCCGGGGGAAAATCACCCGGACCTTCTTCAGGTGAGGCTGGCGGGGACCGAACTGATTAATATCGACAAAGTTGGGTATATATTCGAACTTGTGAGATAGACCAGGCCAAGTGGCATTCGCCCAATTCATAGTGTTCGTATCTACAGAGACGATTTTCAGAGGATTACTTAAGGCAATATGCATTCTGCGCAGCCATTCTTTCTTATCCTGTTCGCCTGTAAGCTGATAATCAAAACCAGGGTAATCCCAGAAAATCCCATGCGAGATAGAAATGCTTTTGGGTAACACCTGGGGATAAGCCAGGAAGGTCACAAAATAAATCGCATAGTCAATATCCATTGCTTGTTCATAAAAATGCTGGTTGACATTGGGAAATGTAAGTAAGTCGTTTTTGGTTTCGGGTATCGTACAGATTTCTACTCCCGGCAAGAGTTCCTTTCTCCAACCGGTGCCGATCTGCCACCACCTAACACTGTAGTCTAGATCGAGCAAAAGCCTGGTGAGCTCGAAACCATAACGTTCGGCTCCACCATAAATAATCCTATTTCCCTCGGGATTAAAAAAATTGGTTGTCAGTATTCCAACTTTACCTTTCACTATTTATAACCTCCAGCTTCAGCGGCGGCTAATATTCCCGCCACACTCCGCGCCCGGCTTTCCCAGGTATTTGAACCGGCGAAAGCTAACCGGGCCTGTACAGACTCTTTTGTCTTCCCCTGACGCACGGCCCAATCGAGATGCTGGGCAAATTCCCGAGGGGTACGGGATAACCTGGTATCGGCAGCTCCTTGCAAGCGGGGCAGATTAGTAGAAACAACAGGAAGCCCGCAGGCCAGATATTCATAGGCCTTGATCGGATCGGCGGCCAATGTAACCGGTTTGACTTGAAACGGTATTATAGCCGCACCGAAGTGAAAAGCATATTGTGGAAGGATTTCGTAGTCAAGCGGGCCCAGATAATGAATGTTATCTCTTCGGGGAAGCAATGCGGAATCCATATTGCAGCCACCAATGAGGACAAAATTGTAGCCCGGGCGAAGTTCTGCAAGGTTAAGCAGCAGAGGCAGATCCAACCAGGGAGAAAGGGCACCCCAGAAACCGATTATAGGCTTGTTTAATCCGACTCTTTCCATTCCTCTGGGAACTGCGCACCTTGTCTCAGTCGCCTTCTTAAAATGCAAGGGATCTACTCCATTGGGGACCAAGTAACAATGGGGATAGGATTGAGAAAGGCTCTGATAAATTACTTCCGAAGCAGCCAGGATTACATTCGCTGCCTGGGCTTTATTTTTATCGTAGGCGGCGAATTCGGCGAATTCATCCACTGAAGCGTCGGCAAAATCACTTACAACCAAATTTAACCGGAACTTGCTTAACAAATTCACATAAGGCCCATGGGTAAGCCACATGATATATTCTCTCTGGTAATCAAGAGCAGCAACGTTATTACATAGAACGAAGGTAGAACTTAATGGTATAAACTCCGGGCTTTGTTTCGTCACATTGCAGTAGATGACCTTAAAACCCAGTTTGGAAATTTCCCAGAGCAAATGCTGTGGTCTTTGCCTGTGCCCGAAGAAATCAAAACAAGGCAAATATAAAATAGTCTGCATTATTGCTCCCTATCCGCTAAAAAGTATAGATCCTTAGCGTCCCGCCACTCCTCCATTTGAATTTTAGCGATGGGTGTCTGGATGCTCTGGGTGAAGGGTCTGATTTCACCAAAAACTTTCAGGTCTTTTTCGCGGTAATATAGATATTTGCTATAATGGTCTTCATCTCTGGTCCACCCATAATGCTTGACTCTAATGTCCGAGTAATAGGACGGAAGGTTTTCATAGGCATAAGGAAAGCGGCCGCAATGTACTTCCCGTTGCAGCCAGCTATTCTGTATAGCAGCATTATAACGAACCATTAAGGTAATTGATTTTTGCCAGGGGTTCCACCCACCATCGATTCTATAGACTTGCCGGCTTAACCAAAAATCGAACAAACGAAAACTAATGGCCTGGTAGTCGTTCTGGTTTATTAAAATTCCGATCTCATTGATGATTCTGTCTTCGAAAACCTCGTCACCATCAAGCGCAACGATCCAGTCCGGGTTTTCCTTAAGCGTGAGCTGCCAAAGCCTGGCTCTGAGCCCCGGCTCGTCAGTGGCAAATTGTGAAGCATTGTTTTTATATATGATTGCTTTTTTGAAACTGCTCGCGATGTCAATGGTGTGGTCTTCCGAGCAATCATCAAGAATCACGATAGCAGTTACCCAGCGGGAAAGATGCTCCAATACTTCCTTCAGATACCGAGCCGCCTCGTTCCGGACCGGCATCATAGCGACAATTTTCTGTTTATGCCCTTTATCCATCCCGTTCCTCCAATAAACAAGGGGGCTTCGGGGAAGCCCCCTTGTTTCTAAGATGATGCCACGAAAACAAAGTCAATGGAAAGATCGATATTGTTCAGTACTGGACTGACTGTCGCTGGCAGGTTGAAAGAAAATATAACATCTTCGTTTCCGGTGGTCAGTGTAAGTGCCTGACCGGGGCTGGCGGGCTGGTCTACCAGAGCGCTTAATTTGCCTGTAAAAATATTTGTGCTGGGACTGGCTGTAACGCTTACGTTTAAATATTCGGCAAGCAGGGCGGCTTTGTGATCACTGGTCGGAGCGGCACCGTTCCAGGCGGCCGTGACATAATAGAATTCGTCGATATTACCGGTATTGGAAACATTGATCATACCTTGAACCGTCTGCCCGGGAACCATGTTGGTAGTATTGATTACTCCGCTTGCCGGTGAGGCAACAATACTCACATCTGCAGTACCAAGGTTACTATTAGTGGAAGTAACTGTGAAATCCAATGGCATTGCGGGTCCTCCTTTCTTATTAACCTATTGATAAAATATGGCAATCATTACCGGGTTGTTACTATTATTAGAAATATCTCAAGGAATATAGGGCGGTACTTTTTACTGCGCTATTAATTTATAAACAACTAAGATCTGTTGATCATTCCAAAGCGGATTGCCTGTCGAAGGGATGACTTTAACAAAATATTTAATGAAATTGTCCATGGTTATAGGAAAACTATCTTTCCCGAATCTGTAAAAATGGCAGTCATGCGGCATCTGGTTGTAGGGAACCAGGAGTATATAATATTTTTGCGCGTGTTTAAGGTGTTCTTTCAGCAATGTAAATGGATCGTAATAATGCTCCAAAACGTTGGAAGTGATTATAACATCGAAAAAATCACCTTCACCTAAAGGTGAAGATCTAAAATCATACTGAGGAAATAACTGTTTGGCTTTCATACAAGCCGTTTCTGCAAAGTCAAGCCCGGTCACTTTAGCTGCCGCAAAGGCATTCGTTAAGACATCAACCCCCTGGCCTAAAGCACATCCCCAATCAAGAATGGTTGTATTTGCTTTTGCCAGGTCCTGGGAGACCTCGGGCGGAAGATGAAGGAGAAGTAGTTCCATGAAATACCTGGTTTGTGCTTTGCCATCAATGCCACTCTCCCAATCGCCGGATTCGAATTGTTCATTCCACCACTGGATGTCGTTTATTTGCACTGAACCACCCTCTTATAAGAACTTATTCTCTAGCATCATCCACTACACTATTATTCGTTTGCCATATTTTCGGTTACAAATAGAATAATCATTTCAACCATTGACCTCTTTGCCATAGCAGATGCTGGGATATATTTTTTGCAGTATTTTCATAGTTTTGCTATATTTCTATAAATGTGATATGATCCAATAGTAATATTGTTTTTTCAATTGCAAATATTTAGTATTAAGTATTTAGGCCTATAGAGCAGGAAACTCAATTAATTATGAGTTGACCGCTCTTTTTATATTTCAGGGCGAAAAGAGCGATAATGAATGAAATATACTTACGGCTTTGTACGGGGCAAGGGAATAAAACAAGCGGATTTGTGTATGGCAGAGATTAATAAAGCCTTACAGGAGAATACTGGTACTCAGATGCCGTTACTATTTTACCAGCAGATAAACCAATAATAAGGGCAGTGGTTCGCCACTTTTAAGGAGAGAACATTTTGAATTTTGATGAACTGAGAATTATCACACCTATCCTGAAGGCTTTAAAAGCTGAAGGGTATACCATACCTACGCCTATACAGGAAAAAGCCATACCAGTTATTCTGGAGGGCAAGGACCTGGTCGGTTGCGCACAAACCGGTACGGGCAAGACAGCTGCGTTCGCTGTTCCCATATTGCAGAATCTATATAAAGACAAATCAAGTATAAGAGGGCTGCGCACGATTAAAGCTTTAATATTAACTCCTACCCGGGAACTGGCAGTTCAGATCGGCGAAAGTCTGGCCGCTTATGGAAAATACACTGGACTCAAGCATACTGTGGTTTTTGGCGGGGTGTCACAATATCCCCAAACGAATGCATTAAGAGCGGGAGTAGATATCCTCGTGGCTACTCCGGGCCGGCTGTTGGATCTGATGAACCAGAAGTATATCAGACTGGACAATGTAAAGATGTTTGTGCTTGACGAGGCTGATCGTATGCTTGATATGGGCTTTTCCCATGATATGAAAAAAATTATAGCGCGGCTGCCTCTTAAAAGACAGACCCTGTTGTTTTCTGCAACGATGCCGGCGGAAATTACTGATCTTGTAGATGTCATTTTGACAAAGCCGGTTAAGGTTGAAGTTACTCCGGCTTCTTCCACGGTGGACAGCATCGAGCAAGCCGTCTATTTCGTAGATCAGAAGGACAAAACGTCTTTGCTAATACAGCTGTTAAATAACAGATCCATCGATTCTGCGCTGGTATTTACCCGGACCAAGCATGGAGCTGATAAAGTAGTCAAAGCCCTGGCCAAAGCCAGTATAACGGCCCAGGCAATCCATGGAAATAAGTCACAGGGGGCTCGGCAGTTGGCTCTAAACAATTTCAAGTTAAAGCGTACCAGGGTGCTGATCGCCACTGATATAGCCTCCCGGGGAATTGATGTACAGGAGTTGTCCCATGTTATAAATTTCGACCTGCCCAATGTACCTGAGACTTATGTACATCGGATAGGCAGAACCGGCCGGGCAGGATTGGGCGGAACGGCAGTGTCGTTTTGTGACAGAGAGGAAAAGGAATACCTGCGGGATATACAGAAACTCATCTCCAAAAAAATTCCTATTATCAGGGATCAGGCTTATGCGATGAGTGTGACTGGTAAATAATTCACTGATAATCCCGAGAACCCCATGATTAACCCACGCCCCCCACTTAATTCTCGGGGGGCGTACCTTTGCGCAAAATAAGTTCACCTCTCGGAAGATTAACTATCGACGAAATATTAAATAGATTAAGAAACAATAATTAGTCGTACAGTCGACATTATTCTTCAGAGGATTTTTCCAAATTTGACGAGAAGTGTCTCTTAGTCAAACGTCTTCATTGAAAATATAGAAATCCTAAAAAATAGGGGCCCAATAAATATTGATCCTTTGAGGAAAGGAATAGGATTAAATGTTTAAACGGATACACTTTATTATTGTCTTATGTTTATGTATCATGCTCATTACCAATGACTGCAGTCTTTGGCAGGAATATAATACAGATTCAAAGATAGCCTCTGCAATGACTGTAACCCCTGTACCAGAATGGATGAAATACACCAATACAATTGACGGCTACCAAGTAGAAGTCCCCGGCGCCTGGGTACTTGACTCAAGCAAAACAGGGACGGTCACCAGGTTGTCGGCCTCTGACCGAATGGCTATAATAGACATCTTCGCGCAACCCCTGAAAAATATAACCGCCAACGAATACCTGAACTATAGCAACCAGCATATCATCAAACAAGAACAGGGGCTCAAAGTCATTGAACAAAATTGGGAGCCAATAACAAACCTGCAAACTTACCATATCACGTGGCAGAGGCCTAAAATAGCCAACCGCTCCAATGACCTTAATCTTTACCGGGAAATCGACCTTATATTGCCAGGCACTGTTTATACCTTCATATTAAAGACCGACGCCGAGCATTTGGATCAATACCGCCCGGTGATGGATCATATAATTCAGAGCTTTAAGCCTCAGCCCCCTGAGCAGCTGGTAGAGAATAAACCTCTACCGGTGGTCCTTAAGGATATTCGTCTAGCTGGTGAAAAAATGAGTCTTAAGATACCGGGCAACCAAATGATGTTTGGCATCTTTAACCAAACTTTTTTTCTGCCCGGAGGAAGTGGCCCCTTTGAAAAATATGAAGAATCACTGGGCTATAAATTTGAATTCATTATGACTTATATTAAATTCTGGCAGGAGTTCCCCCAGGAGGTCGTAGACCGTGCCTATTCCGAAGGGCGAGTCATGATGCTCACCTGGCATCCCGTCATGCAGACCGATCTGAACTCCAATAGCGTAATCATTCCTAACATTATCAATGGAGATTATGATCCTTATATTAAAGACTTTGCCGGACGTATGAAATCGATTGGAGCCCCGGTTTTTCTTCGCTTCGGCAATGAAATGAACGGCGACTGGGATCCCTGGTGCGCCTGGTTTTATTCCAAGGATGCGGATCTTTACTTAGACGCCTGGCAGCATATATATCAAATAATCAAACAAGAGGGCGCTAGTAATGTCTATTTTGTGTGGAATCCGAATGATCGAACCTACCCCAACTTTAAGTGGAATAGCCCTGAGCTCTATTACCCCGGTTCGGAATATGTGGACTGGGTGGGTTTAACCAGCTATAACGACGGGACCAGCTACCCCGATGGCATATGGCGAAACTTCAATGATATGTACCGTCCCGTTTATAATCACTATCTATTAAAATATCCTGGAAAGCCTTTTATGGTCACTGAGTTTTCTTGTAACGAAGCCGGGGGTGATAAAGAGGCCTGGATCAAAGAGTGCTTAAGTTCCCTGAAAAGCTATCCTAATATTCGTATAGCCGTTTGGTTTGACAAAACCGAAGGTAAATGGCTCTACCGCATTGATTCCACCCCCGGCTCGGAAGGAGCTTTTAAAGATGGGATAAAGGATCCATATTATTTGAGAAATGCTATAACGCGATAATTTATGGGAGATTGTCGACAACCAAAAGAAAACAGGCGTGTTAAGATTCATTTCTTAGCACGTTTTTTGATGGGAGCCCGTTTCTACAACCCCGCTATGGCCGCTTGCCCAAAAGCCGCGGATTGCTCCGATCCCCGGCACAATGAAGTTGGAGTGCTTGATGAAACCCTGGGACAGTGAATATTGAACTGACGGCTGAAGAATTACGCTTATTTATTTGGTATGACGATTGTAAAAGTAATGAAAAATTTGATAGGATATCAAAGCAAGCCCTGAAATAACACTATTAAATGGGTAAAATAGTTTAACGGTTAGAAAGTAAAGAGCAATGGACAGAAATGAATGGTGCAAACACCCTTTTATATTATATTAACAATAGACATTCCGTGAGAAACGAGGAGTCGACATTAAAGCTAAAAAGTTATGGATTATCGGTTTATTTTTGATTGCGGCCCTTTCCCTAAGTCTACTTGTCCAGTGGATTTTCTCATTAGACGGAAATCATAGGAATCCCACTGCAATCAAAGAATCCAATGCAGTAACATCCTCTAACGAAATGCCCCAGTCTTTAGAAACAAATGAAGCTATTCCGTTATTAGGAACATTTCCATTGTCCTCCGCTTCCGAAGCAAGCGATAAGGGGTATCAAAACAATGTTCGATTTGCGGTGATCAGTGATATCCATATTCTCTCAAGCGCAACGGCACCGACGAAGTTTCGAACGGCCTTAGGAGATCTCCTTATGAATCAACAACCGCCTTTAAATTTAGTCGTATTCAATGGTGATCTTGGTGACGGAACACCTCAGGATTATCAAAAGCTTAACCAAATTCTTCGTTCTGTTCGGACCAGTACTGGTAAAACAACTCCGATCGTGCCCAACATTGGGAATCACGAGTTTTACAAAGCCTATCATGATCCTAACAGCAATTCCTGGAATGCTGATACGTTTCCAAATTCAGAGACGGATCCCCTGGCTTTACAGCGCTTTTTAGTCTTTGCTGAGCGAGACAAGGTATTCACTGATCACTATATTAACGGTTATCATTTCATATTTCTTGGCTCCGAAAAGTCAGCGATGTCTGATCGTGATATCGGTAATGCTGCGTATCTTTCAGAAGCACAATTAACATGGCTGAAATCAACAATTTCGGAGAACCTTACACCGGGAAAACCTGTATTTGTCTTTTTGCACCAACCCGTATTTTCTTCCAATAGTGAGGCAAAAACGAAGTACAACTTGGTGGTCCAACAGGAGAAACTAGCCAAAATCCTTCAATCGGTACCTAATGTCGTTCTCTTCGTTGGTCATTTACACCTCAAATTAGGTTCACCTGAATCTGTTGTCAAAGACACATTTATCATGTTTAATGATTCTTCTGTCAGTCGAGTACGCCAGGCCCCCTCAGAGGCCAGTCAGGGGTTAATCGTTGACGTTAAAGATGGTGTTATAAATGTAAAAGGACGTGACTTCCTGCGACACGAATGGCTACCCGAAGCTGAGCATCAATTAAATTTTTCAAAGTAACGAAAAGGTGCCTTCGGAAAATTTGGAGAAATGTTCTCGTTAAGTCACTGGGGACATTTCTATTTCCTACCGTTACACGAGTATTTTCCACCAATTTGAAATCGGAATAGTGTGTTAAGAAGAGCCCTAAGGTAGGGTTCTTTTGTATGATTTACCGATTATGATGTTATGCAAAGTGGTAATGCTGGCAATATCAGGAGAATGATTAAATTAATGCCTGCATCAGGACGTAAGTACGGGTAAATTAAAAGATTGCTCTTTTATCTGGATTTAATACAATAAGGCTTAGGTGGAAACTTATAACAAAGGGTGGCTTTGTTAAGAAAGGGGGCATAATTTGAAGCAATTATCAAAATATTGCTGAGATTTAGTTAGACGCTCCTGGCGTTTATACGTGGTTTAGCTTACGAAATGATACGGGAAAATGGAAAGAAGGATTCTTATGGTTCGGACAAACAAGTGGTCTATTGTATTCATGCTGGTTGTGCTGGCGGCATTGGGCCCGGGCATTGGTTTGAGCGCGGTTAGTGCGGATAGCAGCACCATCACCTGGACAGCGGCGGGAAATGGCGACTGGGGTGCAGCTGGCAACTGGGACCTGGGCAGGGTGCCTGGGACGGGTGATCATGTCATAATACCCGCCGGGGTTACCGTCACCATATCATCCACGGGGACCTATGATATGGACAGCATCGATTGCGATGGCACATTGAGTATCAACGGAGGTACTGTCAGTATCAGCGCCAATATGAATGTCAACACCTTAAGTATTTCGGGAGGCTCCGCCACCTTCAACTGTCCCGCCATGAGTGTTAATACTATTAATCATTCAAACGGTACCTCCAGCTTCAAGAGTCCGTCCGGGGGAATCAACCCGAGCGCTATCAATGTCTCAGGGGATACCGGTTCCATTATCAACTTCGATATTCCAGTTACCACGGCTGTTTTGAATCTGACTGCCACAGGTGATAATAGATATTGTCAAAACTGCAGGCTGGGCGGGAAGGGGAACCTGCTCGTAACCAAGGGCGGCACATGGAGAGGCGGCATGCAAAAGGGCGGCGGCACTATCACCATAGCGGCTGGCGCCACCATCAATATTGTTAATACCGGTGGTTTTGTTTGTCATATTTGCGGTACCCTGGAGAACAATGGGACAATCGTCAGCAACTATAATTTAGGCTTTTATACCGGCGATGTTAGTGATAAAGGTGTTGGAATCATTAACAACAACGGAACCTTCGATTTTCAGGGCGACTATGGGTACATAAATCGTGGAGGATCGGCGACGTTTAATAATAACGCCACCGGCATTTTCAAAAAGAGCGCCGGAAGCGGCACATCTCAGTTTGATTCCGCCTTCAACAACAAGGGAAGCGTGCTGGTAAACTCCGGCACCTTGAGCCTGAATGGAGGGGGAAGCAGTGATGGAAGCTTCCAGGCAGCTTCCGGCGCTACTCTGAACTTTGGTGGAGGAACGTCAACATTAAGCGCCGCCTCAAGCATAAGCGCCTCCAATTTGAATGTCACCGGAGGTTCTGCTACTTTCAACTGCGCCAGTATTAATGCTGATGCCATCAGTACTTCGGGAGGCGCTGCCACCTTTAACAGCTCCGCCCTGAGTGTGAAAACCATCAATCATTCGGCGGGCACCTCCAACTTCGTTAATCCCGCCGGGGGCATCAACCCCAGCGCTGTCAACGTCTCAGGGGACATTAACTCCATTATCTACTTCAATATTCCAGTTACTACGGCTATTTTGAACCTGACTGTCAATGGCCCGCATGGATATTGTCAAAACAGCAGGCTGGGCGGTAACGGGAATGTTACAGTGACCGGGAGCGGCACCTGGAATGGCGGTATGCAAATGGGTGGCAGCACCATCACCATAGCGGCGGGCGCCACTATCAATATTGTGAATACAGGCAGTAATGTTTGTTATATTTGCGGCACTCTGGTGAACAATGGGACCATTATTAGCCAATATGATTTAGGCGTTTATACCAATGATGCTAGTGCTTACGGTGTTGGTAAACTTGAAAATAACGGGACCTTCGATTTTCAGGGTGACTATGGGTACAGAAATAAAGGAGGAACCGCGACGTTTAATAACAACGCCAATGGTATTTTCAAAAAGAGCGCCGGAACCGGCACATCTTATTTTGATGCTGCCTTCAATAATAAGGGAAGCGTGCTGGTAAACTCCGGCACCTTGAGCCTGAATGGGGGAGGAAACAGTGAGGGGAGCTTCCATGCAGATTCCGGATCCAACCTGGCCTTTGGCGGCGGAACGGCAACCTTAAGCTCCGCCTCAAGTATAATCACTCCCAATTTGAATGTCACCGGAGGTTCTGTTACTTTCAACTGCGCCAGTATTAATGCTGATGCCATCAGTACTTCGGGAGGCGCCGCCACCTTTAACAGCTCCGCCCTGAGTGTGAAAACCATCAATCATTCGGCGGGCACCTCCAACTTCGTTAATCCCGCCGGGGGCATCAACCCCAGCGCTGTCAATGCCTCAGGGGATATTAACTCCATTATCTACTTCAATATTCCAGTTACTACGGCTGTTCTGAACCTGACTGTCAATGGCCCGCATGGATATTGTCAAAACAGCAGGCTGGGCGGTAGCGGGAATGTTACCGTAACCGGGAGCGGCACCTGGAATGGCGGTATGCAAATGGGCGGCAGCACCATCACCATAGCGGCTGGCGCCACCATCAATATTGTGAATGCAGGCAGTAATATTTGTTATATTTGCGGCACCCTGGTAAACAATGGGACCGTCATCAGCCAATATGATTTAGGCGTTTATACCAACGATGCAAGTGCTTACGGAGTTGGAATCATTAACAACAACGGGACCTTTGATTTTCAGGGCGACTATGGGTACAGAAATAAAGGAGGAACCGCGACGTTTAATAACAACGCCAATGGCATTTTCAAAAAAAGCGCCGGAACCGGCACATCTTATTTTGATACTCCCTTCAACAACAAGGGAACGATGCTGGTTAAGTCCGGTATAATTTCTATCAATAAGACCTATACCCAGGACAGCACGGGCGTTCTTCGTTTGGATATCGCAGGATCCACCACAAGTGACAACAGCCCATTTAAGGTTTCAAATACGGCCACTCTGGCCGGCAACCTGGATGTGAACCTGCTCAACTCCTACGTGCCTGCCAGTACTGACAGTTTTACCGCGATGACCTACGGCTCCAATAACGGAACTTTCAATACCATAACCAACGCCCAGGGACACACCTTTAAAGCTGCTTACAATGCTAAGAATCTTGTCCTGCAAATGAGTGACCCGGCGCCCTCTATCAGCGGTGCTGCAATCAGCCCAACCAGCGGCAGTGCAGGTGACGCTCAGAACGTGAGCATCGCCGTGACCACCACCCGTGTAGCCGACGGCACAGCGATTACTGCCAATCTTCTGGATGGCAACAACGAGGTAAAGAGCAGCGTTAGCGGGACTGTTGCTGGCAATACTGCCAACCTGATCCTGGCGGTGCCTTCAACGCTAGCTGCCGGAAGCTATCAGGTGCAGTTAGTGTTAAGCGGGGCCGGCAACTCTCCCTACAATGCGGGGAGCTACACCATCAACCCGGCGCCAGTCACACTGCAGAGCATTGCCATCACGAACCCGGCCAGCAGGCTGGTGTATAACGTGGGAGAAGAGTTGGATATAAGCGGGCTGGAAGTTACGGGAACCTACAGCGACGACAGCAAAAAGGTCGAGACCATAACGGCGACCGATGTCAGCGGTTTTAATAGCAGCACCGCGGTTGCCAGTCAGACCCTGACCATTACCATTGGCGGCAAGACGGCCACCTATGATGTGGAAATTAAATCAGCGGTACAGACCTTTATCGTGACATTTGTAAGCAACGGCGATTCGTCTGTAGATCCGAAGACGGTGGTAGCCGGGGGGTATGTCGATGCGCCGCCTACCCCGGTCAAGTCCGGGTGCACATTCTCCGGGTGGTATTTCGAAAACGGTACAACCCCGTTTGATTTCGCCAACACCCCGATTTCAAGCAATATTACTCTATATGGGAAATGGATGCAATCAGGCGCAGGAGGCGGAGGCGAGAGCTTCCCCATATTTACAGCCCTTCCCAGCTACTTCGAACAGTTCTTAAATGATTAAAGGGCATGAGACAATCCCCTACGGGCTGAATTAAGATTGGAAAAGGCTCAAAAAGCTGATTTTTGAGCCTTTTCCATGCGTTAAAGAATTGAAAGGGCCATGTCAGGCCACCCCTGATCACGGGAGTTCAGAATATTGTCAGATTCCAGCACAACCTATCAATGTTCAAACAGCTCAAAAAGGCTTGCTGTTGCGGAGAATATTGGGAAACTCACACCGCCTCCACCACCGCCTGACTGTGTCCCCTGGCGTAAAGAAGTGATAAAACACATAATCCCCATAATAACTCCCAAACTAAGCCAAGAAAAATAATAGAAACGGGAGTTGACCTCATGTCTGAACAGAACCACCTGATAAATGAAAAAAGTCCGTATTTATTGCAGCACGCACATGATCCGGTCGATTGGTATCCCTGGGGGGAAGCGGCTTTCCAAGAAGCCAAGAGTAACGATATACCAATATTTCTAAGTATTGGATACTCAAGTTGTCATTGGTGCCATGTTATGCATGAGGAATCCTTTCAAGATCCTACCATTGCCAATATCTTGAATCAGCAATATCTGGCCATCAAGGTTGATCGTGAGGAACGGCCGGATGTGGATTCTGTTTACATGAGCGTTTGCCAGGCTTTGACCGGGCAGGGAGGCTGGCCTTTAACCATTATCATGACTCCGGATAGAGAGCCTTTTTTTGCCGCAACCTATCTGCCTCCTGGCAGTCGCAGAGGAATGACGGGGTTGCTGGAACTGTTGCCTCAAATTCGTAAAATGTGGGACGGTGAAAGGGACACTCTTCTGCAGGCGGGAGAAAAGATCGGTACCTGGTTGAAGGCCTCTCAGGATTCGCACCAAAAAGGGGATGTCAGTCAGTCGCTTCTTCACTCTGCCTTCAACTCCTTTGAACATGCTTTTGATCATGATTACGGCGGTTTTAGATCAGCGCCCAAATTTCCTTCCCCCCATAACCTCTTCTTTCTCCTCCGCTACTACCATTCTTTCGACAGCCGGCTAGCTTTGAACATGGTGGAAAAGACGCTGGAAGGCATGTATCGGGGGGGGCTCTACGATCATCTGGGATTTGGATTTGCCCGTTATTCAACTGATCGTCGCTGGCTGGTACCCCATTTCGAAAAGATGCTCTATGACAATGCACTGCTGGCCATGGCTTATCTGGAAGCCTATCAAGTTACCGGAAAGGACCTTTACCGGCGGGTGGCCGAGGGAATATTTACCTACCTGCTGCGCGATATGCGTTCACCGGAGGGAGGATTTTATTCAGCCGAGGATGCTGATTCAGAAGGAGGAGAAGGGGTTTTCTATCTCTGGACACCCGAACAGGTGAAAGCGGTTCTGGGTGAAGAAGCCGACCATTTTTGCTCGATTTATGGCATCAAGCCCGGGGGCAACTTCGAAGGGGCCAGCATTCCCAATCTGCTGAAGGGTTTACCCGATAGCAGCCAGGAGAGGCGGATGAATTCATTGCGCGAACAACTCCGGACTGAGCGCGATAAACGTCCCCGTCCACAGCGCGATGACAAGATTCTGTGCAGTTGGAATGGTCTGGTTATTGCTGCTCTGGCGCTGGGCGCACGGGTTTTGGGCCGGGAACTGTATCTTGAAGCGGCCCGGAAAGCTCTTGATTTTATACTTACGCGAATGCGGCGGGAAGATGGACGGTTATTGGCCCGTTTTCGAGAAGGAGAAGCACGTTATCCCGCCTACGCAGATGATTATGCTTTTCTCATTTGGGCTTGCATTGAATTATATGAGACCTGCTATGATCAAGAACTATTGGAATGGGCCGGGCAATTGAACGATGATATGATTCAATATTTTTGGGATGAAACGACAGCCGGTTTTTTCTTTTATGGCTGGGATGCCGAGCAGCTCATCGGAAGGCCCAAAGAACTCTACGATGCGGCTATGCCTTCCGCCAACTCGGTGGCAGCCTTGAACCTGCTGCGACTGGCCCGTCTGACCGGTCGGGAAGACCTGGAGGAGAAGGCTGAGAAGCAAATCGTGTACTTCGCAGGATCGGTAGCGAGTATGCCAGAGGCCTATGCCTTCTATCTCTGCGCCCTGTCGCATTACCTGGATCCGGGGACGGAAATTAAGATAATAGGCCCCCGGGAAGCAGAGGAAACAGGACGTATGATTAAAGAAGTCTGGAAGGATTTCCGTCCTTATGTCTTAACCTTCTTCCAGGAAGAAGCACCAGAAAGCGAGTATGGCAGTCTGGAAGGCTACCCGAGCGCTTACGTGTGTTCGAATCGCAGCTGTAGGGCTCCGGTCACATCCTCTAGTGAACTGCGCGATTTGCTAACCGAATCCTGAGCATCGTTGTGTTGCTCTGGTATGGCACCTGAATCGTCAGCTACTTCACCGGATTAAGCAGGAAAAGGTCATAATTTACCAGTCTGGAAAATAGATAGTTAAGGGGCAGTCCTTTGAAAAAGGAATTGATGATTCATTCTGCCCCTTACAAACAGTTCCGGGGAGGTTGGTGGATTTTGCGTAAGCTGCCTCATCTTTTACTCATAACTATGCTCATAGTGTTGGTTGGAACATGGAGTCTGCCGGTCCGGGGGGCGGAAAAGGCACCCGCACCAGCAGAGGAGAAACCCATTCAGATCATTAACCGTACAGACTATCCCAGTTTGTATCTGTGCCAGCCTTTCCTGCAGGGTGATGCTGTATGGATGATTCAGGCGCGTCTCAAGGAGTTGGGATACGATATTGAGCCTAGTGGCCGTTTTGATGACGGAACCCAGGCTGTGGTTCGTCTATTCCAGGTTGCCAATGGACTGCCGGACAATGGTGTGGTCAGTGAAGAAGTGTGGAATGTTCTCTTCTATGGTCCCGGAGGAGAACCGGCATTGCCTACCGGCACTCATGGGCCCGAGAAAAGACGCCTTTATATTGAAATTGATGTGAAGCTGCGCACCCTTGTCCTGGTTGAGGATGGTAAAATCATAGCCAAATACCCGGTGGCGGTGGGGAAAAGCGAAACCCCCACACCTCTGGGGGAATGGAGGGTGGTGCAAAAGTGTTTGAATTGGGGTGACGGATTTGGGACGCGCTGGTTGGGACTCAATGTCCCCTGGGGTATATTCGGAGTCCATGGTACTGACAAACCTGGATCTATTGGCAGCTTTGCCTCCCATGGCTGCATCCGTATGTTCAATCGTGATGTAGAGAAACTCTATCCCCAGGTGCCTCTGGGCACAACGATCAGGATTGTGGAAAATGGCAAGATGTTTCCCAGCAACCTGAAACCGGTTACGCTGAAAAAAAACGCCTCCGGTCAAAAAGTCGTCTATGTCCAGAGCCGGCTAAAGGAACTGGGGCTTGATTTGGACCGGGCCGATGGGCGTTTTGGCAACATGACGGAACTGGCCGTAAAATACTTTCAGGTGTGGCACGATCTCCCCCCTACCGGCCAAGTCGATGAAGCAACGTATCGCGCCATGGGTATGATCAAATAGGACAACAAAACCTTCCCCGACCTATCCATGCTCTCAGGCCCCGTCCCACGGGGCCGTTGGTCTCATCTTTGGGAGCCAAAATGTTCCTCTCCAAGAAAGAATTTAAATAAATAAGGTTTTTGTGAAGGAAAAAGGACAATCCCGCTGTATTATTCCATATAGGAAGTCGGTGAGCCGCGAAAATCCTTTGGGTGGCTTATGGACATTTCCCGGAGGGAGGAGTAAATGTATGGACAATGAAATTCAATTGGTGGTTTTTAAGCTCAAACAGGGTGACTCGATTTGCGAGTATGCCTTGCCAATTACCAAGGTGCAGGAAATCATTCAAACTACTGCCACCACCCGCCTGCCTCAATCGCCTGATTTCGTTGAAGGAATTATCAGTCTCAGGGGTAAAATAATACCCATAATAAATTTGAAGAAGCGGTTCAACCTCGGTAGTTCGAGTGAGAAAACGGAGAATTGCAGTGTGGTTGTAGAAGTCGGAGGTAATACTATAGGGATTATGGTGGATGAGGTGAGCGAGGTTCTACATATGGATTATAGTCATCTCGATCCGCCACCTTCGGTGATCCAGAATACCGCAGCCCAATATCTGGTAGGAATCGGTAAGCTGGATGACCGGCTCTTACTATTATTGGATGTGGATAAGATTTTTAGTGATAAGGAGCAGGCGGAGCTGGTGGATTTTGTCCAAGCTAATCTATAATTCCGAAAAAGCCAAATGCTCTTCTGAAGAACGTTTATTATGGTTTTAAGAGAACACATGGGGGATAACATGCTGGCAGGGATTGATATCGTTGGAATTCAGCGCTTCAAACAAGTAGCTGAGCGGACACCCCGTATCTTGAACCGCCTATTCACCGAGGGCGAATTTGAGTATTGTAAACGTCGACGCAATCCGTTTCCTTCTTTGGCTGTGCGCTTTGCCGCGAAAGAAGCGGTGAAGAAATTGGAGTTGGGGCTGCAAGAAGGTGTAAGTTTTCGGGATATCGAGGTGGTCAACGACCCCAGCGGAATTCCCAGGGTGGTTCTTCATGGACGTGCTGCTCAATACTGGGAAAATGCAGCCTATGGAAGCATCGCTTTGAGTCTCAGTCATACCGATGATCATGCGGTAGCTGTAGCTGTAGCGAGAAAGGGTGAATGATAGCGTGAAGATTATCAAAGCCAGGGAGATGAAAGAGATTGACCAGCGGGCCAGCTCTGATTTTGGTATACCCAGCCTGGTCCTGATGGAAAACGCTGGCCTGCGCACCCTGGAGATTATTGAAGAGATCCTGGGTCAAAGCCAGGGGAAAAAAGTACTGATTTTGGCTGGCAAAGGCAACAATGGCGGGGATGGAATGGTAGTAGCACGTCATCTCATGAATTCCGGGGCACTGGTGGAGATTTTTTTGTTGGGGCGGGAGGATCAGCTCAGCTCCGATGCCTTGATCAATTACCGGATTCTCCAACGGATGGGTGCGAAGATTTACCCTCTGGACCAAGATTCAGCCCTGGATGTTCTCATGAGCAGCCTGCTTTCCAGTGATCTGGCTGTGGATGCGCTATACGGTATAGGCTTTCAGGGCCGATTGAATGATTTTGAAGCTCGCATCGTAAAGATTCTCAACTGGAGTCGGGTGCCGGTGGTGGCTGTGGATATACCATCGGGTGTGGAGGCTGATACTGGTAAAGTAAATGGAGAAGCGGTGCGGGCTGTATATACGGTAACCTTTGCTTTGCCCAAACTGGGCTTGCTCTTAGAACCAGGGCGGGAGTATGTGGGAGCTTTAACGGTGGCTGATATTTCTATTCCCCAGGCCCTGCTTTGCGATCCCGGTTTAAAAACCAATCTAATCAACGAGACTCTAGTCCATTCTATGATTCGGCCCCGCCGACCGGACAGCCACAAGGGCAGCTATGGACATGTCCTGGTAATCGGTGGTTCCCTGGGTATGACCGGTGCCGTAATGATGGCCTCATACGCCGCACTGCGCTCCGGTGCTGGCCTGGTAACTGCAGCTTTGCCCGAGACGCTCTTGCCTATCGTAGCCGGTGGTATTATGGAAATTATGACAACGCCCCTGGCCGCGACTGCCCAGGACGCGATAGGGATTGAGGCATTGCCGGCAATTGAAAATCTCCTGGGGACTGCTTCGATTTGTGCAATCGGCCCTGGTATGTCTCGGTATCCGGAAGCGCGGGCTATCGTGCGTTTCGTTTTAGAACACTCCGGCATCCCGGTAATTATCGATGCCGATGGCTTAAATGCATTGCAAGGGGAAGTTGGCATTCTTAAGAAGCGCCAGATTCCCCTGGTGCTTACACCCCATCCCGGTGAAATGAGTCGGCTCAGCGGCAAGAGTATTGAGGAGATTCAGACCCATAGAATGGAGATCGCCTGTAATTTTGCCCAGGAGTATGGCGTCACCCTGGTTTTGAAGGGACATCAGACTTTGGTGGCCACCCCGGGTGGAGAAGTCTACCTGAATCTAACCGGGAATCCGGGGATGGCAACGGCCGGCAGCGGTGATGTCCTATGCGGCATGATTGCCGGCCTGGCAGCCCAGGGTTTACGCCCGCAGGATGCGGCGATTGCCGGTGTGTATTTACACGGTGCGGCCGGCGACCTGGGCGCAGACAGAGTAGGGCAGCGAGGGCTGGTGGCAGTGGATTTGATTAACGATATCCCTGAGATCTTGAAACCTTTTGAGGAGAGTAGGCTCAGGTAGGCTGGTTTTTCTGACTGCGGCGCATGATTTCGATTAGCATCGCTCAAAGTAAAAGAAAAAATCCACTGTTAGGGTACAGTGGTTGCTATAAGGTATTCAATGGTGCGGGATTTAGGTGGAAAGAAATGAGGGGAGCAAGATGGAAGCAAAAGACATTATGACAACAGATGTAATCACCGTAGGTCCTGAGGACAAAATTGAGGATGTGGCTCAGATCCTGGTGGAGCATAAGATCAGTGGTGTGCCGGTGGTTGATGCGGAAGGCCAAATTTTGGGAGTCATCACTGAAAAGGACTTGATGGTACGAGCTAGTGAGCTAAAAGTTCCATTTTATCTTACTTTATTTGACAGTATTATTTTTCTGGAGAACCCCATACGTTTTAATAACGAAATCAAGAAATATACGGCTACCCGGGTGCGGGAAGCTATGACCGGCAAGGTTGTGGTGGTTGAAGAAGACTGCCCGGTAACCAAAATTGTTGAAGTTATGCAGACCAGGGAAATCAACCGTGTGCCGGTAGTCAAACAGGGAAATTTAGTTGGCATTATAACCCGCAATGATATTCTGAAAGCACTGGTAAAAAGTAATGGATAATCGGAGGCCAACCTGGGCAGAAATAAATTTAGCAGCCCTTCAGCATAATTTGGCCTGCATCCGGCAGGCGGCAGCTCCGGCGCAGGTTATGGCGGTAGTCAAAGCCAACGGTTACGGACACGGTATCGTAGAAGTAAGCCGGTTTTTCCACGAGAACGGTGTCGATTTCCTGGGAGTTGCGAGTCTGGATGAGGCTATGCTGCTCCGTGAAGCTGGTTTGCAGGGACCCATCCTGGTCCTGGGCTATATTCCCAGCGAGTTTGCCAGGACGGTCGTCAGTCAGGGTATACGCGCTACGGTATTCGAAAGCGGATTGGCCCGCGCTCTTTCCCGGGCGGCAGTGGACCTCGGACTTCCGGCCTATGTTCACTTAAAAATTGACACGGGGATGGGTCGTCTGGGGTTTCCGGTAGAGAATGAGACAATCGATGAATTGTGCCGTATACAGAAGCTTCCTGGATTAGAGATGGAGGGCATCTTTACTCACTTTGCCGTGGCGGACATTCCGGACAAGAGCTATACCCTTGAGCAGTTGCGGCTCTTCCAATTATTAATAAAGGATTTGGAAGACAGGGGGGTCACATTTCCTTTAAAGCATTGCTCAAACAGCGCGGCTCTTATCGGGCTGCCTCAAGCTCATTTTAATGTAGTGAGGGCAGGTATTATCATGTATGGGCTGCAACCCGAACCGGGTCTTATACCGCCAGGTTTTGATGTTATTCCCGCTATGCAGTTAAAGAGCCGGGTCGGTTTTGTGAAAACCTTAAAAGAAGGGCAGACGGTAAGCTATGGACGGACGTATTGCTGTCGAGCCGAAACACGAGTGGCTACTGTTCCTATTGGGTATGCTGATGGCTACAGCCGACTGCTTTCCAACCGGGCATGGGCGGTAATAAGGGGCCAGCAGGTTCCTCTCATCGGGACCGTATGCATGGATCAGTGTATGTTTGACGTAAGTTCAGTGCCCGAGGTGCAGGAAGGGGACGAAGTTCTTCTCTTTGGTCGGGCGGAAAACGGTGTGACGGCTGATGATTTGGCGCAGATCATTGGAACCATCAATTATGAAGTTGTGTGCGCTGTAAGCTCCAGAGTTCCGCGTATTTATGTATAAGGACTGGTTTCATGTAATTATTGGATTTGCGGTGGCGGTAGCGTAGCCAATATAATAGAACTGTCGGGTAGAGATCTACTTACCTTGGAGGTGTACGCTTTGCCAGCCTCAAAACGAATTATAATTACCGTACCGGAAACCCTGCTCTGCGAAGTTGACGATATTACCACGCTGGAATCGAAGAACCGTAGTGAGCTGGTAAGAGAAGCTATTAGATTTTTCCTAGGGGAGCGGAAGAAAAAACTGGTGCTGGAGCAGATGAAAAAGGGCTATTTGGAAATGGCCGAGATCAATCTCAGCCTGGCGGTCGAAAACCAGGGTGTGGAAAATGAAGCGCTAAGGAATAGTATAGAAAAACTGCTGGAGTGATTGCCTGTATGATAAAACGGGGTGAGATTTATTTTGCCCAATTGAATCCGGTAATCGGATCGGAACAGGGAGGAATTCGACCAGTTCTGGTGGTGCAAAACGATATTGGCAACCAGTATAGCCCCACCACCATTATCCTGGCCATTACCTCCCAAATCAATAAAGCCAAGCTGCCTACCCACATAGAAATTAAGGCCAAAGACTATGGACTGGAACGGGATTCAGTGATATTATCGGAGCAGATCAGGACCATTGATAAGACCAGGATAAAACAGCGCATAGCGGTCTTGACCGAGGAGACCATGCATAAGGTTGACCAGGCCTTGGCTGTTAGTATCGGCTTAAGCCCCATGTAATACATATTAATAACAAGCCCGGCCAGGGAGCAAAGCAATGTAACAAGCTTAGTAATACAAGGGAAGAGAAAAACAGGTTTCAGATAGGGAACCTGTTTTTTTGTCTCAGGCCAGGCCTGTTCAGGGGGAGGAGTATGGTGAAGCCGATTATTGGTCTTACGACCAGTTATGAGGAGGAAGAAGGCCAATTCCAACTGCGGGACCATTATGTGCGGGCGATAGAAACAGGTGGTGGGCTGCCTGTGATCCTGCCGATCGCGAGGGAGGAACTCATCGCTTCATACCTTGATTGTTGTTCAGCGCTGCTGTTTTCAGGTGGTGGTGATATTGATCCGGTGCACTGGGGACAAATACCGGGGGCTGATATGGGTTGGATTGATCCGCAGCGGGACCATTTTGAACTGCTGCTGGCCCGTTATGCTTACCAGCGTGGCATACCAGCTTTAGGCATATGCCGGGGCTGCCAGGTGCTGAACGTGGCTGCCGGGGGAAGCTTGTTCCAGAACCTTGATTCTGACTTGTGCCACCAGCAGAACGCACCGCGTAATTATGCCATTCATGATATAGTAATGATGGAAGGTAGCCTTTTAGAAGGCATCCTGGGCCAGCACTCCCTGCGGGTCAACAGCTTCCACCATCAGGCGGTTCATGAAACCGGGACAGGTTTAATAGCTAGTGCCTGGGCGGTGGATGGTGTCGTGGAAGCCATCGAAAGCGATAAACATCCTTTCTGGCTAGGGGTGCAGTGGCACCCCGAATGTTTGCCAGACCAGGCGTCAGTCCGTCTTTTTAGATCCCTGGTTCAGGCCGCTTATCAACACTGGGAGGCAGATAATGCCAGTCGTTTACGTTGAACAGCAGCTACCTTCCCTACATAAGATACGGTGAGGAGGAGACGGAATTGATTGCCATTCAATGCGGCACCATTATGACCATGGATACAATAGGGAACCTGCAAGGGGGCACAATCCTGATCGAGGGGGAATTCATCCAGGCTGTGGGACAGGATGTAATCCTGCCTGCTGATTGCCAGGTGGTAGACGCCCGCGGATTATATATAACCCCGGGATTCATCGACGCTCACACCCATCTCGGGTTGGAGGAAGAAATATACCAGGTAGAAGGCGATGACGTCAACGAGACCAGCGAACCGCTGACACCTCAGTTGCATGCTGTGGATGGAGTGAATTTTCAGGATCTGGCTTTTGGCGATGCCCTGCGCGGAGGAGTCACTCGGGCCATGTGCCTACCCGGGAGCGCCAATATTATCGGTGGGCAAGGAGTTCTTCTGAAAAACCTCGCGCACCGACTCAGCGATATGATCTACAAAGAACCCTGGGGGTTAAAGGCGGCTTTGGGCGAAAACCCCAAACGTGTCTATGGTAGGCAAAAAAAGTCGCCCATTACCCGCATGGCCAACGCCAGCCTCTTGCGGGAAGCACTATATACAGCTACCCGCCTTTCAGAAAAGAAGGAGATTGATCCCCGGGAGTCCTTTCGTTATCAATCCCTGCTTAAGGTGATCAAGAAAGAGATGCCGTTGCGTCTTCATGCCCACCGGGCTGACGACATTCTCACCGCTTTACGCATCAAGGATGAATTTGATATAGATATGATAATAGAGCATGGCACCGAAGCGCCGTTTATAGCCAAAGAATTGGTTCAAAGACAGGTAGCGGTATGTTTGGGGCCCCTCCTGAACACCCGGGCCAAAGTGGAAATGAAGGAAATCTCTTTCACAACCGCAGGGCGGCTGGCAGAACTGGGTGTGGAGTTCTGCCTGATTACCGATCACCCGGTAGTGCCCGTCGAACACTTGAGGGTATGTGCGGCATTAGCGGTTCGTGCAGGACTGGATCCCGAGATCGCAATGCAGGCTATTACTATAAAACCAGCCGGAATGCTTAAAGTAGACCATGAGTTGGGATCCATTACTCCCGGAAAACGTGCTGATCTAGCTGCTTTTGGGGGGCATCCCCTTGATTTTCAGGCTCGCCTGCAGTGGGCTATGGTTGACGGACTACTATGGAGGAACGGTCATGCATAAGGGAGACCTTTTTACCGTGTATATGGAGGGTGTCACCATGACCGTCTGTATACTGGGCTTCTATGAAGAAGAGTTCAGTGGCAAAGAGATGGTCGTTCTGGCAGTAGTTGATCAGGAGAGCATGGTGCATCTTCCCCTGAATGATTTGGAAGTCCTTTTTCCCAGGTCCAAAAACCTCAATTAACGATTGTCATTTCTTCCCTTCTAAGACAATTCTCCGAGCATCCGTCTATGTCTTGTCCACAAACAGCCTATTGGAGCTGGGGATAAATCGCCCCACTCGATCTTCCTGCCGTTCCAGGATTTACTTCAAGGAAAAGCCCGAGGTACCCCGAAATATTAAGGGTAGGGGACACACAAAAGTCTGCTATTAACTAGTTAAGTGCTAGTTTAAGCCTGGGAAGGTGTGTCCCCAAACATTAGAAAGAGGTGGTTGCCTTTTGCTGGTTAAAAAGCGAAGTATAATAATTTTACTGCTGTTTAGCATAATCTTGAGTTTCTTATATACATATCCGGCTTCAGCCGGGACCCCAGAATCGTACATAAGTCAGATCAAGATAAACGGAACAACTACTACACTGAACCCACCTGCTTTTATTTCGGACGGCCGCACCCTGGTTCCGGTGCGTTTCATCGTGGAGAGTTCTGCTTTGCAAGGGCAGGTTTATTGGGATGAAAGCCAGCAGAAAGTGGCTATGGATTGCCGAGGCCACTACATAGAGTTATTTATCGGCCGCACCCAGGCCAAGGTGGATGGCAGGGCACTCACCTTGGATGTTGCACCGACTACATGGCGAGACCGCACCTATATTCCCCTACGCTTTCTGGTGGAAAACCTGGGAGGTCAGATAAACTGGAATGACAATACTGGTGCAATTAATATAAACTTTGGCGCGGCACCCAGAGTATTTGCCTACTATTACTATAGCCCCATGGCAGAAATGCAAGCAAATAGTAAATTATTCAGCGATATAGCCTTTCGCTGGTTTGAAACCAACGGATCAGGCGACCTTGCCTATGAGTACAAAGATGACTACACAGCGAAAATCCAATGGGCTCATCAGCAGGGTATTGCTGCCCATGCCAGTGTTATGCTGATGGATAAAAATGAACTACACCAACTTCTGGCCAGCTCCACCAATCGCTGGCACCTTATTCAGCAATTGGTCAGCACTGCCTCGAAAAGTAATTACGATGGTGTAAATATTGATTTCGAGTTCATCCCTTCGAAGGATAGCGCCTATTTTACCCAGTTTTTGCGCGATCTAAAGGATTCTTTAGGCGAAAAGACCCTGTCAGTTGCGGTACTGGCTCGTACCGGGAATGAGAATTGGTCGATTGGAACTGATTATAAGGCTGTAGGAGAGATTGCCGATCTGGTTATTATCATGGCTTATGATTATTCTTATGTTGATACTGCACCCGGACCCGTTGCCCCCCTGTGGTGGGTGCAGCAGGTATCTCAGTATACGGTGAGTAAAATACCGCGGGAAAAAATCCTGCTCGGTCTGGCCACCTATGGTTACGACTGGTCTGGCAGCGGAAATGGCAAAACGGTAACCTCCGCCACCCTAAAACAGATTCAAAAAACGTACAAGGTGCAGGAGCATTTCGATCAAAAGAGTATGAGCCCTTATTATACCTATTACGACAACCAGGGCCGTTATCACCAGATCTGGATGGAAAACCAGCAGAGCCTGACCGCCAAATGGAATTTGTGTGTGGATCAGAGCCTGGGCGGCATAGCCTTTTGGCGTATCGGGACCGGTTTTACTGATCTGTATAAGCTCCTGGCAGCCCAGGCAAAAAGCTGATTCGTGTGCTTTTCTTGCATTTTCTCCCTCCTGAAGTAAAATAGGGAAAGAGGGGTGACGAAAATGTTTTTTCGGCGAAGGGACGATTCTATCAGGGAGCTGCTGCAGAGCGTTAAAACCATCGCCATCGTGGGCCTGTCTGATGATCCCTACCGGGCAAGTCATCATATAGCCAGCTACCTGCAGAGCAAAGGATACCGTATTATTCCGGTCAATCCCCACGTCTCTTATGTTCTGGGGGAGAAGGCCTACCCCGATCTAAAATCCATTTCCGTACCGGTTGATCTTGTGGATGTGTTTCGCCAGGAGGAAGACCTGATTCCGATAATCGAAGAAGCTCTGGAGCAGAAGATGCCAGCCATTTGGCTGCAACTGGGTTTGAAATCATCAGAAGGGGAGGCTATGTGCCTTCAGGATGGGGCTTTGTTCGTCCAGAACCGCTGCATCATGCAGGAACATCGCCGTTTATTAGGCTAGGTCTAATGCTCATTCATGTTTATTATATCTGGCCTGTGATATACAATAGAAATTGGATACCGCCTAATCAGGCGGTATCCATTTATATGACCGGAATTGTTTGAACGGTATTAGAAAGCCGCAGGAGGGGAGAAAATGACTATTGAGCAGCCTGGTTTGTTTGGGGATGCTCCAGGCCAGAAAAGAAGAGAAATGGCGGAATCAATTCCCATACCGGCTAAGCCCATATCTCTTGGGGCCGCTTTCCTTCCCGGCGTCAAAGCGGAAGATGCCTATGCTGATATCAGCGATTATCAATCACTCAAAGAGCTGAGTCGGGAATGCTCGCGCTGCCGCCTGCGCTCCACCTGTCAGCAGGTGGTGTTTGGCAGTGGAGATGTGCATAGCAGGATCATGTTTATCGGGGAAGGCCCGGGGAAAGATGAAGACATTCAAGGTGAGCCGTTTGTGGGAAAAGCCGGGCAGCTCTTGGACAAAATTCTGGACGCAGGAGGCTTCCACCGGCCCTCAGTGTACATATGTAATGTGGTAAAATGTCGTCCCCCCGGGAACCGGCTGCCCAATCCCGATGAGGTGAAAGAGTGCAATAAATACCTGGAGGCTCAGATTCGTATCATTCAACCGAAGATTATTGTGTGTCTGGGGGCTTTAGCAAGTCAGGTAGTTATTGACCCCAAAGCCAGGATAACACAGATTCGGGGACGGTGGTTCAGCCGCCAGGGCGTACAGATTATGGGCACCTTCCACCCGGCGGCACTCTTGCGTAATGAGTCGTATAAACGCCCCACCTGGGAGGACATCAAATTAATCAGCAAAGCTTTTCAAACCCTGAGCAGCGGGTAGATTCATCAGAGAAAGCGGGCTGGCATTAGCGAGATGAGCATCAATCTGAGAGTAAAAAGCGAAGAAGAGATGGAATATTTGGGCAGCCTCTTGGGCAGCTTGTTGGAAGCCGGAGATCTGGTTTATCTATCCGGAGAGCTGGGGGCGGGAAAGACCACCTTTACCCGAGGAGTGGCCAGAGGTCTGGCTTATCCGGGTAGGGTAAACAGTCCTACTTTCACGATCATGAATATTTATCAGGCTGTCCTGCCTATATACCATTTTGATTTTTACCGTTTAGGTGAAGGGGACTTGGTCGACCTGGGACTGGAAGACTACCTGGGTCGCGAGGGGATATGTGTAGTGGAATGGCCGCAAGCCGGAGAGCAGGTTCTACCCGGTTCAGCAGTATATGTGAATATCGTATTGGAAGACGATGACTACGATCGTCCGCGCAAGGTCATTGTGCGCGGCGAGGGAGCCCGGTTTCATGAAATAGTAGAAAGGTTGAAGGAATTTGTTGCTTCTTGCAATTGACAGCGCCACCCCGGTAGCGGGTGTAGCGTTGTTGGAAGACAGGAGATTGCTCAAAGAGGAATTCTCGAATTATAAGAAGACTCACGCTGAAACCCTTATGCCTATGGTGGATCGGGTGATGCGTGAATGCCAGTGCCAGGTATCGGACCTGGACGGTATAGCCATCAGTGCGGGTCCCGGATCTTTTACCGGGCTGCGCATCGGATTGGCTACGGCAAAAGGGTTATGTCTGGGTTCAGGCAAACCCCTGGTGGCTGTGTCCACCTTGGAGATGCTGGCTGCCAATATCGGTGGGATTGAAACCCTGGTTTGCCCGATTTTGGATGCCAGGAGAAATGAGGTTTATGCTGCCATATACATGGTTACGGCAGGGAAACCCAGGAGCATCCATCCGCCGGAGGCCATGGATCTTGAAACATTGGTAGAGCGAATAAAAGACGTAAATACTGGCTGGGAAAAGGCGCATTGCATCCTGGTGGGGGATGCGCTTACTCGTTATGAAGACTATCTTCGGGGAGCTTTGGGTGAAGCCTTTCTTCAGGCTCCGCCTCACCTGGTTTTGCCTCGCGCTTCGGCTCTGGCCACCCTGGCTATGGATAAGTTGCAGGAGGGGCAGACGGAAGATCCCTTTACCTTGCGACCTTTGTACCTGCGGCTTTCCGAAGCTGAGGTCCGGCGGAAAAAAGGAGAATGTACGTGTTGAATCCCTCTTTCATGATGAGAAAGATGACTCTACAGGATCTGGATCAGGTAATGATTATCGAAGCAGAATGTTTTTCTTTACCATGGTCCCGCCAGTCCTACGAAAACGAACTCAAGAATCAGTATGCGAGCTACCGGGTGGTGGACTTTGACGGAAATGTAGGGGCTTACGGGGGGATCTGGGTGATCTTTGATGAAGCCCATATCACCAATGTGGCTGTTGCACAAAAGTGCCGTCAGAACGGTTGGGGAAAATCCTTGATGCTGGACTTGGAAAAGATTGCCTGGGGAAAGGGTGCGGTGCGGATTTTTCTAGAGGTGAGGCCCTCCAACCTTGCCGCTCTGAACATGTACCAGGGACTGGGTTATGTGGCCACCGGGCTGCGCAAGGAGTATTATTCAGACAACCAGGAAGATGCAGTAGTTATGACTAAGTTTTTATAAAGGAAATGCTTATGAACGATGTTATTATTCTGGGGATTGAAACGTCCTGTGATGAAACCGCTGCAGCACTTGTTCTCAATGGGCGGGAAATCCTAGCCAATGTGGTGAATTCCCAGGTTCCCATACATCAGGAATATGGTGGCGTAGTGCCGGAGATAGCTTCCCGTCAGCATGTGGAGAATATCGCTCGGGTGGTTGATCTGGCTTTTGCTCAAGCCGGGATCAGGTATGCGGATATTCAGGCGGTGGCAGTAACCAACCGGCCAGGTTTGATTGGAGCCCTTTTGGTGGGCCTTTCCTTCGCGAAGGGCTTTGCCTATGCCCTGGATAAACCGTTAATAGCTGTAAACCATTTGGAAGGGCATATCTATGCCAACATCCTGGAACATCCGGAGTTGGAGTTTCCGGCAGTATGCCTGGTGGTCTCGGGCGGGCATACCAGCATCCTTTATATGCCATCGGCTTCGAAAAGCCAGTTGTTGGGGGAAACTCGGGATGATGCAGCGGGTGAAGCTTTTGATAAGGTAGCACGATTTCTGCAATTAGGCTACCCGGGTGGGCCCGCCATACAACAGGCCGCCGAGCAGGGGCAGGCCGGCCAGGTCAAATTACCCCGGGTCTTCCTGGATCGGGCCGATTTCGAGTTTAGTTTCAGTGGCTTAAAGACGGCCGCTATGAATTTGTGGAAGAAGCTGGAGAAAAACGGGGAGGCCAATGTATATAATCTGGCGGCTGAATTCCAGGCCGCCCTGGTCGATGTGCTGGTGGATAAAACCCTGCTGGCGGCTCAGAAATTCCAGGTAAAGAGCATACTGTTGGCTGGCGGTGTGGCTGCTAATGCGCACCTGCGAAAAATGATGAAAAATACCGGTGAAGCACATGGCTTTCCTGTCTATTATCCCTCCTTAAATTTGTGTACAGACAATGGAGCGATGATAGCTGGTAATGCCTACATATCCTATGTTTGCCAGGATTTTTCCGCTTTGTCGCTGAATGCCTACCCGGGGCTATCGTCCTTGTGAAAACCGCCTGTGGATAATGTGGATAAGTCTGTTGATAATTAGAATACCGAGGTTTTCAAATCAAGGACGATTCCTTACTGGTCCTAGTTGAGGAGATGAACCGAAAAAATGACCCTGATATTCTTGTGGATAACATCCGGATAAGGAGAGGTGACCTTTGAGACCCGTACTATTTAGTATTGGAAAGTACAGTGTATATTCCTGGGGCTTCATGCTGGCCATAGCAGTCATTGTGGCCATTTGGGGCTCAGGGCGGCTCTTCGAAAAGCAAGGCTACAAGCAAGAATGGGCTATGGATCTGATTATCATCATGGTATTGTGCGGTCTGGCAGGATCCTATCTCTTATACTTCTTCACCTATGACTGGAGCCTGTTTTGGAACTCCCCCGCAGAATATTGGGCACTTCATCGGGGTGGAATTCGAGGGTTGGTTTGGTACGGTGGTTTCGTAGGTTCGCTGGTGCCTATGTTGATCTATTTACGGTGGAGGAAGATGTCCTTTTGGAATGTTGCTGATATCTTTGCTCCCTTTACGGCATTGGGTTATGCCCTGGTGCGCATCGGCTGCTTCCTAGCTGGATGCTGTTATGGGATCATTACCGATTCCCCCCTGGGGGTTGTATTCCCGGATGTGGATGCCTTCTCCCGCTATCCTACCCAACTCTTCAGCTCGACTATAAACTTCCTAATATTTATTTTTCTGATCTGGATTTACAAACGGCGGCGATTCAGCGGACAGGTGGCGATTCTTTATCTCCTGCTCTATCCGATCTACCGCTTTATTATTGAGTTCTATAGGGAGCCGGAAGCCATGATCGGACCATTGTCCCAGGCCCAGGTAATTAGTGTGATCATGTTGGTCATTGGTATCGGATTATATATCTGGCGAGCAAGAAGATGTGCGAATGAATCGCTAGAGCATCCTGGAGAAAAGTTATGATTGCTAATAAAATTCAGCTGCGCCGGGAAATGCTAGCCCGACGGGGAATACTTGCTTTAGAACAGGTCGAACAAAGAAGCCGCGAGATCAACAAGCGTTTGGGTATGCTGGAACCCCTGAAACAGGCTGGGGTAGTGATGGCTTACCTGAGTATAAAGAATGAAGTTGACCTATCTGATATTATGGTTGAGCTGAAAGAGCGAAATATAGTCCTACTGGTACCCCGGGTCGAAGGTAGTGAGCTTCAGGCGGTTGAGTTTAAAAGCTGGGACGAGTGCCGTCAAGGTCCCTTTGGTATCCGAGAACCGGTGGGTGATGCCTATCCTCTTCAAAAAATCGAGGTAGTCCTGGTCCCGGGTGTAGCTTTCGACGCTTCGGGCCATCGTTTGGGATATGGTAAAGGATTTTATGACCGCTTCCTGCGCCAGCTTGCCCCGTCGACCTTTCTCTGCGGGGTGGCTTACGAATTTCAAGTTGTGGACAGCATTTTCCCCGACCAAAACGACGTTCCCCTGCATTGGGTTGTTACTGAGCAATCCGAGGTGGCAGTGGACATGAGCTTTTTTTGATCCTGTTCTTCCTACCTTCTACTTATTCGCATTCCTCTCCTAACCCGCTTACCAGAAAATGATTCTTCCATCCGTGTTATAGAAAAAGTATGTCTTGTAGGTAAAAGAAATGAGGGGCTGGAGGGTCAATTATTTGGCCGACTTCTTAATAGCCTCGATAACCAGAGGCCGCACGAAAAGAATGAGGACTACGGAAGATAAGGAAAATGTGAGCACCTGGCCAGTCAAGCCAGACAGCAGCCCCAGCTTGATTCCTAAAGCGGTTATCAAGCCGGCAATAGCAACCCAAACAAACCAGAACCCCGCTCGAAGCAGCTCTATCACTCCACAGGCGAGGGCAATCACAATCCACTGAAAAGCAGGCACGATAAACCTTCTTTCGTAAAAACGCCACACTGGTGCGCAGATACTCCTATTATGATATCACAAGAAGTAATTTATTTATGGAAAAGCCTTGTGATACCATAAACATGAAGTAACAATTGCGGCAGGAGGTAGCAGTATGAAGATACTGGTCTATGGAATAGGAGCTCTGGGTAGTGTATATGCTTGTTTAATGAAAAACGATGGGCACCAGGTAATCGGATTAGACCGGGAATTTGTCGCACAACATGTAGCGCAAATCGGTGTGAGTGTTAACGGGATTTGGGGAGAGCATCATGCCGCACTAGACAAGGTAAGCAGTGATTATCGGGACTTGCGGGGAGAGGGATTTGACCTGATTATCGTGACGGTCAAGGCGTTTGCAACCGAAGCTGCTGCGCAGCAGGTGCAGGAGCTATTGTCTCCCTCCACCTATGTAATGCTGGCCCAGAACGGTTACGGAAATTTCGAGGCGGCCAGTAAGTTTATTCCTCAAGACCGTCTTATACTGGCTCGCGTTATTTTTGGTGCGGAAACTGAAGAACTCGGAAAATCGAAGGTGACGGTTATAGCTGATGATGTCATCCTTGGCTCTCCTAGGGGGGAGATTGATGAAAACTACCTGGAAGAGTTGGCCGCTGCCTTTTCCCAGGCCGGAATACCCACCCGATTTTCGACGGCTATCATGAAATATGTTTGGGGCAAGATTATATATAATTCCGCACTGAATCCTCTGGGAGCTATTCTGGAGGTTCCTTATGGAAAACTGGCAGATGGGCAGTACAGCAGGAATATTATGAATCAAATTATCGAAGAAATCTTTGCGGTGTTGGCAGCCAGCCGCCAGGAAACATTGTGGCCCGATAGCCAAGCATACGAGGAAGCTTTTTATACGCAGATGATCCCCACCACCGCGCTTCATCATGCCTCTATGCTCCAGGATATACAAAGGGGTAGAAAGACAGAAATCGATGCGCTGAATGGAGCTGTGGTAGAACTTGGGAAACGATATGGTGTTCCCACGCCGGTAAACCAGGTGATCACTGCCCTATTAAAGACTAAGGAAAGCAGCCATTAAAACACCTGATCGCCAGTGTGGGTTTCAGGCGGTTTATCCTATTTGTGGAATAAAAATGTCGGTAATTGCAGGCAAAGCTCGGATGGTTTATAATATCATCAGAACTGGGGCAGACAATTTCGGCGCTATAATTTACATTTTTTTGATAAAACGGCAGGTATTCCAAAAAAACCGCCATGCGCTGCATGGCGGGAAGACAATATTATTGGTAAGGCCCTATTGAGCGTGCTTGTTTTCGGGAGGTGTATGCCATTTGGACAAGACTGAGTTGTTAAGAAAACTGATCGAGAGCTGCCCACAAAAAAAGTTAGCCTGTTCCGATGCCCGTCGGCTGGCGGAAGATCTAGGCATTGAGGCCCGTGAATTGGGGGAGCTTTGTAATGAAGCGGGAATTAAGATATTTGCCTGCGAATTGGGTTGCTTTTAGATAGCCGATACCTATACAAAGATGTTATAGGGAGGTGAGCGTGATGAGAGATAGTTTTGGGCGGGATATAAATTATTTACGCATTTCCGTGACTGATCGCTGCAACCTTCGGTGAAGGTATTGTATGCCTTGGGAAGGCGTTAATCATCTAGACCACGATAAAATCTTGACTCTGGAAGAAATTGCCCGTTTGGCTAGAATCGGAGCCCAAATAGGTATTCATAAAATTCGCTTGACCGGTGGGGAGCCGCTGGTCAGGAAGAATCTGTTACAGTTGGTTCACTATATTTCGGAGATACCAGGTATTGATGATATAGCCATTACTACCAACGGCAACCTCTTTTCAAAACATGCCGTGGACTATCAACAGGCGGGACTCAACCGGGTAAACTTCAGCCTGGATACCCTGCAGGAAGAGCGCTATCGCTCCATTACCAGGCAGGGCGACCTGAAGATCGTAAAAGGTGCCATATTTAAGGCTTTGGAGTTGGACATGCAGCCCGTCAAGATTAATACGGTAGTCATTAAAGGCTTTAATGATGATGAAGTTTTGGATTTTGCCAATCTGGCTTATTATTATCCCTTTCATGTGCGTTTTATAGAATTTATGCCCATCGGTGACCTGGATTTCTGGCAAGAAGAGCGGGTTTGCACTATGGATAAAATCAAGAAACGCATAGAATTGGAGTATGATTTGGAAGCCGCACCCCAGATAAGAGGGAACGGACCGGCTCGCTCCTTTAAGATTAAGGGGGGGCTTGGATCACTAGGCTTTATTAGTCCAATGAGCAATCATTTTTGCGGTTTGTGCAACCGGCTTCGTCTGACCGCAGACGGAAAACTCAGGGTATGCTTACACGGCAAGATGGAATTGGACTTGAAAGAACCTATGCGGACCGGTGCCAGTGATGAAGAACTGACCGAGCTATTTGTACGGGGGATTGAAGCCAAACCCCTGCAGCACCATATGAATCAAGGCTGGGGGGACCAGAATCAGCGCAAGATGTTCCAGATCGGGGGATAAGACCGATGGATTTTACCCATATCAATGAACAAGGGCACGCGCATATGGTAGATGTCAGCCAGAAGGAAGATAGTGTGCGAGAGGCTCGAGCCCGCGTCGTTGTCTGTATGCAGCCCGCTACGATGACTTTGATTAAAAGCGGAGGGATTAAGAAGGGTGATGTTCTGGCTGTGGCTCAGGTTGCCGGTATTATGGCCGCCAAACAGACCCCCCATTTGATTCCCATGTGCCATCCATTATTGTTGACGTCAGTGGATGTAAACTTCGTTCTGGATGAAGAGACTTCGCAGGTTATTATTGAGACCCTGGTTAAAACCACAGGCAAGACCGGAGTCGAAATGGAAGCCCTGACGGCAGCAGCCGTAGCCGCTCTGACTATTTACGATATGTGCAAAGCGGTGGATCGCTGGATGGAAATCGGGGAACTGTTATTATTAGAAAAATCAGGCGGCAAGAGCGGACGCCTGGTTCGGGAATAATTGGAGCCACCGAGGGAGCGGGTTTCTTAATTTCATGGAGAGAACCCGCCTTTTTTATCTCTGAGGTTAGGGAGGATAAAAAAATGGGCACAGGCCGTTTATTTTCTATATGTATCAGCCCTCAGCGAGGCCAGCAGAAAAACGAAGTATTGACAGCTATGGTGATTGCCGGGCATGGCATTGAAAATGACGGGCATGCCGGACCATGGGATCGGCAGGTGACTTGCCTTAATCTGGCCAGTGTAATAAAAATCAATCAAGATCTGGGGCTGCAGGTGGGGCCAGGCGATTTTGCTGAAAATTTACTGATAGAAGGACTGGACATGGTTTCCGTCGGTGTTGGAGGGCAGTTGAAAATTGGAGCGGATGTAATTCTGGAAGTAGCTCAGATAGGGAAGGAAGACCACCCCAGTGTGGTTACTCGCGCTTTGGGAGTATCACTCTTGCCCAGTGAGGGGCTTTTCTGCCGGGTAAGACAGGGGGGGGTTATCAGGAAGGGCGATAATGTTGAGGTGATATCATGTATCGAGTAGGTATTTTAATCATGAGTGACAAAGGAGCCGCCGGCCAGCGGGAAGATCTGAGCGGACCGCAGATACAATCAATACTGGGTGGCGAATATGGCTGCGAATACTATGAAGTCATCCCGGATGAAAAGGATGTAATTAAAGAGAGACTCTTGATGGCTTGCGACCAGATGCGATTGGATCTAGTGCTTACCTCGGGCGGGACTGGTTTTAGTCGTCGAGATGTAACGCCAGAGGCAACAGCCCAGGTCCTGGAAAGGGTAGTTCCGGGTATTCCTGAAGCCATGCGGGCTTATGGACGGCAAAAAACTCCGCAAGCCATGTTATCCCGGGCTGTGGCAGGAATCCGGGGTAAAACCCTGATTATCAACCTGCCCGGTAGCGTAAAGGGAGTCAGGGAATCATTGGAGGCTATTCTCCCTGCTTTGGGTCATGGACTGGACATTCTTATCGGAAGCGCTGGGGAATGCGGAAGCCTGTAAGAAAAAAACGCGTTATTCAAAGGAATAAAAAGCAAGAACCAGCATCATAATATTAATTGATGATAATGGGCAGATTTAGCAGGTTTTGTGATTTGAATTACTTGCTATGTCCTGCCTAATATTATAAAAGAATATTAGCACTCGCATCGAACGAGTGCTAACAATAAAAAACCAAAAAGAGAAGGAGGTATACCTTTGAAGATTCAACCGTTGGCTGACAAGGTGGTTGTCAAGGTGCTGGAAGTAGCCGAGGAAAAGACCAAGAGTGGACTGTATGTCCCTGATTCCGCCAAGGAGAAACCCCAGGAGGGCGAAATTCTAGCCGTTGGGCCAGGAGCCTTAAACGACAAAGGTGAGAGAGTGGCTATTGATCTGGTTGCAGGCGACAAAGTTATTTTCAATAAATATGCGGGAATGCCAGTCAAAATCGACGGTGAAGAACTGTTGATCATGGCTGAACGCGATATTCAGGCTAAAATTGTAGATTAGGATCAAAACATAAAGGAGGTTCTTACGTGGTATCTAAGGAGATTAAGTTTAGCGAAGAAGCCAGAAGAGGCCTGGAAAGAGGCATCGATACCCTGGCCAACACTGTGAAAGTTACCCTGGGACCCAAGGGGCGCAACGTGGTCCTGGATAGAAAATTCGGTTCTCCCACCATTACCAATGACGGAGTTACCATTGCTCGTGATATCGACCTGTCCGATCCCTGGGAAAATTTGGGCTGCCAACTGGTCAAAGAAGTGGCTATCAAGACCAACGATGTTGCCGGAGACGGCACCACCACCGCCACTGTTTTAGCACAGGCTATGATCAAAGAAGGTTTGAAAAATGTAGCCGCTGGCGCCAACCCCATGATCATGAGACGCGGTATTGAGAAAGCTGTTGCTGCGATTGTAGAAGAAATTAAATCTATCAGCAAACCAGTTGAGTCGAAAGAAGCCATCGCTCAGGTAGCCGCTATTTCCGCAGATGATCCTGAAATCGGCGTACTTATTGCTGATGCCATGGAAAAAGTTGGCCGGGATGGTGTTATCACCGTAGAAGAATCCCAGTCGGTAGGAACTTCTTTAGAAGTGGTCGAAGGGATGAACTTCGATCGCGGTTACATCTCCCCCTATATGGTTACCAATGGTGAAAAAATGATCGCCGACCTGTCCGATCCATACATTTTGATCAGCGACAAGAAAGTGGCTGCCATTGGTGAGATCTTGCCTATACTGGAAAAGGTTGTTCAGACCGGTAAACCACTCCTGATTATTGCTGAAGATGTGGAAGGCGAAGCTCTGGCTACCTTGATCATGAACAAACTGCGCGGCACCTTCACCTGCGTGGCCGTGAAGTGCCCGGCCTTTGGCGACAGAAGAAAAGCAATGCTGGAGGATATCGCAATACTGACCAAAGGTCAGGTAGTATCTGAAGAGCTGGGAGTCAAGTTTGAAAATGTGAGCCTGGATGTGCTGGGACGGGCTCGTCAGGTAACGGTCAACAGAAATGAGACCATTATTATTGATGGAGCCGGCAGTGAAGAGGACATTAAGAATCGCATTGGCAACATTAAAAACCAGTTGGAAGAGAGCGATTCAGAATATGACCGGGAAAAACTCCAGGAGAGAATGGCTAAATTATCCGGTGGGGTAGCTGTTATCCAGGTGGGAGCGGCTACTGAAACCGAGCTCAAGGAAAAGAAACACCGCATCGAAGATGCACTGGCCGCCACCAAAGCAGCTGTAGAAGAAGGCATTGTAGCTGGTGGGGGAGCTGCATTGATCAACGTGATTCCGGCTGTCGAGCGCATCGTTGTAGAAGGCGATGAAAAGACGGGTGTCAACCTGGTCAGGAAATCCCTGGAAGAGCCCCTGCGCCAGATTGCCAACAATGCTGGTGTGGAAGGTTCGGTGGTTGTAGAAAAGGTAAAGGGATGTCCAGCCGGTACTGGTTATAACGCCCTGACCAATATCTATGAAGACATGTTCGCCGCTGGTATCATTGACCCGGCTAAGGTTACCCGCTCCGCTGTACAGAATGCTGCCAGCATCGCTGCCATGGTTCTGACCACCGAAGCTGTAGTAGCTGAAGTTCCCGACAAAGATGGACCCAAGATGCCGGATATGGGCGGCATGGGTGGCATGGGCGGCATGATGTAATAAGCCCCTTAAGCCAACGAAATATTGGGGTTTGTGAAACGGAAAAACGCCAATGACCACATTTTGATCACATTTGGGCAAAATCAGAGGCCTCTCATTAGTTCGCTGAACTATTGGGAGGCCTCTTTCAATTACATGATATTTCCCTATGGAACAACATATAGTATTCGGTTCCTTCTAACTCCTTGCGCCCGCAGACCGCAACCCGGGCACTTGTAATATCGGGCGTACCACAGGCACTTCCTGCGGTCGCCTGCTTCGCACGCTCCTCGATCTTACTGGCGCACCACAGGCACTTGCCATCTCGGAATTCGCCTCAGCCCATGTCGATCTGGCGGACGCACATGGGGACATTCCTCTCCCGAAGGGGAGGTGTGTCCCCCAACCTTAGCCGGGGAAGGTGTGTCCCCAAACCTTAAACAGCGGCGAACTCGGCCAGGATCTTATCGAAAATAGCCTTGACCGGCAGGATCTCCTTGATTTTAAAGACGTTTTTCCCCGTGAATACCACTCCGTCCTGCACCCGACCCTCGCGGGCATTGATGAGCGCTTCCATGATGCAATATTCTTCCGAGCAGTCTTTCAAACAGCGAGTACAAGAATCTGGCTCAGGAGCGTCGTCAAGGTTCAGGGCAGCAACAAATTTGTTTTTTAGAGCCCGCCCTGGAAGCCCTACCGGGCTCTTGATAATGACTACGTCATCCGCGGATGCGTTTAAATACATCTGTTTAAACTCCGGAGCGACTGAACATTCTTCGCTAAGAACGAAGCGGGTGGCCATCTGCACACCACTGGCTCCTAGCCTGACCATATCGACCATATCCTGACCACTGGTAATTCCCCCGGCAGCAACCACCGGTATTTGAACGGTTTGTACAATCTCGGGGAGAATCTCCTTAATGGACCGGTCGGTTCCCAGATGTCCGCCAGCTTCAACCCCCTCGGCCACCACCGCGGCGGCACCTGATTTCTCAGCCAACCTGGCTCCCTTGGCGCTGGAAACAATAGGTACTATAGCTGTTTCAGAATCCTTGGCCCAGCGAAAAATTTCCCGTGAAAATCCGGCTCCGGTGAAAATAATATCAATCTTCTCTTTAATGGCGGTATGCACCAGTTCGGCGAACTGCCGGGCGGCGAACATGATATTCACTCCGATAATACCGCCATTGGCCAGGGCGCGAGACAGACTGATTTCCTCGGCTAGCTCCTGTGGAGACATCCCCGTGGCACCAATAACACCGATTCCCCCGGCACTAGCCACAGCGCCCGCCAGAGATGACGTCGATACACGAACAGCCATTCCTCCCTGAATAATGGGGAAATGTGGAATATAGTTCCCGATTTTAAGTACAGGTAACTGCAAGAAAACAACCTCCCAATTTATGATATTAATAAGGTGTCATGCGAATATATCCCTAAGAAGCTGAAATATTATCGACTCAGATACCCACTAATTGACAATTAAACATTGTAGATCCTGGAAAGTTAACCAGCAACAGCAAAATAATACCATTACTATCTTATTATGGCCCATTTTAATGGGAATATATTCCACAAAGTTCTGAATATTACTTGACTTTTGCCAAGTCCGCTGTTTTAATATACTATATCTTTTAAAAAAATTAAACAATGGTGGTGCTCAGCTTGAGAGTACAGATAAAGGGTGTAGGATACTCACTGCCTTCCAAAATTCTGACCAATCAGGATTTGGAACGGATGGTGGATACCAGCGACCAATGGATTACTGAACGGACCGGCATCCTTGAGCGTAGAATCGCCGAGCCGGGAACCGCAACCTCCGACTACTGCTATGAAGCAGCTCGCATGGCCTTGGAGCAGGCTCAAATTACTCCAGATCAGCTGGATCTCATCATTATAGGTACTACATCGCCAGATATGCTATTCCCATCTACCGCCTGTATCGTTCAAGAACGACTCCAAGCTTGGAACGCTGGCGCTTTTGACATGGAAGCGGGGTGTACAGGTTTTGTCTATGGCATGTCAGTAGCAGAAAAATTTTTACTTTCTCCTTCATATAGGAATATTCTCGTGGTGGGATCCGATATGTGCTCTCGCTTTGTGGATTATACAGATCGCGACACCTGCATCATCTTTGGTGATGGAGCCGGGGCGGCGGTAGTATCACGGGGCTCGGACAGCCATGGAATCTTAAGCAGCTACCTGGGAGCTGATGGACGTGGGGGTAAGCATCTCTATATGCCGGGTGGTGGATCGGCTATGCCAGCCAGTGCTGAGACGGTAGAACAAAAGCAGCATTTCATTAAAATGAACGGGCAGGAGATCTTTAAATTCGCCACGGTGATTATTGAGCAGGTGGCCAATCGCCTGTTGGACCAGGCCGGCCTGACTTATGAGGACGTGGATATCTTTGTCCCCCATCAGGCCAACTTGCGGATTATCAAGGCGGCTATGCGGCGAATGAACATTCCAGCCGAGAAAACCCTTATCAATATTCAAAAATATGGCAACATGTCAGCCGCTTGCATTCCTGTGGCTTTGGCCGAAGCAGATAGGGAAGGTATATTGAAACCGGGTCAATTGGTACTCATGATAGCCTTTGGGGCCGGACTCACTTATGGCGGAATCCTAATGCGTTGGGGGAGCGATGAAAATGCAATTTAGAACCCCGCTATGCGATCTTTTAGGGATTGAATATCCCTTGATACAAGGAGGCATGGTATGGATAGCCGGGGGAAGGCTGGCAGCAGCCGTTTCCCAAGCTGGAGGCCTGGGTATTATTGGCGGAGCTGGTGCTGGTTTGGAGAGGATCAAAGAACAAATCACCTTGGCTCGCAGTTTAACAGATCGTCCCTTTGGCGTTAATCTGATGCTGGCTGCTCCCAACATGGATAAGGTCATGGAATTGATCGTCCAGGAGAAGGTCCCAGTGGTAACCACTGGTGGCGGCAATCCAGGCAAGTATATGGAATCATTAAAAAATGCCGGTATAAAAGTAATACCAGTGGTGGCTTCCGTCGCCCTGGCCAAACGACTGGCCCGCCTGGGTGCCGATGCAATTGTTGCAGAAGGCACGGAATCGGGGGGGCATATTGGGGAAATGACTACCATGTGCCTGGTGCCGATGGTGGTTGATGCGGTGGACGTCCCGGTTATCGCCGCTGGAGGAATCGCCGACGGCCGTGGATTTATGGCGGCGCTGGCTTTGGGTGCTCAGGGCGTTCAAGTTGGCACCCGTTTTATTTGTGCCAAGGAATGCGATGTACATCCAGCCTATCAGGAGAGAGTAATAAAATCCCGAGATCGGGATACCGAGGTCTGCGGGGCAAGCACCGGCCACCCGGTGCGCGCCATACATAATCGATTTACCCGCCAATTTTTGCAGTGTGAGAAACAGGGAATGAGCAAAGAAGAACTGGATGAATTGGGGCGGGGGCGCTACCCGGCTGCTTCGCAGCATGGTGATGTCGATGAGGGAACGGTACTGGCCGGTCAGATCTGCGGGATGGTAAAAGAAATAGAACCAGCCGCCGCCATTGTGGCTGACATCATTCAAAAGGCTGTGAAGGTGCAGAAAAGATTGGGGGGAATTCAGTGCGGTTAGCATTTGTCTTTCCCGGACAAGGGGCGCAATACTTAGGAATGGGTCAGGATCTGGCTCGGTTTTTTGTGGAAGCGGCTGAAGTCTTTGGCCTGGCTGACCAGGCATTGGGTTTCAGCATCAGTGATATGATTTTTTTCGGCGAAGCCGAAGAATTGAACCAGACCGAATATGCGCAGCCGGCTATCCTAACATGCAGCCTGGCTGCTTTAGCCGTAGCCAGAAAATTCGGCATAGAGCCGGATATGGTAGCTGGTTTAAGTCTGGGTGAATACACCGCTCTGGTGGCGGCCGGAGCCCTCTCCATGGAAGAGGCCCTACCCCTGGTACACCTGCGGGGGCGTTTAATGCAGGAAGCAGTCCCGGCAGGTCAAGGAGCCATGGCGGCTGTACTGGGCAAGGAGGCGGCACTGGTGGATCAGATTTGCGCAGACGTTAAAGGGCAGGTGGCGGTGGCCAACTATAACTGCCCCAAGCAGGTCGTCATATCAGGCAGTAGTGCGGATGTTCAAGAGGCCACCCTGAGGCTGAAAGAAGCCGGAGCCCGGGTGACTCCCCTGGCGATCAGTGTACCTTCCCACTGCACCTTGATGAAGGAAGCGGCCGAGACGCTGCGGCCTCACCTGGAGAAAGCCAGCTGGAAGACACCTGCCATACCGGTAATCAGTAATGTCGAGGCGCAGCCTTATGAGGATGCAAGGACTGTTGACCTTCTGGCTCGCCAGCTCTACTCACCGGTTTTGTGGGAGCAGAGTGTCCGCTTTATGATGGAAAAGGTGGATTATTTCGTAGAAATAGGTCCGGGAACCAGCCTGTCGGGGTTGATCAAGAGAATCGGCCGGGACCGGGTTTGGGGCAATTTGGATGATTTTAACTCTTTGGGATTACTATTAGAGAAGGTGAATTCACTTGAATGATCAAGTAGCACTGGTTACCGGGAGTTCCCGAGGCATAGGCCGCGCTACAGTCCTGCAATTGGCCAGGGACGGATTTCGGGTGGTGGTGAATTATTATAGCAGCCCGGATGCACCACCCGAGGTTGTTGCTATCAATGAAAAGGAAGCTCGCCAGGTCCTGGAGGAAATTACCGCGGTCGGAGGTCAAGGTGCGATTCTGGGTGCAGATGTGTCTGATGCGAAAGCTGCTCAAAGCCTGGTCGATGAGGCAGCTCGGATCTGGAGTCGACTGGATGTACTGGTCAACAATGCTGGTATTATCAAAGATCAACTGTTGATTCGCATTAGTGATCAAGAATGGGACAATGTGATTAGGACCAACCTAAACTCGGCTTTTTACTGCAGCCGGGCAGCCCTCAAGCATATGGTGAAAAAGCGTACGGGCCGCATCGTGAACATTTCTTCTGTGGTTGGGTTGAGCGGAAATGTCGGGCAAGCGCATTATGCTGCATCGAAATCAGGATTATTAGGATTCAGTCGAACCATCGCCAAAGAATACGGAAGCCGGGGTATCACCTGCAATGTGGTAGCACCAGGTTATATTGCCAGTGATATGACCGCTCAGATGAACCCGGATAGGACAGCCCGGATTCTGGAAGGTATCTCCCTGGGCCGTCTGGGCACACCGGAAGATGTCGCCAATGTCGTCGCTTTTCTGGTTTCTCCCGGGTCTGCCTACATTAGCGGACAAATCATTCAGGTTGATGGGGGTATGGCGGGTATTTAGTTGGTGGATCGTATAGCGACCAAACTCGGCCATTTGCAGGTCGGGCCAGGTTAGGATACTATGAATAGTGGTAAGATTACCAAAGAGAAAAAAGGAGGTAGTTAATAGGATGAATGTTTTTGAGGTAGTTAGACAGGTGATTATGGAGATCAAGGATGTTCCAGAGGAAAGTGTTAAACTGGAATCCAGCTTTGCCGACGATCTGGAGGCAGACTCCCTGGACGTGGTGGAAATGCTTATGCTCTTGGAAGAAAAGTTTGAAATCACCATTCCTGAAGAAGCTGCCGAAGAGATGAAAACCGTGAAAGACGCAGTTGAGTATATCGAAAACAAATTGAAGGAAAACGCATAATTTCGGGGTGATAAAAATGCATAAGCGCAGGGTAGTAGTGAGCGGTATGGGGCTGGTGACGGCTATCGGCAATGATCTGCCCAACTTTTGGGATAGCCTGCTGGCAGGACGCAGCGGCGTGGGTCCCATTGATCGCTTTGATGTCTCTGCTTTCCCCACCAGGATTGCTGCACAAGTAAAAAACCTTCAAATTGAGGAGTATGTTCCCCGCAAAGATGCCCGGCGTATGGATCTCTTTGTCCAGTATGCCTGCGCCGCTGCTCGTATGGCCGTGGAAAATGCGGGCCTGCAGATCAACCCGGAGGAATCGCATCGTATTGGGGTCTGGATAGGCTCCGGTATTGGAGGCCTGGAGACCCTGGAAAAGCAGCATACGGTTCTCCTTAACAAGGGGCCTGGCAGTGTGAGCCCTTTCCTTATTCCCATGATGATCCCCAACATGGCTGCTGGTCAGGTTGCCATCATGCTGGGAACCAGGGGCCCCAATGGCTGTACGGTCACCGCCTGTGCTTCGGGGAGCAATTCTATCGGGGAAGGTTTTCAGCTAATCCAGCTGGGCAAAGCCGATGTGATGATATGTGGGGGAACCGAAGCATCTGTGACACCGGTCGGTATAGGTGGATTTTGCTCCATGAAAGCCATGTCGACGCTCAATGATGATCCCCAGAAAGCCTGCAAACCTTTTGATTTAAACCGGAGTGGTTTTGTTATGGGGGAAGGCTCAGGCATTATAATTTTAGAAGAACTTGATCATGCTCTGCAGCGGGGGGCCAAAATCTATGCTGAACTGCTGGGCTATGGGGCCAGTGCCGATGCCAATCACATCGTACAACCAGATCCTCAAGGCCGGGGAGCTGCGTTGGCTTTTCGTGCCGCCCTTACAGACGCAGGTCTGGAAGCTGCACAGGTTGATTATATAAACGCGCACGGGACGGGTACCCAGTTGAACGATGCAATTGAGACAGATGTTATAAAGGATGTTTTCGGTGAGCACAGCCGGTCCATGTTGATTACTTCCACCAAATCCTTAACCGGGCATATGCTGGGCGCGGGAGGTGCGGTTGAACTAGTAGCTACCATCCAGGTTCTGAACAACAATCTGGTTCCTCCTACTGCTAACCTGGAAACCCCTGATCCCCATTGTGACCTGGATTATGTTCCCGGAGCACCTCGAACAAGGGAGATCAGGTATGCGATGTCTGATTCTCTGGGTTTTGGAGGACACAACGCTGTACTGGCTGTAGGAAAATATTCCTGAGGAGACATACCATGACCATTGAGGAGATTATGAAAATATTACCTCACCGTTATCCCTTCCTGATGGTGGATAGGATTTTAGAACTGGTTCCCGGTGAGCGAGCTGTAGGATTGAAGAATGTCACGGTAAATGAGCCTTTTTTCACCGGTCATTTTCCGGACCGCCCTATCATGCCTGGTGTGCTTATGATTGAGTGCATGGCTCAGGTGGGGGCCTGTGCAATCCTTTCTATGGATAAGTTTCGTGACCGCCTGGCTTTCCTGGCCGGTGTGGACCACATACGTTTTAAGCGTCAGGCAGTTCCTGGAGATGTCCTGGTAATCAGTACCGATATTGTCAGGATTATGGGCAACATCGGAAAAGGCCGGGGTAAGATTACCGTCGACGGTGAGCTACTATGTGCGGGCGAGTTCCTCTTCGGCCTCGAGCCTGCAAGCAGGTGAAAAATATGTTAAAAGATGTTCTAAAAACAAAATACCATGAAATTAATATTGTACACGAGGAAGGAAAGCCGCGACAGGAAATAAGCAGTCCTCGAATCTGTAGTAAATGTTCAGCACCTTTATCAGAACAGGAATTAATTCAAAACTACCGGGTTTGTCATCATTGCGGGCATCACTATACATTGGGAGCCTGGGAGAGAATATCCTTGCTGGCAGATGAAGAGACTTTTCGTGAATTTGACAGCGATCAGGTATCCTTCAATCGTTTGGATTTTCCAGAATACGATGCCAAGCTGGAACGAGCCCGCCAGGAATCGGGATTACCGGAAGCGCTGGTTACCGGCACTGCTTACATAGACGGGTATCAAGTGGTTTTGGGTGTTATGGATTCACGCTTTATGATGGCCAGCATGGGTGCAGTGGTGGGGGAAAAGATATGCCGCGCGGCTGACCGGGCCGTAGAGCTGAAGTGGCCTTTAATCATTGTGGTCGCTTCCGGGGGAGCCCGTATGCAGGAAGGCATGGTATCGCTCTTGCAGATGGCTAAGACCAGCGCTGTCATCCAGCGTTTACACCAGGCCGGGATTTTATACATCAGCATCCTCACCAATCCTACAACTGGTGGGGTTCTAGCCAGTTTTGCATCTCTAGCCGATCTGATGATCGCTGAACCCGGGGCTCTGGTAGGTTTTGCCGGACCACGGGTAATTGAGCAGACTATCAAGCATAAGCTGCCGGAAAACTTCCAGCGGTCTGAATTCTTGCTCCAGCATGGTATGCTGGACCTGGTCGTGGAGAGGTCCAGGTTAAAAGAAAAACTTTCCCTTCTGCTGAAAATGCATGGAGGTAAATATGACACAACGCAAGTTTGATTTTGAAAGCCAGTACCAGGGCTTAAAACAAAAAATCGCAGATTTAACCGAAGAATCCCAGCTGCGCAACATCGACCTGAGTGATGAGATCGCTATGCTGGAAAATAAAATGAAAAAAATCCGGGAAGCCAAATACCTGAATCTCAGTCCCTGGGAACGGGTGCTGCTCAGCCGGCATCCTGATCGGCCGGGTGCGGTCCAGTATATCGAACGCCTGTGCAGCGAATGGATTGAGCTGCATGGGGATCGTTTATTTGGTGATGATCAAGCGATTATAGCCGCCCTAGGATTGTTTCATGGTCAACCGGTGACCCTTTTAGGGCATCGCAAAGGGAAGAATACCGCTGATAACCTGCGTTATAATTTTGGTATGCCCCATCCCGAGGGCTATCGCAAGGTGGTCCGGCTTCTCCAACAAGCTGAGAAGTTCGGCCGGCCGGTACTGACCTTTATCGATACACCGGGAGCTTTTCCCGGGATCGGTGCCGAAGAAAGAGGGCAAGCTCTGGCTATTTCTCAAGCTCTGATGACCCTGGCCGGCCTCAAGGTGCCGGTCATATCCGTGGTAACTGGGGAAGGAGGGAGCGGAGGAGCCCTGGCCCTGGCTGTAGCTAACCGCATTCTGATGCTTTCCAATTCCGTTTTTGCTGTAACTTCTCCGGAAAGTTGTTCCTCCATTCTGTTTAAGGATCCCAACCGGGTGGAAGAAATGGCCGCAGCTTCTAAGATTACTGCTAATGATCTATTGCACTTGGGGATCGCCGATGAAGTCATTGAAGAACCGGTGGGTGGAGCTAATGAAGAATTTGAGGCTACCGCCTGCTTGTTGGAGGAAAGCCTCCAGCGTAATCTTCGAGAACTTCAAGAGATGTCACCGGAGCAACTAGTGGAGGATCGCTACACCAAACTCCGCAGTATCGGAATGGTGGCTGAAAAGTCCTAACAATGCATCCTATTTGAACGATTATAATACCTCGGCGAAAGTCGAGGTTTTTTGTTTTGGATTGGGGACACACCTTTCCGCTAAGGTTGGGGGACACACCTCCTCTTCGAGAGAGGAATGTCCCCCTGTGCCGCCAGTAAGATCGAGGAGCATGCGCAGCAGGCACCCGATATTACAAGTGCCTGTGGTGCGCCCTACAGGCGGTAAGGCATGAAAGGTATCCTTTGTTAATCGGTAAGGAATGTCCCCTTGAGCGCCCGCCAACTCGAGATGAGCAAAAGCGAATTCCGAGATGGCAAGTACCCTTGGGGTGCTCCCTTCGGTCGCTGGATGTAAGACATTATCTGCTATATAAGTTGAGAATTGTCCCCTTGTTGCTCCATCTCTGCCGCCTACGGGGGTACCAAAGGGACATTCCTCTCCCGAAGGGGAGTGTGTCCCCTACCATTAATCCTGGAATAAAATACTACCCTGCAACGGTAATATATGCCCCCACCCCTTAATAGAATGTAACGGATACGGACCTGAAAGGCCGTAAAACCAAGCAGGCAGGGGGTGAAGGGGATCAAAAAGCGCTGGGTAATTGTTGCCTGCATAGCTGTCCTGGCCGTTGTTACTCTGGTATCGGCCGGAAGAATCAAAGATGCCTACATGAAATCAAAATTGGATCCCCTGGCTGAACTACAAAGTTCTATTTCCAAGACGACCGCGGTCAAAAGCTATAAATACGCTATGAAGTCTCAATTTACTGTAGACGGAAGGGGGGAGGTGATAAGTGAGGTACAGGGCGAAAAGAATAATAATAATACGCATATAAAGGGGGAGATGGTCAACACAAGTGTAGATATCTATTATATTGACCGTACCATTTATAATTACGACTCATTTGCCCAGAAGTGGTTAGTGATCGAAAGCGGCACCAGTAACTCTGAAGAGTTGTTAATATCAGAATTGAATCCCCTATCAAATTTTCGTTTTAAGCACGTAAGCCAGGTTGAAAAGCAAGGTTTTGAAATGATAGATGGTGCGGAATGTTTGGTTGTGACATGCAATCCTTCCGTAGAAGCCCAGCTATTGGAGACCATGTGGAAGGATATATCCTACAAGTTTTGGATCGATTACCATAACGATTGGATCAAGCAAGCGGTATTGACTGCTACCAACAAAAAGAACCCGGGAACAACGTTAACAGTGGAAGTCAAATTGAATGATTTTGACCGAAATATTGAGATCAAAGCTCCTGATGTCAGTGAGAGCAAAAAATAGTGAAGACGCTTTACTCATTAAGGCGGGGGCCTGTTGCAGGTCCCCGTCTTTTTATGACGAGTGTACTGTTAACCCCCATTGCTTTTGGTAATGTCTGCTAAAATTCTGCACGAATCCTTGGTCGTGGGTAGCAATACATCCAGTATTATCAATCTTTCGCCTTGCCTAATATTCTCCCCAGTGACTAACATAAAGTTTAGCATCAAGGTCTAAAGGGAGGCAGTCTTGCTTGAATACGAGCAGAAAACAAAACCGGGGCGAGGTTGTGCGCGTCAGCGGGTTGATTGCACCCACCTGCACTTGTTGTTATAATCCTTTCTAGGGAGGGATAACGTTGAACTTGGTGCAGATGGAAGTTTTATATGATCGTGACGAATTAAAAAGTAAAGTTGCTGAATTGGGTGCGAAGATTACCGAGGATTATCAGGGGCGGGAACTCCTGGTAGTGGGAATATTAAAAGGAGCCTTTATCTTCATGGCGGACTTGATCCGGGAAATCCAGATATCATTGGAAGTCGATTTCATGGATGTTTCCAGCTATGGGATCTCCACCTCGTCCTCGGGAGAGGTGCGTATTATTAAGGATCTGGAGTATTCTATTCAGGACAAGGATGTCCTGATTGTTGAAGACATTGTTGATACCGGGCTCACTTTAAAATATATCATTGAAGTATTAAAAACCAGGAACCCCCGCAGTATAAAAATTTGCTGTTTATTGGATAAACCATCCCGGCGGAAGGCTGATATTCATCCTGAGTATGTGGGCTACAGTATACCCGACCGCTTCGTGGTAGGCTACGGCCTGGATTATGCCGAGCAATACCGTAATTACCCGGCGGTCTGTATAGTGAAACCTACCATGGAGGGAAAATAGCGTGCAGGATACGAAGAATGACCTTGTGCTGGTTCTGGATTTTGGGGGACAGTACAACCAGCTGATAGCCAGGCGGGTTCGGGAACTATCGGTGTACAGCGAGATGGTGCCTTTTGATATTTCCTATGAAGAAGTGCTGGCGTTACACCCCCAGGCGATTATCCTGACCGGGGGACCGGCCAGTGTTCACGAAGAAGGGGCCCCGCGCTGTGATGCTCGCATTTTCACCATGGGTATACCAGTCCTGGGCATTTGTTATGGTATGCATCTCATGGCGCAGGAACTGGGAGGGGTGGTGCAGGCTGCCCCGGTCCGCGAATATGGACGAGCCCAGCTTTATATAAAAGAAGAAGAACCATTGTTTCACGGATTGGAACGGGAGATGCAGGTGTGGATGAGCCACGGAGATGCTGTCCAGCAATTACCTCAGGGGTTCGTTATCACTGCCTTCACAGCCGATTGCCAGGCGGCAGCCATGAGCGATCCTGGAAGGAATCTCTACGGAGTGCAATTTCATCCTGAAGTCCGTCATAGTCCCCGGGGCATGGAAATATTGAGCAACTTCCTGTTCCAGATTTCGGGACTGAAAGGCGACTGGGATTTAAGTGATTTTATCACTCAGGTTGTAGAGGAGATCCGTGAAAAGGTGGGGAAAAAGAAAATTCTATGCGGTCTCAGCGGGGGGGTGGACTCCTCCATTGCCGCCACTCTGGTGCATCGCGCGGTGGGTGACCAACTCGTTTGTGTCTTCGTAGACAATGGACTTCTGCGCAAGGATGAGGCCTGCCAGGTAGTAGCCACCTTTCAGGAAAATATGCATATGAATCTGGTATTCGTTGATGCCCGGGACCGCTTTTTAACAAAACTGGTCGATGTCAAAGACCCGGAGCAGAAACGGAAGATCATCGGAGAGGAGTTCATCCGGGTCTTTGAAGAAGAAAAGCGCAAATTGGGCGAGATCGACTACCTGGTTCAGGGGACTATTTATCCGGATATCATTGAAAGCGGCACCCGTACCGCCCATACCATCAAAAGTCATCATAATGTCGGCGGTTTACCAGAAGACATGGATTTTGCATTGATTGAACCGCTGCGTTTATTATTTAAAGACGAGGTGCGTATTATCGGTGAGAAACTGGGCCTTCCCAGTGAAATAGTGTGGCGCCAGCCTTTTCCTGGACCGGGTCTGGCTGTACGGGTTCTCGAGGTGGTCAGTGAGGATAAACTGGAAATGCTGCGCGAGGCTGATGCCATCGTGCGTGCTGAAATCCAGAAAGCCGGTTTAGAACGGGAAATATGGCAGGCTTTTGCCGTACTGCCACCGATACGCAGTGTGGGGGTGATGGGTGATGCTCGCACCTACGCCCATCCCATCATCATCCGGGCAGTGGTCAGTGAAGATGCTATGACAGCCGAGTGGGCACGCCTTCCCTATGAGCTCTTGGACATCATGGCCCGCCGCATTGTCAACGAGGTCCCGGGGGTCAACCGGGTGCTCTATGACATCACCTCTAAACCTCCGGGGACCATTGAGTGGGAATAAAGCATAAGGATGATAAATAGGAGTCTATAGCCTTTCTAAATCCAAAAGAAGAAAACTGGTAGTTTAGATTTCTGGTCGATTTCGACTACTTCTAAGCCACCAGTTTTTGTTTTCTCTCCTAAATTCACAATAAGGAGTGGACGGGTTTGAAAGCAAAAAATGGACTCAAGAGAATGAAGATGACTAAGGAGTCAGACTTAACTTATCTGGATTTGATAAACCAATACCCTAAAAAGGGATTCAGCTTTTCTCTCTAGAATGTTGGCAAATTATCTAAATTATTTGCTTCATCTCCATCTCTTTCACTTCTAAGAAATATTTTTCCATGATGTCTATCAACTACATCCATATGTGCTATCTTCCCCTCTTTAGCCATTTGAGTTGCTTGGGTATAATTTAATTCCTGCCCATTATTTAATTTGAAATTAGTTAAATTACCTTTACTGTCTTTGCGGACTGCTACAATTCTGAATTGTTCCATTAAATTATCCTCCCTTTATTTTACAATTTGCTTTGCTTACTAAGTATAATTACTAATATCTCCTTCTTTCCATTAATTGATTCCGATTCGAAAACCCCTCCAGAGTTACCCGAAAATTACAGGATTAATGATAAAGATCAGAATGAAGCACGACAGATTAAAGCAATCCGGGAAGCCGGTATAGATGAAAGGTTTGTACTAATCGATAAGCAAAGTCGGAAGGACTTCAATAGGCTATAGGCACATGTATTCCGAACCGTTAGTAATTTTTGGTAATAAACGGAATACCATCCTTCATTTAGAAGGATGTTCTTATAAATGGGCGAATTAGTAATTTAAAGAGACTTAAGAAAATTGGGGGTAACTGAATGAAATGTCCTGTTTGCTACCATGAAATTCAGGAGGATAGCAATGTGTGTTCATTTTGTGGTCTTAGTGTTGAAGATGCTTTAGAAGTGAATAACTTTAATGATGATACTCCCCAAAAATCATTAAATGGTAATAATGCTAAGACATTTGTTTACTCTGATACTTCATCGAAAATACCTTTAGAGAGTTCAAATCGGAATACATTTGTAGGAGCATGGCACTGCTCTAAATGAAGCACTAGCAGAAGATAACCTGGAGGTTATCAAACTCAAGTAGCCTATAAAGGCCGATAAAATAGGAACATTGAGTGGGAAGAGGAGAAAAATTAAAGAGTTTAGAGTCATAAGTATTAATAGATTTAGATAAAATTAGAGGTGGCTTCGATTTTAACTCCTTTTGAGATCGGAGCCACCTATTTCTATTCTGAGAGGTAAGGAGGTCGCAGGATTGAATCAGGGAATCGTTCTTACCCTGCGCTCTTGACAACCGTCCTATTCCTTCCGGCCTCTTTCGCTTCGTACATCCCCTGATCAGCTCGGAGTAATACTCTTGAGAAGTCATATTCGGTTGGTGCCCATTCGGAAATACCAACACTCACGGAAATGTGAATGTTTTTCTGACCGGCATCAGTCTCGAAAATACAGTGCTCAATTTCAGTACGTATTCTCTCGCCAATAGTATAGGCCAGATCTTTATCGGTGTCGGGCAGAAGGACGATGAATTCCTCGCCACCCCATCTCCCCGCGATATCATGTTTACGAATATTGGCCTTTATTAAGTCGGCTGTTTGCTGGAGGACCCGGTCGCCGGTACTATGTCCGTAGTGGTCGTTGATGTTTTTAAAATGATCGATATCCAATATGAGAATTGAAAAGGGAGTGGGCACTAATGCTGCAGACTTTTGTAGAGATGACATTGCACCATCAATATAGCGCCGGTTATACAGTCGGGTTAAATAATCCGTTTCCAGTTCATATTCAATGCGGGAATTGGCTTCCTTTAAGTCGTCATTAGAGGTAATTAACAGTTTCATCAGTTTTCTATTTTCTGCGTGAGAGTAAACCTGTCGAAGTATAATCAGGAAAATAATAATGACACTGCCAATGGAAATTGGATCCTTTTCCAGGAAATTAAAACACCAAATGGCCAGAAAAATCATCAGGCTGGTGTAGGTAAGGAAAATGCGCTGCCTGATCGTAGCCTCGTTTGAGTTTTCATCTAGGGCTGTAAGCGGTTCGGCAGGCGATAGGTTGAACTTGGCAGAACCCAGAGCGACAAAAGCCAGCAGCAGGAAAGAAGCCGGCCAAAGAGGGTCCAACCAACTCCCGGATTGATAAGTGCCCAGGATCGACTTGATGCTGTATATTTCATCGATCACTACCCAGGCCACCGCGATCAGCGGAAGGAGCTTGCTTCTATAATATCTTCTATCAGAGACTTCGTTAAAGTACATAAATAGAATGGCAACAAACAAACTGGCATCAAATATGGGATACATGAGACCGGTAAGTTTTTCTATATTGCTCAGCGTTTGGTGATTTATTTCAGGGACTATTATATATTTGGCCTCAAGAGATAAATAGACGGTCATCATAATCATTATGTCAAAACCGCTGCGCATTGCTGAAATTCCGCTTTTCTTAGGAACATAGAGGAAAAAGGCGATCAAAAGCAGGACGGCGCTGATCGAATAGTAGATATCGGCATTCGAGGGAAACGATGATCCTCCTCCATGTGCGATTTCATTATAGGCCCACTGGAGATCTCCCAGGAGAAAGGAAAAGGTACCCAGGGAAAAGATGATCCAAATCTTCTTTGGCTTATGTAAGGAATGGTATTTGATAGACCAGACCATAAATAAGAGACTTAATAGGATACCCAAAGGGCTGAATATATCGGAGAACATGCCTGCATCATGCGGTTTAAGGTAGATAAGCAGACCATAAAAGACAGATACATACAACGCCAAAGTTATTTTAGAGTACTTCAGTAATTGTTTAACCTTATGTAAATTTTCTGTTGTGTTCAATATTATTGACTCCCAACTTTTTATGCTTGATTTCTTTATGTCCAACAATAGTCACGCTATAATATCTGTCTGTATAATTCAGATGTGCAATTTGAAGACACTGATACAACGGGTACTTACCTATTTATCGGAAGTTATCAAATATTTATTTAGAAAAATTATGTCGATTAAAGTAATATTAAGTAGCCCTCGGAAAAGAGTCCGCAGTTATCGAAATTTTACTCCTATTAGATGGGAAGGAATAAGTGAACCAAGATTGGGCTTGGTTGTTATAGAATTAATAGTATACCTGTATACTTCCAGAAAAACGGTTGTATATTTTTAACATTTGGCTTATGATTTTAAAAATTAAATCTTTCGGTGGCAAGCCGGATCCGAGACAAGGGAGTCTCCGTAATCATACGGAGGCTTTGTATTTTAATACAGGGTCCAGGACAATGGAGTCCTCGTGCATACGAGGACTTTGGGTATTATTAGGCTAAGAATGCCGAATATGAGACAAGGGAGTCTCCGTAGAAAGTACGGAGACTTTCTTCTTTGTAGGACTAGCGATTTTATCAACAAAGGACCCCTTTTCAACCCCAAGCCGGAATAGGGACAACGAAGTTTCCCGGAGGAAGAAAAATTGAATGTTCGTGTTACCCTGTCTGATGAATACGGATAACACAACCAGGCTGGCAAAGACGTCTTTTCCCCAACAAGGGGGAAGACGTATTTTACTTTTTATAAGGCAGATTGGAGGAATTATGATGAGACAGGTAGCTATTTATGGAAAAGGCGGCATTGGCAAATCGACTACCACCCAGAATTTGACCGCAGGTCTGGGAGAAATGGGAAAAAAGGTTATGATTGTAGGCTGCGACCCAAAGGGCGATTCGACCCGGTTGGTTCTGGGTGGCCTGGCCCAAAAGAGTGTACTTGATACCCTTCGCGAAGAAGGGGAAGACGTTGAGCTGGACACTATTTTGAAAAACGGAGCTTTTGGAATCAGATGTGTTGAGTCCGGAGGACCGGAACCAGGAGTAGGCTGCGCTGGAAGAGGCATCATTACCTCAATAAACATGTTGGAGAGTCTGGGCGCCTATACCGCTGACTTGGATTATGTTTTCTATGATGTTCTGGGCGATGTTGTTTGCGGTGGATTTGCTATGCCCATCCGGGAAGGCAAAGCCCGGGAAATTTATATTGTAGCCAGCGGAGAGCTTATGGCGTTATATGCCGCCAACAATATTTCCAAAGGGATTCAAAAATACGCCAATACGGGTGGATGCCGTTTGGGAGGCATTATCTGCAACAGCAGAAACGTTGATGGAGAACGTGAACTTTTAGACGTATTTGCCAAGGAATTGGGCAGTCAGCTAATTTACTTTGTACCACGCGACAACCTGGTACAAAGAGCCGAAATTAACAAGCAAACGGTCATAGAATTTGCACCGACTGAAACTCAAGCCCATGAATACCGGGGATTGGCCAATGCGATCGACGGAAATGACATGTTCGTGGTTCCCAAACCCATGGTTCAGGATAGACTGGAAGAATTGATGATGAATTATGGATTTTTAGGATTGTAATCCTTATTTGAAGGGCAGGATCGTGCCTTGAGGCGAATCAGACACTAAATAAATGGGCAGGAGGAATTATTTATGTTGATGATAAGGGCCATTATTAGACCGGAAAAGGTGGGAATTGTTTTATCGGAGTTAAGTGATGGGGGGTTCCCGGCGGTCACCAAAATGGATGTCATGGGAAGAGGAAAACAACGGGGTGTTAAGGTGGGGGATGTCATTTATGACGAAATCCCCAAGGAAATGTTGATGATCGTGGTCAATGACGAAGACAAAGATGATGCCATAAAGATCATCATGAAAAATGCCAAGACCGGGCAGAAAGCAGCTTTTGGCGATGGGAAGATTTTTGTCAGCCCGGTAGATGAGGTCTATACCATAAGCTCGGGCAGCAATGAATTATAGATGGGGGACTTCTATCATGAAAGAAGTAATTGCCATTATCAGAATGAACATGATCAATAAAACCAAAGAAGCGCTTCTCAGGGAAGGATTTCCGGCTTTGAGTGCCAACAAAGTCCTGGGTCGAGGCAAGAAAAAGGTGGATTTTTCGTTTATTGAAAACATGCTGTCCGGTGATGAAATGTCTACAGTGAATGAATTCACCTCTCCTGTTATAGCCGAAGCTTTGACGGAAGGACAACGGCTCATACCCAAGAGAATGCTGTCCATTGTGGCCCGGGATGATGAAATAAAGACAATCGTTGATGTAATCATATCTGTCAATCAACAGGGAAAGCCGGGTGATGGAAAGATCTTTGTCATGCCCGTGTTGGATTGTGTAAGGGTGCGGACTGGCGAAACCGGCGAGTTAGCACTGTAAGTGTGGAGGTGGGATGCCCAATGAAAGAAAAGGTCAGTGAAATCATTGAAAAATATCCGGCCAGTGTTTTTAAAAATAGGAAGCAGCATATTCTGGTGGTCGATCAAAATGAGGCTCCCCAGACCATAGCTGCCAATACCAGGACCATTCCCGGAATTATCACCAGCCGGGGATGCTGTTATGCCGGGTGCAAGGGCGTGGTCATCGGCCCCCTGAAAGATGTTGTTACCATAACCCACGGCCCCATAGGATGCGGGTATTACAGCTGGGGGACCAGGAGAAATAAAGCCAGAGTCGATGAGGGTGGAGACTACAATTACCTGAACTATTGCTTTTCAACCGATTTGCAGGAGAGAGACATCGTTTTTGGCGGGGAAAAGAAATTGAGACAGGCCATCACCGAGGTGGTTGATTTACTCCACCCACCGAATATTATGATTTGCTCCACCTGCCCGGTGGGTCTGATTGGAGACGACATCAACGCCGTGGCTGCCTGGGCGGAAAAGGAATACGGCATCCCGGTGATGGCTTTCAGCTGTGAAGGTTACAAGGGAGTCACCCAGTCGGCTGGGCATCATATCGCCAACAACGGCTTGATGAAGCGGGTGATAGGCAGTGGGGACGAACCGGCAGGCCAATATTCCTTAAACCTGCTGGGGGAATACAACATCGGTGGGGACGGCTGGGAAGTCGAACGTTTGCTCCGAAAAATCGGCTATGAAATCGTCTCAGTAATGACCGGCAATGGATCGATTAAAACCTTGAAAAATGCCCATAAGGCGAACCTCAACCTGGTGCAGTGCCACCGTTCTATCAACTATATAGCCGAAATGATCAATACCAAATACGGCACCGACTGGCTCAAGGTCAATTATGTTGGAGTGCAGAGCACCGCGGATTCACTGCGCTATGTGGCCCGTTATTTTGATGATCCGGAGCTTACGGCGCGGACGGAAGCGGTCATCGAAGAAGAACTTGCTGAAATCATGCCGCTTATGCAGGGATACAGAAAAGTTTGTGAGGGCAAGACAGCAGCCATGTATGTAGGCGGGTCTCGGGCTTTATCTTATCAGGATTTGTTTGCCGATCTGGGTATGGAAACCATTCTGGCCGGATTTGAATTCGCCCACCGGGACGACTATGAAGGAAGAGAGGTTCTTCCTTTTGTGAAAGAAGATGCTGATAGCAAAAACATTGAAACTCTGGTGCTGGAGCCTGATGAGCAGCGCTACCGCCTGGTCCTTTCCCGGGAAAAATATGAAGCGTTGACGAAGGAAATACCGCTCAACTATTTTTCCGGCATGATCAAGGTCATGAAGGACAGCAGCGTAGTGATTGACGATATCAACCATCACGAGATCGATGAGTTTATCAAATTGATGAAGCCTGATATATTCTGCGCCGGCATCAAGGAAAAGTATCAGATTCACAAAGCGGGCATATTCTCCAAGCAACTGCATTCCTACGATTATAGTGGACCGTACGCCGGTTTTAAAGGTGCGGTGAATTTTGCCCGGGATATAGCCATGGGCCTGAGCACCCCGGTATGGAGCCTGGTCCAGCCCCCATGGAAGACCGAACCGAGCCTGGAAGGCTTCTATGTGCAGGAGGTGGTCTAAATGTTGGATTATACGCCCAAAGAATTCTTTGCCCGCAGCGGTATCGTTATCAACCCGGCCAAGACCTGCCAGCCGATTGGAGCCATGTATGCCGCCCTTGGTATTCACAGGTGTCTGCCTCACAGCCACGGTTCCCAGGGTTGCTGCTCTTACCACCGGATGCACCTGGCCCGGCATTTCAGAGATCCGGTTATGGCCTCCACCAGCTCTTTTACCGAAGGGGCCGCGGTATTCGGGGGGGGTAGCAACCTTAAAACCGCCATTAAAAATATCTTTGCTATTTACGATCCCGATATCATTGCCATTCATACCACCTGCCTGTCAGAGACCATCGGTGATGATATTCCTACCTATATCGGGCAGTCGCAAATACCGGAAGGCAAACGGGTCATTCATGCCAACACCCCCAGTTATGTGGGTTCCCATGTGACCGGTTTTTCCAATATGGTTAAGGCCATGGTCAAATACCTGGCGGAAAACAACCAAATGCCCAATGGCAAAGTGAATATCATACCCGGTTTTGTCAATCCGGGGGATATGCGGGAGATCAAAAGAATTTTGCAGGTTATGGGAGTTGGGTACATCATGTTTCCGGATACCAGTGGGGTGCTGGATGCCCCTTTGACCGGTAAATATGAAATGTATCCGGCCGGGGGAGCCAAAATCGGGGACATCATTGACGCCGGCAATTCCCGGGCTACGCTGGCCCTGGGCAGTTTTGCCTCGGCGGATGGCGCCGAAGAACTTCGCAAGAAGGCCAAAGTTCGTCCAGTGGTTTTGCATACGCCGATAGGGATTCAAGGCACAGACAGGTTCCTTATGGCTGCAGCCAGAATCAGCGGTCGGGAAATACCTTATGAGTTGGAAGAGGAAAGAGGCCAGGTCATCGATATTATGGCTGATTTGCACAGTCACTACCATGGCAAAAAGGTTGCGATCTTCGGAGACCCGGATGTAGTCATCGGCCTCACAGCTCTGACAACAGAACTGGGGATGCTGCCCCGATTCGTGCTGACCGGTACACCGGGCGAAGCCTTTGAAAGAGAAGTGGGGCAAATGTTACAAGACGCAGGGGTGAATGGCATGGTGAAAAGCTCCGGCGACCTGTTTATGCTTCACCAATGGATTAAAGAAGAGCCGGTGGACCTGATCATCGGGACCACTTACGGTAAATACATTTCCCGGGCAGAAGATATTCCCCTGGTAAGAGTGGGCTTTCCTATTCTTGACCGGGGGGTGCATTCCTACCTGCCGATCGTTGGCTATAAGGGAACCATGCGTTTGATTGAAATGATCAGCAATGCGCTGCTGGACCGGCAGGACCGGGATGCGGTTGATGAGGATTTCGAACTGATGATGTAGCAACTCTGGCCCTGTGGGGTGGCCAGATGATGTGGATATTGAGGGGAGGTGAAGGTATGTCAGCGGTGGCAACAAAATACGGCCCATTGCATGGACTATCTTCGGCAGAATTTTACCTGGAGGGGACGCTTAAGGAATGTGTCTTACAGGAGTTGAATGAAGTGGCAACTCCCTGGGGAGTTCTGGTGCCTCAATATTCCGATAGCGATGTAAGAAGAAAGTACACCAGTTCCATGGGCTTCTACCAGAATGGCGCGATAAGAAGGATTTCCCTTAATCAGCAGACCTCTATATCAACCCCGGTGGGGGTATTCCCAGCTGAGCTGCTCACCTTTTATGAAAGCGGCAATCTGAAACGATTGTTTCCGCTGAACGGCAAGCTCTCAGCTTATTGGAGCGAAGAAGACGAGTATAAACTGGCCCGGGAGTTCGATTTCCAATTCATCTTTGGTAGTTTCAAGAAGAAAATCATGGCCATCCATTTTTATGAAAGCGGTGCTGTCAAGAGCCTGACATTCTGGCCCCAGGATAGCCTGGCTGTCCAAACTCCGGTGGGAGAAGTTGAGGTGCGAATTGGTATCAGCCTCCATGTAAACGGCAGAATCAGATCATTGGAACCCCGTACACCTATGACTGTGCATACTCCCATCGGCGATATCCGGGCTTTTCATGCAGACACGCAAGGGATTCATGGAGATGATAATTCCCTGGTTTTCGATGAGGATGGAAGCATCTGCTCTCTGGTCACTTCCAGTGACATGATCGTCGTATCCGATGGTGAAGGGAAAAAGTCCGTTTTTGCGCCTGGTTTTAAAGACAGAGGGACATCTATTACCCCGCTGAGAATCGACTTTTGTTCTGGATTGGTCAGGATCGGTAATGGTAAGAAGAATCAGTATGAAATAAACCGGCACAGGTTTTTCATCCATCACTTGCCGGGAATTATTAATCATAACTGTGACACATGTTCCGGCTGCAACGCCTGTGGTTGATTTATGACAGCTCTGGCTGACAGGGGAAGGGATGATAACGATGGCAATGAATCAACCTGATACGGCACTCATAAGCGAAAGGCAGAATTCTATTCGTACCAAAGGGAAATACCGGCAGCCGCTGGGGTGTGAAACAGACAGCATTGCCGGCAGTGTGAGCCAGAGGGCCTGCGTATACTGCGGGGCTCGCGTAGTGCTCAACCCCATTACTGATGCCCTGCACCTGGTGCATGGCCCCATCGGTTGTGCCAGTTATACCTGGGACATACGAGGCAGTTTGAGCAGCGGATCTGATCTTTACCGCAATAGCTTCTCCACCGATTTGAAGGAAAATAACATTATCTTCGGGGGAGAAAAGAAATTGGCTGCTGCCATTGACGAGCTGGTGGAGAAATATTACCCTCCCCTGGTTTTGGTCTATTCCACCTGTGTGGTGGGGATCATCGGGGACGACCTGGAGGCGGTATGCCGTGCGGCAGCCCAAAAACACGGGATTGAAGTATACCCGGTGGAGTCCAGCGGATTTGCCGGCAATAAGTCCGAGGGCTATCGTGTGGCCTGTGAAGTACTCTTGCGTATTATGGAGCCGGAAAACCGGGAGGCCTTAACCAGAGGCAAGGGTCTCAATTATCTTGGGGACTACAATCTGGCAGGTGAAGTGTGGATCATTAACAACTATCTGCGGCGGATGGGTGTGGAAATGAATGTTGCTTTTACCGGGGATTCCAGTTTTCATAGCTTAAAAAAAGCACCCAAGGCAGCTTTTAATATCGTCCAATGTGCCGGTTCTATGGGTTATTTAGCCAGGCGAATGGAAGAAGAGTATGGCATGCCCTATTTCCATGTTTCTTTTCTGGGTCTGGAGGATACCGCGGAATCTCTTCGTTCTATAGCTGCTGCTACAAGGGAAGAAGATAATATCCGGCGGGCGGAAGACCTGATACAAGAGGAAATGGCCCGAGTATTACCTGAGATTAAGGCATACCGGGAAAGATTGACAGGGAAGAAAGCCGCCATTTATGTGGGTGGAGGCTTCAAGGCCATTTCATTAATCAAACAATTTCGTGAGCTGGGCATCGAGGTAGTCATGGTCGGGACCCAAACCGGACGCAAAGAGGAATATGAATCCATCCACGAAATGGTTCGGGAGGGTACTGTGGTCCTGGATGATGCCAATCCTTCGGAGCTGGAAAAGTTCATGCTGGAGCAGGGAGCCGACCTCTTGGTGGGAGGTGTGAAAGAAAGGCCTCTGGCCTATAAGCTAGGGATAGCTTTTATCGACCACAATCATGACCGAAAACACCCTTTGAGCGGCTTCAGGGGAGCAGTCAACTTTGCCCGGGAAGTCTACTCAACGGTTTGTGCCCCGGTTTGGCAATATACCAGGTAAAGGTGGTGAATCCAATGGAAGCTCAATTAAACTCCTGCCGCAGCATGGTGGAAAACCCCTGCAGTGCCTGTATGCCCCTGGGAGCCATCCTTCCTTTTAAGGGCATCAGAAATGCCATGGTGATTATTCATGGGTCGCAGGGGTGCAGTACTTATATGCGGCGGCATTTATCGGAGCATTACAACGAACCTATCGATGTGGCTTCCAGTTCCATTAACGAAAAAGGAACCATTTATGGCGGAGCAGACAACCTGAAGAAAGGATTGGATAACCTGATCAAGGTATACCAGCCAGACTTGATCGGTGTCTTAACTACCTGCCTGGCTGAGACTATTGGTGAGGATATTGAACACAATGCGGCCGAGTACCTGGCCGAAAGAGGATGGGCCAATTATCCTCTGGTTACTGTACCTACTCCCGGATATGGAGGAAGCCATAGTGAGGGTTATTTCCTGGCTGTAAAGCGCGTCCTAGAACAGTTGAGTGATTCAACTTACAAGCATAACCGCTTGAACCTGATCGTTCCCAACCTCAGCCCTGCGGATGTGCGGGAAATCAAGAGAATCATGGATCTTATGGGCCTCAGTTACATTCTCTTTCCCGATTATTCGGAGACTCTGGATAGTCCTTTCTCCCACCCTTATCGCAAAATTGCCGAGGGGGGCACCGGCCTATCCGATCTGAAAAGTATGGCCGGGTCGGCTGCTACCATTCAGATGGGGGTCTGCGTGGAAGACAGCATTTCTCCAGGCAAGTTCCTGGAAAGTGCTTTCGGGGTTCCCCTATATACCATTCCCATCCCTATGGGAATCGAGGCCACAGATGGTTTCATCAAACTTCTCCAGGAACTATCAGGCAAAAAGATCCCCCCGGTTTTGGAGAGGGAAAGGGGCCGGCTGTTGGACTGTATGATTGATTCCCATAAGTATAACGCCGAGGGGCGGGCGGTTATTTTTGGGGAACCGGACCTGGCACTGGCTGCCACTCGTACCTGTTTGGAAAATGGAATCAGTCCTCAGGTTGTGGCCACCGGTGCCCATAGCCGCATGCTGCATATGCTGGTTGAACAGGTAGTGCGGGGAGCCACCGAAACGGTGGCGGTTCTCGACGAAAGCGATTTTAGCGGTATACGCCAAATAGCCAAAGAGCGATCGACCAATATTGCCATCGGGCATTCCGATGGCAGGTACCTAACGGAAAGAGAAGGAATTCCCCTGGTGCGTCTGGGGTTCCCAATCCATGACCGGGTGGGAGGACAACGACTGTTGTCGGTAGGTTATACAGGAACCATTATGTTTCTAGACCGGATAACCAATACCCTCTTGGAACATAAACTGAACGGGTACCGCCAGACCATGTTAAATGAGTATTATTCGGGGGCGTCCAACGGTGGAGCTCTATAATGTTGAGGTGAGTTGGATGAAATGTACTTGCACATCAAAGGAAAGGATTGAACACCGACCAATCCATGCAAATGATAAAACGCGGCAGCACCCCTGTTTTTCTGTAGAAGCCCACCGGAAATATGGACGTATTCATCTACCGGTAGCCCCAGCCTGCAACATCAGCTGCAACTACTGCAGCCGCAAGTTTGATTGCAACAATGAAAGCCGGCCCGGGGTCTGCAGTCAAGTGCTTTCACCACAAGCCGCTTTTGACCAGTATATAGAAATAAGAAGCCGCTATGACAACCTGAGGGTAGTGGGAATTGCCGGACCGGGAGATGCTCTGGCCAATTGGGAAGCCACCAGGAAGACCATTATGCTCATTAAAGAATCCGTGCCGGATGCCATTTTTTGCTTATCCACTAATGGATTGCTGCTGCCCGACCTGGTTGATGAGATTCTAGACCTAGGCGTGGAGCATATAACGGTGACCGTAAATTGTCTGGACCCCGCGGTGGGAGCGACCATTTACCAGCATGTCAGGTATAAGGGGAGGCAGTATCAGGGCCGGAAAGGCGCCAGCCTCTTGATTGAAAACCAGCTGCAGGGAATCCAGTATCTGGCACGAAGAGGAGCAGTAATAAAGGTCAACACAGTTATGATACCGGGTATCAACGATCAGGAAATTTCCGGAATTGTTAAAGAGGTCAGTGCGCGGGGAGCATTCATCAGCAATATTATGCCCCTCATTCCAGCCTCCGGCAGTGTTTTTGAAAACCTTCCTGAACCTGATAAACGAGAACTGAAGCAAATACGCCAGGAATGCCAGGGCGACTTGCAGCAGATGTTCCACTGCCGCCAATGCCGGGCGGATGCCATGGGTATGCTGGGGCAGGACCTACCACCAGGCCTGATGGAGGAGAAAAATCCTCCAGGACAGATGGAGAAAAAGGCAGTATAGGGTGGGGCGGCTGCTCGCTGCCTCACCTTTTCAGAACATATATGTGGAGGGATTGCTTATGAATGAGGAAATAGCAGTTCTGGTAGGAATGAGAGGGGAAAGTGCCACCCTGTACGATTCAAGCGAAGTCGTAGTCTACCAAAAAAGCTGCCACCATTGGAATCCAGTACGATCGATGCCTTTCGTCCTGGAGGAGAACATGGGCCTGCCTCAATTGCGAGTAAAAATGAAAGAACTGGTTGATTTTCTGGCAGAATGCCGCACGTTTTCGGCACTATCAATCTGCGGTCTGCCATATTTTGAGTTGGAGAAAGCCGGGTTCAGGATCTGGGAAATGGAAGGCTTACCAGTCGATTTTCTTCAGATCATTTTGAATGAGGAGGAAGTGGTTTTAAAAGAGGAGACAATAAAAGAAAACCCGGAGCCGGCAGCGAAAGAGATATTTCCTGGCCATTTCCTGATTTCGCTCAAAGAGATACAGGTCTGTGGTCAGGGCAGGTCTTCCAAGCAAATTATTCTCCCGATTCTCAGGCAGGAATTCAAGACGCTGGAGATCCTATGCGACCACCTGCCGCCCTGGCTGGAAGCCAAGATGTTGGATGGCGAAGTGCAGGGCACAGTGGATAAAACAGCATCCGGTGAAACCAGGATATGTATTTTGAGATAGGAGAGGTCCCCGTGGGCAGAAGAGAATTTCCATCCTATTCGATTGGCGGGTACTGAGCGTATTGTACTTTTACCCACATTCCCTCGCCACCTGGACAATTTAGACCCAGATACCCGTCTTTTCGCATATAAATATACCCTATGGTGTCATGATCTTGGATTAGTTGCGGGCCTTTCATGGCGGTCTCCAGGTCGTCGCAGGACTCATAGTAGGGGGTGCCGGCTTTTATCGTGATGTCACCCAGCACCTGAGCCTGGTTTTCTTTTGTGTAGGCCACGGTATCGTCCTCTTTGATCCAACCTTTCATGTTGATAGGCGTGTCATAGCAATTGATGAAAACATAGAGCCAAACCTTGCCGTCATTGGATACTACGGCATCTTCCACTTTCACCACCGTATAAGGACCAATGGCGCGCAGTACTTCCTCACCCTCCCGGGGCAAAGCCAACATCGGGAGTTGGTTAATAACCAATCGATTCTTATACTCGTACGACATGTATTGCATGCTTAACGGTTCTACATCCGGGTTTCTTTTAACCAGATCAGACTTGGGTGCGGAATTATCTGCCTGCTGCTGGTCAGACTTGAGTATGCTGTGCCGGAAGTAAACGTAAGATCCAAGAACCAGAAGAATCATGAACACCATTGTAACCCATATTTTTTTACCTCTCATGATGACACTCCTTGTGTTCTACAGGTTATTTACGAATTACATAGAGGTCATCTAAATCCCTGCTGGGTTTTTATACTAAAAATAGAAAGTGCTGAAGATTTCTGGTGTGGAGGCATGCTTGTCTCTAAACCAGGATATTCGAGCATGCGTGTCGAATGGAATAAAAAAACAAGTGAACATGAGACGGTGTTACAGGAAGAGTAATCCGTTAACAAGCCAAAATCTTTTTAAACCTCGGGTTAAATAAAAAGGTTTCTGGGCGGATAATGGATTTCGTTTATGAGGATAAATCTGGCTTCACTGAGAACGGACCAGGTTCCAGGACACTGTCGATCAGCATGGTGATAAAATGAGCCCGGGTTTCCTGGTCGAAAAGATCCAAGCCAGCAATTGTTCTTATTTGTCCGGCCAACAAGATGGGGAAGGAAATACAGCTAAGAATCTGCAGGGTCTTCATCAGGTGCAGTTGAGCATCGGAACCAGGATTCAACTCCTTGAGGGTCTGGCTGACCAGAACGATGCCCTGGCGCTCCAAAAACGCTCCATACTCAACCTGACAGTTGGTATGATGTATTCTTTGATCGATCATGTATTTTACAATATCAGGGTATTTATAGACTGTATCAGCATAAGCCTGTATAAAGGAGCGTAGGCGGATATCCGCCGGTTGTTGCTGGTCGGTCAAAATGGTAAATACTTCGATCATCTGGGTCGTTACATATTGTAAAGCTCTTTCAATGACAGCATCCTTTGATCCGAAATGATAGTGGGCGGCAGCTATGTTTACATGAGCCTGGGTGGCTATTTTTCTTACTGTGACGTTTTGAAAGCCTTCGGATGCTATAATATCGAGGGTAGCCGTGATAATACGCTCTTTGGTTGTCGGAGCAGCAACTGTTTCAGCCAAGGTAATCACCACCGTTTAAAACACTATTTAAATGCATTGTAAGAATAGCAGGCTGGTCCGTCAAGCGATTTTGCTGCCAGTAAAACTGGATTGACAAAAACATCGTTTTTTTTTTACTCTTAATAGTAGGAAGAATTCAAACGCCATTTGAATTCTTGCTGGGATAGTTCTTGGGGGGAGGTTACACCTTGGTCAATCCTCAACCTTCAACCTTGCTTATGGGGATGGATATAGGATCAACGACGGTCAAGATCGTCCTGCTGGACCAGCGGTATCATGTGATCTATAAGAGTTACCGCCGCCACCATAGCGATATCAAAAATACCATTACTTCGTCAATCCGCGAAGCCCTGCAGCGGGTGGGAAACTGTTCGGTGACTGCTATGGTAACCGGATCAGCTGGACTTTCCGCCGCTGCCTGGTTGGGCCTGCCTTTCATCCAAGAAGTCATTGCCGCTACACAAGCCGTGGACAATCTGATTCCTGAAACCGATGTCGCCATCGAATTGGGTGGAGAAGATGCTAAGATCACCTATTTCGGAATTGGCATGGAACAGAGGATGAACGGTATTTGCGCTGGAGGCACCGGAGCATTTATCGATCAGATGGCTTCATTACTGGAAACTGATAGCATGGGCTTAAACGGCCTGGCGGCCCGCCACCAGATCATATACCCCATTGCAGCACGTTGCGGCGTGTTTGCGAAAAGTGATATACAGCCTTTGCTGAATGATGGGGCAGCCCGTGAGGATATTGCCGCCTCGGTCCTGCAGGCGGTGGTAAACCAGACCATTAGCGGACTGGCCTGTGGGCGCCCTATTCGAGGCAAAGTGGCATTTTTAGGCGGACCTTTACACTTCCTTCCTGAACTATGTAAACGTTTCAAGGAAACGCTGAAACTCAACCATTCCGATGCCATTTTCCCGGAAAATGGCCAATATTTCGTGGCTCTGGGGGCGGCTATGTCCGCCTTTAAGGGAGAGGCGGAAAGTTTGGCGGATATCGCTAACCGCATGAGAGCGTCTAGTGAATCGCCGGTTGGGGAAGTTTGGAAGATGGCTCCTCTATTTAATAATCCGGAAGAATTGCAGGAATTTAGACTGCGTCATTCTACGCAGATGATTGGGCGGCGGGAATTGGCTACCTACACCGGTCCTTGCTTTTTGGGCATTGACGCTGGCTCCACCACTACCAAAGCAGCGCTCATCGACCCCCAGGGAAATCTGCTCTATTCCTATTACGGAGGCAACCAGGGTAGTCCGGTTAACTCTACGGTGCGAATTCTAAGGGATCTCTACGAACACCTGCCTGATGGGGCGGTCATCGCCAATTCACTGGTGACAGGGTATGGCGAGGGGTTGATCAAAGCGGCTCTGGCTGTCGATCTGGGTGAGGTGGAGACTGTCGCCCACGCAGCAGCAGCAGAATATTTCTGCCCGGGCGTGGACTTCATTCTTGATATTGGTGGTCAGGATATGAAATGCATGACGATCAAGAATGGAGTCATCGACAGCATTATCCTTAACGAGGCTTGTTCCTCGGGATGTGGTTCTTTCCTGGAGACTTTTGCCCGGTCGGTGGGAATGAGCGCGGAAAATTTTGCGGAAAATGCTTTGTTGGCAGATTCCCCGGTTGATTTGGGTTCCCGTTGTACGGTTTTCATGAACTCCCGGGTTAAACAGGCCCAAAAGGAAGGCGCGACGGTGGGAGACATCTCTGCCGGGCTGTCTTACTCAGTCATCAAAAACGCCCTTTACAAGGTTATCAAGGTAAGGGATCCTGGACGCCTGGGAGAGAAGGTAGTCGTTCAGGGCGGGACCTTTCTTAATGACGCTGTTCTACGCAGCTTCGAGACGATCATTGGCAGGCAAGTGATACGCCCCGATATCGCCGGTCTGATGGGGGCATTGGGAGCAGCTCTTCTGGCGCGTGAGCACTGCGCTCCAGCGCAGCGGAGCAGTCTCTATACCCGGGAGCAGTTGAGCAGTTTTTCTTTTCAATCCTCAACCAATCGCTGTGCCGGTTGCAGCAATCAGTGCCTTTTGACCATTAATCGATTTCCTGATAAAAAGCGTTTTGTATCCGGGAATCGCTGTGAGAAAATGTCGGGCAAGAAAAGCGAAAATGACAGTATTCCCAACATGTTTGAGTATAAATATGAGAGGCTTTTTGTTTATGAACCCCTACCGCTGGAAGCAGCCCCGCGGGGTGTTATTGGGATTCCCCGGGTGCTCAATATGTATGAAAACTACCCCTTCTGGTTTACCTTCTTTACCCGTCTGGGCTTTCGGGTAGAGCTCTCTCCTCCTTCTTCCCGGGCTGTCTATGATCTGGGTAATGAAACCATCCCTTCCGAATCAGCCTGCTATCCGGCCAAACTGGTGCATGGTCATATAGCTGCTTTGATCCAGGAGGGTATCAAGACCATTTTCTATCCCGGCATTATTCAGGAGAGGCGGGAGCAGGAGCATGCAAACAACTGCTTCAACTGTCCGATGGTAATTTCCTATCCCGATGTTATCGTGAACAATATGGATATACTGGCCCTGGAAGGGGTTGAGTTTTTAAATCCTTTCCTTCCTTATGACAATAAAAAGAGGCTGGGACAGCGTTTATACCAGGAATTGAAGCACCTGGGCGTCCGAATGGCTGAAATCACCAAGGCCGTTGAGGACGCCTGGAACGAGGATCAAGTTTTTAAGCAAGATATCCGGCGTCAGGGAGAACGCATCCTGGATTATTTAGAAGCCAGTGGAAAACAGGGCATGGTTTTGGCCGGGCGCCCTTACCATATTGACCCGGAAATAAACCACGGCATTGCCAACTTTATTACCAGCTGCGGTTTTGCTGTCTTAAGTGAGGATTCGGTGGCTCACCTAACCAACTCGAAAAAAGATCTTCGGGTAGTGGACCAATGGATGTACCATTCACGCCTCTATGCTGCTGCTCGCTATACTGCCCAACATCAGCATTTGCAGTTGATCCAGTTGAACTCCTTTGGCTGCGGTCTGGATGCCATAACCACCGATCAGGTTCAGGAAATCATGGAAAGTGCCGGAAAGATCTATACGGTGATTAAGATTGATGAAATAAATAATTTGGGTGCAGCGCGGATCCGCATCCGTTCACTCATAGCAGCCCTGCAGAAGAGGTCTGGAAACCTGGTTCCGGGAAAAGCGGACTACCCCTTTCGCTTTATTCCTTTCACTGAAGACATGCGGCAGAGGCATGTTATCTTGTGTCCCCAGATGTCACCTTTCCATTTCGTATTCCTGGAAGATGTTTTTCGTCAGGAGGGCTACCAGGTTGAATTGCTATCACAGGTTCAGCCGGGTGATATCGAAGAGGGGAATAAATTCGTCAACAATGACGCCTGCTACCCTTCTATCATCGTCATAGGCCAGTTGCTGAAAGCCCTGCAATCAGGCAAGTATGACCTGAACAACACCACCGTGGTGATGAGCCAGACCGGGGGAGGCTGCCGGGCTACTAATTATATTGGCCTTCTACGCAAGGCTCTGCGGGAAGCTGGTTTCGCTCAGGTTCCGGTCGTTTCTGCCAATCTTACCGGAACTGAGGCACACCCTGGGTTCAAGCTTACCAAACGACTGCTCAAGAAGGCCATCATGGGCGTAGTCTACGGTGACCTGCTGATGCGGGTTCTGCACCGGGTGCGGCCTTATGAAAAAATACCGGGATCAGCCAACCTCTTATATCAGAAATGGGTGGAAGTATGCCGCAAACAGCTGCAGAATGGAACCCGTCAGCAGTTTAAAGAAAATATTTACAAGATTGTCGATGAGTTCGATTGCCTTGAAATTTCGGGCCAGCGGAAACCACGTGTAGGAATAGTCGGGGAGATTCTGGTCAAGTATCACCCGGCGGCCAACAACAACATTGTCAGCCTCCTGGAGGAGGAAGGTGCCGAAGTCATCGTTCCCGACCTGATGGATTTTTTCCTATACTGTTGTTATGATCCTATCTTTCGTTTCGAATTTCTTGCTGGATCATGGAAGGGTGCAGTCGGAATGAAGCTTTTGATCGGATACCTGGAAAGCTGGCGGCGGGAAATGAAGAAGGCTTTGCAGGCCAGCCAGCGTTTCCAATCACCTATGTCCATCTACCATCTGGCCGAGAAGGCGAATGAAATTATGTCTTTGGGTCATCACGCTGGAGAAGGATGGCTCCTGACAGCTGAGATGATCGAACTTATTGAAATGGATGCCCCCAATATCGTATGCGTCCAGCCTTTTGCCTGCCTTCCCAACCATGTTACCGGTAAGGGCATGATGCGAAAACTTAGGACAGAATACCCACAGGCCAATATCGTTGCCATCGATTATGATCCAGGAGCCAGTGAGGTCAATCAGTTGAACCGCATCAAGCTGATGCTCAGCATTGCCATGAAGGATGGCAGGCACCCGGCCATGCCGGAGAATCTGCCTGATCAGGCCGGGAATGAAACGCGGAAACACATGTTTAAAATTACCCAGGTGCCTTAGCAGGACTTTGGCGAATTTCTTTTTTCGGTAAACAAATAATAAGCAAAAGCCGCCAGGTTTAAGGAGAACCGATACGATGGAAGGAAAGAACCCGCCAGAAGCATTGCTGGAGTTGGCCCGTGAGGAAATGGGTGCTGAAGCGGGCAATATGAAATGGAAATACAAAAAGACATTCCATTTTGCCTGTGCCCCCTGGATGGCCCCCTGCTTTCATCTCGATACTCAGACCTACGCTACCGCTTACCGGGCATAGAATGGATAACGGCAGTGTCTATGTGCTGGGCCGCTGCCCAGTTTGCGGGAGTATCCTGTGGGGCGAGACGGTCAAATAATTGGCGATTGTCATAAAAATCTTCTCGACGATTGAGAAAATCCTGGCAACAGGCTGGCTAATAATAGGGGATACGGTAAAATATACTATCCCGGCGGAATGTAAACAAAGCCCGGTGACGGGAGCTTTTTAGGATGATGAGCGAAAGCTCACTTTTTGTTTTTCTGGCCGAAAACTCCTGGCTAAAGAGGAAGATTGTAGATTCTATGGGCATACGGGATGATCCGCTAGTTTCCTGGATCATGTGTGACCCACGCAAACCAGTGCCCAAGCTGTCCATATTAGAAGGTTTTCAACCTGTTTGACCAGGATTGCCCACTCCTTTACACTGTACACATTGGTTGCTATCACAAAACGCATATGCCGATATCCCTTTTGATTGGATGGATAGTGACTAATGGTATAAGGAGGTTATCACATGACACGAATGCAACGAAGTTTGATATTGATGTTTTTAGTTCTGGGTTTAGCCCTCTGCAGTATGGCCTTTACTGGAAAAGCCATGGCAGCCGGGAGTCTATCCCAGGGTGCTCAGGGGTCAGCCGTGACTAAGGTCCAACAGGTTCTTAACAACCGCGGATATTGGTGCGGCAGCGCCGATGGCGTCTTTGGGGCTTCAACCCGCAAAGCCGTAGTCCGCTTTCAACAGGACAATGGTATATCAACGACTGGTACCGTGGGTCCCTTGACCAATAAGGCATTGGGCATCAGCACAACCAGTGTGTCCCGTGGTGGAAGTATGGGAGGAAGCAGAACCATGTCCATGGTGGCTACTGGCTATGACAACAGTTATAAGAGCAACTATCCCTTCTTTGGCCAGCCATCTTTTATAGGATTGCCTTTGGCACGGGGGATTATCGCCACCGACCCTGATGTAATTCCCATGGGTACCAGACTTTACGTGGAAGGATATGGTGAGGCTATCGCGGCCGACCAGGGCAATGCCATTCAGGGCAACCGTATCGATCTCTTTTTTGACAGCCATGGTGAAGCCATGAATTGGGGAATGCGTACAGTCAACGTAACCCTAATGTAAGGATTGGGGACACACCTTCCCGCTAAGGTTGGGGGACACACCTCCCCTTCGGGAGAGGAATGTCCCCCTGGTGCCGCCTTACTGGCGGCAGGATCTGAGAGAAGGATCGTAATAATGCCGTTTGCTATGTCTTGATTTCATCTATATAGGCGGAATTTTAGCTAGCAGCGGTAAGGAATGTCCCCATGAGCGGCCTATGGCCGCTGGATGTAAGTGATTCTCGGTCTAGACCGCGATGTAGGTTGAGGACATTCCTCTGCTAAGAAAAGAGGGCACACCACGAGAGGTGTGTCTTCTTTATTCTTTCTTCTGGAGGCTTGTTCGTTTATGCCCAATTTTCCAATCCCACGCCACTGCTTCCATAAAACTGATCGGATATCTAGGCGCTTCAACCAGGATTATTACTGGTTATCAGCGAATAGATTATACAACTTTAGCCTGCAGCAATCAGAGGAAAGGTGTTAAAGCTTGAAACGGATTCTATCTTCAATCCTACTTATTTCCATGGTAACGATGATTTTCCTATCAGCTTGGCCGCCGGATATGACGGCTGCAGAGCCGCAGCCTCCCTTTGCTGATTCTGTTTCAGGCCAGTTGCTTCCCCTTTTGCAGGCCCGGGGGGCTATCCTGGTGGATGCGGATACCGGTAAAACTATTTTCTCTGTAAATGAGCAGGAACGCCTCTACCCGGCCAGCACAACCAAGATTCTTACTGCATTACTGGCTATCGAACAGGGAGATCTGGATGAAAGAGTAACTGTGGGGGATGAAATATATCTAGCACCTGCTGATTCCAGTAAGGCTGGATTAATGAAGGGGCAAGTCCTCTCCCTGAAGAATTTAGTTTATGCTTTGATGTTGCCCTCGGGGAATGATGCGGCTTTGACCATCGCAGTGCATATCGGACGAAAAACCAGACCCGGTGAAGCGCTATCCATCCAACAGGCCCTGAACGGCTTCATCGAGATGATGAACCAACGGGCCCAGCAGTTGGGAGCCGTACATTCTCATTTCAGCAACCCTGATGGCTATCATGATGACAAACACTTTTCCACCCCTGCCGATATGGCCATGATTGCTCGCCAGGCAATGTTGAGCCCTTTCTTGCGGCAGGTTGTGAGTACTTCCATATATCCTACAGCTTCAGGTCAACATGCTGCTTCCGGAACCTGGGTCAATACCAATGAGCTTCTACGAACGAATGATCCATTTTTTATGCAGGAGGCTACGGGTATCAAAACCGGGCATACCAGGGAAGCCGGGTATTGTTTGGTTTCCTCGGCTACGCGCGGAGATGCCCACCTCCTAGCAGTCGTTCTGAACTCCACCCCAACTGGAGTTTATACGGATTCTATTCATCTGCTAAAATACGGCTTCGTACATTACCCTCCCCATACCCCTCTACCGCCCGAAGGGGATCTAGACTACCCCTATGCGGAAAAAGCCAGTACTATTTACATCATAGTTTTGCTTTGTGCTGGGATCTATGCTGCCACCAGGGTAATAGAAGCCCGGGTCAGACATCGGGAGAAAGCAACGGTAGGCCAGGAGTTCACTTCTGCATAGAATCTGCTAGCTATTTGCCTCCGGAACATTCCTGAGGGAAATCTCGCAAAATGAACCATTCTCCAATATTAGTGTATAAACAATAAAAGGCTTTTGAAGTAAAGGCTGGAATGCATGAGATATCTGGACCGTTTAATCGCCAAGCGAATAAGAGAAGGAGATGTGCAGGCTTTTGAAGGCTTGATGGTGGATTTTCAAGCCCGACTTTTTAGCTATTGTATAAGAATGACCAATGATTACCATGCAGCCGAAGATCTGACCCAGGAAATATTCATAAAAGTATTCAAGAATATAGGCCTTTATGATGAGACCAAAGCTGCACTATCCACCTGGATTTATACGATTTGCCGACGCACCTGCTTGAATTACCTCCGTGATTATGGCCGGGAGCCGTACCAACCGATCCACGAGGATCCAATGGGAGCCGGCGGAACTGGTAAGGACCCATATAAATTCCTGGAGGACAGGCTCCTTTTAATTCGGGCCTTAAATGAACTGGACCCGGAAGACCGGGAAATGGTCATTTTAAAAGACTATTTGGATTTAAAATATCGAGAGATCGGACGAATTCTGATCCTGCCTACCGGTACCGTGAAATCTAGGATTCATAGTATCCGGACCAGGCTCAGGCTGGTTTTAAAGGGAGGGGAGTGAAAATGAAGCAGGGCTACGATTATATCATCAAGAATTTGCCCCTGACACCCTGCCCTCAGGGATTATCAGATAGAGTTCTCAGAGAGTGCGGGTTTGTTGAAAAAGCGACTCCCAACCGGCCCCATTGGAACTCTCCTCGGCCGCGCATACGGTACGGTCTGGTTTCGCTGCTGACTGCCCTACTCATTCTAACCGGGGTGGGTTATGACCTCAGCATCCCCCGTTTTGTACCCTGTGAAAGAATCGGTATTAATACAGTAAGCCTTGTTACCCAGTTATCACAAAACCTAAAGATGCTAATAAGTTTGAATGAAAGGGGTGCTGGAAAGTGAAAAAATTGTTCCTGGTTTTATTGTCCTTATCTCTGGTGTTGGGAGCCTTTGTTGTGGAAGGCGGGGCTTTAATTGCACTGTTGATCGCTACTGCTTTGGTCCCCATTACGCTGGGGTCCCTCTTAACCACCCTTTTTTCTTATCGTGGGGTTGAGATTGGAGAGGCATTTAGAGATGCGTTTTCTGAAAGAACAGAACTGGGCAGGGTGGCGGTCTACGAGACTGATTTATTAGTAATTAGAAATCTGAACGCATCCGTATTGGGTTGGTCATTTACTCTGCTTGTCCTTGCTGTAATCGGTATCTTGTCCAGCCTTAGCGACGTCCATCTCCTGGGCCCAAGAGTGGCGGCTGGAACGGTATCGCTACTTTATGGTCTAATCCTCAAGACACTATTACTAACCCCGATGGAAAACAGCATTCTAAAAAAGATTCACTGTGTCGGAATATTGAGATTGGATCGCTAAGCCCCCCAACAGAACCCGGCCAAGCGTATCAGACAGTAACAAATTTACTGCGGCTTTTAGACGACATATCGCACATATACCTTTAAGTAAAGTGTCAACAGGGGTTGTTGCCCAAGAGGGGAAACCCCTTGAGACATAAGGTCTCATGCTTTTCATTCCTCTAACCGGCTTCATTGAAACAAGGAAGTCGCTTTTAGTCATGAAAAATAGCCTTGGGCTTTTATATGTTGTAAATCGTTAGTGGACTGATAAGAGGCCGTAGACCATCCAGAAGTGAGTAAGGCTTCCGGCCAGGACGAATAAATGGAATATTTCGTGAAATCCCAGCCATCTGAGATTGATCCGGGGGCGTTTGGTGGCATAGATCACTGCACCGGTGCTATAGAATACGCCTCCCAGCACCAGGCAGATCATACCGGCCACAGATAGAGCCTTGGAGAGAGGATAAAAGGCGATGGCAGCTGTCCAGCCCATAAGCACGTAAGAAGCTGTAGACAACCAACGGGGTGCCTTGAACCAGGCTAGTTTGAAAATAATGCCCAGGAGGGCCAGAGACCATACCGAGATTAACATTGCCCAGCGCCAGGCACCATTCAAAACCAGCAAACACACCGGGGTGTAGGTGCCGGCTATGAGAACATAGATCATCATGTGATCCATCCGTCGTAAAAAGGCGAGGGCCCTTTTAGAAGCGTTTAGGAGATGATAAAAGCCGCTGGTGCAGTAGAGCAGTATTAAGCTAATGCCAAAGATATAGAGAGAAACATAATATCGCACACTGCTGCCTGCCGGTATATGCTTGATTAACAGGTACAGCCCGACCGCCGATAAAAGGGCGCCTAGCAGGTGGGTAAAGGCATTTACAGCTTCTCGAGGATGAAATAGAATCATCAATCGCCGCCAGCCGTTACATTGAGAAGAAGCTTCAAGATCGGGTTGATTTTGCTTACATGATTTCATGAGCCACACTCCATTTTTATCAATGTAGTATTTGAAACTATGTTATATTATATATAATACTATCTGATGCGCGATATTGCAATTCCATTTCCAATTTATTCAAACCTGCCAGACACGTGAATGGAGGGAATTCTTTGCTGGACAAAAGTAGTTTGCACCAATTAATAACAAATATTCTCAATCCTCGGCAAGTATTGCCAGGTGATATCCCGGATATTGAACTATACATGGACCAGGTTACCACCTTTATGGAAACCAGGCTTTCGGGCTGCAAACGGGATGAGAAGGAAAAAATATTAACCAAGACCATGATCAACAATTACACCAAGGCAGGATTGTTGATTCCACCCCATAAAAAGAAATATTCCAAAGAGAACATGATGCTCCTTATCCTCATCTACCAGTTGAAGCATGTCCTATCCATGAATGATATTGCAGCACTTTTCTTCCCTCTACTGAAAGGGAAATTACGACAAGAGACGGCTTCTCCCATTGACGCTACCTACTCCCTATATCTTGATCTGGAGAAAAACAATCATGAGGGTTTTGAAGAGTTTTGTAAACGGGAAGCAGCATCCATAGAAAAACGGGTGGGAACGCTGGGGGATGAAAATAAGGAACAGTTGGAGTGGCTGTTGCTGGTGTTATCGCTTGTTCACCAGGCCGATCTCCAAAGAAGGCTGGCCGAGCAAATCATCGACACCCATTTTACAGGTGGCGTTTAAAGGATTTCGGGGATCTATATCATCCAATGCGACCAACGGGAGCATTCAAGGTGAAACACCTTCCTGCAACTTGGGGTCTTGTTCTACTTACGGCATTCAAGAATGCATTAAGCTTTTACTCTTTATTAATCACATGTTTCCTTACATGCCTTACCGCCTGTAGGGCGCACCACAGGCACTTCCTACGGTCGCCTGCTGCGCATGCTCCTCGATCTTACTGGCGGCACAGGGGGACATTCCTCTCTCGAAGAGGGGGTGTGTCCCCCAACCTTATTAGCTGGCCAAGCACCGCCTGATCGGTGGGAAAGGCCAGGTCGGGAAGCTTATCCAGGTCGAAAAAGGAGACATCTTCCAGATCGTCACCGGCCTTTATTTGACCGCTCAGGGCCTGAACCAGAAACCAGATGCCTACACTATGCCTTTCTGGATCGTGAAAATTGGATTGGGCGGTAAATAATCCGGTCACTTGTATGTCCAGGTTGGTCTCTTCTTTAAATTCCCGACGAATTCCAGAATAGAGGTCTTCATCATATTCCAAATAGCCGCAGGGAATGCACCACAATCCCGCAAAAGCTCCGGTTTTCCGAAGCCCCAGCAGTATTTGGGCTTTATCATTAAACAATATTCCGGCCACCCCTACCACCGGATTTTCGTAAAAAATGTACCCGCAGGCCTGGCAACCCAGTCGCGAACGGTCTTTATACTTGGCATAGGAAAGAGTTCCACCGCATTTGGGACAATAGAAGTAGCGCTGAATTAGCATAGATGTTCTCCCGAGTGCTGGAATGTGACAAAGCATTTTGGCCTGAAATAGAAAGCAATTGCATGCAGTAAACCGTTAGGAGTCCAGGGGCGGGATCACTTCTTCCTGCACGCTTACCATGGATTCGGGTATGAGGAAACTCCGCTGCCGCTCATGAATAAGAATGAGAAGCATGGGGTCTCCAGGAACCCGAACACCACGTTTACCCACAATAGTGCCGGTAAATTTGAAGAAAGGGTGGCGGCGTTCACTGACCACGATTCGGTCTCCTAATTCCATCTTACATCCCTCTTTCCGTGAGGTTCCTGTTGGCCACTATGTCTTTTTCTTCTCCCGGATACCGGAACGGATGCTGCTAGTGGTGCCGGATGGAGGATCTGTAACTGGAAATAGTGAAGAAACGCTTGGCCCGGGTGAAAGCGAGACCGGAACCTCAACCTTCTATATTATTATATCACAGGAGCCCGCGCCCAGGAGGACGTAGGGCACTGGGTCAGACCCGCCGCTTGCCACCCCGTACAACCATCGCTAGTTCCTGTCGGCCCCGGCTCAGAAAACGAGCTTTTAATGAACAAACCGTTGATTTTACTGCTCCGGTTCATAGCTGTATTCCAGAGAAGTGAGGAGCCAGCGCTCATTGGGCGTTCCTTTATCAAAGGCGCTGACCACCAGGGTGCCACTGTTGGAATAAGCAAATCCACTGCTGGTGTACCAATCAAAAACAACCTTGAAGGAAATATTTCCTTCATCATCCTGGGTCTGACGTATAACCTGATAATTCTCAACCCAGGGACTGGAAAACCCGGTAACCCAGTTTGAAGATTCAAACTCCTTGCGATGTTGAAGACGGAGCCTGTCGTCCATGACGGCATACTGCCAGGCCCCGTTCCGTTCTTTGACAGCCTCGGCCCAGGAGTATGCAGCTCCTTCGGCTGTTGTCGGCGCCAGGGCATCCTCCAGCAGCCTGATCCTCATCTGCTCCAGTTTTCCATTCTGCTGTATGGTGCGGTATCCGAATCCACCCAGTATGGCCAGGACCAGCAATGAGATGACCCACATCCGGTAGCGTTTTAGCAAACAAACTCCTCCTTTCCAGAAAAACAAAAGTGCTCTGCTACCAATGTATGAAGAGTCGGGTCGGACTAGTCGGGAAATTGAGAAGAGTCGGTTCATGGCTGTGTAAATGCAGAAAATTAAGGGAATATTTGGCTGGAATGGTTCCGTTGCCAGCACAACGGAAATATTATACACTTGTGAAAATAGACGCTAGAGTGGCAGCGGAAAAACCATGGGAGAATGAGTAAATATTCGGAGGGAGAGGGAGCTTAATGAAACGTAAGTCTTTATTGATTCTGGGTTTTGCAATTTTTTTGCTGGCCGTGTTTGTGGTCTCGGGCTGTGGAATGATTGCAGAGAAGGCCACGGAAAAGGCCACGGAAAAAGCCATGGAACAGGGGTTGAAAGACAGCGGGGCTAAAGATGCCAAAGTGGATGTGAAAAACGGGCAGGTCGAAATAAAAACGGAGGATGGCAGCACTTTTAAATCAGGATCAACCTATGAATGGCCTACAAGCATTCCCAGTGATGTACCCAAGTTTACCGGGGGGAAAATCAACAGCACCATTGAAAACAGCAGCGAAGATGGGAAGACAGTTTTTGTGGGAATAGAAGGTTGTACTCCCGCCTATGGTGATGCTTACAAGACCGCTCTGGAACAAGCCGGTTGGAAGATTTCTCTTTCTTCCAAAGAAGGTGACGGCACTTTCATGTATGTAGCCGAAAAAGACAAAATTGCGGTTACGGTAAGTTTTAGCGATAAAGGCGCCTCCGGTGGGGTTACTGTATACCAGAAGCTTAAATAGGCATAAAATCAGAGGCGGGGAATATCCCCGCTTTTTTTTTCTTCAGGGATATTGGGGAGCAGTCTACTGTATCCCCAATCAGGACCAATATGACAGTCGTAAAAGGACCCGGAGTTATTATATAATATAGACTAGCAGGATTAGTCAACTGCGCGACTAAAAAACTTCCACCTGAATAAACAGCTAAGCCGGGGATGTGTTTACATCCGGCTGGCCAGGTATACAACCCGGGCATCATTGGTATGATCTGGCCGCATCCGGGCAGCATTATGAGGGTAGGATTGTGATGGGAGGAGTATAGGATGATTGAGAGTGACGATTATATGGTCTTTCTGGAATGTATAGACTCCCCGGTACTGGTTGTTGATGAAGAGTTGGGAATTGTGTATTGCAATGCTGCCTACGCCAGGCTAATCGGGAGACCAGCCGACGAACTGGAAGGGCTAAAGCTCTTAGACGTCATGCCAGAGCTGATCGGAAGCAATTCTCATCGAGCCTATCTTGAAGTGCTGTCTACCGGCAGCGGGAGAACTACAGAAACAGAAATTGCCCATCGTTATTTTACGGAGAGGATCTACCCCGCCCCTCAAGGGCTTATATCCATTGCGGATGAAACCACTGATTCCCACCGCTTTGAAAGGGCAGTTCAAGCTCTGGCGCACACCTATCACGATGTGTTCGATGAGATTTGGGATGCGGTTATCATTCAAGACACCTACACTACGGAGATTCTTGAGGCCAATAAATCAGCCTGCAATATGTTTGGCTATGCTCGTGAGCAAATGATAAAAATGGATATGGGCGAACTGTGCGCCGATGAACCCCCTTTTACCAGCGAAGAATTTAAGCGTTGGCTGCGCATGGCCCCCCAGGATAGACCGCAATCCATGGAATGGAAAGCCCGTGACATCAATGGACATGAATTCTGGATTGATGTGCGCTGCCGGCGGCTCATGGTGGAGGAAGAACTCCGGCTGGTGGCTGTCATTCGTGATATTTCCACGGTGAAAACCGCCAATGATGAGCTTCGCCATTCCCGGGAGGCCTATGAGGGCTTTTTCAAAAATGCCAGTGATTTTATATTTATCCATGACATGGGAGGGAATTTTGTTTCCGTCAATCCGGCAGCGGAGCGAATCACGGGCTATCTGAGCGGTGAGCTGGCCAGGATGAATATACAGGAACTGGCGGATGAGGACTCCCTGCAGCTATTGAGAGGATTTCAATATCAGAGACTTGCCAATGGCCGTTTTATTAATTATGAGTTGACTGTTTTGACCAAAGGCGGGCACCAGGTTTTCATGGATGTGAGCATCTGGCCAATCTATAAAGCCGGGAAACCGGTTGCCGTACAGGGTATAGCCCGCAACGTAACTCGACTTAAAAAGGAACTGACCCAGTTAAAGACATCTGAACAAAACCTTGCGGGCCTCATAGAGTACCTACCAGATGCGACGCTGGCTATCGATCTGGAAGGAAAGGTGGTAGCCTGGAACCAGGCTATGGAGGAACTAACCGGTATTAAAGCTCAGGATATGATGGGCAAGGGTAATTATGAATACGCACTGGCTTTTTATGATAACCGCAGACCGATCATGGTAGACCTGGTTTTGAAACCGGAAGAGGTGCAACAATTTTATTCCGTTGTGGAAGTTGACAAATATGTGGTAATTAGCGAGTTCGCCACACCGAATTTGAGAGGTCGAGGCCGGCATCTTTGGGGGAGGGCTATGCCCTGGTATGATCAGGATGGACGTTTGCTGGGTGCTATTGAAAGCCTTCGGGATATAACTGAACGCCATAGTTACAACCTGAGCATCAAGGATCGAATGGAGAACATGGCGGAAAAGGCTGATTTTGTAACTGCTGCTTTGAACAGCCTGGATATTCCTGCGACTGCTGTCGATAAGGATGGGAAAATTATTTTTTCCAGTGAGCGCTTCAACAAGTCGTTGGGTTATAAATCCGATGAACTAAGTGGCAAGCCATTTAGCCAGCTGCTGATTGAAAAAGATCAGACTTTTCTGTCGGGGATTTCCCCGGACGCAGTTGAACCGGCTGAGTGTGATCTGACTTTTCTACGTCGTAAAGGAACCGAAGTCCCAGCGCGGGTGGAGATCAGGCCTCTGACACCGGGAGCTGAAAGGGCTGGTTTTCTAATCATCATTAAAAAACAAGGAAAAGCTAGAAAACCGATTCAAGAGTAGCAGAGGAATAAAAGGCAGGCGATAAAGAGAGGGGCGCAACCGCCCCTCTCTTTTATCCTCTTACTTCTTAAGCAGGGTGGCATCGCGTGTCAATGCTTCACTGGTATCCACATGGCCAACCAGGCTATCCACTTTCTGACCCTCGATTAAAAGCTGAACCGTATTAATACCGGGTAGTTCTGCCAGGCTGTTTACCAGGGAATAAACGGTCATGATTTCTCCAGTACTGCCTCCTGAATGTTTGCTCTGCAATTCTTTGCTGAAGTCGACGATCACCACATTCTTGTCAATCTTCACGGACAGTAAGCGGCTTTCGGCGGGAAGAGTCCGGAATAGATGGGAATCTTTAGGGCCTACGATTAATTCTTTCACCACCGCTTCCGCCAATTTTTGAACATCATCGGCTTTATCCACCTGAACGGAGCGCTTTTCGGGAACCAGATACTCAGCCTGATTATCAGCAAAATAAAGTATCACATCTTGGGCAACCGCCTGTTGAACCGGCGCCGGGGCCGGGGTGGCCGGAGGGGTCTGGGTTGTTGATTTGTTGCAGGCACTTACGCCCAGAGCCAGCAGGCCGAGCAGAATAAATATAATCCATTTCTTGTTTAGCAATTTATATCACTCCTTTAATAGAGCGGCTCTTCAGGAGCCTTCCCATATATATATATTACTATTTTCCCTGGTTAGGCTGTCATCTCCTGCTTTATACCATGAACCTTGGTATAAAACCCGGTCCAGCCGGGCAAAAATTTAGGCAGAAGGGACACGCGAAAGGGGTTACTGCTATGCATGATCCGCAAATCTCACATTCTGGCGAAGTGGTTAATATTTCTGCCAATAGTCGCCAGAGGCCCGCAGAGGAAGATTTCATAACCGGTCTGGCCCGGGTGGTATTGGAAAGGCTTGAGTCGGTTGAAAAAGAAAGTGGACTGCAGCGAATGCGAGAATTACCAGAGAGTCAAATTGAGGAGGAAACGCGTCAGCTAATTCATGGATGGGATGGACTCAAAGACCGTCTAAAATGGATTGCCGGGGGAATGTAACAACCATTGTTTCGGATATTAAAGCTTTCTGGAAAGCTTTTTCACAAGTTGACAGCCATGGTCAGCTTTGTTAATATCGAGGTAGGATGTAATTGCCATAATTAGATATAACAAAACGCGAAAGTGTGTCTAGGGTTCCGTATGCCTAGTACACTGTCAATTCTAGTTGGAATTAGAGTTGAAAGTGAACTGCATGGCCTGGTCCGAGTGACACAGGTGCTCTCAAGCACTACACCGTATAGGGATAAAAGCCCAGGCGGATAGGTTTCGGTACAGAAACTATCTACCTGGGGTTTTTGTTGGTAAATGAATATTAGCCAGTTTTCATATGTGGAGAAGGAGTGTTGTAAATGCCGAAAGTGGCAATTGTCATGGGCAGTGATTCCGATCTGTCCATCATGAAGGAGTCCGGAGACCTCCTGGACAAGTTCGGTGTGGATTATGAATATGTCATATCCTCAGCCCACCGGCTACCGGTTCAAACTGCCGAATATGCAAAGAGTGCCCGGGATCGGGGCGTGAAAATCATTATTGCCGGAGCCGGAGGAGCCGCTCATTTGCCCGGAGTTATTGCTGCCTATACGATTTTACCGGTCATCGGGGTCCCTATCAAAACCAGTACCCTGCAGGGGGTGGATTCCCTCTATTCCATCGTGCAAATGCCCAAAGGGATTCCGGTGGCTACTGTATCTATCAACGGAGCGGCCAACGCAGCTTTATTGGCGATAGCTATGCTGGCTCTGGAAAACCAAACACTGGCCGGAGCGTTGGATGATTACCGGATGCGCATGGCAGACGAGGTGTCAGCGAAGGATCAGCGTTTGAAAACCCAGGGTGTGGTTGCTTATCTAAAGGAAAAGGGGGGGCAGGCATGATTGAAAGATATACCCTGGCCGAGATGGGGGCCATCTGGTCGGAGGAAAATAAGCTGCAAAACTGGTTGAAAATTGAGATTGCGGCCTGTCAGGAATGGGCCCGTTTGGGCCGAATTCCGGCCCAAGCAGTAGCGGTCATTGAAGAAAAAGCCGCCTTTGATGTACAACGCATCAAGGAAATAGAAGATCAGGTGCATCATGATGTAATCGCATTTCTCACCAATGTTGGTGAATATGTCGGAGAAGATTCCAAATATATTCATTTAGGGATGACTTCCTCAGATATTCTGGACACCGGGTTAGCATTGCAAATGAGGGCTGCTGCCGATATTATCCTGGAGAAATTGGCCCGTCTAAAAATAATCGTCGCCGAAAAAGCTCGCCAGTACAAATATACGTTGAATATGGGAAGATCACATGGAGTTCACGGTGAACCCACGACTTTCGGTTTGAAGATGGCGCTTTGGTTCAGCGAGTTGGAACGGGCCATTCAACGAATAGAGGAAGCCCGGGAAGTGATCTCCTATGGTGCCATATCGGGCCCCATGGGGAATTTCGCTCACCTTGACCCCCGGGTTGAAGAGTATGTTTGTGAATCTCTGGGCTTAAAACCCTGTCCGGTTTCGACCCAGATTATTCAGCGCGACCGCCATGCCCAGTTCCTGACCAATTTGGCCATAACCGGGGCCTCTTTAGAAAAAATGGCCACTGAAGTGCGTAATCTCCAAAGAACCGAAATATTGGAAGTTGAAGAACCATTTAAGGCCGGACAAAAGGGTTCATCGGCTATGCCCCATAAACGCAACCCCATGATGAGCGAACGCGTAGCCGGTTTATCCCGAGTCTTGCGCGGGAACGCCATGGCCGCTATGGAAAACATTGCTTTGTGGCATGAAAGGGACCTGACTCATTCATCGGTAGAACGGGTGATTATCCCGGACAGCTGTATCTTACTAGATTACATGTTGGAGAAATTTACTGCTGTTGTAAAAGGTTTAATGGTCTATGAGAACAATATGATGGAAAACATCGAGAAAACGCAGGGTTTGATTTTTTCCGGGGAATTATTGTTGGCCCTGATTGATAAAGGTCTGCTGCGGGAGCAAGCTTATCTTTTGGTGCAGAAAAACTCTATGCGCAGTTGGTCGGAAAAACTGGACTTTAAGAGCCTGGTTCTAGAGGATCCTGAAATCATGCAGTTAATAACCCGGGAGGAGATTGAACCGATCTTTGATCTGGCTATTTATTCAAGCCAGGTAGACTACATTTTCCACCGCTGCGGATTGGATTAAGGCAAGGAGGAGGCAGGATTATGCAACAGGGAGATTTTCTTTACGAGGGAAAAGCCAAGAAGATTTATTTAACCGAGGATCCGGGCACGGTGCTTATGAGCTACAAGGATGATGCCACCGCTTTTGATGGGACCAAGAAAGGCACCATTCACAACAAGGGTATTGTCAACAACCGGGTCTCCTGTCTCTTATTCAAATTGCTGGAGGGAGAGGGGATCGAAACCCATCTGGTAAAACAAATTGATGAACGCAATGTTGTCGTAAAAAAACTAAAAATGCTGCCTTTGGAAGTAGTGATGCGCAATGTCATCGCCGGGAGTTTGGCCCAAAGGGTGGGACTTCCGGAGGGGACTGGCCTTTCACAGCCTATCCTGGAGCTCTATTATAAAGACGATGCCCTGCATGACCCTATGGTCAACGAATACCATGCCCGGGCTTTGGGTTGGGCTGATGACCAGGTGTTGGAGGAGATTAAGGCCAAAGCCCTCAAAATCAATCAAGTTTTGATAAAGTTTTTTGATAGCATTGGCATCATCCTGGTGGATTTCAAGCTGGAATTTGGAGTGTTTGAGGGCCGGGTGCTTCTGGGGGATGAGATTTCTCCCGACTCCTGCCGTCTGTGGGATAAAGAAAGCCTTGAAAAGCTGGACAAAGATCGTTTCCGCCGCGACCTGGGCAAAACCGAAGAAGCCTACCAGGAAGTGGCCAGGCGGATAGAAGCTGTTTTACAGGGATAACATCGGGGCTGCTGACCTGGCACCATACGAAGGAGGAAATAGTGTTGGTTAAAGCCAAGATCTATGTGACCCTTAAGGAGGGAGTTCTGGACCCCCAGGGGGAAGCAGTCAAGAATTCTCTGCATGTTTTGGGCTATCCGCAAGTGGGACAGGTGCGTATCGGCAAATATATTGAAATAGGTCTTGACGGGCAGGACCGCGAACGGGCCCAAAAGGAACTTGCGGAGATGAGTGATAAACTCCTGGCCAACCCGGTCATCGAAGACTTTCGGGTGGAAATCACGGAGGGATAACCATGAGAGTTGGAGTCGTGGTGTTTCCAGGTTCCAATTGCGATGCGGATTGCTACCATGTTATACGAGATGTCTTGCTGGAAGATGTTGAATACATCTGGCACCAGGAAAAGGAGATAAAGGGTTTTGACGCTTTGATTCTACCTGGCGGATTTTCTTATGGCGATTATTTGAGAACCGGGGCTATCGCCCGTTTTTCTCCGGTGATGCCAGCAGTGGTGGATTTTGCCCAAAGGGGTGGCCTGGTCATCGGAATCTGCAACGGGTTTCAGATTCTTTTAGAAGTGGGTCTGCTTCCCGGTGCTATGCTGCGCAACCGCAGCCTTAAATTTATCTGTGAGCCGGTCTGGTTGAAAGTGAAGCAGAGCAGTACGCCCTTTACCAACCAGATTCCGGAATCCGAACTTTTACAAATTCCTATCGCTCACGGCGAAGGCAACTACTACTGTGATCCCCAGACTCTCGCAGAACTGCAGCAGGAAGGACGCATCCTTTTCACCTACTGCGGGCCAAATGGCGAAGAGAGCGATAGCTTCAATCCCAACGGTTCTTTGGCCAATATTGCCGCAATCACTAACAAGGAAGGCAATGTCCTGGGTATGATGCCCCATCCGGAAAGGTGTTCGGAGGCAGTATTAGGAGGCAGCGATGGGGTGAAGATCTTTGCTTCCATGATGAAATGGTGCCAGGAGGTGAAGTTTTAATGAAGGAATTGACCTATCGGGAAATGGGCCTTCTGGACGAAGAATATGAAAGCATAAAGAAAATACTAGAGCGGGAACCCAACTACCTTGAAACCGGCATGTTTTCAGTCATGTGGTCGGAGCACTGCGGCTACAAAAACTCCAAGCCCTTGCTCAGCAACTTCCCCACTCAGGGACCGCGGGTGATTATTGGCCCCGGAGAAAATGCTGGGGTGGTGGACATCGGAGATAACGAGGCAGTGGTTTTCAAAATTGAAAGTCACAACCATCCTTCAGCCATTGAGCCCTATCAGGGTGCGGCCACTGGGGTGGGCGGAATCGTCAGGGATATTTTTACCATGGGCGCTCGGCCCATAGCCAGCCTGAATTCTCTGCGCTTCGGGTCGCTGGAAGAACCCCGAGTGCGGGAGTTATTTGCCGGAGTGGTTGCGGGAATCGCGGGATACGGCAACTGCCTGGGGATTCCCACGGTAGGGGGCGAGGTCTATTTTAATCCCAGCTATGAGGATAATTGCCTGGTCAATGCCATGTGTGTAGGATTGGTGAATGTTGATGAAATTGCTCTGGCTGTGGCCGGCGATGTGGGCAGCCCTATTATGATCGTAGGAGCTAAAACTGGGCGAGACGGCATCCATGGAGCAACCTTTGCCTCTGAGGAACTTTCCGAGAGTTCGGCTGCCAAGCGGCCTTCTGTGCAAGTGGGAGACCCTTTCATGGAGAAACTGTTGATCGAAGCCTGTCTGGAGCTGATCCAGGAGGATCTGGTAGCCGGTATGCAGGACCTGGGAGCCGCTGGTCTGACCAGTTCTATTGCTGAGGCAGCCAGCAAAAAGGGCCGGGGGGTTCTGGTGGATGTGCTCAAAGTTCCGCGTCGGGAAGCCGGCATGACTCCCTATGAAGTAATGCTGTCCGAGTCCCAGGAGCGCATGCTGATCATGCCGCGCCCTGGGAAAGAAAAGCGGATTGAAGAAGTATTTAGAAAATGGGGTCTGGATGCTACGGTGATTGGATCGGTTACCGAGAACGGTATGTTCCAGGTCTTTGAAGGTCAGACTCTGACTGGGGAAGTTCCGGTGGCGGCCCTTACCGACTCATGTCCTGTCTACTACCGAGAAGGACAAGAGCCTCCTTATTACCAGGAATGTCGTAGTTTTGATTCAACCACCCTGGAGGCTGTCGACCTATCGGAAGCTTTACTGAAATTACTGGCTTCACCCAATATTGCCAGCAAGCAGTGGATATACCGGCAGTACGACCACCAGGTGATGACGAATACCTCTATCATGCCCGGGGATGGCGATGCAGCTGTGTTGCGCATCAAGGGCAGATCGAAAGGGATTGCTTTGACCACCGACTGCAATGGACGTCTGGTCTATCTGGATCCCTTCCAGGGCGGAATGCAGGCGGTATGTGAAGCAGCCCGTAATCTGGCCTGTGTAGGGGCTCAGCCTCTGGCCTTAACCAACTGTTTGAATTTTGGCAATCCGGAGAAGCCTTATGTGTACTGGCAGATGGAAAATGCCATCAAGGGCATGGCTGACGCGGCCCGAGCTCTGAATACCCCGGTAGTCAGCGGGAATGTTAGCCTCTACAATGAAAGCGCCGAACACGCCATCTTCCCCACACCGGTGGTGGGAATGGTCGGTTTGTTAGAAGATATCGAACAACGACGGGGCATGGCTTTCCAGCAGGAGGGCGATCTGATCGTGCTTTTGGGGGATTGCTTGGGCGGACTGGGTGGATCGGAATTCCTTTACCTGGCCTACGGAATCGAGAAGGGCGCGGTGCCGCCGGTTGATCTGGAGCGGGAAAAGCAAATCATCGAGCTTCTGCTGCTTCTGGCTCCAATTAAAACCCTGGTCTCCTGTCATGATATATCTGAAGGAGGCCTGGCTGTGACCTTGGCTGAATCAGCCATCAAAGGAAAGCATGGATTTGCGGTGGACCTGGGTGTACAAGACCGCTGGGACGATGTCTTGTTTTCCGAAGCTCCGGGAAGGGTGGTAGTAAGTCTGAACCCGGAACGCCTTCAGGAGTTGGAGACCCAAGCAGGAAAGTTGGATATTCCCACCCGGGTACTGGGCCGGGTGGGAGGAACTGAACTGATTTACCAGGGGGATGGGAAGGAAATTGTTCGCATGTCGTTAGAGCAAGCGTCTGTTGCATGGGGGGAGACAATAGCATGTTTCATGAAATAGGAGATGAAATAGAGGATAAGATCCAGCATGAATGCGGGGTTTTTGGCATCTATATGAAAAACCCGGAAAATGAAACCGATGCGGCACGTACTGCCTTTTACGGGCTTTACGCTCTGCAGCACCGGGGGCAAGAGAGTGCAGGGATCGCGGTGGCCAATGGCCAGCATATCGAGCTGCACAAAGGCATGGGCTTGGTGACCGAAGTGATCACTCCAGAACAAATAAAACGGCTGAAAGGAACCATTGCCATCGGCCATGTCCGCTACTCCACTACCGGGGCCAGTTCGCTGGTGAATGCCCAACCCCTGGTCTTCCATTATCTTAATGGAATGATGGCGGTGGCCCATAACGGCAATCTGGTTAATACCATAGAGCTGCGCAGGCGGCTTGCTACTTATGGGTCAGTCTTTCAAACTACCACCGATACTGAAGTGGTGGCCAATCTGCTGGCTCGCTATTCCCAGGACCAGATGGAAGATGCCCTGGCCAAGGTTATGATTGATATGAAAGGGGCGTATGCACTGATTATTGTCAATGAGGACCGGATGGTGGGGGTGCGGGATCCCATGGGGATTCGCCCGCTTTGTATCGGCGAAATGGGCGGGAATTATGTGCTGGCTTCTGAATCGGCGGCCATATCAACCATTGGAGCCAAGTTTGTGCGTGATGTGACCCCCGGTGAAATCGTAGTGATTGATCAGGATGGGCTGCGGTCCTTGCAGGTCTTCAACTCATCCCGCTCTGCGAACTGCATCTTTGAGTACATCTATTTTGCCCGCCCCGACAGTACCATTGACGGGATTAATGTCTATCAGGCACGGCGTGAAATGGGCCGCCGCTTGGCCCAGGAGGCCAAAATTGATGCTGACCTGGTTATCTCAGTTCCTGATTCGGGAACTTCCTCAGCTCTGGGTTATGCTGAAGAAGCGGGTTTGCCTTTTGAAGAAGGCTTGATGAAAAACCGTTATGTTGGCCGGACCTTTATCCAGCCTAGTCAAAAGATGCGGGAACTGGGAGTACGGCTCAAGCTCAATCCGATTAAAGAAGTGGTATGTGGAAAACGGGTAATTATGGTGGATGACTCTATCGTACGTGGTACGACCAGCAAACAGATCGTCCAAATGCTGCGGGAAGCCGGAGCTCTGGAAGTGCATATGGTTGTGGCTTCTCCTCCCACCAGGCATTCCTGCTATTATGGCATTGATACCTCGCGGCGGGAGGAGCTGATCGCAAGCAGTATGGACGAGGCGGCTATTGAAAAGTTTATCGGAGCCGACAGCCTGCACTACCTGACCATGGAAGGGATGATGGCCTCTCTGGAGCAGTGGGGGAACTGTTTCTGCACCGCTTGTTTCAGCGGGCAATATCCGATAAAAATAGATGCCCTGACGTAAATCAGGCATGGAATCCGTCTGGGTAATAAGTAAGGTGGGGATCTCCCTTCCGGCATCATGAGTATGGAGGTCATCTATGAGTAATGAGGGATTGGATTATAAAGGAGCGGGTGTAGACATTGATGCTGCCAACCGCTCCGTGGACATGATTAAAAAGTGGGTGAACCAGACCCGGCGGCCCGAAGTCTTATCTGGGATCGGATCCTTCGGCGGGTTCTTTGCCCTGGACAACAGCAAATACCGGGAACCGGTCCTGGTTTCCGGCACTGACGGAGTGGGCACCAAGTTAAAGGTGGCCCAGATGCTGGGCGTCCATGATACGGTAGGGATCGATCTGGTGGCCATGTGTGTTAATGACATTTTGGTCCATGGAGCTGAGCCCTTGTTCTTTCTGGATTATATCGCTCTCGGGGTCCTGAAACCTGACCTGGTGGAAGCCCTGGTCAAAGGAATCAGCCAGGGTTGCCTGGAAGCCGGTTGTTCTCTGATTGGTGGGGAAACGGCGGAAATGCCAGGGTTTTACGATGAAGATAAATACGACCTGGCCGGTTTTGCTGTGGGCGTGGTAGAGCGCAGCCAGTTGATTGACGGCCAGGCGGTTGAACCCGGTAATATCATCATCGCTTTGCCTTCCTCCGGACTCCATTCCAATGGATATTCCTTGGCCCGGAAAACCCTGCTGCAAAAGGCCGGTCTGCAGATGGAGCAGGTCATTCCCGAGCTGGGACGCAGCCTGGGGGAGGAACTCTTGCAGCCCACCCGTATTTATGTGAAGTCTGTGCAAGGACTGCTCCAGGAGATGTCGGTGCGGGCCATGGCCCATATCACCGGTGGGGGCATTCCTGAGAATCTCTCCCGGGTGCTGCCGCCGGGAATGGGAGCCGCTATTGAAGCATCCGCCATTGAGACACCGCCCATCTTTAAATTGGTGGAGCACTGGGGCCAGGTAGCCCGGGATGAAATGTTCCGCACTTTCAATATGGGTGTGGGATTTTTGCTGGTGGTTTCAGAAAGCGATGTGGATGGGGCACTGCGCTGCCTTGCTGCCCAGGGAGAAAAACCGCTGGTGGTTGGAGTTATCAAATCGGATATAGAAGGTGTAGTTGTCAAATGATAAGGGTTAGAGAGCCGGGACTGCTTACTTTGGCCGTTTTAGCCTCGGGCCGGGGAAGCAATTTCGATGCCCTTTATGCGGCCATTCAACGGCAGGATCTGCATGCTGTTATTCGCATACTGGTGAGTGACAACCCGGAAGCGGGAGCTATCAAAAAGGCCCGCCAACGAGGCATAACCGCCCTGGTATTGAATCCTGCTGATTTTTCCAACCGCAGGAGCTATGAAGAAGCCTTGATTCGAGCCTTGCAAGAGCAAGAGGTGGACATGGTGGCTCTGGCCGGTTATATGAGGCTGGTGGGGCGCGATTTCCTGCAGGCTTTTCGGCATCGAGTAGTAAACATACATCCGGCTTTACTGCCTTCGTTTATGGGGCTCCATGCTCAGAAACAAGCTGTGGACTACGGGGTCTGCTTCAGTGGATGTACGGTCCACATTGTCGATGAAGGGATGGACACCGGACCCATCATCCTGCAGAAAGTGGTTCCGGTTTTTCAAGATGACGATGAGGAAAGCCTGGCTCTGCGTATACTGGCAGAAGAACACCAGGCCTACTGGCAGGCTCTGCAGCTTTTAGCGGAAGGGCGCATTTATTTGGATGGGCGCAAGGTTGTTGTTTCCGAAATAGGGAAGGGGATGGACCTGTGAAAAGAGCGCTGATCAGTGTATCCAATAAGGAAGGGGTAGTGGATTTCGCCCGCGGGTTGGAGAAACTGGGCTACCAGTTGATTTCCACCGGAGGGACCTACACTACCCTGAATGACGCCGGTGTTCAGGTGACGAAAGTAAGCGAGGTAACCGGATTCCCGGAAATACTGGACGGGCGGGTAAAGACCCTGCATCCCCGGGTGCATGGGGGAATTCTGGCCTTGAGAAACGAGAAGCACCTGGCCGAACTTGAGAAGAACCAGATCGAACCGATCGATATCGTAGCCGTGAATCTCTATCCGTTCCGGGAAACCATCAGCCGTCCTGGAGTAACCATGGGAGAAGCCATTGAGAATATTGATATTGGCGGACCCAGTATGGTGCGTTCGGCCGCCAAGAACTATCGGCATGTAGTGGTGGTCGTCAAGCCCGCATTCTACCCGGTAGTGTTGCAGCAGTTGCAGCAAAAGGGGGATGTGGACCAGGACCTGCGCCTGCGTCTGGCCCTGGAGGCCTTTACCCATACCGCTGCTTATGACTCCATGATCAGCGCTTATCTGGCTCGTTTAGCCGGGGTCAGCCTGGACGACAATCTGGTTGTGGCCGGAGAAAAGGTCTATGATTTACGTTACGGGGAAAACCCTCATCAGCGAGCCGGCTTTTATCGGGATCTCAATCCTTCTCCGGGATTGGCCGATGCCCAACAGCTAAATGGCAAGGAACTATCCTATAACAATATCATCGATGCGGAAGCGGCCTGGGCTTTGGTCCGGGAGTTTGAGGAGCCGGCTTGCGTGATTATCAAACATACCAACCCTTGCGGAACGGCGGTAGCCTCCCGGCTGGATGAAGCGTATGAACGGGCCTTTGCTTGTGATCCGCTTTCCGCTTATGGCGGCATCATCGCTTTTAATCGCCCGGTGGATGTGGAAACCGCGCGCAAAGCGGCCGTGCCGTTTATGGAAGTGATTATCGCCCCCGCTTATGATGCGGATGCTCTGGAAATCTTCACTGTCAAGAAGAACCTGCGGCTTCTGCAGTTGGCCATGACCAGGCAGGCCGGATGGCAGCTGCGCAGTGTGGAAGGCGGGTTTGTAGTACAGGAGACCGATCAGGAGGAGTTGGATCTGGGCAATTTACAGGTGGCAACAGAAACAGCACCCACTCCTGAACAGATGGAAGAGCTGAAATTTGCCTGGAAAGTGGTTAAACATGTTAAGTCCAATGCCATCGTAGTTGCCAGGGATCGGATGACCGTAGGCGTAGGTGCCGGGCAAATGAACCGGGTGGGTTCAGCAGCCATCGCTTTTGAGCAGGGGGGCGAAAAATGCCAGGGAGCAGTACTGGCTTCCGATGCCTACTTACCCTTTGCAGACACCGCGGAATTGGCTGCCAGTCATGGCATCAAGGCCATTATCCAACCCGGTGGATCAATCCACGACCAGGAGAGCATCGATGCCTGCAACCGGAATGGAATTGCGATGGTGTTTACCGGTGTGCGCCATTTCAAACACTAAGGGTTTGTCACGTAATAAATGTGTCATCTGATACCGTTGCAGATTTTTCGTTATGCTTGATACAGTTATTGCGTGATGACCCTAGAGTATTATCAAGTTGAGGTGAGGGAGTTTATGATGGCCAAGAAGGTACTGGTAATAGGCCAGGGGGGCCGGGAGCATGCCCTGGTCTGGAAGCTGGCTCAAAGCCCTGAGGTGGGGAAAATATACGCGGCTCCGGGTAATCCGGGCATTGCTCAATTAGCGGATTGCATTCCTATTGCGGTGAATGATGTGGATGCACTGCTGGAGTTTGCCCTCCGGGAACAGGTGGATTTGACTGTGGTTGGACCGGAGGCACCTCTTATGGAAGGACTGGTAGACCGTTTCCAAGCCGCCGGATTAACAGCCTTCGGCCCCAGTGCCGCCGCTGCCCGCTTGGAGGGCAGCAAGGTCTTTACCAAAGAACTCTTGAAGAAATATAATATACCTACTGCCGCCTTCGAGGTTTTTGATGATATCGAAAGAGCTCGGGCTTTCGTGCGCGGTTTCACCGATCGAGGGCGTCCGGTGGTGGTAAAAGCCGACGGACTGGCAGCTGGCAAAGGGGTGGTAGTAGCTGCCACCTGGGAAGAAGCCGACGAAGCTCTGGAAAATATCATGGTTCACCGCCAATTTGGTGCGGCCGGTCAGCAGGTGGTTGTTGAAGAATGCCTGCAAGGGGAAGAAGTAAGCTTTTTTGTCATCACGGATGGAAAGGATTTTCTGCCTCTGATTGCCGCGCAGGATCATAAACGGGTGTACGATAACGATCAGGGGCCCAATACGGGGGGGATGGGGGCGTATGTCAACCCTCCGGTGTTTACTCCCCAACTTCAGGAAGAGGTCATTAACAAGATTATTCGACCGGTAATTGAAGCGATGATTAGTGAGGGGTGTCCTTATCAGGGGGTTCTCTATGCTGGCTTAATGATTACAGCAGAGGGACCGCAGGTTTTGGAATTTAATGCCCGCTTTGGCGACCCGGAAACCCAGGCCCTGATGCCTATGATTGAAGGAGACCTGTTCACACTTTTTCAGGCTGCTTCGGGAGTAGGGCGCCTCGAGAAGTGCCAGGTGCAGTGCCGGGAAGGCGGATGCGTATGCGTGGTGCTGGCTTCCGGCGGGTATCCGGGAACGTATGAAAAAGAGAAAGTGATTGCCGGTCTGGATGGGCTGGGCCAGGATACGTTGGTCTTCCATGCCGGAACCGCTATAAAAGATGATCATTTGGTGACCGACGGCGGTCGGGTCCTGGCTGTGGTATGCCGGGGAGAAGACATTGGCCAGGCCATTGCTCGCGTATACCAGGAGGTGGGCAAGATCTCTTTCGCGGGGATGCATTACCGGAAAGATATTGGTGGGAGGGCACTTAAACAGGAGGTTTAGATGTCCAACACCTATGCTATAATCGCTTTGAAGAATGGAGGAGGCAGGCTGGATGACGGTAACCCTGGAGGCCATAAAAAGCAGTCCGGTTGTGCAGTGTTATATGCAGATCGGCAATAAGTTCCTGGGCAACATCGGCGCCATCGAGCATAATCTTCATCATGCCGAATTGACGGCGCGCCTCTGCGCTCAGGTCTTGGAAAGCCTGGGCTTTCCGCCGCGAGAAGCAGAGTTGGGGGCTATTGCCGGTTATTTGCATGACATTGGCAACCTGGTCAACCGTTATGGCCATGGGATGTCCGGTGCTTTGATGGCTTTTCAGATTTTACTGGAGATGGATATGAATCCTGAGGAGATTAGCATCATCATGGGCGCTATCGGCAATCATGAAGAACACGCCCAGGGTCATTCGGTGAACAATGTAGCGGCTGCCCTTATCTTAGCCGATAAATCCGATGTGAATCGTTCCCGGGTGCGCAAGCGGGATTTTGCCACATTTACGGCCCGGGACCGGGTTAACTACGCGGTCAGCGACTCCCAGCTGCTGGTGGCTGCTGATACGAAAACCATTACCATGCAAATTCAAATCGATACCGAGGTTTGTTCGGTAATGGAGTATTTTGAGATTTTTCTGACCAAAATGCTGATGTCCCGCCGAGCGGCGGAGTTCCTGGGCTGCCAGTTCGAACTTCTGGTCAATAACAACCGCCTGCTGTAGTACCCGAAGTTCTGTGAAAAAGGGACCAGGACTTTTCCACAGCCCTTCGGAGCCGGGCAGATAGAGGATCCGTTGAGACCGGATAGTTCAGATAGATGAGGGGGATTACACATGCACAAACGACAGATTCCCAAGGGGTTACGAGACCTGATGCCTGATGAAGTCAAGGTGCGCCGTCATATGGAGAGAAATATTGCCAGTCTCTTTCAGAGCTATGGCTACCGGGAGATTGTCACACCGACCTTCGAATTCCTGGATGTGATCGAAAGCGGAACCGGAGGGAGTATTCGCAAGGACCTATTTCTGTTCATGGACCGGGAGGGCGAGGTTTTATCCCTAAGGCCGGAGATGACTGTGTCCATCGCCCGGTTGGCTGCTACTCACCTGCAGGAAGGGTTTTTACCGCAGCGTCTCTACTATAACGCCAATGTGTTTCGTCACGTTCAGCCCCACCTGGCCCAGTACCGGGAGTTCTGGCAAATGGGTATTGAACTCTTGGGGGCTTCCGGAGTGTGGGCGGATGCGGAAGTAATCACCATCGCCATTAAAAGCCTTCGCTGCCTGGGGCTCAACAACTTTAAAATCAGTCTTAACCAGATTGGCATTTTTAACAGCCTCCTGGCTGACAGTGGTCTCCAAGCTGCTGACCAGGCAGCGATCCGCAGACTGGTGGAGGAAAAAGACCTGGTGGAACTCTCGAGAGTTCTGGAAAGCCTGGCTATTGATGAGGAGCTGAAAGACAGCATTGCCCGCCTGCCGGTTTTACATGGCGGGTTGGAGATCCTGGACCGCATTCCTTATATTGAGAAGAACCGCCAGGCCAGTGAGGCAGTGGCAGAACTGCAAAAGGTTCATGAGGCATTGCGGATCAGTGGTGTTATTGACAGCATAGTTGTAGATATGGGGGTCCTGCGCGGCCTCGATTATTATACTGGGATTGTATTTGAAGGCTATTCACCCGATTTAGGTTACGGACTCCTGGGTGGTGGGCGTTATGATAAACTTCTAGGGCAGTTCGGTTTCGATCAACCGGCCACTGGTTTTGCTATGGGTCTGGACCGGCTGGCCCTGGTTTTAAAAACCCAGGAAAAGGAAAGGCCTCGTTACTTGATTGGGGGGCGCAATTTGTCCCATATGATTGCCGAAGCGGACCGGCTCAGAGAAGAGGGCTGGATCGTAGAAGTGGATATAGAAGGGCGTGACCGGGCACTGCTGGAAGATAAGCTTAAGAACCAGCCGGATTACTGCCTGCTCTATTTAGGAGAATAAGAATCGACCGCACTGAAGTGCGGGTGAAATAGGAGGGGGGATTGTCATGCAAAAGGAATATCTCACTATTGCCCTGTCCAAGGGTACCCTGCTTACACCCACCCTGGATCTTTTCCAACAGATCGGGCTGCCTACGGAGGGTGTTGATGAAGAAAGCCGTAATATGGTTTTCAATTTTGACCAAGACCGGATTGCATACATAATGTGCCGGCCCACCGATGTGCCCACCTATGTGGAACAGGGAGCTGCCGACCTGGGAATCGTCGGCAAGGATATTATTGTGGAACAGGGCAAAGACATATTCGAAATGGCGGACCTGAAATATGGCTACTGCCGTTTTGTCGTGGCCGGGCCCGAGGAGCTGCATCCGGTCAATGCCCAGGACTTGAATTATAAACGGGTGGCCACTAAATTTCCCCGGGTTGCGGAGAACTTCTTCGGCGACCGGGGTCTGCAGGTGGAAATTATAAAATTGCATGGCAATGTGGAACTGGCGCCCATTATGGGCCTGTCCGATGTGATCGTTGACCTGGTATCAACCGGACGGACTCTGCGCGAGAACCACCTGGCGGTATTAATGCCCATCATGGAATCGACTACCCGCCTGATCTGCAACCGGGTTAGCTATCGAACCAAGTATGAACAGATCCAGCCGCTTATAGAAAACATGCAGGCAGTTGTAAAAGGAGGGAAGCAGGGATGAAAATCAAACGTATCCTTGATTGTGGAAATGAGCTGATGACTTTCCTGCAAGCCAATTATGAAGATATGAAAAGCTTCCAGGCAGCAGTTAACACGATTGGAGCTCAGGTACGGGAAAAGGGCGACCAGGCAGTTTTCGATTACTGTCGGCAGTTCGATGGAGCCCCCATCGGTCCGGACAACTTTCAAGTCACTGAGGAAGAAATTGATGAGGCCTATGAAAGGGTGGATGATGATTATATCTTCGCCATTCGCGCGGCCATCGACAACATCAATGCCTTTCACACTCGGCAGCGCCGGAACTCATGGCTGGAGCCGGATGAACGCGGCAATCTGCTGGGGCAGATGTTCCGCCCTCTGGAGAGAGTGGGGATCTATGTACCAGGGGGGACGGCCGCTTACCCTTCTTCTGTATTGATGAATGCGATTCCCGCTCAGGTGGCGGGCGTTGAGCAGATCGTTATGGTCAGCCCGCCCGATAAAGAAGGAAAACTTAATCCCTATACCCTGGTGGCAGCCGCAGAACTGGGTCTGGGCGAGATTTACAAAATGGGAGGAGCCCAGGCTGTATTCGCGCTGGCCTGGGGCACGGACCGGGTGAAAAAGGTAGACTTGATAAGCGGTCCGGGCAATATCTATGTTACGCTGGCCAAGAAGGCCGTATATGGAGATGTCAATATCGACATGCTGGCTGGTCCCAGTGAAATTTTGATCGTTGCCGACAGCCAGGCCAACCCGGTCTTCCTGGCCGCTGATCTGATGTCACAGGCCGAACACGATGTCCTGGCCAGGGCTATCCTGGTTACCGACAGTCCTGAGCTTGTGGATCGCGTGGAAGCTGAGCTGGAAAAGCAGGTTGAGACGCTGTCCCGGCAGGAAATCATTAAAAAATCATTGGAAAACTATGGGGCTTTTATCATTACTAAAGATATGCATCAGGCCTGCGAAGTGGCCAATCTAGTGGCTCCCGAGCATCTGGAGTTGTCAGTGGCGGCTCCATTCGATTACCTGAGCCGGATTCGCAACGCCGGGGCTATATTTATGGGCAAGTACACCCCGGAACCGGTGGGGGATTACTATGCCGGACCCAACCACATTCTGCCCACCGGAGGAACAGCTCGTTTTTATTCACCGGTAGGTGTAGATACCTTCATGAAAGCTTCCAGTATCATCTACTATTCAGCCGGGGGGCTGCAGGAAGACGCCAGCAACATTATGAAATTGGCCACGGTGGAGGGCCTTACCGCGCATGCCAACTCAATCCGTAAACGGGTTGAGGAATAGCCGAACCGAGACCGGAGGAAAGGAGCCAGACTATGGAAGAGAAAAGGATCGGCGAGGTCCAGCGCCGCACCCGGGAGACCGATGTTTTGGTGCAAATAGAACTGGACGGGACAGGAAACCACCAGATTGATACGGAGATTCCTTTTCTAAGTCACATGCTCACCCTTTTGGCGGTACACAGCCTCTGCAACCTGAAAGTATCTGCCCGGGGAGACATCGAAGTGGATGATCATCATAGTGTCGAGGATATCGGCATTTGCCTGGGGCAGGCTTTAAAACTGGCTCTGGGGGAGAAGCGCGGCATCCAGCGCTATGGAGAAGCCACTGTGCCTATGGATGAATGCCTGGCCCGAGTGGTTATGGATCTATCTGGACGCTCCTGCCTGGTCTACCAGGTGGATTTGGAGCGTGAGCAGCTGGGCAATCTGGCGGTGGAGAATGTCAAAGAGTTCTTCCAGGCACTGGTCAACCATGCGGGAATCAACCTGCATATCGACCTGTTGCGGGGCAGCAATACCCACCATAAAATTGAGGCGATCTTTAAAGCCTTCGCCCGGGCTCTAAAAACAGCTGTTGGCCGGGAAGAGCGTATGGAGGGGATTTGGTCCTCCAAGGGCAATTTGTAGAAGTTATATGGGCGGAGCGAAGATCCGTGAGGTGGAGGAATCCGTTTGATAGCGATCATTGATTACGGTATGGGCAATCTGGCCAGTGTAAAAAATGCCTTTATAAAACTAGGCTATTCCGCCTTTACCACAGATAAAGCCGAGGAAATTCTGCAAGCCCGGGGGGTGGTTTTACCCGGAGTTGGCGCCTTTGGGGACTGTATGAATAACATTCGTCAATTGGGCCTGGACCAAACCATTCATCAGGTGGTAGAGCGGAAGACTCCGTTTCTAGGCATCTGTCTGGGATTTCAAGTATTGTTCAGCGAAAGTGAAGAAAATGGCCTGCACCGAGGATTGGATATTTTACCCGGTCGGGTGGTCCGTTTTGAACTGCCGCGTCAGTACAAAGTTCCACAAATGGGTTGGAACCAGGTGGAGAGCACACCGGACAGTCGCTTGTTTAAGGGAATTCCGCCAGGAAGTCATTTTTATTTCGTGCATTCATATTATGTTGTACCCGATGACCCTTCCTGTATAGCGGGACGCAGCCAGTACGGCCAGGAATTTGTCTGTGCGGCAGAGCGGGGCAATCTTATGGCCACTCAGTTTCATCCGGAAAAGTCCAGCCGGCTAGGCCTGCAAATCCTGAAGAATTTTGGAGAGTTGATGATATGATTATCTATCCGGCCATCGATTTGAAAGATGGACAATGCGTGCGTCTGGTTCAGGGGCGCGCTGAAGACCAGACTGTTTATTCTCGGGAGCCGGCTGAAGTTGCCCGCCGGTTTGAGGAAGAGGGAGCCGCCTACCTGCATGTGGTGGATCTGGACGGGGCTTTTGGTGGTAAACCTGCCAATTTACCAGCTATTCGTGCCATTGCTGCAGCACTACGAATTCCATTCCAAGTAGGCGGAGGGTTGCGAGATCGGGAGAGTGTTTTGACCCTCCTGGAATGCGGCGCCAGCCGAGTTATTATCGGGACCCGGGCCGCAACCGAACCTGAATTTTTAGAAGATTTATTGGCCGAGTTCGGAGCAGATAAAATCGTCCTGGGTATTGATGCCCGGGAAGGAATGGTCGCCACCCGGGGGTGGGTGGAGACATCCAGTCTGACAGCACTTAATTTTGGACAGGATATGAAGAAATTGGGCGTCCAGCAAGCTATATGCACGGATGTTTCACGGGATGGGCTGTTACAGGGACCCAATCTCCAGTTTATTCGGGAGATGGCGGAAGGCACCGGACTGCAGATCATCGCTTCCGGAGGGGTGTCCACCCTGGAGAATATCAAAAAGTTGAGAGCCCTGGAGTCCCTGGGGGTAAACGGAGCCATTGTAGGCAAGGCCTTATACGAAGGGAAAATGGATCTGGCCGAAGCCTTGATGACGGCAAATTCATAGATGGAGTTGACAAGATGCTAGCCAAGAGAATCATTCCCTGCCTGGACGTTCATGAAGGCAGGGTGGTCAAAGGGATCAATTTTTTGAATCTGCGCGATGCCGGAGATCCGGTAGAGCAGGCTGCATTTTATGACCAGGAAGGTGCCGATGAGCTGGTATTTCTGGATATCAGCGCCTCTTACCAGGGGCGGCAGACCATGGTGGAAGTGGTGCGAAATACCGCTCGGGAGGTCTTTATTCCCTTTGCCGTAGGGGGAGGAATCCGCAATACTGATGACATTCGCACTATCCTTAAGGCGGGCGCCGATAAGGTTTCAATCAATTCGGCGGCGATTCGAAATCCCGGGTTGGTAACCGAAGGGGCTGTAAAATTTGGCAGTCAGTGCATTGTAGTCGCGATTGATGCGCGGTCTACTGGACAGGGCAATTGGAAGGTTTTTATCGACGGAGGCCGGGTTCCTACCGGCATTGACGTCCTGGAGTGGGCGCAGCGCGTGGAAAAGCTGGGAGCCGGAGAAATTTTACTGACCAGTATGGATCGGGATGGCACCCGGGACGGTTATGATTTGGGCTTAACTGCGGTTATCAGTGAAGGAGTTGGCATCCCGGTCATCGCTTCCGGAGGGGCAGGGAATCTCAGCCATCTCTATGATGCTGTGGATCAAGGGCATGCCGATGCCGTACTCTGTGCTTCCATTTTTCATTACCGGGAATACACAGTTCGGGAAGCCAAAGAATATCTAGCTGCTAAAGGAGTTGCGATAAGAATATGATGAAAGCGAAAATCCTGGAAGAGATCCGTTTCGATGCTCAAGGCTTGGTGCCGGCAATTATTCAGGATGCTGTCAGCGGAAGGGTTTTGATGCTGGCTTATATGAACCGGGAGTCTCTGGAAAAGACCCTGGAAAGCGGGTGCACCTGGTTTTATTCCCGCAGCCGGCAGCAGTTGTGGATGAAAGGCGAAACATCCGGCCACGTACAAAAGGTGAAAGACGTCTACTATGACTGCGACGAAGACAGTCTGCTCATCCAGGTTGAGCAGGGGGGAGTAGCTTGCCATACCGGTCATTACTCTTGCTTTTATCGAGATATGAATGGGGTGGAAAAGGAACCAGCTCTCTTCGATATGGAAAAAATATACCAGGCCGGACCCAATGGACCAGCCATCCTTTATGAGCTGTTTGATGTTATCACAGAGCGCAAGGAAAATATGCCGGCCGGTTCTTATACAACCTACCTGTTTGAAAAAGGAATTGATAAAATTCTAAAAAAGGTGGGGGAAGAAACGGCCGAGGTGATTATCGCGGCCAAGAATACGGATACTGGGGAACTGGTTTATGAAGCTTCCGACCTTCTTTATCATCTGATGGTTTTATTGGTGGAAAAGGGTGTGGGCTTATCCGAAATATTTACTGAACTGCGCTCCCGGCGCTAAACAGAGGAAAAGTAAGGGCCAGTTCTTATGCCTGCCAGTTAGTAGGCGCAAGAACTGGCTCCTTTTTGACCACTTAGATAATTTTTTCTTCATTGCTTTCAGGAACCGGTTTGGGCAGTGGTGATAAAAGCAGCCAACCGATGCGCAGTCCTTCCATCCGGGCTACCTCGACTTTAAAGTCCCCTTGAATGATAGAATCGCCCTCTCGAGGTCTCTTACCCAACTTGCCGAAGACAAATCCAGCCAGGGTATTGTAGTCGTCCTCTTCTTCCTCATCCAGGTCCAGTTCGAATTCCCGTGCTGCCTCATCCAACAGGACAATACCATTGACCAGGGTGGAGCCGTCCTCCTGTCGGACCATCAGGGGTTCTTCCTCATCAAATTCGTCTTGAATCTCGCCCACCAGTTCTTCCAGGATATCTTCCATGGTCACCAACCCCGCCGTGCCTCCGTACTCATCCAGGACCACCGCCAGATGCTGGTGGCGCTTTTGAAACTCAGCCAGGAGCTGGTCAACCGGCATGCCTTCCGGTATGTACATGATGTCGCGTTTGGCATCCACTACATTTTTCAGAGGGGGAGAGCGGAAGAAGAGATCTTTGATATTAATCAGGCCGATCACCTCGTCGGGGTTGCCTTCGATCAAGGGGAAGCGAGTATGACCAGTTTCCTGAACGCGTTCCAAGTTTTGTTCCAGGGAGAGTTTGGTGTCCAGAAAGACCACATCGGGGCGTGGCACCATGATCTCCTCGGCTACCCTCTCCTCGAAACGGAAAACGTTCTGCAACAGCTCCTGTTCGGTTTCGTTAATTTGCCCGCCATGGTAGCTTTCCGCTATGATCATGCGCAGTTCTTCTTCGCTGTGGCTCAACTCATGGTCGCTGTCCGCGCGAAACCCCAGGAAGCGGGTTACCTGGCGGGCTGAAACGTTAAGAACAGCGGCTGCCGGATAAAAGATATAATAAAAGCTGCGCATGGGACCCGCCAACCGCAAGGCCATAGATTCGGTTTTTTGAATAGCCAGTGATTTCGGTGTCAACTCACCGAAAACCACATGCATAAAAGAAATCAAAAGGAAAGCAATAACAAAAGAAATCGAGGTCAATAGGGTTCCGGAACGAAGGCCCAAGGAGGCCAGCAGCGGGCTGATCAGTGAGGCTACAGCCGGTTCACCCAACCAGCCCAAACCCAGACTGGCCAGGGTAATGCCCAATTGGCTTACTGATAAATAAGCATTGATATTATGAATGCAGTCTTGAACTTTGGCCGCTCGTTTATTCCCTTCTTCCACAAGCTGAGCAATGCGGGTGGGACGCACCCGGACGAAGGAAAACTCAGCTGCCGTAAACAGGCCGTTGAGCAGAATCAAGAGCAGAGCAGCCAATATTTTTAGGCTGCTAAACCAGACACTTGGATCTTGCAGCATGAGGAAGTAATCTCCTTGCAGTGATATCTGGGATTATTTATGGATAGATTATGAAATTATCAGGCCATATATGTTCTAATCTGCGCTGTTAAGCGGATTACCATACAGATACATCTTAGCATAAATGCAAGATGGAGTAATGGCAAAAAAAGGGAAAACAAAAACGGAGCAAAGCCCAGGCTTCACTCCGTTCGAAAAACTATCAGGTAGTGGGTAAAATCAGGTTGCCAGTCCAGATCAAATACGGAAGGTTGTGGGCTTGAATCATAGCCCGGGATAGGGTATAGATGGTGTCATTGATGAATAGGATGCGCTGCACATTTCGATCACTGTCATACCAGTAGTCGCCAGCCTTTGAGTAGTCCTCCGAACTCAGGTGGCTGATCCTCCCTTTGAATTGCAGTCCGTTTTCCAGGTCCACATGATAAATGTAGGCCCCCTGGAAGGAAAAAGAACCATAGGGGGGTGGCGTCTGGTTAGTGGTCTGGTTCTCTTTTCCGGTTGTCATGACTGTGACCGGGAAAGCCAGCAGGTTCTTGTCCCGGGAAAAGAGCAGAGCCTTGTGGTTGGTCAGCAGTTCTGAATCCGTACCCCGGTCGCCGATGATCTGGCGTGACATTTCCACCGGATTGTTTACATCGCTGACATCAAAGAGAGCCACTTTCAAACCCTGATAATAAGCCCGATTATCGCCGCTGACATCCTTTAGCTCAACCGTATCTTTCCCGAAGCCGATGATATGGTTTTCATCATAGGGATGGAGATAGTCGCTGAACCCGGGTATCTTTAACTTGCCCAGTATGGCAGGCTGTTCGGGGTTGCTTAAATCAATGACGAAGAAGGGGTCTACGGTTCGGAAGGTTACCATGAAAGCGCGGTTGCCCATAAAGCGCGTGGAATAGATTTTTTCCCCCGGAGCGATGCCTTCCAAGCGTCCGGTAATAGCCAGGCTTTCATCCAGAATATAGATGTTGTTTTGAGAGGTTTGCTGCCAGGCCTCGCCAGTAGTGGTGGCAATGCGGAAGCATCCCTGATATTCATCCATCGAGAACTGATTTATTATGGTCCCTGGCACCTCGCCCTGTGCGGCGTATTGGATAGATCCGTTCTTAAGATCGAAGCAGTGGAGCAGGGTCTTGTTCTCGGGCGCCAGGTATGCAGAGTCGCCACTACGTTTCGTTTCATAGGCGTAGGATGTCAAAGCTATATAGAGCCGGTTGGTGGAGGCATAGATGTTATCCCCACGGCCCAGATAGCTCTGTACATCGATTCCCTTGGTACTATCAAGATCAACCGCCGCCACCATAATGTAATTGGGGTAAACATAACCCGGGAAATAGAAGATCTTATCATAGTCTATTGGTTTCATGGTATTTCCGGCTGCACTGTCCAGGTAACAGGGCTGGAGCAATTGATCATCGTTCTGAATCCTATAGGTGTTTATGGGGCGGTTGCTGACCAGGTATAGGGAGGAACCGATTTTGCGCGAAGACAGGTAGCTTCCCTCCAGAGCCACCTCTCTGATCCGGTAAGGATGTCCCGGATCGCTTATATCATAAATAAGAGCCCGGGTGGTATTGGTTGGGTAGAGCGGAGGGGCAAAAGATTTTCGATCTTCGAGATATGGCTCATAAAAAGGTCCCTGAGAGGACTGACCGATCAACACCAACCGCCCGGCATCCACGTAGATTTCCTGGGGGTTGAAGCTGCTGTCATCCATCTTGATCTCAGCAGCCACCTGCATCTGACTGGCTGGTAGAGCTCGAATAATGAGCACCCGAGAACCATTTACTTGATAGATATACTGGCCGTCGGTCTTTACCAGATCTGCTTCATCCACCCCTTCCACCTGGGTGTTGGTTTGAGAATAATCGCTGCCATTTGCAGCTTCTGTGGCGGGTACGGGCATGGGGATGTTTTTGGAGGTGTCTGTGATGCCCTTCGTCTCTTCCAATACACGCGGTTCCCAGTTCACCTGATACTCCCTGAGAAGCTCTACCAGCTTTTCACGCGATCCCACCCTGGGAGGTGAAGGTGCGCTACTGGCGGTGCGGTCCGGTATGCTCCATGCCAGGCTGCCGGCGGTCAGGATAAGCGCCAGTACCAGTAGGGTAGGCATCAAGAAAAGGCGTTTCTTATCGGTCCCAGCCATGTGATCCCTCCTCGTAATCTTTTACATATTTATACGCCAATTATTTCCTCTTCTTTCACTACTTTGCCAAAAGGGTTTCCAAGTTGGTTTGCTCTGATCTGTGGGTTTTCTAAAATCATAGCGTCAGGGAAATTCAGATAATAGCAGGTGCAGATAAATAATCAGGGAGGGCATCAGACAGTTTACAAAAAGGTGGGTAGAAAGTAGAACTGAAGAGTATGGACCCGTGCAAGGTGCTGATTGATGACCTGTCAATATATTTGTAGTGAGATAAAAGAGGCTGTCCCTTTTTGAGCAGCCTCTTCAGAAGGGTCTGGTTTGTCCCGCGATGTACTCTTTACTATTTGGACTTTAATTTTGTATTGATACTGTTAATTTCCTGTTGAAAGCTCGACAATGGCTTTCCCTGGGCAATTCCCTGCGAAACCGCCTTAATTTGAGCCGCTGCTTTTTTATCCGAAGTGACCATCACGGTATAGCCCGGCTGCATGAGCTTCACCTGGTCCATCACACTTTTCTCAATCGTTGCTGGGGTCATGTTTTTTTGATTGGCAGCCAGTTCCAGCCCTATATAAATGGTCTTACCGGAGACAAATGCCGTAGCTGATTTCACTCCATTAACTTTGAGCGCTTCAGCGACAGCTTGTTTAGAGATATCCGCAGTTGTTGGCGCTGGTGCCATAGGTGCGGGTGAATTATTGATGGGAGCCGGGGTGGTATAATTGGGGGGCGTGGTCGGATTTGCCGGTTTTTGAGCCGCGGTGCGGCAGCCCCCGGCGGCCAAACTCATAGCAATGAGTGCTGTAACTGCAACGATCAGCGTGCTTCTGGATATCTTCATCAGTCTACCTCCTTCATTAATTGCTTAGATATATTATTTCTATCCAGATCAAAGCTATACGAAGGTGTAATATCCAGTTCCGTTTCGATGACAAGCCAGAGAATCGCTAAAGTTTATCACTCCTCAGGTACATTTTCATCAAAAATTCCACAAAACCGTATGCAAAAAACAAAAAGACCGAAAGCCGAAACTCCCGGTAATGCCTCCTATGGTGCGGATGAAGGGACTCGAACCCATACCCCTTACGGTGCCAGATCCTAAAATTACGCTGGAGTGATATTAATCTAAGGACGGGGACACTAACCGTAAAGCAAGCATTTATATTTACACCAACGTTAAGGAGCGCTTGCAGCGGGGAGCTTCAGAATCTGGGGAAGTAGAGTGTACCACTAGATGACAAAGACCCGAGGTTAAGCCCTCGGGCCTTTTATTTTAATGTTTAATGTCGTTTTACTGTTCTTCGATTGTTATTTTATCGATGGATATACTTTCAGTGGGTTTGCTAGACTCTCCCATGGAGTTTGCCTGAACGGGAGTATTGGCAATTTTTAGTACTACATCAATCCCGTCAACCACTTGCCCGAAAACGGTATAGTTGGGATTGTTGTTTAAACCGCTAGCCTGCTCCCCGGTACAAATGAAAAATTGACTTCCATTTGTATTAGACCCACTATTTGCCATAGCAACAATACCTGGGGCATAGGACAGCTTGCTAGGTAATTCATCATTAAATTTATATCCTGGACCCCCGGTTCCATTGCCAAGCGGATCGCCGGTTTGTATCATAAAGTCTTTAATAATGCGATGAAAAGTAATGCCATTGTAAAAGCCGTCATTCGCTAAAAATACGAAATTGTTTACTGTTACAGGAGCATCCTTACTTAGCAGCTTAATCTTAAATGTACCAAGGTCGGTTGTGACTACTGCGCTATATTGTTTCCCTGTATTAATACTCATTTTGGGCGGGCTTGTATATTTATTACTTCGTTGTTGAACGCTGTTAATATCAGAATTAGGCTGTTGCGTAGTAGCGGCTTGCTGCACCTGCTTTGGGGACGATGTATTATTATGGCTCTCGTAGACCGCAATGCAAATAATAAGTGATACTGCAACAGCGATGAGCCAGAAAAGCCAGTCCCAGCTTGAAGCTGACCTTTTATGTTTCTTTTTTGTCTTTTCTCTCCCCATTAAAATAGCTCCTTTTTTATTTTTCATTATTTGCCCCCATTTTAACATAAGTGGAGTGAGCGGGAGAACTCAGTTGGAGCAGAAAACCTAGACTTTTATGGCGTTTTCTAGAAAGACTAAACCCGGGGTGGGGTAGGCCCCGGGCAAGACTTGTGAGGTGTATATTTATGACAAAGTCCTAGGTGCCATTACCTAGAGAGGGCGCGCTTTGCAGCCGGATCTCTTCCCCCTTCTCCCCCCTGGGATCACCTCTTTCTTTTTTCCTATCCCTTTTACTCCGAAAAAGAAATCCGCCGTTTCGGGTGGAGGACAAACTAAATCTTGTGCGGACAACTGATCATCCATTAGACATACGAATGAGTAGTCTTTAACACTTTGACCTTGCCCGTGTTTGATAGACACAGAGAATACCCCTAAAATAAAAAACGGGAGGTATTCAAATGGCACAGGCAAAGTATGATCGTGAATTCAAAGAACTTGTGGTTCAAAGAATCTTAAACGGAGAAACCACAACT
>DATMYR010000044.1:0-7613 GCA_035560815.1 Syntrophomonadaceae bacterium | reverse complement strand
GACAGCTATAATTTTCTTTTTGAGTAATTATGTGAGATATTCAGGATGTCTTCTACGCATGCTCTTCAACAATTTTGATGGGATATAATAGATGCCATTCTATGCGAGATCTCAAAACAACAAGGGCGCCAATCGGCGCCCTTGTTGTTATTCCTATATTTCCGTGATGTCCTTTTATGCCAGTGAGTCCAAGGCGGCAAGTACCAACTCACCCATCTTCTCTTTTGCCGTACTCTGCTGAAAACGAACCGGCTTGCTCTCCAACCCGCGTAAGGCCTGGGGTATGGGGACCTTTGTGAAGTCTTGCAAGAGTTGTAGGATGTCAAACTCATTATAGCCGGCCGCCCGGTCGCCCAGCAGTGCCCGCGCGGCGCTGCCGCCGAACTTGTAGGGACTGGCGGTGGAAGCAATCACGGTCGGTGTCGCATCTCCGGTCCGGGCCAGATACTTCCTATATACATTGATGGCTACAGCCGTGTGGGTATCCACCAGGTAGTGATTGTCATTCCAGGTGGAGGTAATCGTCTCCAATGTCTCATCATCCGTGCTGTAATCGGCCCAGAACAGGTCCTGCACCTGCTGCCGGGTTTGTTGATCCACCGTGTAGCGCCCTTTTAGCTTTAATTCTTCCATCCAGGTGCTGACTGGGCGAGCATCCCGGCCGGTCAACTCAAATAAGAGGCGCTCCAGGTTGGAAGATATCAGGATGTCCATGGATGGTGAAAGAGTCTTATGAAAATGGCGCATCCGATCATAGCTGCCTGTCTGAATAAAATCGGTCAGCACATTGTTGGCATTGGAGGCGCAGACCAATCGTCCGATATGAATGCCCATACAACGAGCATAGAAGGCAGCCAGAATATTGCCAAAGTTGCCGGTCGGCACCACAACATTCATGGCCTCTCCCGGCTTGATTTCACCCGTTTCCAGCAAATCAAGGTAGGCTGATGCGTAATAAACGATCTGCGGAGCCAACCGTCCCCAGTTGATGGAATTAGCGGAAGAAAGTTTGATCCCCCGGTGCTGAAGGGTCTCTTCCATCTTTCGATCGGCAAAGATATTTTTGACACCATTCTGAGCGTCATCAAAATTACCCTGAACTGCGGCTACAAAAACATTTTCACCTTCCTGGGTCACCATCTGCCGTTTCTGCACTTCGCTTACCCCATCCTCGGGAAAGAAGACAATGATGCTGGTTCCGGCTACATCTCGGAATCCTTCCAGGGCAGCTTTCCCTGTATCACCGGAGGTTGCCACCAGGATGAGGATGCGGCTGTCTTCTCCGGTTTTCACGATGCTGGTGGTAAGCAGGTGGGGCAGTACTTGAAGCGCCATATCTTTGAAAGCACAGGTAGGCCCATGCCACAACTCCTGCACATGAACTCCGGCTTCTAAGCGATGCAGCGGGGCAATGGCCGGGTGATCAAATCGTCCCGATAGGTAGGCTTCTGATACACAGTGCTCAATCTCGCTGGAAGTAAAATCTTTTAAATAGGCAGACAAAACAGTGCAAGCGCGGGCCGGGTAGTCCATCCCTCGCATGTTCTCCAGACTCTCTGCCGACAATGTGGGTATGGATTCGGGCACAAACAGGCCTCCATCGGGCGATAACCCCATTTTTATAGCCTGGGCTGCCCCGGCACACCAATATTGTCCCCTGGTACTCTGGTATTTCACGCTACTGCCTCCTCAGATCATTGAGGCACCAAACGATGCCAATATATTACTCAATGCCTATGATTTTTGTTCTCTCGCTGTTACGAAAGCTTCATGAACATTTTATACCGAAAGTACCTCCTTGAGAAAGTAGTAACGCAAATTCCCCGGGACTGCTCATCAAGCTGGAAATAAAGTCATCTCCTGGGGTATGATATTATCAGGTGGACAAGTCTAAAAGCTCGGCAGTCCTGGCGGGGGGTGTTTTTTTGCCGCAGATTATCGGTGTAGCCATCATGGTTTTGATTATTTATCTCATCAATGATTGGGTGAGAAAAATTACTGCTGGAACCCATGGTTCAAATAAAAGCCAACCGCAGGGGGATGTAATCGACATCACCAATGCCTGGATCGATCTTAACGATATGCCCTATAGCAGGAAATCCCAGTTTCTCACTCCCGCTGAAAACCTGCTTTATAAGCTACTCAAGGACATCCTGTCCGGTTCCGGTTATGTGGTCTTACCCAAAACTCGCCTGGCCGAAGTTCTGGATCTCAAGCCCCAATCACCGCACCAGCCCGAATATCTCAGGCGAATTCGGGAGCGCAGCTGTGACTTCCTGATCTGCCGGGAGCCAGGCACCATTCCAGAACTGATGGTCATGGTAGAAAGCCGCCAGGAAACGGCCAGTGTTCAACAAAGCCGGGCATTTGCACAAAGGGCGGCTGGTGCTGCCGGATTTCCACTGGTCATTATAAATCTGGACAATGCACCTGATGAAAATACTTTGCACCGCATTCTGACCAGGGCAGGTCTATCCTATTAATCCTCGATTATTTTGACTCAGCCTGGGTGCGCAGGGGCAGGCGTATAGTAAATACCGCTCCTTGGCCGGGTTGAGATTTCACATCGATGCTGCCCCGGTGTTTGTTAACGATGATGTCATACGCAATGGAAAGTCCCTGCCCAGTTCCCTTCCCTACCTCCTTGGTGGTAAAAAACAGGTCAAAAATCCGGTCCAGGTGAGCTGGTTCTATTCCAACGCCATTATCCGCTATGGTTATGACAACAAATCCATCCTGCACCGCCGAACGAATCCTGATGATTCCCTTTTTAAGCAGTCCTTTTTCGATGGCCTCCTGGATGGCATCACTGGCGTTTACGATCAGGTTCAGAATTACCTGCTTGATCTCATCAATGGTGCAGTAAATCGAAGGAAGCTGTGGATCCAGATCACTTGTTACATCGGCATTGTATTTCCATGTATTCTTAGACAGGGTGACAGTGATCTCAATGGCATGGTTGATATCAGCCAGAACCTCCTTCTGCCCGGGATGAGAAAAATCTTTCATGGCCATGATAATTTTTTTTACCCGCTGGATGCCTTCCATATTTTCTTGGATGGCTCGGGGTATTTCTTCTTTCAAATAATCTAAATCCATGGATTTGCGCTTCTCTTTTATGAGAGCCAATTGACGCTGGTCCACCTGCCCCTTCTCGACTTCCGTAGTCAGCTTTTCATAATCTTCCTGCAGCTCCTGCCAGACAGCGAAGGAGCGGGCGAAGAACTCGGTATTATCGCTGATGAACTGCATGGGGTTGTTGATTTCATGGGCAATTCCGGCAGCCAGCTGGCCAATGGATTCCAGCTTTTGTGACAGGGCCAGGCGGGTCTGGTTAATTTTCACCTGACTGACATCTCGAAAGACCAACACGTGGCCTGATTGCTCACTCGTTTCATCTTGAATAGGGGCTGCCGTATAGGCGATGATTTTCTTGTCCCCCAAGCGGCTTATGATCGTCATTTCACCGCTGAGTCTTTGGGCTTTCCCAGGAGCGAGCAGGTCCTGCACCATGGTCAGGAGAATACGCTGTTCATCATCACTGGCCGCCTGAAGCACCTGGCTAATTAGCTTTCCCCGGGTCTCATCCATATACCAACCGGTAATCATTTCCGCCATGGGATTCATGATCTGGATATAACCTTCTGAATCGATGGAAATTACCGCATCGCCAATGCTTTTCAGGGTAACATCCAGACGTTCTTTCTCCCGGGCTGCTTCTCTCTGCGCAAGTCGGGTCTCAGTGATATCCTCCCCGGCTGATATCACACCCACCACGCGCTCTTTATCATCATATAGGAGGGAATTGTGCCAGGCTATAATTCTGGTCTGACCATTTCCGTCAATAAGCGGTCCTTCATAATACTCGCGTAAGGTTTGTTCACCATCTATCACCCGGCGAAAATAGCTTTTCATTTTTTCACGCAGAGGCTCGGGAGGATATATGTCCATCCAGCACCGGCCTATCAATTCATCTTCCCGGCATCCCATGACCTGACAGCCCTTCCTATTGATAAAGAACACATTTAACTGCCGGTCAAACCCGACCAAGACCACAGCAGCGATATCCAAATAGGTCCGGGCCATCTGGTTCAAGTTTTGAACCATTTCCTGAACCGATTGGTCGTCCTGCCGGTCCTTCTGTTCTTTCCCGTCTTCAGTCATACCCTCAAGCCTCCCTGCTGGATTGCAACACCACCAACAAGCTTCTCATGGACTCTAAGGTAATTATCGTTGATTCTGCCCACCACCTTGCTCACGAAGCAATCAGCCTGGCATACTATGTTCTAAATGGTAAAGACATTCGGTGGGAGTGAATTATTGGCTATGATCGTGGTCAGCTACAATATTCATCACGGCCTGGACATGAGCGGGGAGAATAGTCTTCACCGCATCCAGACCCTTCTGCAGCAACTGGGTCCTGATGTCCTATTTTTGCAGGAAGTGGATCGTATCGAATGGAAAGCAGTTTAACCGACCAGGCACAACAGTTGGCCCGCAGCCTGAACATGGCCTGCGCTTATGGCATCGTCCATAGCTATCCGGTGGGCTCCTATGGCAATGCTGATTTATTTGATTAAATTGATTTCAATGAACTCCTGATCCTGACCTACTATTCAGATTAACAATAAAGTTAATAATAGTGTTGATACAATATTTATATAGTGTTAATAAAGACTTGCTAAAAGGGGAGCCCCAGGTTCCCCTTTTAGCTTTTCATGGATTGTTCTTTATATATTCTTTCAATAGTAACTTAACAAACTTGTGACAATTGCAGTCCGTTTGAATAGTATACATAAGACTACATTATGAGGAGGGTTGAGTATGAATAGTTTTTGTCATGAGAGGCACGACCACGATTTCGATCACGATCATTCATTTCGATTTGATAATTCGATAGTTGTAGTAAGTTCTGTCCCACGCAATGGTCAAACCGGTGTTTCTCCCAATATAAAATCGATTAAATTGGTATTGGATAGGCACTTTAACGATGGTTGGGACTGGAATAATGGTTGCATCGAGATCGATATGTGGCGCGGAACTCTTTGTTCAGGACTTCATCTGGTCCCCATTCGAATTCAAAGAAGCAGAGAAAGTTGTGGAGGACGGCGCATCATTTATGTTATCCCTGTAAATCATTTGCGGGGGGGAACTACCTATAGAATCCGCATCAAGTCAATTTCTTTTGATAGAAATGGGGTAAAAACTACTAAATACAAATTGATCACTTTCACAACGGCATGTAGGTAAAGACTAAAACCAGGTCAGAGGGATCATTTTTGTTCCCTCTGATTTTTTATGCTTCAAGGTTCTTATTGCATTTTCTTTTCAATCCTCAACCTGGTAATGAGAATATGAAATATAATTTCCCCCAATGTGTATCTATCAACAGATTTTTCCTTTCCTAACACCATAAGACCTCTTTGGCAATAAGATATATTGGAAATCTTGATAGGAGATGGTCTTTATGGCAATGAAAAGGATATATCCCAACAAGAATATTTACGTGGCCAAATATTATCCCCGTCAGAACTTTGCTTACACTCCTTATCTTTACCTCAGCCAATATCGCCAACCTGGTGATATCTACAGGACACTGATGCAATTCTCCCTGCGTTGCATTCCCCGCCATCATTGCATAGACACTGCCCGGCTGCACCTTACCATGTATAGAAATGAAATTCCTCCTGGCCTCGTAGTCCGCTGCGGTCTAAAAAGGGTCCTGGAACCCTGGCTCGAAAAATGTGTGACATGGAACAGCCAACCCCCTTCTAAATTGGCTACCAGCTTCACCGCTTGCTTTACTGACAGGCCTGGAACCGTGTTAAGTAAAGACGTTACCCATCTGGTCAGAAGTTGGTATAAAGGAAGGAAGCGAAATCATGGAATCGTACTGACAGGTGATGAATTCCAGAACTCCTTGATCGGATTGTATAGCACCAATTACCCAGACTGGACGGTATGGCCCTATTTGGAGGTGCACTACCACAAAGCGCGACGTACTCGATGTGCTCGACGTCATCGTACGCACCGTCATCGTTATACCTGCAGAAAAAGGGGAAGGTGTTAACCTCCCCCCTTTAATCATGATCATCCAATTAAGTCTCGATATAACATCTGCTTATAAGCTAAGACTCAAGCCGAAATGGTCCAGCCAACTCTTTTGCTGGCGGTAATCAGGTAGAATCTGTTCTACCTGGCCCCAAAATTCCCGGGAATGATTTAAGTACACCATATGACACATTTCATGTACGACAACATAGTCAACGACAGACTGAGGAGCCATGATCGTTTTCCAATTGAAATTAAGATTGCCCCTGGAACTGCAGCTTCCCCACCTTTTCTTCTGTTCCTTGATTACGATGCGGTTGGGTGCCTTTCCTATTATGGGCAGGTAATATTCAACCCTTTCCGTGATGACCTTCCGCGCCTCTTGCCGGTACCATGTTTCAATGGCCATTTTTATGATGTTTTCATCCCGGTTGGGAGTCTGCACAATTAGCAGATTCTGCCCCAACTCTACCTTTGCTGCCCCGCTGCCCGAAATAAGGCTTATTTGCAGGGGATACTTGGTTCCCAGATGCAAGAATCTTTCACCATCAACATACTCCTTGGGCCTGTACGGTTCCATGGCGTTAAACATTTGCAGTTTCTTCATAATCCAGGGGGCACTGGTCCGCATCCGATTGAGAATCTGTTTTTTACTGGTGCCCAGCGGAGCAAAGGTCGTAATCTTTTGCTGTGCGTCCACCCTGATGGCCATCGTTTTACGTTTTCTGAAAATGACCTCAAATTCAATGGTGGTTGCTCCATAGGGAAATGATAAAAACATAACGATTTCACCTTATCAGAGTAGTTCGAGATTTTATCGATTGCATGTATTGTCCCAGTCATTCATAACATAAATGATCATCTGCTTATATTATAGCGCATGGTTTCCAAGAGCAATTCAATCCCTGAACGCTATAACTGTTTGTAGCGCTAATCTATTGATAAAGGCATTGCATTTCACCATCCAGGCATTAGGCAGCATTGTGATCGGGTATAGATCGGTCTAGCCTCGTCTGCCTGCCACCTATATTGTCATCAATTACTGGCTGAGAACTCCAGGGTCTGAATGCTCCTAAACCAACTTGCTGCCAGGCTGTCTTTACCACCCGGTGGATGCTGGTTGGAGAAAGCCCTTGCTCTTGTCCGGAACGCCCTTTAATCAAACGAGTGCCTATTTGCAGTTTACGGATGATAATATATAGGTTCAAGGCTTTTATCAGCAGCTTATTCTTCAGGAGAATGAACCGCCGCGCGGCCCCCTGCCCTACTAGCAAGCCTTTGGGCAACTTCCTGGACCAAACTACGTCATCCAGCAAAAGCTGGCTCATTTCTACTGCTGTTAAGTCCATCTGGTATTGTAATGTGACGATGAGCAGGTTGCGCAAAGCGTTTGGGGTAAATGTCTTTGCGCGCAAGAATCGGGTAAGCTTTTGATAATTCAGGTCTGACTGATTCCTTTTCGAACAGCTCTTCTTAACTGCCCTACGCAGCATTAGGACAGGATTAGAGGTTAGTAAACCAATCTTTACCAGGAATTTTCCGTAAGACGCCAGAGCAGACAT
>DATMYR010000043.1:0-48224 GCA_035560815.1 Syntrophomonadaceae bacterium | reverse complement strand
TTGGTGTCGGAGAGGGGACTTGAACCCCTACGCCTCTCAGCATACGCCCCTCAAACGTACGTGTCTGCCTGTTCCACCACTCCGACACGATATGGAATTATTTTGCCGTTAATCCCGGCAACAGTCATTATACAATAGCATACTGCACCTGTCAATTTGCCAGATGTCTGTGTGATGTTAGTGAAATAGGGATATGACCGCGATTGGATGCTGTCTATATGCCTACTGCCGAAGGAAATGAGTCGGTCTTCTACACGGAAGGAATCCAGATTTTCAGAGCTGCTGGGATCACTTCTATATCCCAGGGTAAGGCCGGACCTTTTTCCCCATCCAGATCTGTACTGGCGGGTGGTTTAAGGTCAACCAGAAAGTGTTTTCCCTGACAATAGAAAATATTCTCGTCTTGTAGAAGCTGTTTGCGCATAATTTTATATAATAACTGGGTAGCACGGGCCAGGGAAACAGGACGTATCGCCACAAAATCCAACTGTCCGTCACTCATCTTACCCTCCGGTATAATTCCTTGAAACCCCCCTGCTGTACCGCCATTCAGTATCACGAAAAGCACGACTTCCAGCTGATGCCGGTGCCCATCAACGGTCAGGGTTAGGTCCAGACTTTGTATGAGAGGGATCTTTCCCAGGCCTTTTAGAAAATAGGCTCCCCGGCCCAACAAATTTTTCCAAAAGTACTCTACTTCATGGGCAGTTTCCGTCAATAGTCCGCCCGAGGCGATATTGACAAAATACCTGCCATTAACTCGGCCCAGGTCCAGGTCCATGAGACGACCATGGGTCACGATATTGCAGTAATCGGGAGCTTTCGCGGGGATGCTCAGATAGTGGGCAACATCATTGGAAGTTCCTTCGGGGAAAATTGCGATTGGCACCTGTAGCCCGCAATCCATCATGGCATTAACCAGTCCATGGACGGTTCCATCTCCTCCGGCGGCCGCTATGGTATGCAACTCATCAGGGTCCAGACAGCGCAGGTCATCGGCGATGTCTGCATTACTGGTGATTCGCCAGGGCTCCAACTGAAAGCCTTGATTCTGAAAGTGCTGGACAATAGAAGCGAGGCGTTTTTCAAAACGCCCACCGCCAGCTACCGGATTATAAAACAGTGCAATTTTGTCTTTCAAGATCAAGACCTCCCCCAAATATAGTACACGAGAGGCGGGTTTTTGCACAAGAGATGTTGTCGAGAATCATAATATGTAGAAATTTCTTCATCATTGCATTTGTACTTCGAAAAACCCCTGGTAATGTGGTATAGTGTTTTTCAGAATAAAGGGAGAGAGTAGTATATGCAACTTGATCTGATATATAAAGGAATGATTGTGGGTTTCGGCGTCGCAGCCCCGGTAGGCCCTATGGCATTGCTATGTATCCAGCGTGGATTGAATTATGGTTTCCGGGCAGGTCTGGTGACTGGCTTAGGTGCTGCTGCCGCTGATGCTACATATGCTGGTTTAGCTGGCTGGGGATTGGCTTCATTATCTACGCTGATTATGCACAGACACAGCTGGTTGGAGATTATTACTGGTTTGTTTTTTTTGTTTATGGGGCTTAGAACCTTCAGTGCTCCGCTGCGGCAAAATTCTTCCGATGCGGTTAGCACCAAAACCTGGAGCCTCTTTATCACCAGCTATTTCCTAACGCTTTCTAATCCTATGACCTTCCTGGCTTTTGCAGCGGTTTTTGCCGGATTAGGGCTTTCTACCGCCAACCACAGGATGGATGCCCTGATTCTTATGAATGGGGTGGCTCTGGGTGCAATCTGCTGGTGGCTCTTGCTTTGCACTTTGGTAAACTTTTTTCATTCCCGCCTGGAGTACAAACACATTCGGATAATCAATGACATTACCGGGTGCATCATTTTGATAGTAGGGTTATACCTGATAACCCAGGCAGTTTAGTTTCACATAATTCCGGAAATCTAAGGATCCGGGTAATCCGGGTCTTTTTTGTATGGTCCGACCACCTTATGGTCGTTCAGCTCCGAACGATGATTACCTTGTTTGAATTGGTGAATTCTCCAGAATACATCTGCAATATGCAGCTGCGAAAATGCTATGAAATTCTTGCCCGGTCGGCCAGGCGGGTAATATTCAGGGGAACCCCTTTGTGTGGCGCTAATTCCAGGTGAATTGCTTCCAAAGGGCAATGAGAAACGCACAGACCGCAGCCCATACAATGTTCCTGATCAAAGAATATGCGGTTGTCTTTTAGGCTTAGAGCGGAGAAGGGACAGATATCACTACAGCAGCCGCAGGCACTGCAGGATTCCTCATCCAAGTGCGGTTGATAACCCGAATGGGTCAGACGCGCTACACCACGGAAGAAGGATTTCATGCCCAGGCAGCAGCAGGGACAGCAGTTGCATATGGCATAGAAGCGGTTGTGCATGACATCCTTAAACCAGGCGCTGTGAACGTGCCCCCGCTGTTCCTCGTCATTCAAAATATCCAGAGCTTCTTCCAATGTAATCCGCCGAGCCCGTCCGGGCTGGTGATCTACCACAAAGCTGGCAAAAGGCTCACCTACTACCAGGCAGACCTCGCGGGGCTGGCAGCCATCTGGTTTTTGCTCCCGGCAGGGGCAGTGCATTACCACTAAACTCTGTCCAGGATCATTGAGGATGATGTCCCGGGCCAGGGGATAAGGGATTACGTGGTCCAAATCACGAATTTCTACAGGTTGCTGCAAGCTGATCAGTTTCACCGCATCCTCCCCGGTTAGTACTTTACCGTGATAGCTGTCTGCTGACTCCGTGGAAGGATCGCCATTCTGAAAGCGGGACCAGGTAGCCGGCTTAAGATAAAGATGGGTTTTAGCTGCATAGAAATAGCCTTCGAGTTTCTTGCTTAGAGGAAGAGAACTGAGAGACCAATAGGCTCGCGTGGAAGCCTGAGGCCGGATGCTTCGTTCAAGGTGCATCCATATCAGTAATATCAAAATTACTACAACCAGGGGAGCAAACAGCCAGGTATTCATTCTGTCACATCCTATACGTTCCTCAAGACCAGAGCGCAAGCCCCGTTCCGCTTATTATATCCTGAAGCTCATCCGGTACAAATAGTATACCAGGATTAGGAAAACGGACTTATCCTTACTCTTAAAAAGCAAGGGTAAGCCGCTATTATACTATGGAGTACTTTATACCCGCAGTTTTTGTAAGTCTGGAAGATAGTGCATAATGGACAAAGAGGGATGCCGTCATTATACTAAAAGCAGAATTCAGACTGCACTGTTCCTGGAGAGCTTAAGGGAGTTGAGCTGAATGCCGGATTTACGAATAACTGATCTTCGTGTGGGAGAAGCCATGACCCAGGATTTTGGTGTCGTGGATCAAGACACTCTGGTTGATAAAGTCATGGATGCCATGCTTAAAAACCGCTGGGAAGAAAGCGTGGTTGTTGATAGGCAGGGAGAATTTTTAGGCTTGATTACCAAGGAACAGCTGGTTAGATTTATTTCGCGGGGAATGCCTCAGAATCTGCCCATCAAAGAAGTTTGCAGTCAGCGAGTAATCACTACCATAGCCGATGAAGATCTGGTCAACGCTCGAGACGTTATGCGCAGGAATAAAGTCGGGCGTTTACCGGTTATAAATGGTGCGGGGAAAGTGATCGGGTTATTAACTGCCCGGGATGTATGCAACGGATTTTCTTCCAAGTTGGAAATGCTGGGTGAACATATGTATTCCGTCATGGAGAATATCTCCGAAGCCATTCAAGTGATTGATTGTGATGGAATTGTAAATTTTTGGAATTTTGGTGCGGAAAAACTTTTCGGCATCAGGGCTGCTGATATTATGGGCCGGAATCTGGCGGATTTCATGCCTGGTGATTTGCCGTTGCAGGTTATTTCAACCCTGGAATCTTATTACAATAGGATGATGGAATTAAAGGATGGCCGCTATGTGATACGAAATGCTGTTCCGGTTGTATTCTCTAATGGAGATATAATTGGATCGGTTTGCACCAGTATGGATGTTAGTCATACTGTCAACCTTATTAATAAATTAGAAAAGGCTAAAGTACGGGTGCGCAACCTGGAACGGATCATCGAAACCCAGGAAAGCGGTAAGGACGGGCTTTTTTATACTGTAAACCCTGAGACTTTGCGCGTATTGCAGCAGGCTCGGCGAGTGGCAGCTACCGATGCCACCGTACTGATCCAGGGGGAAAGTGGTACCGGAAAGGAACTAATGGCCAATGTCCTCTACCATAACAGTAAACGCAGCCAGAAACCTTTTGTCGAAATTAATTGCAGCGCGATTCCGGAAACCCTTTTCGAAAGCGAAATGTTTGGTTATGAGGCCGGCTCCTTTACCGGAGCTTCTAAGACTGGAAAACCTGGCAAATTCGAATTAGCCCGGGGCGGAACTCTTTTCCTGGATGAAGTGGGGGAGCTGCCTCTGGATATGCAGGCCAAGCTGCTCCGGGTTTTGCAGGAGAAGACCTTTTACCGGGTCGGAGGGACGTCACCAATTCAAAGCGACGTGCGTATTATCGCAGCTACCAACCGGAATATGAATCAGATGATCGAGGAAAAACGCTTCCGTAAAGATCTGTTTTACCGTCTCAGTGTGGTGGGATTGGAAATACCTCCGTTGCGGGAGAGAAAAGATGATATTCCTGGTTTGACGCAGCTATTTATCAAAAAGCTGGGGCAGGAATACGGGCGGACTGTTCAAGGAATGCAGCCGGAGGTCATGGATCTTCTAAGATCTTGCTCTTGGCCCGGAAATGTAAGGCAGCTGCGCAATTTGCTGGAGAGCATCATCATCTTAATGGAAGGGAACGAGATAACCTGTGATTCCCTGGTTGAAGCCGGAGTGATGGATTTATTGCTGGATAGGGATCGAACCGCCCAGCTCGAGGTGCCCCAGGTGAGCCCCGAGGCTCGCCAGGGAGATCGGAAACTGGATGAACTGATGGGCAGCACAGAGAGGGAGGTCATTCTGGAGGCGCTAAAAAGCTGTCAATATAATAAGGCTCAAGCTGCACAATTGCTGGGAATTCCGCGCAGCACTCTATACTATAAAATGAAGGCTCTGGGCATTGTACCCCGACAGGATATTACCTATACCTGATGAGGTCCTTGTCTAAAGCGAGTAGATGATTTGGTGTCAGTTTTCTGTACATAGTGGCAGGAAGCTGACACTTTTTTTCTCAGGGGCTAGCGTAAGAAGTCGGATATAATCAACCTTTATATTTTTGTATAGGTTGGCATGAAAATTGCTATATATAATGCTATATAGAATGAACAGGAAAAACGCTTTAAGGAGATGTGCAAGTTGTCCAGAGAACATGACCAGGAATGGGACGATCAACTCTATAAGAAGGTAGACCGCTACGGCCTGGTGGACAACCTGGAGCAGTGCCTGCAGTGCGGAAAATGCACCGGCAATTGCCCTGTGGCTGCCTTGACTCCTTCCTATAATCCCCGGGCTATCATTAATGATATCCTGGCGGGAAGCTCAGCCCGGTTATTGGATAGTGAAGAAATTTGGCGCTGTATGTGGTGTGCCAACTGCTACCGGGTCTGTCCCGTGGATATCAACTACCCGATGTTGATGATGCAGCTGCGTTACTTGGCTCTGGAGAAGGGTTACGGGTTAAAATATGTGCTTTCCATTAACAAATTTGCCTTTCGGGCTTTTGAGGAAGGATTAACCTTTGTTCCCGGACGGAAGGGGATGGAAAAGATTATGCGCTTGCGTTCTGGCATCGGTGCCACCTCCTGGCCGGAAGTATCGGAGAAAGCAAAAAAAGAGTACCACGAGATATTTAAACAAACCGGTGCTGAACAGTGGATGGAAAATCTGGAGACAGAAGAGGAGAAGCCCTTACGTTTGAGCTTCCTGGAAGGGAGAATCGTTGATGAATGAGGTGCGCGTGGTCACACCGGAACAGAGAATAACGAAGATACCGGAGCAGATTTTCCTATTTCGTAGCTGCACTGGAAGTATGGAATATCCGGGGACTGAAAGCGCGGTGAAGGAAGTACTGACCCGGTTGGGGGTCGAGGTAATCATGGATCCGGACCAGACCTGCTGTTCGGGTTATATTTTAACCTGTTCGGGCTATACTCCGGAGGCGCCCCTGGCCATAACTGCCCGTAACCTGGCTCTGGTTGAGCAGAAATACGGTTTGGATACCTATGTTTTTTGCAACGGATGTTTTGGTTACAACCGTGAGCTCAGTCACCTGTTAAACCATGTTCCGGCCTTAAAAGACCAGGCCAACCAGCTCATTGGGCAGTGGGGGTACAACTACCAGGGAAAAACCGGGATTTATCATGTACAGGAATTGTATTACCTCCTCATTGATAAGATTAAGGCCCAGGTTGTGAAGCCGTTAAATGGGTTACAGGTGGCAGCCCACTATGGATGCCACTATCTGGCCCAGCAATATGGGATCCTGGATGAGGGGGATTTGCCTACTTTCCACGAGAAAATCATCGAAGCCCTGGGCGGAACGCCGGTTTTCTATAAAGAAAGAAGGATGTGCTGCGGCTACGCAGTTGGCCGTGGTTTTACCCATAAAGAGAGTATTGTTCAACCGCATTTGGCAAGGAAACTGGACAGTGCCAAAGAAGAAGGAGTCCAACTAATCACCACGGTATGTCCTGGTTGCAACGTGGGTTTGGATCGAGAGCAGCCTAACCTGGCCGCCCGGGGATTCGGTCCTTATAATATACCGGTAATCGATTTAAGTCAGCTGATCGGCCTGGCATTAGGAGTACCGGTAGAAAAGCTGGGTTTTAACGCCAACACCGTTTCAATGGATGGCGTACTCAATATCCTGGGATTGGGGAAAGGAGATTAGGCCATGAATAATAATGGAGCCAAAACAGCCCTGGTAATAGGGGGAGGAATCGCCGGCCTGGAAGCAGCCAAACAGATCGGGCAGGCCGGGCACAATGTGATTCTGGTGGAAAAGGAATCGACATTGGGCGGGACTTTGCGCCAGCTCCACAGCAGCTTTCCCCGTTGGGAAAATCCTTCCCAACTCCTTTTTACCAAGATGGCAGAGTTGGGCAATTGTCCGATGGTTAAAGTGGAATATAGTACCGTGGTGACATCAAGTATCAAACAGGATAGTGGTTTCCTGGTAAGACTGAAGAGGGATAAAAATGTCGATAAGGAAGTAGAAGTGGATGCAGTCATTATCGCCACCGGTTTCAGCCTCTTTGATGCATCTGCTTACGGTGAATACGGTTACGGAACTTATACCAATGTTCTGAATTCTCTGGAGTTTGAAGCCAAGCTGAATGCGTGGGCGGAAGGCCAGAATCAGCAGGAAATACCCAAAACCATTGCTTTCTTCAAATGTGTAGGCTCCCGGGACCGCTCAAAGGGGCATCCTTACTGCTCCAAAATTTGCTGTATGTATACCGCCAAACAAGCCGGTTTGGCCAAAGACCTCCTTCCTGATACCAAATGCTATGTTTTTTACATGGATTACCGGGCTAGCGGAAAAGAATATGAAGAATTCGTTCGCTCAGTGATCGAACAAAAGCACGTGCGTTATGTCCGGGGACGTCCGGCGAAGGTGCTTCCTGAGGGTGATCGGCTTGTAATTCGGAGCGAAGATACCTTGATGGGGGTGCCGATAGAAGTCAGAGCGGATATGATTGTGTTGGCTTCTGCTATCGAGCCTAGCCCCGGAACCCGGGAAATGGGCAGGATTTTTGGATTAGCTGGTGATGGCTACGGATTTTTGGAGCCCCAATACGGTCGCGCAGCTAAGGCAGGGGAGAGGATCTTCGTGGCCGGAGCCTGTACCTTTGGAGTGGAGATTCAGGGAGCTATTCAGCAGGGTGCTGCTGCTGCAGCCGAGGTATTAGCCCTGTTTAATCAGGATGTATGAGGAGGAAGGTCTCATGTCCGAAGGAACCCAGTACCCTGTAGAAAATCTTTATAAAGCCATTAGGTTGGATGAGATCGATAATGCCCTGGCCAGTGAAATAAAAGAGGAATGCGGAGTCGATATCGAGATGTGCCTGGAATGCGGTAAATGCTCAGGTGGGTGTTCTAACGGACACATCTTTGACTTCACTCCTCGAAAAATAGTGCAGTTGATTAAATTAGGGCAGGAAGATCGGCTCTTGCATATGGATGCGCTGTGGACCTGTGTGGCCTGTCAGTTATGTTTCGACCGCTGTCCTTCAGGGATCAATGTGGCCCGGGTGATGGATTATATGCGGGAAAAATCCTATAAGAAAGGAATTAAACCTACCCGTGAAACTGTGCAACTTTTCCACGAGCTTATGCTGGAGTCTGTGGAGAGGATAGGCAGGGTGGCCGAAACTAACCTGGTGATCAAATTTAATCTAAGAACCAGAATGTATACCAAAGATGCTGACCTGGGAAGAAGGATGTTTTTCAAGGGCAAGCTGAATCCTTTCCCATCAAAGACGAGAAATATCAACCAGGTGCGGCGTATTTTTAAATCTATTCCATTGCGGGGGGAGGAAGCATAATGAATGTTGCGTACTTCCCGGGGTGTTCCCTGCATGGCATGGCCAAGGAATACGATATATCAGCTCGGCTGGTATGTAAACATCTGGGCATCACCCTGCAGGAAGTTGAAGATTGGAACTGCTGTGGGGCCACAGCTGCGCACAGTATGAATCACCTATTGGCGGTGAGTCTGTCCGCTCGAAATCTTGGCCAAGTCAGAGGTATGAACCTGAACCAGATTACCACTCCTTGTGCTGGATGTTTCAGCCGCTTGAAGACTGCTTCTTATGAAATGAGAAACAACCCAACCATTGCCGCACAAGTGGAAAGCATCATCGAGAGTCCAGCACCGGTTGAACCAGAGGTAAGCAGCCTTCTCCAATTCCTCATAGAGCAAATCGGTCTGGATGAGATCAAGCAAAAAGTAACCAGATCTCTCAAAGGATTGAAGGTGGCGGCTTACTACGGTTGCCTATTAACCAGACCCAGACAGATCACCGGCTTTGACGATGCTGATCAGCCGGTTTCCCTTGACGAAATTATGAAGGCTCTAGGCGCTGAAACAGTTGCCTGGGGACACAAGGCCGAATGCTGTGGCGGAGGGTATGCGGCTTCCCAAACCAGCATCGTCATGGATCTTGGGGGGCAGATTCTGCACTCAGCCCATCAGGCTGGAGCGGAAGCTATTGTGGTAGCATGTCCGATGTGCCAGGCCAACCTGGATACCCGTCAAGATGCCATAGGAATAACCCAGAAAAATGATCACAAAATGCCCATTATTTATTTTACCCAGCTCATGGGAGTGGCTTTTGGAATTCAACCAGCACAATTAGGAATGAAGCGCTTGCTTACCAGCCCCATGCCGTTATTACGATCCAAGGGTTTAATTTGAGCCAACATGTAGGAGGCTGCATTTGAATTATAGCGTAAGGGAAAAGTTTCATAAAAGAGGAGGTGAAAAAAAGACTGGCTGTGTTTAGAAGGAGCACAGACAGTCCAGAAAAATAAAAACCACTCATATTCTACCACGCCCGGAAATGATAAGAAAGCAGGGATTTAGTGGTAGGATGCAGTTGATCAAGATCGATTACAAGGAGGGAAACCAATGAAAAACAAGCTGATTTCAATGGAAGAGGCTGTGAAAGAGTACACCTTCGACGGGATGACTTTTGGTAATGGCGGTGGTCTGCCAGTGGGTTCTGATTGTGTCGCATTCTTCCGGGAAATGGTGCGTCAGGGAGTCAAAGACATCAATAGTATTGCCAACTGCAACAGTCAGGGCACAAATTTGCTGGCTGGAGCCGGTTTGATGAAGCGCATGGAAGTAGGATTTTCAGGACTGGAAGTTTATGGTTTTGCCAATGGATTAAAAAGAGCTGTAGAAAGTGGCAAGACTATTCTGGAAGATTACTCCAATGGCACTATGCCGTTGCGATTAATGGGTGCGGCTCTTGGATGGCCGTTTATTCCGACTTTCGCCAATACCGGCGGCGACCATCAGTGGTGTTGTGCGGATGAGCCCGACCAATACCCTAATACGAAAAAGATTCCTGAAATCAAAGATCCTTTTACAGGAAAAATCATGGGAGCTCTCAAGACAGTACAGCCGGATGGGGCTTGTATTCATGTAACCATGGCTGACATCTATGGCAATGCCATTATGCTGGGCACAGAATGGAACCGTTTTGAACTGGCACGGGCCTCCAAAAAGGTAGTACTTCAAGCCGATTGTATAGTTGATACCGATTGTATGAGGCAGTTCCCCAATTTAGTCAGGATCCCTGATCTGTTAGTTGATGCGGTGGTGTACTGGCCCATGGGAGTCTGGCCAGCTTGTTCCGTGGGTATGTATGACAGTGATGAAGAGCATATGTTCATGATGAACAAAATGTTGAAGACGGAAGAAGGCACCCAGGAATATATCGAAAAATACGTGAAGAGCTATCATACTCCGGAAGAGTTTGCGGCGGTGATCGGAGTGGACAAGATAAAGGCTTTAACCGACACAGCCACTGCTTTCTTGATGGATCCTTACAGAAAATGGATTAAGACCGACGCGGAAATCAAGGAACTGATGGGAAGGAGGTAAGGGAAATGGAATATTCAAAAAATGAGGCCATGGCTATTGCAACAGGAAAAGAGTTTAAGGATGGAGAACTGGCTATATTCGGTGTGGGCCTTTCCATGCTTGCGGGATTTTTCGCTCAGAGAAACCATGCGCCCAATATGATAGCGTTTACCGAAGGCGGAGTTTATGGATCAACGCCGGTTGGAGGTCTGCCCTGGGGAATCGAGGACAATCGCATTTCCGCCAATGCCACCAGCTTTACCAATGCAATCGATGCTCTGGGCATGCTGGTCGCTTCCGGAAGAGTTGACAATGCGGTCATTGGCGCCGCTCAGATCGATAAATTCGGCAATGTTAATACCACCGGCATTTGGACGGAAGGCACCCAGCCCTGGGTAGTGGGGAAATACACTTTGCCGAAAGTCCGCTTGAACGGCAGTGGGGGAGCCAATGAGATTGCTGTAGGAGCGAAAAAATATCTCATTATGGCCGCTCATGAGAAGAAAAGATTTGCCGATAAGGTTGATTATATCTCCTCTCCCGGCTATATAGACGGCGGCAACTCCCGCGAGAAATATGGTTTTCCGGGCGGTGGACCCTCGGCTATCATTACCAATCTAGGAATCTTACGGCCTGACCCGGTCACCAAAGAGTTTATTCTAGATGCCTATTTCAGTTTCTCCTCGGTTGAGGAAATCATCGCCAACACAGGGTGGGAATTGAAGGTATCACCGAATGTGAAAATGGTTCCCGAGCCGACCCAGAAAGAGTTGGATAACCTTCGGGCCGTAGATGAAACCGGGTCCCTGAGGAAGAAATAATCGGTGTTGGAGTAAGGGGCGGGTCTACAAGACCATTACACCTCATACGCATTGGACAACCATCTAGAAGAATCTCTATGGTTGGGGTGAAAGGTGGGGGTATAGACCCCCTACCGCCCGCCTCCCTTGCCAGGCAACCCATTTTGAAGGGAGAGTATGAACCAATGAACATGTTGAATAACATGCAAGGTCTTTCCCCGGAAGCAGTCAAGAAAACGATGTCCTATCGGTATGTAGCTTTGTTTGCCATTGCCCTGGCATATTTCTTTGTCTACTTCCATCGCGTATCACCATCAGTTATGGCTCCCGAATTGACCAAGGCTTTTAACATTGGAGCAACTTCACTGGGGCTATTCGGCTCTATGTACTTCTGGGCCTATGCCCTTGGTCAGCTGCCAGCAGGCATCCTGGCTGATCGTCTCGGTGCCCGCCTGACTATGACAATATTTATGGCCTTGGCTGGTATTGGCGCCTTTGTCTTTGCCTCTGCCAATAGCTTTAACATGGCCCTGGCAGGTCGTTTCCTGGTCGGCTTTGGTGTTGGTTTTGTCTATGTCCCGGCCATGCGCTTTTTGGCTGACTGGTTTAAATCCAACGAGTTTGCCACCTATTCAGGAGCCCTTCTGGCCATAGGCAACATTGGTGCCTTGGCCGCCGCTGCACCCCTGGTTGCCCTGATGGCAGCCATTGGTTGGAAAGCTTCCATGAACTTGGTGGGTTTTGTTTCCATCGGCATTGCCATCTTGGCTTATGTTCTTATCAAGAATAAACCTACCGATATTGGCGGCGCCACACCTGCACAGATGGAAGGACGGCCTGAAGCCAAAGCATCCACTTCGTTCTCAACCGGGCAGGCTATCGCCATGACAACCAAAAGTTGGAATGCCTGGACCATTATTATCATGTTCTTCGTTTGGTATGGCACCATCATGGCCTTCCAGGGTTTATGGGCCAGCCCCTGGCTTATCAATGCCTACGGCATGACCAAGGCGCAGGCAGCTGCAGCTATTACATTAATCCCCGTAGGGATGATTTTCGGCTGTCCTTTGTCAGGTTTATTTGCCGACAAGATATTTAAGTCGAGAATTAGGGTCCTGCAGGTAGGCATCCTGGTGACCATTATCCTCTGGATTCCCATGGTGTTCATGGTTGATTCCATACCGAGAGGCATGATCTCTATACTCATGTTACTCTATGGGTTCTTCAACGGTTTCTTTGTGGTCATGTATGCCAACTTAAAAGAAAACATTGAGCCGGCTATAACCGGAACCGCAGTTGGATTCTTGAATACTTTCGTGTTCGTAGGTGGTGGCGTATTCCAGCAGATTACCTCAGTGATTATCGCCAAGGCACCGGTTACCAATAAAATTATTGCGGCATCAGGTTTCAGATCGGCCTTTATGTTCTGTTTTGTAGCCTTGATTGTGGCAGGTGCCATCTTTATGACCCAGAAGAGACCACAAAAAGCTTAAAGAGGTAAGTAAACCGTTTCAAAATATTATCACAAGGAGGTTTTACCATGCGAGACAAATTGATGCCTTTGTCAAAAGCAGCCGACCTGATCAAAGATGGCATGCTGCTGGGAGTGGGTGGCAATGCTATGCATCGCAACCCTACCTTGTTTTCCCTGGAATTAACCAGGAAAGCGGTTAAAGACCTGAAAGTCTGCGGTGCCGCACCGGGAATCGGGGCCGACATCTTGCTGGCTTCCGGTCAGGCTGACACAGCCTATTTCGGTTTCTTCGGACTGGAAAACGAAGCCGGACTAGCCCCCGGAATGCGCAAAGCCATGGAAGGAGAAGGGAAGGCACGGGCCATTGAAGGCTCCTGAACTGCTATGATTGCTGCTCTCCGTGCGGGAGCATATGGCGTTCCATTTTTACCGGTAGGCGGTATGTGGGGAAGTGACCTGGTAGACATCCGTCCCGAATTTTTCCAGATAGTAAAAGATCCTTTTGGGGATGGAGAGGTAGTATGTGTGAAAGCGCTGGTTCCTGACTATGCCATCATCCATGTTCAGGAAGCTGATATCTATGGGAATGCCCGTATTCTTGGCCCCAGCTACCAGGATGCCCTGATAGCCAGGGCAGCGAAGAAGACCATTATTACTACTGAACGTATTGTAGGTACGTACCGCATGCAGGAAGAACCCAGACTGACAGCCATTCCCCATTTTCTAGTAGAAGCTGTGGTTGAATTACCGGGCGGAGCCAAACCGGGAATCTGCTTCCCCGAGTATGTTGCGGTTGATTGGGATAAACACAAAGCTTATCAGAAAGCGGTTAAGGCTGGAGAAGTCAAACAATACGCCGATATGATGCTGGAAGGGAGGGCTTAAGATGGAATACGGCAAAGATTATGGCAAACCGGAAATGATGGCAGCAGCCATCATACGCGAGATCAGAGACGGCGACATCGTATTCCATGGCCTGGCTTCGTCTACCCCTATGGTAGCGATGAAAGCCGCCAAAGCCCTGGGGAAAGAGTTCACCTATGTGACACTTAGTGATGGAGTTGATCATGATTGGGCATCACCTCCTACTGTAGCCTCGACCCTGACTTTCAACACCTATGCTGGATCGGTTGCTACTTTCGGGTTGGATGAAATATTTGATCTGTTTTGTTCTGGGAAAGGAGATATTGCTTTCCTGTCCTGCCTGCAGATGGACAAAGAAGGTAGAATCGCCATGTCCTATCTGGGTGGGGATTATGAGCACCCGAAACTGAGGGGACCCGGTGGAGCAGGTAGTGCTACGTTAACACCGGTGACTCCACGGACCATCATCTGGAAAACGGTCCACGATGCCAAGACCTTTGTCGGACATGTGGATTTCGCCACCACCAAGCCGGCCCTTGATAAGCCGTTTACAGTCATCACACCTCTCTGTATCTTTAGAAAACCGAAGGGGGAAAAGTACCTGAAGCTCGATGCGATTTTCCCATATACTACGCTGGAAGAGGTCAAAGCCAATACCGGTTGGGAGATCGATGAGACAGAAGTACAGGTAATGGATCCACCTAGTGAATTAGAGCTGGTTGCGATCAGACGTGTTGATGTAAACAACATTTTAGGCTTCGAATTTAAGTAAACAGCCCCCCTTGTCAGGGCGGGAGTGGCTAGATATGGCAATGACGTAGTGGCAGCTCTCGCCCTAGTTTTATATATTAGGAAGCGAATATAGATTGTAACAATTCAAACCTTATAGAAATGAATGAAACGTGAATGGGGATGGATTACATCGAATACTCCAGTATACAAGGAACGGCAGCGGGCAATATTTTGGAGTTGATAAAACATAAGAACGAACACTGATATATGAGGGGGAGGTAAACATGATGGAGAAAAGAGTTCTAATTGTGGGAGGCGTTGCCGGGGGGGCTAGTGCGGCTGCTCGACTGCGGAGGCTTGATGAAAACGCGGAAATCATAATGTTCGAACGAGGTGAATTTATATCTTTTGCCAACTGTGGATTGCCTTATTATGTAGGGGGAGTCATTCGCAATAGAAAAAGCCTTTTAGTGCAGACACCTCAGGCTATGAATAGGCGGTTTAACATCGATGTTCGGACTCATAGTGAAGTAATTCGCATCTTGCCGTTAGAAAAAGAAGTGGAAATCCATGATGTATTAAAAACCGAGACTTACCGGGAGAGTTATGACTACCTGGTGCTTTCTCCGGGAGCAAACCCGATTATTCCTGAAATCAGTGGTATTGATTTACTTAACGTTTTTACAGTGCGAAATGTTCCGGACAGTGATTTGATCAGGCAGTATGTTGAGACCCAAAAACCTGCCACGGCTGTGATTATAGGTGGAGGCTTTATAGGTTTGGAGATGGCCGAAGTTCTTCATCAATCCGGTGTAAAGATCACTGTGGTTGATGCGGCATCACAGGTGATGGGGGCGCTAGATCCTGAGATGGCGGGCATAGTCCATCACTACCTTCGCGATCAAGGGATAGAACTACTATTTGATGATAGTGCTGTCCATCTGGAAGGATCTTCTCAGGTGGAGAGTGTGGTATTGAGAAGCGGTAGGGTACTGCCGGCCGACATGGTGGTGCTGGGCATCGGAGTAAAACCCGAAGCATGGCTGGCAAGAGAAGCGGGGTTGGCCATTGGGACTACCGGAGGAATTCTAGTGGATGAAACCCTGCGTACTTCTGATCCGTATATTTACGCAGTCGGCGATGCCATACAGGTTAAAGACTTTGTAACCGGGATGGATGCTTTGATTCCTTTGGCTGGACCAGCCAATAAACAGGGGAGGCTGGTAGCCGACAGTATTGCGGGTCGTCCTATCAGATATCTTGGTACCCAGGGGACCGCCATAATCAAGCTCATGGACATGGCCGTAGCAGTGACAGGCACCAATGAAAAGCAGCTACGTAAATTAGGGATGCCATATTTGGCCTGTCATACTCATCCTGCACCGCATGCCACCTATTACCCGGGAGGTTCGCAGATGTCAATCAAGCTTCTTTTCACGCCAGAGGAAGGCAAGGTTCTGGGTGCTCAGATTGTCGGTTATGAAGGAGTCGATAAGAGGATTGATGTGCTGGCTACTGCCATTCGGGCCGGAATGACGGTCTTTGATCTACAGGAGCTGGAGTTAGCCTATGCTCCGCCGTTCTCTTCGGCCAAAGATCCGGTAAACATGACGGCTTATGTGGCTGCCAATATAATTCAACACGATATAGAGGTGGTCTATTGGGATGAAGTGCCAGAACGCATTGCTGCTGGAGCCTTTTTGATCGATGTGCGTACTCCCAAGGAGGTTGAATCTGGAGCAGTTGAGGGTGCGTATAATATACCTGTTGACGAGATTCGATCTCGTTTGGCAGAAATTCCAAATGACCGGGAAATCCTGGCCTATTGTCAGGTTGGTCTGCGCAGTTACATCGCCAATCGTATTCTGTGTCAAGAGGGATTTAAAGTGAAAAACATTAGCGGAGGGTATAAATTGTATCAGATGTTGAAGTAACTTTTCTTTTCCTTCTGTGGGAGCGGGTTGGTATGGGTACCATCCGCTCCTCTTTGATTTTTTGTGAAAAAGGGGCGTAGCTCCCGCCGAGGCTTCAATTTATTTTAGGCTCGGGTCGAGCAAACAGGACGATTTTGCCAGGTTCCCCCTTCCGGTATTTCAGGTTACAATAACAAAAGGCAAAGGGAAAGGAGAGGTGAGATGAAGCCACAGCTGAAGGTATGGTTAAAAGTGATACTTGTTCCCTCCATGTTTTTTCTAGCCCAGATTTTGTTCAAGAACCAGGTTCAGATTCCAATTGCGTATTATACCCTGAGTTTGGGACTTCTGATGGCCGTGGCAGCTATTGTAATTGAGGTCTTGTACCTGGATAAGAAAAATTTGTATTTTACATCTGGAATCGACTTCGTTGCAGCCACAACTCTTGTCTATATTTCCCACTGGGTGTTCAAGGGGTCAAATATTACATTCACCGGAGCGCTTTTAACTGGTTTACTGGTGTTGATCGTTGAGTTTGGCCAGCACGTCTGGATGCTAGGCACCAATCAGGTCTGGGTTAAAGCCAAGCCCGAGCTGATCCTGGAGAAGAAGGTGAAAGTCAGGGCCAAAGACAAAGAGCGCAGGAATAAGGAACGGAATTCAAACCGAAAGCCTAAGACCGGAAGGAAATAGGACGGCCGTGATTGAGTAGACCTGAGGCCATCCCCAGGTTCTGCCTAATAACAAAGAGGACATTGGCTTGAACCAATGTCCTCTTTTCGTTGTCCTTAACGTTCTCTCATTCTAGGTCTAATAAGGAATACAGAGACAATTGAACAAAATGATTATTTGTTCTTTACCTTAAAATTTTAGCGTTATAAGCTTTGACGGCCAATGTAATCATATCGCCCTTTTCATGGCCCAGTTCTTCGAATTTTTCCTGCGAAAGCATGGATGTCATAAGTTGGTTCCCAAGTTGAATGGTAACCAGGACCATACAATCACCCTTCTCGATGCTGACAATAGGACCGGAAATCCAGTTTACCAAACCCTGATTCGCTGGCATATTTCTGGTGCCTTCTGCAATAACCCGATCACTTTCGCCACAAAGTGCACCATGATAACCCTCGCACTCTTGGTCCGAAGTTGTACAATAGCTGGAATTGCCACATTCGGTGCATTGGTTCGAAGCTTCTTGATCTTTCCAGGCGAACCCCTCATGGTAGGCCTGGCATTCGTTATCGGTAGTGGTGCAATATCCGTATACTTCACATATGCTGCAACGAGTGGGAATCAAGTTCCTCAACCTCCTAAATGCAATTATCTCTGATTGGAGATGATGCCTATAGAATTGAGAAAGATCTACTATTCAGAACGTTCGGACAAATAACTAATACTATTTTAAAACGAAATTCTCCTATCGCCAATGTCAATACTCATCCAATTCCTTATCTATGTATAGAAAATTATTGAGAATTCCAGATAGTTGCAGAAATCTCTTGGGGGAGGTGGTTGATCCTTGGCCCCCTCCATTTGCTCCCTATCGGACGAACTGATACAATATAAATCGTGATAAGCTCTCTCAGGGGGGAGGGCAGGAAGGGGCGCAAACCATGGAACTGGATCAGTGCATTAATTTTGTCCTGACAAAAACCCAGCAGTCAGTTCAACAGATGTTTAAAGCCCGGCTGGCTCCTTTTGGCGTAACCCCCGGTCAATACGCAGTGCTCAAATGCCTTTGGGATGGGGATGGAAAGACCGCCAAACAGCTGGCTGATATGCTCTATCTTGACGGATCAACCATGACCGGTATTTTGGACCGAGTCGAATCAAAAGGCTTTATTCAAAAACAAGTGGACACCAAAGACCGTCGGGCTATTCGTGTCACCCTTACCGATTCCGGCCGCGCTTTGGAAGCACCCTTAACTCAGGTCATCCATGATGCCAATCAGGAGGCCCTGGCTAACCTGGCTCATCCGGAAGGTGAATCCTTGCGCACTCTCTTGTTAAAATTAAATTTTGGGAATTAGCTCTTAACGAATTTGATTCTGTAAATACATGCCATACAAGTGCCTAACATATGCCATCTATACCATACACGTCTATATTTATTACTTTCATTAACCGGCACATAGAAAATGTTTCCTCGTCAGCGAACCGATGTTTTTATTCCTGTTGGCCTGCTTTTTGCATAGTATTAATCATGAAACCCTTGGATTGGTGGGGGGGACAGGAAAATGATTGGTACACAAATTAATGGTTGACAGAGTAATTTTTAACCCGTTAGAATTTAATTAAGAGAACCCGGTCATCGTGTTAATTAAGAAAGCGGTAAAAGGAGGGGAAATGTCAATGGATTTCAAGTTGACGGAAGAGCAAGAACTGGTCCGCCAAAACATGCGGGAGTTTGCCAAGACCTATGTGGATCCTATTGCTGCTGAAATCGATGAGAACAGTCGTTATCCGGAAGAAGTGATTAAACGACTAAGCGCCATGGGTTGGATGGGAATGCCATATCCCAGTGAATATGGTGGTGCAGGGACCGATTATGTGACCTATGCAATCGCTGTGGAAGAACTATCCAAGTCTTGTGCGGCTACCGGATTTACTATGTCAGTGCATACTGGCCTGGCTGCTGGACCCATTTTCTATTATGGCAATGAAGAGCAAAAAAAGAAATATGGGGCGCCCCTGTGTAACGGTGGAGCCCTGGGTGCTTTTGCTTTTACCGAACCGGGGGCAGGCACCGATGTGGGGGCAGCTACAACGACAGCCGATAAAGATGGTGACGCCTATATCCTCAACGGCACCAAGACCTTCACCTCCAATGGACCGAATGCTGACACCTATGTGGTGTTTGCTTTGACTGATAAAGCGGCAGGCGCTTCGAAAGGCTTGAGTGCTTTTATCATTCCCAAGGGCACTCCGGGTTTAAGAGTTGGCGAGCATTTTAAGAAGATGGGCATTCGCGCCTCGCAAACATCCGAAATCATTCTCAAGGACTGCCGGATTCCCAAGGAAAACCTCCTCGGGCAGGAAGGGATAGGACTGAAGATTGCCATGGGGAGTTTTGACCACGGCCGCATCGGCATCGCTGCTCAAGCAGTGGGTATTGCTCAGGCTGCCTTGGATGAATCCATCAGCTATGCCAAACAGAGAGTTCAATTCGGCAAACCCATCAGCAAGAACCAGGCCATCCAATGGATGATTGCTGATATGGCAACCGAGGTGCAGGCAGGTCGCTTTATGTACATGTATGCTGCATGGCTGAAAGACCAGGGTCTGCCGTTCGCCAAAGAAGCTGCTATGGCCAAATTATGGTGTGCCGAGATGTGCAACAGACACGCTTCCAAAGCAGTCCAGATTCACGGAGGCTACGGCTACTGTAAGGGATTTAAAGTCGAGCGTTTACTGCGGGATGCCAAGATAACCGAGATCTATGAGGGAACATCAGAAGCTCAGCGTATGGTTATCGCCGGCAACGTACTGCGCTAGCCCAAGTATTTTGCAGGTCAAGACCGGGCAGATCAAACAATCATTGAGGGGGATGTTGTGTGCCTAATATCTTAAGCTGCTTCAAATGGGTCATTGATGAAGCCTATATCAAGACCGGCCCTTCCCTCAAACTGGACATGAATTTTGTGGATTACAAGATCAGTGATTACGATAAAAATGCCATTGAAGAAGGCGTACTGCTCCAGGAGAAGTTCGGTGGCAGTGTGGCAGTCATTACAGTAGGCAAGCCGGAAGACACCAAAGGGCTCAAAGATGCACTGTCACGCGGGCCCGAAAAAGCCTACTTTGTAAATGATACCTCTTTTTCCGATCTGGAACCCAGTCAAACAGCGTCTTTGATGGCGGAGGCCATACACGACAGAATTCCTTTTGACATCATTCTCTGCGGGGAAGGATCCAGTGATCTCTACGCACAGCAGGTGGGACCACGCCTGGCTGAAAAACTGGATATTCCTTGCATCTGTTACGCCAGCAAGATCCAGGTGCAGGATAATCAGGTGCTGGTGGAACGCAAAGTGGACGATGGGCTGGAAGTGGTGCAAGCACCTATGCCGGTCTTAATTACCGTATCACCTGATATCAATATTCCGAGGATTCCCGGCTTGAAAGACACCCTTGGTGCATCGAAAAAGCCGGTAATTGAGATAGCTGGTTCCGAGCTTAACGCTGTTTCGGCCCGCCTGGAAACCATCGAAACCCGGGCTGCCAGTTTGGAACGCAGTGGTCGCAAGTTCAGCGGCGACCAGGCGGGGATCAAAGCCCTGGTAGAAGCTCTATTAAAAGAAGGAGCTATTTAGGAGGGGAAGAAGATGGCTGGAGTTTGGATACTGGCAGAAAATTTGGAACAAAGCATTGAATTATTAACGATAGGGCTTCAACTGGCTGGAGAAATAGGAACAGATCTGGCCGCCATCTCGTGGCAGCCGGAAACAGCCGATGATCTAATTGCCCATGGAGTCGACGAGGTAATATTACTGCCCCCGCTAACTGCTGGGCAGGCCTTGGAGGCTTATATTCCTGCAATTGTAGAAAGGGCGCAGATTGATCAACCTGAGGTTTTCCTAATCGCTTCCACGCTCAAGGGAAAGGAACTGGCTGCCCGTATCGCCAGCCGATTGGATGCGGGATTGGGCAGTGAGTGCCAGACCCTTTGCTGGGATGCAGGCAGGAAGAGCCTGGTCATCGAGCGTCTTGTATATGGAGGAACCGGGGTTCAAAAGGTGTGCTGTCTAGGACGCCCGCAGATGGCCACCATTCCCCCGCGCACTTTTGAACCGGCCCCATGCCTGACGGGGAGGGATGGCCGGATTACCCAACTGAATGTTTCGCCTTTTTCACCAGTCACGGTGCTGGAGAAAAAGGCTCGGGAACACCAGACCCGAGATATTACTAAGGCTCGGGTGGTAGTCTGTGTGGGCCGGGGAATGGAGAAACCGGAAGACTTAGAGAAAGCCCGTGAACTAGCCGGGCTAATAGGGGGAGAGGTTGGGTGTACGCGTCCAATTTCGGAAGAAATGCATTGGATGCCTGAAGACACCTGCATCGGACTATCAGGAAAAACCATTAAGGCAGACCTGTATATAGGTCTGGGCGTATCGGGTCAGATCCAGCACTTGACTGGCATACGCGACACACGAATTATCTGTATCGTTAATAAAGATGAGAATGCTCCCATCTTTGCCGCCGCCGATTACGGTATCGTTGGAGACCTGTACCAGGTTCTGCCTGGTCTGATTGAGGAAATCAAACAGGTAAAAGCATAATAGGACGGAAGAACCGGGGCCCTGGCCCCGGATTTTTTTTTGGAGAAAATCAACTGCAGATCAACAATTCTATCACAGTTTTGCAGGGTTATTATATCCTGATCCGGTGCAAAGTAGAAAAAAGGGGATATAAGGGGGTGAAGGATGTGGATATAAATCGCACCATCAGGTACAGGATTTCTTTGGTTCTCTTTCTGATACTGGGGGCGGTAGTTTTTGAGGCCGTGGTAATTCGATCTGGTCACGAGCAGGTGTCCCGCCCCGGCGGCCAACCGGCAAGCAATCTGGACATGGTGACTCTTGATCAATTTGTGCCTGGCCTGATTATTGACCTTCGTTATGCAGGAAAAGATAATTTTACAGGGCAGCCCATTTATAATGATAATTTGGCTATGCTGCGGCGGGGAACAGCACAAAAGCTGAAAGAAGCCGAAGAAGAAATGGAAGGACAGGGCTATCATTTAAAAATATGGGATGCCTACCGGCCATCCCAAGCCCAATTTAAACTATGGGAGAAAATGCCTGATCCCCGTTTCGTGATCAATCCCTATCAGAGTTTTTCCTATCATTCTCGAGGGGTAGCGCTGGATCTTACCATTGTAGATGGGAATGGGAAGGAGGTCCTTATGCCCAGTGGATTTGACGAGTTCACTTCCAGAGCTGATCGTGATTATAGCGATGTTAGTCAGGAAGCAGCCCATAATGCCGTTTTCCTGAAGGATGTAATGACCCGGCACGGTTTCCGCAGCATTTTCTATGAATGGTGGCATTTTATCGATAGTCAAGCTGCCTTCTACCCGGTAGTGCCAAATGATCATTCATCGCTTATGAGCCAGCTATTGCAAACCGGAACGTCCCGGATGAGTGGTGAATGAGCAATCTATGTTCCCAATGGGACAAAACGGAGTTTGGAGAACAGTAGAATCGTGAAGACTCCAATCCCCAGCATTATCAAAGCCACCAATACACCCCATTTGTATGTGACCAGGGCCCCCAAAACCTTTTTTAACATTTATTGCACCTGCCATTCGTAAGAATATTGTTGTGTCTCGGTATGGCTAATTCCACATCATCTTGCCAGCTGCTTTGGCTGGGAATGAAGGAACCCAATTATCCTGGGTTGGGCACTGCACCAGGCTTCCAGCCATAGTAATTCCAGTTATCCCGGGCAAAAAGTTGTAATACTACCTCTTTGTCCAGGTGTTGGTTGCCTTTTTGCGCATGCGCTGCACCTGCTGCATAAAGAGGGTCAACCTGGTCCACTGGGGCGTCAGATCCAGCAAGCAGGCGTATCCCCTTACTTCGCATCAAGCTCCAGGCGTAGGCCGTCTCCATACGGGCCGGACCCAGGCGTAGGCGAGCCCAGGGTAATTCCACTGAAAAAACCGGCTGAATGCATACTGGAATATCCAAACTAGCTAATAGATCTAATTGTTCATGACTGGCGTACTGCAGATGCTCCAGACGGTCCAACTGGTGGCGGCTTTGACTGATAACGCGCAAAAACTGAGCTACCGCCCGGTCGCCAATGGCATGACACGCTACCGGTTTCCCCTGTTTGTGTACTTCCTCAACGATTTGCATGAGGCGGTCATCATCATAGTTAAGACAGCCGAGATTGTCGGGAGCATCATCGTAAGGAACACTCAAAGCTGCTGTTCGAGCTCCCAGGCTGCCGTCTAAAAATATCTTGAAACCCAGAGACTCATCCAATAGATCCCAATCGACGGTATAGAAATCAAGGCGCTCGAAATAAGGTCGCTTGTTCTTATCCATAGCCATGTCGATGACCCGGTCAATACCCTTTAAGGACAAAAGTTCCCATCCCCGGCGCACCACAACGGCAGGGTCTAGTTCTAAAAAGGAAAAGAGGCGGGTCAGGGTGGAAAAAACATCGGTCTCCAGAAACAAACCGTTGGGAGAATGCATATCCAACCGCTGCATAGCCGCGCTATTAAGGCTGATCAGGTGCAGACAACTACGCACTAACAAAGCAGGCTGCGGCCCAAACCAGGCATCCAACATACTGCGGTCCGGCATCAGCTTTTCCTTAATATTCTCTTGATTAAATCGTACGCCCACCAGCCATTCGGATAGAGGGTTGGAAAGTAAGCACGCCCGGCACTCATCCAGGCAGGTGGCTTCCTCCAGGCTTGTAAAACTATGAAAAAGACAGAATTCCCACAAATGAATATGCGCATCCAAATACCCGGTGGGCAAGGCAGTTGGCCTCCTTTTTTTCAGGCTGTAGGCTCTTTCTAACGAAGACGGTCGTATAACAATATTTAGCAGAAACATATGCCGCCCCGTGATGCAAACTACACCTATGGGTAGAAAATTTGTATTATATGGCTTTATCGGTTGGGTGGCAGAAATCCTTTTTACCGGTTTTGGGTCCCTGATCCAGAGATCCCTCAGTCTCCCAGCCAAAACTTACCTTTGGATGTTCCCGATCTACGGATTGGCTTTCCTTTTGGAACCATTGCACGACCAGATTCGTTCCGCTCCCTGGCCGGTGCGTGGATTCATTTGGGCATCCCTGATTCTGGGCATGGAATATTCCAGTGGATGGATCCTGCAGCTCATTATCGGGGTCTGCCCCTGGGATTATTCAGGCCAGAGCCGCTTTGTGGTGGACGGTTTCATTCGTCTTGATTATATCCCGGTTTGGTTTATGGCAGGCTTACTCTTCGAACAAATCCACGATCAGATGGACAGGATTCTGATCCGCATCGACCGTTAGAGAGGTGACCGGACGGGATCAGGATTCCGAAAATCCTTGCTGTTCCCACCATTCCTCACGAGCGAAATCATAAGCGTCTTCCAGGCGGTCGAGATGGCCCATTTCCCATTTGCCCAGGGTCAGCAAGAGCTGCTTTACTTCTTCAATTTCGGTTCGAGCAGCAGCCTGTCGATAGAAATCCATAGAAGCCTTCTCCATCATCACCCCTACCTTTAAAGCAGCAATGATGATTCCACCAGCTTCTTTGAGTTTGTCCAGGGTAAAAATTTCGGGCGACATGGTAAATTCATCGATAAGCATAGCGCCGGGTTTTCCCTTCTCCATGATGTCCCGATAAGTGGTCCGCAGCCAGCTTTCATGTGACTCTTCTTCGGCGGCTAATCCGTTGAATACCCCTCTTAGTACCGGGTCTTCTGTCTTTTCAGCGGCCATGAGGTAAAACTGGTAACCCTCCTGTTCATTCACAATGGCAGTTTTTAATATTTCTAATTCCTTTTCGTACATAACCAATACTCCTTCCGGTAAGCGCTGCATTTCTTCGCCCATTCAACTCGGACCCTTGCCATATTCCTATGCGATGATGGAAGGTTTATACAGCAGCCTATCTTCTTCATACTATATGGCGGCAGCAAAGTCAAACCTGAACCGGGGATTTATCAACACCGGCATTTGTATACAGAATTAAAAACGGGAAAATATTTATTATTGTACTATAATGTAGTTTAATAATAAAAATTGCTGTGAGATGCCGCGTGGCTTCCCATAACTTTTATTCACTTTCAAAGGAGATGTGAGTTTATGGCCAACGAAATTCTAGTGCAGAAAAACCCAAACCCTAAGCCGAAACCGGATTGGAATAACCTCGGATTCGGCAACTATTACACTGATCACATGTTCATCCTTGATTATACGGAAGGTAAGGGATGGCATGATCCGCGTGTAGTTCCTTATGGACCCTTAGAAATGGACCCAGCTACCATGGTTCTGCATTATGCGCAGGCTGCATTTGAAGGCTTAAAGGCATATAAAACAGCCGACGGGCGGGTTCTTATCTTCCGTCCCTATGACAACGCCCGGCGCATGAATAACTCCAATGAACGTCTATGTATGCCAGCCTTGGATCCGGAAATGTTTGTTCAAGCGATTAAGACATTGGTTACAGTAGACAAAGACTGGATTCCCGATGCTGAGGGTACATCTCTCTATATAAGGCCGTTTATTTTCGCCACAGATGTTCATCTTGGGGTCCATCCATCCCATACTTATAAATTTATGATCGTTTTAAGCCCTGTGGGGGCTTACTATCCAGAAGGAATCAACCCGGTAAAGATTTACGTAGAAAAACAATATGTCCGGGCGGTCAAAGGCGGCCTCGGTTTCACCAAAGCTGCAGCCAATTATGCCGCCAGTTTGAAAGCCCAGGAAGAAGCGAATCAAAAGGGTTATACCCAGGTCTTGTGGCTGGATGGAATAGAAAAGAAATACATTGATGAAGTAGGAACGATGAATGTGTTTTTTAAGATAAATAATGAACTTATCACCCCAGCGCTGGAGGATGGTAGTTTATTACCTGGTATAACCAGAGATTCCACCATGAGACTCGTAAAAGAATGGGGAATAAAAGTTAATGAGAGAAGATTGACCATTGAAGAGGTGTATGCCGCCCATGCTGCTGGAACCCTTGAAGAAGCATTTGGTACTGGGACTGCGGCCGTCATTTCCCCGGTAGGAGTATTGAACTGGGATGAAAAGCTAATCACCATTAATGATGGCAAAACGGGTGAGCTGGCTACCCGGATTTATGATACATTGACCGGCATCCAGTGGGGGAAACTCCCTGACCTCTTTGGCTGGACGGTAGAAGTATAAGACCTTTGATTTACAGTAAAGAATAAGCGCCCTGCTGATGGTCGGCAGGGCGCTTCATTTTCACCAGGCCATTACCATGCTAAAAGGCTATCCGGAGGGATTAGAGAGAGTAAAACCTGCATAATGAGCGGATAGCGGCATTAACCAATCCGCCCGGCCTTGCCGATAAATTCATTACTGAAGGGCGAAGGAGCTATCTTCGATGAGCAGAAGCATGAGAAGAACCCAACCCAGGCAAAAGACCCCGGCCAGTGGCGACAAGCTGCATCGTATATTGATACCTGCAACCAGGATGGATCAAGATGTTCAGGGCGGGTTGGAATTATACCGCAGTATTGTTGAAGAACAGAGTGATCTGATTTGCCGCTATGACCTGGAAGGTCTGCTTACCTTTGTCAGTCGAGCCTTCTGTCAGCATTTCCAGCAGTTCTCCCAGGATCTGTTGGGATCGAGCTTTTTAGACCTGGTTTTCGAGGCTGAACGAGACGAGATTCTCCCTCAGTTGCATGGCTTAACCCAGGAGAATCCCCAGGTGGTCAGGGAAAGGCGTATGATTATGCCTGATAGCCCTATAACTTGGCATACCTGGACAGAACGAGCTTTGTTCAATGAGCGGGGAGAGGTGCAGGGATTCCAGGCTGTGGGGCGTGACATCACTGATCGTAAAGAGGCGGAAGAACAAATAAGATATCATCAGTTCCACGACCCTTTAACCGGTAGCTATAACCGCTCCTTTTTTACCGTGGAAATGAAACGCCTGGATGTGATACGGCAGCTGCCCATCAGTATCATTGTTGGTAATATCAACGGATTAAAACTTATTAATGATTCCTTCGGTTACAATGTTGGGGATCGCCTCTTGGTTACCACCACCCGTTTGCTAAAGAGCTGCTGTCGGGAAGAGGACATCATTGCTCGTTGTGGTGGAGACCAGTTTGTTCTATTGCTCTGCAATACCGCAGGGGCAACAGCCGCTGCCGTTTGCGAAAGGATTCAGCGGGCTTGCCTGGAATCAATCCCCGATCCTATCCAACCTAGCTTGGCTTTGGGGGCAGCAACCAAGGAAGAAAGTACGAAGGATATCAATCAGATTTTTCGTGAAGCTGAAGATATCATGCTTCGCAACAAATTGCTTGAAAGCCGCAGTATTAGGAATTCCATCATCTCATCTCTGGAGATTACTTTGCATGAGAAAACTACAGAGACGAGAGAACATGCTGAACGTTTGCGGGGACTTTGTCTGGAGTTCGGTCGGGCTTTGGGTTTGGCCAGCGAAGCTCTGGATCGACTGGCTCTCCTGGCCAAGCTCCACGATATTGGTAAAATCGGTATACCGGATGAAATTCTATGTAAGCCTGGACCTTTAACCCATCCGGAATGGGAGGTCATCAAGAAGCATCCTGAAATCGGTTATCGCATTACCCGCTCTTCCCGCGACCTGGCGGTGTTGTCCGATGAAATCCTGGCTCACCATGAGAGGTGGGATGGGTGCGGATACCCTTATGGTCTGGGTGGAGATAGGATCCCTCTTTTGGCCAGAATTCTTTCTATCATTGATGCCTTTGATGTGATGACCCATGATCGGGTATACAAGACAGCCATATCCCACAGCGATGCCCTGGAGGAGATTATTCGCTGCGCGGGATCTCAATTTGATCCCGCTCTGGTCGATGTTTTTAGTCAAATGTTGAACTAAGCATCGTTTTCTCACCTCTTTTCCACACCACATTTTTCAATGACCAGTCACTTTCCAACTTTGATACTTGCTTTGCTTCTCCTGCATGAAAGTAGGGGTGCTTTTGTGCATCCTGACTGCGGGTATTTTGGAACTTGCCTTTTGGACTTCATTCCCCTATAGAGCTTACTAAATGCCTGGCACCTTTGCGCAGGTTTGCAATAGTATATAGGAACACAGCGGATTTCCATATTTTTCATATACATTCTGCTTAGGGGTATTTCTGTGCAGGGTGGTGCTTCCAATTAAAAAAGGGGGACTTTATATGTCATGGGCTAAGGTGGAGCAAGTGCGGGATCAAGTGATAGGCTTGCGCCCTGTCTATAGCAGCATAGGGAATGCAACTGAATTAATCCTGGAGGGAAACCAGGTGTTAATGGACCGTAGAGGACTGAAGGCAGTAGTTCAAGCCCTGGCCCGCAACTATGCCGTCGACTTGGGAGCACAACGTAAGCTGGTCAGCGTATGGCTGAATAAGAAAACCCTAATCCCCTTCTACCTCGGTCAGGATCGGGTCTTTATCCCATTGAAGATGCGTCATAAAAAGACCGGTCACGATGAGACCTATGGATATGCTGACGTGCTCTTTATTCGAGAAATAACCCAGACGGATCGCCGTTTATGCCAGATCCGCTTGAAAAACGACCTGATCCTGGAAGTGATCAGCGGCAAAGGCACAGTCCTGCAGAGCCAGCATAGTGGAGAACGGCTCTTGAATCTACTGGGAAACATCGATATGCCATTAACGGAGGAAGATAAAGCAGTCGATTCCATCCGCTGGATGGTGCGTACACTGAACAAGATATCCCAGCAATTAGATCGCATGGAAAAGAAAGCGTAGCGAGAGATCGTGGAGGTGGTTTTGGCCTGCAAAGCCCTTTATACCCACCCGACCTCCATTTTTGATTAAGCAGGAAAAAATCGGGTTATGGTAGAATTAATACAACCGAATCTGCCGGTATAATAGGCATTCTATGCATAATTTTTGGACATTGAAATATAATGGCCATTAAGACTGTTTTTCTGAAGATGAGTTTTGAAGATCTACCAGCAGAGGCACGGGCAAGGATGCATGTGAACGGCAGTGAAAGTGGACAAGGATAGATAAAAAGGGGTTGTGGCTGTGTTAAATCGTCAAGTATTTCGACAGTATGATATCCGTGGTAAGGCGGGAAGTGAGCTGGATGATCAGGCGGTAGATGCTATTAGTCTAGCTTTTGCTCGTTATGTGATGGAGAAAGGGAGGAAAACCCTGCTGGTCGGGAGAGACAACCGTTTCAGCTCGCCCCACTTTCGCGATCTGGTGGTAGAAAACCTCTTGGCTTCAGGGCTGGACGTTATCGATCTGGGAGAGGTCATCAGCCCTGTATTTTATTTTGCCTCCCGGTACCTGGACATTGACGCCGGTATTATGATAACCGCCAGTCATAATCCCGGCCCTGACAATGGATTTAAACTACTTCTAGGCACTTCTACCATTTACGGTGACGATATCCAGGATATTGCCGACCGGGCTCAACGGGGTGAAAAACTTGAAGCGGAGTCACGTGGAAAACTGATTTCGGTAGATATTCAGAGTGCATATATCCAGGCTATCCGGGAGCGCATTACCCTTGGGCCTAAACCCCTGCGCGTGGTGGTGGATTGCGGGAACGGTACAGCTGGACCCATTGCCCCCCTCCTTCTGCGTGAATTGGGCTGCCAGGTTATTGAACTTTATTGTGAATCAGACCCCAGCTTTCCTCATCATCATCCCGATCCAGTTAAAGTGGAAAACAGCCAGGACCTGATCAAAGCGGTTAAAGATAACGGAGCCGATCTGGGGATAGGTTTCGATGGCGATGGCGACCGTCTCGGAGTAGTAGCCCCTGATGGCACCATTATTTGGGGCGATATGCTCATGATTCTATTCTGGCGCGAGATCATGGTGAAACATCCGGGAACGGACTGCATTGTTGAGGTCAAATGCTCCCAGGCTTTAATTGATGAAATTGTCCGTCTGGGAGGAAAGCCATTGATATATAAGACCGGGCATTCATTAATCAAAGCAAAAATGAAGGAAATCAATGCGGTGTTTACAGGTGAGATGTCGGGGCACATGTTCTTTGCCGACGAGTATTATGGTTACGATGACGCTCTCTATGCGGCGGCTCGGCTGCTCAGGATCTTATCCTACAGCACCCAGAATTTGACGCAGCTTTTGGCGGATGTACCCCGCTATTATGCCACACCTGAGCTGCGGGTGAAAAGCAGCGATGAGCAAAAGTTTTCCATAGTAAATCGTGTTTTAGAGCATTTTCGCCCCCTCTATGACATGATTGAAGTCGATGGCGCACGTATCCTTTTCCCCGGAGGGTGGGGACTGGTTCGAGCCTCCAATACCGGCCCGGAGCTAATCGTGCGCTGTGAAGGGAAAAGCCCCGAGGTCTTGGAGGAGATTAAGGAGCAGTTGTTCTCCTATCTGGGCGGGCTGGGCCTGAGCATACCCGAAGCGTAGGATCAGAACGAAGCGGGGGGCGCTGCGATGTCCCAACGCTCCTTTCCATCCGGACACAGCTGTTCTGCCTTTGCTATTGCAATAACACTGAGAAGCATCTTCCCCACCTGGCTACCCCTTTTATTGGGCCCGGCTATTGCTACCTGGGCAATATTTTAATCTGCGTGGTTAAATATTGCGGCTCGATATGCTAAAATTGCCTGAAGTACACATCATCTATTCACTTGAGCAATCTTGAAGATGACCGGAGCTTACTCAAGGGGACCTATAGCCGGGGAATGGATGCACGGGTACTAGTATGGAGGTAGGAAATGCAGCAGATAATTCTCATGGGCAGTTTTACGCTCTGCCCGCTCACCAGCACAACCATGATATCCAACGAGTGTCTGGACTGTGAACATATGGTCCAGCAGCAAGAGGAATATCTTTGTACCTACGAAGATGCAAACAGCGGGTCCGATGTCCCCATTAAAGAGCTAATTATAATGCTGTTGGAATTGATGGGAAATGGCCAAACCCGAATTCATATCGAAGAATTGATGAACCTCCTGGCTGAGGAGGAGTAGACTCTTTCTTATCTTTTTCCCTTGAATTAGAATGCCAATCGAACAAGATCCTTTCAACCATAAGCAATTTATGACCGTTTTTTGGGGCAAAGCAGGCGCTTTCATCGGGAGAGGGCTTTCTTTGCCATCTCTATATTGTGGCTGGCCCCAGTCGGACCTTATCAATGCAGATGGAAACGCTATACGGGCCTCATTGGGCAATATTAATTTCCTGGTTAATTGTTTCACTATGAAGATTATTTGAAGGAAATATTTTGAGCAACATCGAATAAATATTCTTGAGTGGTAAAGGCGTCAAGCCGACAGTATAGAGAGAGAAAAAAACTAAATATTAGGGGGTTACAACGAATGGCTAGAGAGATGAACGAAGTCGTAATGGTCAGTGCGTGTAGAACTGCTATTGGGGATTACGGCGGATCCCTGGCGAGTCTGAAGGCCAATGAGTTGACGAAGATTGCCGGTATAGAAGCGATAAAGCGGGCCGGCATCGAACCAGCGATGGTTGATGAAATCGTTGCTGGTATGTGCCTGGGGCATGGCAATGGTTCTTTACCGCCCCGTATTGTTGCTATGCAAATGGGGCTGCCGCAGCGGTCAGGTGCCACGATGATAAATCAGAACTGCGCTTCCGGAATGAGAGCCCTGGACATTGCTGCCATGAAGCTGACTCTGGGCGATACGGAAATTGCTCTGGTTACTGGCACCGAGAGTATGAGCACCGTTCCCTACATTCTGCCAGCTATGAGATGGGGCGCGCGTTTGGGCGATACCAAGTGCCAGGATGCCATGTTGGCTGACGGATTAATTTGCACTTTAGCCGGGTCCCACATGGGTGTCACGGCAGAGAACATCGCCGAACGCTATGGCATCACCAGAGAAGAATGCGACGAATTGGCATTGATCAGTCACCTTCGGGGAACGCGTGCCAATGACGAAGGCCGTTTCACAAGAGAAATCGTGCCTGTAGTACTCAAGTCTAAAAAGGGCGAAGTGGTATTCGATAAAGATGAGCATCCTATCAAGGGTGTTAGCATGGAGAAAATGGCGAAATTGTCTCCCGCTTTCAAAAAGGGCGGTGTGGTAACAGCAGCCAATGCCTCCGGATTGAACGACGCAGCTGCTGCAGTAGTTCTGATGACCAAGAAAAAAGCAGATGAGTTGGGCGTAAAGCCATTAATGAAGCTGCTCAGCGTTGGCACCGAAGGGGTTGACGCTTTCGTAATGGGGTTGGGACCGGCCGTAGCCATTCCCAAAGCCTTACGGTTGGCGGGTATGACCTATAATCAGGTTGATTACTGGGAAGTCAACGAAGCCTTTGCCGCCCAGGTAATAGGGGTCAAAAGAATGATCAAAGAAGAATTCGGGATCGAGATGGATTCTGGGGACCTGAACAGGGATGGCAATGTAAATAACAATGGGTCCGGTATAGGCCTGGGGCACCCCGTAGGCTGCACAGCACTGCGCATCATTGTCAGCCTGTACCATGAGCTCGAAAGACTTGGCCAGACCGTAGGCGGGGCCTCTCTTTGCGTAGGTGGCGGACCGGCTATGGCTTCCATTTGGACCAGAGATATCTAACATTTCTGAATTGCGTATTAACACTAAGGGCAACTGGGTTAACCAGTTGCCCTTAGCTTGTCGACATAGTCGGCAAGCTGCCAGGCTGATGACGGGAGTGAAGATCAAGGCATGAAAAAAGCCCGTGATTGAGGCGTACAAAGGTACGTTGATTGAACGGGATTTTTGAAATAACGCTGAGATTCGCTTTTGTCAACGGCCTGAGGGCAACTGGGTTAACCAGTTGCCCTTTACTTTGTTAGGGATTTTACAATTACCCATGATATTTTAAGGAAAGTTTAAGTTATTTGGGGTAAGGTATAATATACATTAATAGACAAATTAAGTAACCACTGGGCTCGAGATTCCGACAAGAAAGGTTTCATAAAGCCAAATCCATGGCGTTATAATAGTGTAATTAAGAAATGCATTGCGGTCATAAACAGAGAAAAGCCTGATGGTATGATCCATAAGGTCGCTAAGAAAATTATGGTTATTGTGTCTTTGCGGCTAGAAAATGGTAAATTTTCCTGATAAATCTCTGAAACCGGGCACGCATTCGTAGGGGGGCCAGGTCGACGTAGGTTTATAATGGAAAAAATAGAACATGGTGCGGAAGGTTGAATTTATGAAAAGATTTAAAGTGCTTGTTTTCTCGGCTACTTTTGGCGCTGGTCATCTCCGTGCAGCCGAGGCAATCATTGAAGAAATTCGTAAGCGAAATCCGGCCGCCGAAATCACTCATCTCGACTGGGGCGGGTTGCTTAGTCCAACTTTGAATGCCATGATAAAAGGCACTTATATCGGTATGATCGCCCATACACCCCGGTTATGGGGAGGATTTTACTATGGTACGGCCCGGATTTCTCCTGAGTCGAAATTGCAGGGTTTTCTCAATAACATGGGCAAAACCAGCATCCAAAGATGTCTGCAAGAAGTACGGCCTGATCTTATCATATGTACTTATCCAACTGTAGCCGGTGTACTTGCGCAAATGCGCCTTACGGGAGAATTATCCGTACCGCTGGTAACGGTGGTAACTGATTATACGATTCACAGCCAGTGGATCCATCACGGAGTCGATATGTATATAGTCGGTTGTGATGATGTCAGTCGGGGATTTATATCCAGGGGGATTAATCCTGGCTGCATTCATATGACGGGGATTCCAGTGAGCGAGAAGTTCGAAAGAGCTGCACAACCTTCGGTGCTTTGGGCCAGGTACGGTCTTCACCCCGGTCGGCCGACGCTTCTCATCATGGCCGGAGCCTATGGTGTGCTCAGCCATTTAAAGAGAGTTTGCAGGATGGTCGGAAATGTGTCTTTCCCCTGCCAGGCTATCGTGGTCTGCGGTTGGAATGACCGACTTTATAAGTCTTTGGACGGAGTAGTTGATAATTGCCGCAATCCCATATTGCGCTTCGGCTACGTCAACAATGTGGAAGATTTTATGTCCATTTCCAATGTGATCGTCACAAAAGCGGGGGGCTTGATCGTATCCGAGTCATTGACCAAACATCTGCCTCTGATTATTTTTAAACCCATTCCAGGTCAAGAGGAAGAGAATGCCAAATTCCTCAATAGAAATGGAGCTGGAAGAATTGCCCACAACATTGACGATTTAGAGCAAATTATCCTGCACCTTTTGAAAAACCCCGAGGAATTGGAGCAGATGCGCCAGGCGGCTTCCCAGGTTCTTCCGGGTCGCTCTGCTGAGAGAGCTGTGGATCTCATGCTCCAACTGGTCGAAGAGCATAAATATAGCATGAATATGAGGTGAGTTAGTGCCGCCATTACTGGTGCTCGGACTATTCGAATTTGTCCGGGGAGCGTTAGTTTTGAGCCTTTTACCTTTGTATGGGCAGGATGTTGCGGGTTTTGGCCTGGGAGTAATTGGAACTGCCATCTCATTGCAGTATCTAGCTGATAATGCGTGCAGAATACCGGCCGGATGGATAAATGATCGTTTCGGTGGTAAGGGGTTGATCCTGGCCGGTATTTTTCTTTCATCCATAGGAATCTATCTGATGTATGCGCGATGGAATGTGACCTTCTTTTTGATCGGTGCCGTTGTTTTCGGATTAGGTGTAGCGCCGGTCTGGCCGGTGGTGATTGCTGGGGTAGCTTCCCGGAAGCCTGTGGAGCAGATGGGTGAAGCTTTAAGCAAAGTATTTGTAGCCTGGTTAGTCGGCGGCGGTCTGGGACCGGTGGTCATCAATTTTATCGTCGGTCGCTCTTTCGGATACGCTTTTATCGTGCTGGCCGGAGCTATGTTCATAGCCTTGATCAGTGCCTTTTGGTCGGATTTTCATCGCCCCGACCAGGTGGGGCACTCGCCTTTCTCCACCCAGGAATTTATTCAGGAATTTGTCTCCTTGAGAATGATATATCCGGGTATGTTTGCGCAGACTATGTCACTGGGACTTCTCATGCCGATCGTTGCCATTTATGCCCGACTGGTCTTCGGTCTGGATGCCGCCCACTTTAATCTCTTTCTCATTGGGGGCGGTGCTTTTACAGTTCTCCTGCTCGTACCTGCAGGGAGAGTGGCAGACCGCATGGGAGTGAAACCACCACTGATTGGCGGTCTCCTGGTAGCTTCCATTTCCCTGCTTCTACTGCCCGAGCAAAAATATGTTGTTAATGTCCTGTTTTTAGGGGCACTGATCGGTATTGCCTATTCTTTTATTCTCCCTTCCTGGAACGGACTGTTGGCTCGGGTTGTCTCTCCAGAGAAACGGGGAACGATGTGGGCCTTTTTCATGACCATCGAAGGGCTGGGAATGGCGGCCGGTGCCTATGTGAGCGGAATTGTATGGGAGAATTTCGGCCACGGGTCGCCTTTTTTCGCTAGTGCTTTGCTGCTGGGCATTATGGCCGTTTTCTATTCCCTGGGAAATGTAGACAACCTGGTCAAGATTGATAATTAAACGATAATAAGGGGTAGATCTATGAATTTGGGTATCAACCTCATGCTAATTCTTCTCCTATTCTTCTTTATCTATGACGTAATACCCGAATTATTCTTTCATTGGCTGGGGATTGGGTCATGGAAGCGGCAGTACGGACCAGGCGTGGCACTCACCTTCGATGACGGGCCTCATCCCGAAATTACGCCCCAAATTCTTGAGGTTTTGGCCCGGCATAAGGTAACGGCCACCTTTTTTATCGTGGGTGAAATGGCAGTCCGTCATCCCGAACTCATCGCCCAAATAGTAAGCCAAAATCACCGTATAGGTGCTCATTCCCAACACCATCGGCATGCCTGGATCATGTCCCCCTGGGCTTCCTGGAGGGACTGGAATCAGAGCATCGCTACCCTGGAACTACTGACCGGACAGCCAGTGGAATGGGTTCGCCCTCCTTGGGGAGCGTTCAACCTGGCTTCCTGGTTCTGGATAATGCTGAATCGGAAGCGAGTTGTGCTGTGGAATGCTGACGGGCGCGACTGGCGCGGTCAACAAACTCCGGATAAGATCACGACCCGTATCCTGGACAAGGTGGATGAGGGCTCGATTGTCCTTCTGCATGACGCCGGTGGCGATTTGGACGCTCCCGGCCATACTTTGCAGGCCCTAGACCAGATCTGCCGGAGAATCGTGGAGGAGAAGAAGCTCCCCTTGAGGGATCTGGAGTTTCCCGATTGGTCGTCCTGGCGGCGGGGAACCTTTCGGATTTGGGAGAAATGGGAGCATTTATTTTCTCGCATCTACCATCTGCAACGCATAGACGCTTACAATGTATTTCGCATTTGCCGGACCCGCTATAAGGGGCCGGCGCTCCTTGACCAGGATGGACAAGTAGTAGCCAGGGAGGGGGATCTGGTGGCAGAATTACACCTGGACAACATCCGCATGCAGGGCAAATCCAGCAACCCTAATGTAATCGCGGTTCAAGCTCTGCGCCAGACCCGTGAGTCCCTGCCTAACGTAGCCCGCTTTGTTTCCAAGGCCCCTGACTACCGGGGAATTAACATATTCCAGGGTTTGACGGTTATTCATCAGGGGGTTAAAGGATTGGGTTTCACGGTTCAGGAGGTGCCGGGTAGCTGGTACAATACCGCCATTGGCTTGCTACAGGGAACGGTTGGTCAGGTCTACCGTCCGTGGGATAAAACCAGGAAACAAACAAAAATGCGAACCACTACCAAAATGGTCTGGATAAGCCGCCAGGCACTATTAAACCGTTGGATGCCTGCAGATGATGAATAGGACATAAGAATCCCGGGGTGGTGGCATTTCGGGGACTGGTCGATCAGGCATTGCTTTTAAAAATCTTGCGGTAGAAGTATCGAAGCGAGAGTATGGGGTTTGTGAGAAGCATTCTGGGGCCAGAGTATTTCATAACATTTTTAATCGATTCTCGCATATCCGATTTATAGCAATGTATCGCACATTTTGAACATACGGGTTTGTTGTCTCCGTAAACGCACTTATCGATACGCTTTTCAGCATAGCTTAGAAGATTCGTGCACTCGGGACAAAGTTCGTTTCGCCTGGTCTCATGCATCTTGTGGCAATAAATCGTGATCATTGCAGCCAATGTTTTAACTTCCAATTTCCTTGAAAAAGCCATTCCTGGTTCCTCCACAATATCACTTGGATGAATTACTTACAGTTTCTCTGATGCCCTAATTTTCTCCTCTTTAGAATCCGATATCCGAGTATCTCAAGATGCAGTTCCAATGATCAACTTGTTATGCTTAGCTTGATTGTTCTCCGGGCTCGGTTTTAGAAGGGACCAGAAATAGTGATAAAATGGTAGAATGAAGCAAACTTCGAGGCTCTAAAGCCAGGTTACTGGGAAGGATTGAAGTATGGAAGAAACAATCGACAGGAGACGGGGATCCGTTCCCGGACAGGCGGTTTCCGCCCTTAAACACCGCAATTACCAGCTTTTCTTTGCCGGTCAATCCGTTTCCCTAATTGGTACTTGGATGCAAAACATCGCCCAGAGCTGGTTGGTTCTGGAGCTCACAAATTCAGCATTGCTTCTAGGCGTGGTGTCCACCATGCAGTTTCTTCCCATGCTGTTTTTTTCTCTGGTTGCCGGGGAGGTGGCTGACCGTTTTCCCAAACGCACCCTGTTGATTCTCACCCAGAGCAGTATGATGATTTATGCTGTTGCCCTGGGCCTCCTAACCATAACCGGGCACGTGCGCTACTGGCATGTCGTTCTCCTGGCCGGACTGCTGGGCACCAGCAATGCTTTTGACAACCCCACCCGCCAGGCCTTTATCGTTGAAATGGTCGGCAAAGCGGACCTAATGAACGCTATTACGCTTAATTCTTCCATGGTCAATGGAGCGCGGGTAGTGGGACCGGCGCTAGCCGGACTAGCTATCGGGAAACTGGGGCTAGCTCCCTGTTTTCTTCTGAACGCGGCCAGTTTTCTAGCGGTGCTGGTCAGCCTGTTCTTGATGCGGATCAACAATGAGCCCTCAAATCAACGTCCTGCCAGTAATATGATGTGGCAGAACATCACCGAGGGTCTACACTATATCACGAAGACTCCGGTCATTCTCAATGCTATTTTACTTATGGCATTCCTGAATGTTTTTGCTATGAATAACAATGTTTTGGTTCCACTCCTGGCCCGCACCACGCTGCACCAGCAAGCTGAAGGATATGGCTTCTTGGCGGCATCCTCCGGTATCGGCGCGCTGCTGGGAGGCATGTTCCTGGCTGCAAGGAGCGATCGCGGACCGCAGCGCAAACTAATGCTGGTTGGCGGAGCGGGGCTTTGCTTTTTTCAGCTGCTGCTGGCTTTCAGCCGTCAATTTTATCTCTCCCTATTCCTTCTTTTTCTTGCTGGTTTGGCCATGAACATCTTTGTCCCCTTGATCAATACTACCGTGCAGATGAACGTTAAAGACCACTTGAGAGCTCGGGTGATGAGTGTCTATACCATTGTTTTTCTGGGCCTTACTCCCTTCGGAAGCTTACTCAGCGGCAGTGTGGCTCACTTCTGGAGTACACCGGCAGCCCTTGCAGTGGGGGCGACTCTGGGTTTACTGGCCATGGTGCTTCTCCTGATCCGGGAACGGCAACAGCAACTCCACGTCACTGCCGAAGATTAAGAGCAATATCTTGGACATGCGTGGTGTAAGAGCTCATACGGCTACTAGATTCCCTGACCTTTCGTGGAAGTATCGCTTCTTCTTTATAAATTCTTAATAAATTCTTGATAAGCAGTTTAGAATTGAGGGCTAGCATAGAGGGTGGAAGCAATCATGTTTCCACATTTAAATAGGGAAGGATGAGGAAATGAAGATCAAAAAATGGCCAGTGTTGGTAAGCATGGCTCTGGGAGGCGTAATGCTGTTCGGCGCCGCTTTTGCCAGTGCTTCAGGTTCGACCGGTTATGATGTCTACAAATCAGCCCTGAAAAACACAGCAACCGCCACAAGTATGACTACCCAGGTCCAGGTCGCAATCAGCGACAACGGGAGTACAGTCATGAACGTGGATGGAACTGCTAAGATGGACCAGGGCAGCAAAGCCATGAGCAGCTTGTTCACCATCACCGGCGGTGATAAGAGCTTGACCATGGAAGCCTACCACCAGGACGGTAAAATCATTAGCAAAAGCAGTGCTAGTGACGTTTATTATGTTATGGAGAGAAATTCCGGGTTGAAACCCCAGCAAGAAATGGATAAAGCCACCGTCAAGGGCAAGTATGCTCAGGATGTGGAGAACCTCATTGATACCGTAGTAGGAGATATTAAGAATTACACCGTTGTGAATGCCAATGCCGATGGAAGCCAGGAAGTATCCCTGCAGCTTTCCAGCAATCAGATTCCCGCCACTGCCAACGCCTTCGCGTCTCTGGCGATAAAAAGCGCATCTCAGGAAGGCTGGGGTCATGGCCGTTCTACCGTAGATGGAGATTTGTTTACAGCCTTACCCAAGCTGGTTGATGGCATCAGCATCACTAACGTAGACATCAAAGCAGTAGTTGACGCCCAGGATATGATTCAATCACAAGAAGTCAACATCACCATCACGGGACAGGATGCCAGTGGAGCAAACCATAACGTAGTCGTGAATGCAAAATTAAATCTTTCAAACATCAATCAGACTACCCCGGACACTATTGATCTGACCGGCAAACAGGTAAACACCCTGCAGCCAAGAAACAGAGGGGTAGCCGGACACTAAAGTTGCTTTTTGATATTACAGATAGGGTTCTAAGGGGAACCCTATCTGTAAGTTTATTTTAGGATGTGAAAATATGGCGCCAGTATTGGAGGTCAAAGGCCTCACCAAAGTCTATAAAAATGGTCGCGGGATTCATGATATTAGTTTCGAAATTGAACGGGGAGAGATCTATGGATTTCTAGGGCCTAATGGAGCAGGAAAAACCACGGTCATGAAAAACATCACCGGTTTAGTCCGTGCCGATCGGGGTGTGGTCCGGATCCTGGGATTTGATCAGGAGAAGGAGTTCGAAAAAGCCATGAGGCATGTGGGGTGCATCATAGAAAACCCCGCTTTTTACCTGTATCTCAGCGCTGTACGGAATCTAGAAATGATCGCTGCTTTTTACGATGACATAGATAGGACCAAAATCAAAGAGATTCTTGATATGGTGGGACTGAAGCAATTCCAAGGTGGGCCAGTCAGCCAGTTCTCCACGGGTATGCGTCAGCGACTGGCTTTAGCAGCGGCTTTATTGGGTAATCCGGATTTGCTTATTCTCGATGAACCTACCAATGGCCTGGATATCGAAGGCATGGCCGACATGCGCAAGCTGATTATAAAGCTCGCCGCAAGGCAAAAGACTACATTTTTTGTCTCCAGTCACCTGGCCCATGAAATGGAACTGATGTGCAATCGGGTGGGGCTGATCAATGATGGCCAAATGATTGCTGAAGGTGCAGTGAAAGAGCTGTTGAAAGCCCATGGATCCCTGGAGGAATTCTTCATTCAGCAAACTCAAAATGATCGGGGGAAAGCCGTCAGTGAATAACCTCATCACAGCTACAATGAATGAAACCAAGAAAATTTTATTGAAGAAAAAAACTGTGGCGATCATGCTGCTCTCCGCTTTCATACCTGGACTCATGGCAGTCATCGCTGCGATACTCCAGAAACGAACGGGGATTCTGGTTTTTGGCTCCGCTGATTTTACTATCTGGGTATTAAGTTTCTTTACTAGTATCTTTCTGCCCCTCTTTGTCTTTATGTGGTCAGCCGACAGCTTTTCGGGCGAAGTGGAAGATGGGAGCTTAAAGGTGGCATTGCTCCGGCCTGTTACCAGATTCAAGGTATATCTCTCTAAACATGGAGCCATTAAAATCTGCATCATTATCAACCTGTTGGTGGTGCTGCTTTTTTCTGAGCTGGCTGGAATGTTTCTTTCTATCTTGGGTACCGGATTCCTGCCCGGTCTGGGTAGGGGGCTGGCTGCCTATGTTTTGTCCGTTGTTCCACTTATGGCCTTGATGGTGATGTCTGCCTTTGTAGCCCAGTTTTTCCGAAGCAGCAGCGGGGCCCTGGCCATGAGTATTCTGGTTTATGTGGGAGCCCAGGTCCTGCCTATTGTCAGCCCTATGCTTGGTAGACTGACCCCGGCGGCCTATACCCACTGGTATTTACTATGGCTGACCCCTTCCATCAACTGGGGGCTTATCATCCAGGCCTTGGTGATAATGCTGGGCGGTTGTTTGATTCTTTTCCCGGCCGGCTATATCCTCTTTGACCGTAAAGATATCTAAATCATAAGGAGAATTCCATGTCACTCCGAGTGCGTCTGCTTTTTTCCTATATCGCTATGCTGCTCATTCCCCTGGTGCTATTTCCATTAGTAGCACTGGCTATCGGGCTGTTTTACTTTGAAGATGTACAGCATTTCTATAACCTGGATTATTCTCCTGCATCGGTTCGGCGCCTAATCCAGAGAAATGCCACGGCGATTCAGGTAATCAAAACCACTGCTTATGATAATCCGGATAAATTAGCGGACAGTGCTTACCTCGATGACATAGATAAGGGGTTGAGTTCTACCCATGCCGGCCTGGTGGTCAGGAAAGATGGCAAGATCATTTATCGCTCCAACAGTTTGAAGGATATTGACTTTACAAATCGGCTTCCGGCTTTCGGTTATTACCGAAATGATCTGGATGTTCGTGGGTCTGCTCATCCGCCCCTCTTGGACACTGATGACAGGTATTCTTTGCAGCAGTGTGATTTCTACTTCACGGATCACAGCCCCGGAACGGTCTTTCTTATCAACAACGTGGGCCCTATTGAGCGCTTTGTTGGCAATTTCTTTTGGTCACTTCTTCTGGCTATTAGTTTGATTCTTCTGATTACCGGTGTCTCACTGACGTTTTTGGTGTCTCGGCGGATATCAAGACCTATTGAATCTTTGAAGGAAGGGGCCTTACAGATTAAGGAAGGCAATCTGGATTTCGCTATCAAGTGCCAATCAAGTGATGAGATTGGACAGTTATGTAGTTCTTTTGAGGAAATGCGCCTCAAGTTAAAGGAGGCCGTTGAGATACGCTTACAGGATGAAGAAAACCGCAAGGAACTGATCGCCAATATATCCCACGATCTAAAAACGCCAGTTACAGCCATTAAAGGATATAGCGAGGGAATCATGGATGGGGTGGCTGATTCACCGGAAAAGATGGAGAAATACGTTCGGACTATCCACACCAAGGCCCAGGATATGGACCATCTTATCGATGAGTTGTTCCTTTTTTCGAAACTCGATGTAGGCAAAGAGTTATTTAACTTTGAAAAAGTGGACATGAAGAGTTATTTACAAAACGGCGCAGAAGAACTGCAGTTAGACTTGGATAAAAGGAATATTGATCTAGATCTAGATATCGATAATTTGGATCAACCCTTATGGATTATTGCCGATCGGGAGAAGATCAAACGGGTGATTTTTAATATCGTCGATAATGCGGTTAAGTATATGGACAAAGAAAAGGGACACATCCGTATCAGCTTGCAGGAAAGGGATGAAAGCGCAGTCATCGGCATTACCGATAACGGGCCTGGAATCCCGCTGCAGGCAATCCCTGCGGTTTTTGAACGCTTTTATCAGGTTGATTCCTCCAGGACCAAAGGGGGAAGCGGGTTGGGATTGGCCATAGCCAGCCAGATTATTGAAGAACACGGAGGACAGATATGGGTGGAACGCAACGGACCCAGCGGCACCAGTGTGTTTTTCAGCTTGAGGAAAGCGTGAGGTGTACAGCCATGAAAAGGATCCTGATCATTGAGGACGAATTGAGTATAGCCGAATTGGAAAGAGACTATCTAGAGATCAACGGCTATTCCGTAGATATAGAATCTTCTGGGGATCATGGATTAAGCAAAGCCCTTCATCTGGATTTTGATTTGATCATTCTGGATGTCATGCTGCCCCGTGTGGATGGTTTCGAGATATGCCGACAGATTCGCAGCCAGAAGGACATACCCATTTTAATGGTTTCAGCCAAAAAGGAAGATGTGGATAAGATAAGAGGGCTGGGTTTAGGGGCGGATGACTATATTATTAAGCCTTTTAGTCCCAGCGAACTGGTAGCCAGGGTAAAGTCTCATTCAGCGCGATATGACCGTCTGAGTAATAATCGAGAGCGAAAGCGGGACGAGGTCAGAATCAGAGGTCTATTTATCGATAAGACAGCTCGCCGGGTGTATGTTAACGATCTGGAGGTTAACCTGGCCCCCAAAGAATTTGATTTGCTGTTTTTCTTGGCTTCCAATCCCAACCGGGTATTCAGTAAAACAGACCTATTTGAACATATTTGGGGATTGGATTCAGCGGGAGAGATTTCAACGGTTGCGGTCCATATTGCCAAGGTCCGGGAAAAGGTGGAAATGGTTCCTTCCAACCCGCAATATATAGAAACGATTTGGGGCGCGGGCTACCGGTTTAAAGCCTGAACGATCCTTTCCCAAGGCTCCAGGGAAAGGTAGGGAAAGTGGTATATCACCCTTGCATACTGCGCATAAACGAAGTATTGTAAAAATTATCTGTATGCTTTTAAGGTGGTATGTAAATATGGAATACATAACAGTAAAGCAGGCCGCAGAAAAGTGGGGCGTTACCGCAAGGCAGGTACAAAGCCTGTGTGAAAAGGGCAAGGTTGATGGCGCTGTCCGTTTTGGCCGAACATGGGCAATACACCAAGACGCTGAAAAGCCAAAGAACGGCAGACCAAAACCTAACAGCAGACCAAGCGATAGCATCACATCAGTTCAAAATTCGTCCGGAAGCAATGAAATTTTGAGACGCATCGTGGAATCATTTCCATACCCCATGCATCTGTCACTGCCTGATGGAACTTTAGTTTATGCAAACACCGCATTTATAAATAGTACTATGGTGCGTAAAGCGGAGAGTTTTTACGGCAAATATAATGTTTTTTCCGAGACAGAGCTTGAAAAATGGGGGATGAAAGAGCATGTTTTGAAAGCATTCCGAGGTGAAACCGTCCATACCTATGATGTGAAAGTACCGACGATGGATTTGATAAATAAGTTCGGTAATTGTGAAGAATTAAATATGGAAGCTATTTACCAAAACATCACCTCTTTCCCGATCAGCGATGAACTAAACCGATTGCAGTATATTGCTACGATCTTTATTACTTCCAAGCAGTATCATATAAAACAGGAGATTATGAAGGGCAAGGAGTACCTAGACAGTCATTGGCAGGATGAGTTTAACATGGATGCGGCAGCCAAGACATCGAATTTCAGCAAAGCCCATTTTGCCAGACTTTTTAAAAAATATACCAGCTATACACCTCATGATTACTATTTGGAAGTAAAAATAAACCGTATCAAAGAAAAACTGCTGGACTTAAATATTTCTATCTCCCAGACGTTCTCCGAATGCGGTGTGAATTATAACAGTCATTATGTCGGTATATTTAAAGACAAAGTAGGCATGACTCCTTCAGAGTACAGAAAGGTGAACAGTTAAACAGGCATTCCGGATTTTACAGGCTTGCAAGCATAAACTAGCAAGCCTGTATTTTTATGGCATTATCTTTATATAAACGTGTTCGCATATTGCCTGTTTAACACGCATCACTCCAAATATAATAAAAATATATGTACAGAGTAATGGGGGAGTGACCATGAATGTACGCAGAAGCGGCGTTTTGATGCTTTTACTGTTGATATCATGCCTGTTATCCTCCTGTACGCCTTTTTCTAAGAAGACAGATGCGCCGATAGCTGATACCGGAAGAAAAATTGAGAAAACAATAAAAGCGGGTCAGCACTGTACTTTTGCCGTTCCATCGGGTGATGGTGTATTTACCGTTTCGTTTCTGGATGGCAGCTTTGTGCAGGACATGCCGGTTACCATGACCTGTATGGCAGGAAAAATAGAAGGGATCGTATCGCCCGGTTTTCTTCTGGAACAAACCGGGAGGCCTAACGAACATGTATTTACGTCTCTGCCTGCAACAATAATCTATCTGCAAAAGGAACCCATACCAGATGATGTAAGTATCGTAAAATATTCGGATGACCGTAAAAGTTATACGCCGGTTTTCTGTCAACGGGTGAAGATCAATGGAAATTACGGCTTGTATAGCGTTACCGACAGTTTTTCCCCAGTAGGTATCGGCAGAGTGACCAAAGAGCAGATTAAAGCCATGGCTGATGAACAGTTGAAAAATGGCTTTGTGTGGGTGCTGGAAGCATCGGAGGAATTTAGGCTTACAAATAAGCAGGACGCAGAAAGTCTGGATGTAAATCTTTATATGAAAGCGACCAGCAGGAAGATTACGGAAGACCCGACCGCCAACCCCAATAGTTTTGAGGTCAAAGGGTATCATTACGGTATATTCGATATGAATACCTTTGCGGTTGCCAAGGAAAAAGGGGAGTTTGATGGGCAGGAGCTTCCGATTACCGTTGGTCTCAGATATTATGACAATAATTTAAAAATACGCATCGTCCCGGAGTTCAAACCGGTAGAAAAAGATAACGATGTATTGGCGCCGCTTGTTCCTGACGATGGCATGCTGGCCCCACTCATTGCCCCGGAGGTTATCGGCTATAAAGGCTGGGGAGTTATTCACCTCAACATGGAAGGATTTGCAGTTGCAGGAGAGGCCAAAGCCAGCATGGATGTAGCTATCCCGGTTGTGCTACGTATAAAGGAATCAGTAGCAAGAATATATTTTACCTTTCCGAACATAGGTGCTATTCAATTAAAAGGGCGTTATTTAGGTAAGGGGGTGAAAGAGGCCGCTCAGGCGCCAAAACTCCAAGACCCAAAGACTACCTACAGTCCGGGCAAACCGGAAAAACCGCCGATATCATGGGAGGGACTTGATCCAAATGAGCTTTTGGCACCCCTTACGCAAAACAGCGACGGAAGTATTATAGAAAAATCTGAAGGTGCAGGTGGCAGCACTGTTATTGAATACGAGCCGGACAAAACACAAACAGACAATAGCGTACCGCCGCCAGAAGAGGTTTGCAGTCTTTTTTCTGAGCTTGAGAACATGACTACAAAGATGGATTAAGCAAATCATTAAAAAAGGAGAGATTTTGTGAAAAAATATTTATTGTCTTTAGCTGTTTGTATTTTAACATTACTTATTCTGATTCCCTTTTCAGCCTTAGCCGGGGAAACAACCATGGAAGCGCCTGTATTAAATTCACCCACCTTAAAGGAAGCCAACAAAGCATATCTCATTGAAGTAACCTACCCGATTCCAGATAACATTAAGTCCCTTAATGCTTCCAATAGAGCCGCCGTCCATGTCCAAGCTGAAGTAAGGGTAAACGGTGGCGCCTGGAAACAGCTTTCTACAAATTTCAATCTTGATGGTAATTATAAAATTACCCCCAAAGATGTCAGCACTGGAGCCATTATTGACATAAAAGCCGCTCAATATGAAACCCGCGCACGGTTTGCATACAATCGCACGGGCGAACAGTTCAGCGCATATTCTGAATTCTCCCCGATCGTATCAATCGGTACACCTGCGTTTTACAGCGATACGTCAGCTTGGGCAAAGCCTGATATGGACAAAGCGGCAAACATGGGACTCATCCCTGATTGTCTGAAAGGTGCAGACATGACAAAATCTATTACACGTGCCGAGTTTGCTGCGGTGGCTGTGAAGCTATATGAAAGCCTGTCAGGCCAAAAAGCAGTGCCGATAGCCCAGAATCCATTTACAGATACAACGGATGCCGAAGTTCTGAAAGCCTACAATCTAAGCATAGTCAGCGGTGTCGGGGGAAACAAATTTGAACCCAACACACTTTTAGACCGCGAACAGGCCGCAGCAATGCTTACTCGTGTATATAAGAAAGTGAATTGGGAAGGTTGGACACTGAAAGACGAAGCGACCTATACCAAGTATAAACTTGACTACGCAGGAGTTCCCGCGTTTTCGGACGATATGAATATTTCTGATTGGGCAAAACCATCCGTCTACTTTATGGCAAAAAATAATATCATAAAAGGTATCGGCGGAAACAGCTTCGCACCTAAAAATATAACCCCGGCCGAAGTAGCCACAGGTTACGCCAATGCCACGCGTGAAGTGGCTTTGGTTATTGCGGTACACACGGTGGAGAATCTAAAATAACGTGAGATAGAATTAGGAAATGAACCGGAATCTTGAAGTTGATGATTTGCTATGATGGATAATTTTATTTTCTAATCAAGGAGGGTTGTGTTTTGAAGAAAAAGATTGCTATTTTTCTAATTCTTGTAATGGCTTTAACGCTTATTGCAGGCTGCGGATCGGAGAAGACAGTTGTCACTAGGCAAGGCAACGATGGATCAAAATCAGAAGTCAATGTTCCCGATAAAAAAGGCGGGGACGTATCTTTGCCTGAAGGTTACCCGAAAGAGCTGGTTCCCATTTTTGCTGGAAGCCAAATTGAACTGGCAGATAAAAACGAAGAGAACGGCAAAACCACATATTTGATATCGCTTTCATCCAGTAAGAGTGTAGAAGATGTTTTTAACTACTACAAGGATGTGCTAAAAGACGCGCAAAATTTTAATAGCTCGAAGACGGAAGATATTTCCTCAGTTGCCGGGGTAAAGAATAATCTGCAGATAAGCGTCATGATCAGTCCAGACGATAAAAAAACCTCCTTCCAAATTGCTATTGCTCCGAAAAAATAGTATTAATTCGGGGATTAGCTTAAGAAAGAAATTAGACACAAAAGAACCTGCTATGCTTTGAGTGGCAGGTTCTTTAAATTACCGCTCAGTTTCATTTTCCGCCTTTAGAAGATTGAGACTTAACCATAACTTTTGCGTTTGTTAAACGAGAGAGATGAATTAGAACCACCGATGGAGCCTCAGACCCCATACTCGATTCCAATTCTGTGAAGGAACTCACGGAAAATGCGTAAGAGTACTCTTCACTCTTGGCCATCGTCAAATAACACGAAATTTCGACTTGTATCAGCATGCTGCCGAGAAGTCCTTCAGTGCAGAGGATACTCCCCGACCGTCCAGCGATTAAATGACTATGCAGTTACCTTTGCCCGGAGCTGGACTGTATTAGAACTATATGGGCGAGAATCATGCCCCAATCTCAACATTGAGTTGCAAGGAGCATCATTCAGAATAACCCTTCTACAATGCGAAATAGTCTTATTTCTAATTATTTACATGTTAATAAATAAACGTG
>DATMYR010000042.1:0-22057 GCA_035560815.1 Syntrophomonadaceae bacterium | reverse complement strand
CGGACCGGGAAAGCGGTCACCGCGTTTCTCCTTTCCCTTGCCGCTGGCGACTCCCGGCTGGTTGTCACCGTATATGAATTGAAATTCCTTAATGCCCCGCACTGGAACCTTAATCACCCGGTCCTTGTTTTTACCGATAATACTCTCATCAGCGATAATACTGCCCAGGTTCTTCTTGATGGATTCCTCCACCAGCTGCCGGTGGCGGCGCCGGTCTTCCGCGCTGCGGTCCCGCCCACCGCTCTCATAATCTCGGAATATGGCCATTTTCATCACCCTATCTTTCACCAAAGATGCTGCAAAACGAATCCCTGCCACAGCAGCAATTCCCCATTTATCATAATCTCTATATGTATATGCATAATCGGAAGCACTTTGCATCGGAACCTTTATTCCCGTCCTTATTGATGTGCGCCCGGCATGGGGGCTTGCTCTAAATCTAATATCTCCACCGATGTCAGGTACCCAAATGGGGCTGATATAATGGTAAATAATAACTGGAGTATTGGTGAAAATGAGGCGATACGATATCGCGTATCATGAGCCGGATCGGCACCCAACAAAAGGAACATCTCTCTGTTAGCCCTATGAAGTAAAATTTTGCGTATTCTGTTGAATTTGTATATAATTGTAGTTGCATTAACAAATCCTGGTATATCACCTTCTTTCAAACATTTCTTTTCTTTCAAACATTTCTTTTCTTTTCTTTCATAGTGCCAAGAAAAATGTATGCAAGGTGCGCCGGAAAGTAGGAGCTTTATCCGGTTATAACCCAACGGCTGATGAGGCTGGGGTGGACGCGGGTTGTACAAAGCCTCACTTTTAATAGGCTGATAAATGGTGCACGACCATGAAATGTTGAGAATAGAGAGGGGTCAATAAATTTATGAAATCACTTAATAAGATTCGATTTATACCATTACTACTAACACTATTACTGGTAGTCATTATGGCAGTATCTACAATGCCTGCAATAAGCATGGCATCCCAACCGGCAGTGAGCCTCGGAACTACCTCTAATTTTGCGGTTTTGGCTGGCTCGACCATCACCAATACCGGACCGACCACAATCAACGGAGATGCTGGCGGAGATGTCGGGCTGTTCCCGGGTACTGATTTCCCTGGGCAGGCAAGCGTATCAGTGAGTGGGTCGGTATACCTCGCTGATACTATCGCAAGTGTGGCCCAGGACGATCTGATAACCGCATATAACGACGCCGACGGAAGAACTCCTGTCACTCGTATTCCCACTGAGCTTGGTGGGACTACCTTGATTCCTGGCATTTACGATTCAGCCGACGGCACTTTCCAGATAACAGGTACTCTCACGCTCGACGCCCAGGGCGACCCCAATGGAGTCTTCGTATTTAAGACTGCCTCCACGCTCATCACAGCATCAAGTAGTAATGTTAACCTCATCAATAGTGCTCGGTACTGCCGAACCTTTTGGAAGGTCGGAAGCTCCGCGACCTTAGGAACAAACTCTCATTTCGCGGGACACATCCTGGCATTGACGTCCATCACTGCGAATAACGGTGCGACGGTGCAAGGACAGTTGCTGGCACGAAATGGCGCGGTCACGCTGGACACCAATACCATCACAAATGGGCTTTGTGCGACCGCAAACCCGACGGTTGAACTCGAGAGCATAGCCATTACCCATCCAGCCGCTAAGCTGGTGTACACTGTGGGAGAAAACCTGGATATATTCGGGCTGGAAGTCACAGGCACCTACAGCGACAAAAGCCAAAAAGTCGTTTCCGCAACCACAGTCAATGTCAGCGGTTTTAACAGCAGCACGGCCGCTGTCAGCCAGCCCCTGACCATTACCTTTGGCGGCAAGACCACCTCCTTTACGGTAGAGATTAAGCAGGCGGGGACACCAACGGGCGAAGACGGGGGCGGCGAGAGCTTCCCGATTTTTTCAGCAGCTCCCAGTTACTTTGAACAGTTTTAAAACGATAAATCGATACGGTAACGACAATAGAAAAGACAGGCAGAACTGGCCCTCCTCGACCACGCTTTGCCAGTCGGTGTTTTTTGGAAATAGCTTAATAGTTTCCTGACGAATAAATAGATGGGAATAAATAAAAATATGCATATTTTAACGTTAACATCAGATCTTAAGGGGAGTAAAAGATGAGAAATTCAGCCTGGTTGGACTTTAAACCGGGTGCCTGGTGTGATGAGGTAGATGTTCGTGATTTCATTCAGTGTAATTATACGCCCTACACGGGAGCAGATGATTTTCTGAAAGGGCCCACCCAGCGAACCATTCTGTTGTGGGAAAAAGTCAAGAAGCTGTTGTGGGAAGAACATGAACATGGCGGCGTATACGATGTGGATACCCATACCGTATCGTCCATCACCGCACACCAACCCGGATACATTGACAGGGAACTGGAATTGATCGTGGGACTGCAGACAGATCAAGCCCTGAAGCGGGCTATTATGCCCATGGGTGGCATAAACATGCTTCGCTCGGCCCTTGATTCCTATGGTTATACCGTGGACCCGGAGATTGAATTAATTTTTACGCATTATCGTAAAACGCATAACCAGGGGGTCTTTGATGCCTATACACCTGAAATTCGTGCGGCCCGGAAGGCCGGGATTATAACCGGACTTCCCGATTCCTACGGCAGAGGTCGTATTATCGGGGATTATAGAAGGATCGCGCTGTATGGTGTGGATTTTCTCATTGAGGACAAAAATCGGCAGTTAGACCAGCTGGATTTGGACCAAATGCTAGCAGAAACCATAAGGCAGAGGGAAGAGCTCTCTGAACAAATCAGAGCCTTGATGGAACTCAAAGAAATGGCGGAATCATACGGATTTAATATCGCCAAACCGGCTGGCAGTGCACGGGAAGCCGTACAGTTTGTCTATTTCGCCTTTCTAGGATCCATAAAAGAACAGAATGGTGCAGCCATGAGTTTGGGACGTATATCTACCTTTCTCGATGTATATTTTGAACGTGATCTGGCCCAACATGTCCTGACGGAGGAGATGGTCCAGGAGTTTATCGATCAACTGGTGATTAAATTGCGTCTGGTTCGCTTCCTGCGTACATCCGAATACAATGAATTGTTTTCCGGAGATCCGGTATGGATTACCGAATCTATTGGGGGAATGGGAATTGATGGGCGCACCCTGGTTACCCGCAGCTCCTTTCGCTTCCTTCATACCCTGGTTAACATGGGACCGGCTCCCGAACCCAACCTGACCATTCTCTGGTCGACAAACATGCCGCAGACGTTTAAGGAATTCTGTGCTCGAATCTCAATTGGCTCCAGTTCCATACAGTATGAAAATGACGATCTGATGCGCCTTTACTGGGGAGATGATTATGCCATAGCCTGCTGCGTTTCCGCAATGAGAGTGGGCAAGCAGATGCAGTTCTTCGGTGCCCGGGCTAACCTGGCCAAAGCGCTGCTCTATGCCATCAACGGCGGGGTGGACGAACTGTTGGGGCTGCCGGTAGCTCCCCATTTAAAACCCATAACCTCCGACATTCTGGAATACAATGAACTCTGGGATAGATATGACCAGGTTCTGGAGTGGTTGGCAAAAATCTATGCCAAAACTATGAATATCATCCACTTCATGCACGATAAGTATGCCTATGAACGGCTGGAATTTGCTCTGCATGATCTGGATGTACTTCGCACCATGGCCTTTGGCATCGCAGGTCTCTCCGTCGTTGCCGACTCCTTGTCAGCGGTGAAGTTTGCCCGGGTAAAAGTGATTCGCAACCGGGATGGTCTGGCCACCGATTTTGAAATTGAAGGGGAATACCCTGCCTTTGGGAATAATGATGATCGGGTTGATGAATTGGCGGTGGCGGTGCAGAAGAGCTTTATGAACAAACTGAGTAAACATCCTCTGTATAGAAAGGCTCTGCCCACCATGTCTATTCTAACCATCACCTCCAACGTCGTTTATGGGAAGATGACCGGCAGCACGCCTGACGGGCGCAAAGCAGGGCAGCCCTTCGCCCCGGGAGCCAATCCCATGCATGGCCGCGATCATAAAGGAGCCCTGGCGGCCATGAGTTCAGTGGCCCGCTTACCCTATCGCCATGCTCTGGACGGAATTTCTTATACCTTTTCAATCGTACCAGGTGGACTGGGGCGCGAGGAAAACCAGCGTCCAAACAATCTGTTATCCATTCTGGATGGCTACTTTAGCCAGGGGGGCCACCACATAAATGTAAATGTTCTGGAACGTTCAACCCTTCTGGATGCCATGAACCACCCGGAGAAATACCCCCAACTGACCATACGGGTATCTGGATATGCAGTCAATTTCATAAAATTAAGCCGTGAACAACAGATTGATGTTATTAATCGTACCTTCCATACCGTTATGTAAGACTAATACCCTGTTAACCCTAATTCTATATATTCTCGTCGGTTAAATTTTTGTCTGACTGCGTTGTCGTCAATCGCAATACGTCCAGTATTACTCATTCCTTCGCCTTGTCCTACAAAAATTTTCCTCGCCGATTTATACACAGAATTAGGGTTAACAGGGTACTGGCTTTGTTTTGAAACTATCCAAATACTTTGAATATCGAAGGACGATGACTATGCAAACAGAGGCCTACATTCACTCTATTGAGACCCTGGGGACACTGGATGGACCGGGAATACGGTATGTCATCTTTTTTCAGGGCTGTGCAATGCGCTGTATTTTCTGTCACAACCCGGATACCTGGCAGATGGGATCAGGCAAAACCATAAACGTTGATTGGCTGGTTGATGATATTAAAAAGTACCTTCCTTATATAAAACCGTCGGGCGGGGGAGTAACCGTTTCAGGCGGTGAGCCCCTTTTGCAGTCCGATTTCCTTGAGGTGCTATTTCGCCGGCTTGATCGTCTTCAAATCCATAAGGCCATCGATACCAGCGGGTTTGTTGAGGTGGAGCGAGTAAAAGGTCTCTTGAGATGGACGGACTTGATCCTGCTGTCAATTAAATCAGCGCAAACGCAGTGCTATCGTCAATTAACCGGGCAATCTTCGGATCGAACTTTCAGATTCGCTCGCTATCTTACCAAAATTAATAAACCGGTCTGGATTCGTTACGTAATTATCCCTGGTATCACGGATAGCCTGCCGGATTTGGAAGCACTGGCTGATTTAGTTTCCACGATGCCCAATGTACAGAAAATCGAGCTTCTTCCCTACAATGATCTGGGCGTTTACAAATGGGCCGACCTGGGAATGACCTATTCCATCCCTGATGCGAAGCCGCCCTCTGAGCAGGATATGATAAGCATCAGGGCGATACTTGCCTCCTTATTACCTTCCAAAGAGATAACGTAAGTAACATGGAAGTTCTCTCTGATAGAGCATCAAATCTTAACTTTTATATGTCATTGGCCAATTGTTGCTCACTGAGGTAGAAGAGCTCATTGAGGAATTCAAACAGAAATAACTTTATATAACTCGTGGTATCAAGTACTTGCTATCTTCTTATTCTCATCTTATTCACCTTCTATTATTTCCTCAACCCATCTGAAACAAGAGGGGTACTTTCAAAAACCATCCACACATTCCTTTTCAATTTTCTCCACGTAAACGCTCATATTGGAAAAGAGCCGCAAAGAATAGCACCAAAATCCAGGGAAGAAACCCGCATCTCAATTGCCAATACCTTTAGTAAAGGGGTACGTATCTTAAAAAGCTGCTGTGCCCAAGACTTGTGCAGAAACGATTGAAAACAAGAAAAACATTGGATAGCCTTTATAAAAAAAATTTAAGATGGCTATAGCTTCAACATTGATTTTTAGAAGCAAATTGAACTGAAGGAGGAACCATATGAAGAACGGCGAGGAATATCAAGGCACAATTCAGGCTCAGCTCAGTGAACGGCGCGATGACGTTAACAAATCGAAGAGCAGTACGGCTTTATCAGATACCGCGCAGGGTTGTGATTTTATTGAATCGTTACACGCTAAGCAGGCATTGATGGATGCTAAACTACAGGCATTGCGAATGTCGAGTGACGATGCCTGGGATGATCTCAAGAAATGGATTTTTGGAATCAAGTAAAGCATTTCTGAACAAGGTCGCCGCAAGATTCAACCTTGATTAATGAAGAACGCCTCCGCTATTTGGGCTCCATCGTTCTGGGATTGAACGGCCCTGGTTGAACATAATGGTTCCGGCATATAGCACAATGGCTCTCAAACAGTACCCGGTGGCTCAATCAGCATTAACTTATTCACCGGAATATGTTAACTTAATTTGAACCATAGAATCACTGAATGAAAGCCAGCATGTTAAAAAATAGAGCCACTCACGCTAATTTGCACAACACTTCTGTGCCAAGAGATGGGGCTCGCCTCAACCTTGTTTTATTCGAAATGAAACGCAGTATCAATGCTATTAGCTGTATCTAGAATCCCTTTCGCCTTTTCCACTTCTTCACGCGTCCCATGTGCAATCAGCAGGAATTTATCCGACTTAAGAGAAGTTTCGTATTTGATGATACTGTCCTTTGGAATGCCCATGCTGTACAACGCTGCTCCAAATGCGCTCAGTCCACCCACAATAGCAGCACCTTCAAGTGCACCAATGATCCACATCACCAGTGGACCGCCGACAACGAGGGGACCAATTCCTGGAATGAAAAAAAACGCGGATCCGAATAGAAATCCCCATAATCCACCCCAAAATGCCCCCAACTTACCCCAATATTTAACACGGTCGCCTGTATTATAATAGCCTACAACATGCTCATCGGTCTGAAAGTCCTTGCCCACAACGGACAATTTCTTCATGTCATATCCTGCCTTCTGGAGTTCCTTGACTGCACCCTCAGCCTCGGAATGAGTGTTGAAAACAGATACTACCAAATTTTTCTCTGACATATTCACACAACCTTTCTTTTCAACGGTTCCTGATCTCTATTACAATCCTCCCCTTAATTAAGAAAGCATTGCTTTCAAAATTATTATCTCTAATCGGCAAACATACACCTTGATTATCGCCAATCACTCATTGGTGCGTACAAGAGACTCCTTTCTCGTATTTCTTCAGCGGAAATGCTCATTGGCAGCCAATTCATCGATCCAGTACCCCTGGCGATTGTAATGTCGGTGTCCAAGGATGGACTATCCTCAATCTGCCTTTTGGTCAAATCGATGGAGATGTAATGCTCTTCATTATTCACAGCAGCCAGCGCATACGGGGAGATCAACACCTGCTTACCCATAAGCCAGTTTCCTGTATCGGCGATCAGATAACGAATCGTCCAGTGGCGGTCATCGAAGTAGAATTCATTGACCGTCCCGATTTCCCCATCAAGGCTGTGCATCGAATAGACCAAGCCCCATCTCCCATTGGTTGCCTGTAATAAAGGCACACAAGGGACGTGTATAAGGTACAACATTAATACCCAAACACGTTACATAAATACTTTTCGGCCAGCCCAAAAACATTAGCACGGTAGAACTTGCTAGCCAGCCTTTTTCAGCTCATATATTGTTTTAAACTCTACAGTGGAGAAAATGAATGAAAGAATTTTGTTGCGGAATGGCTCTTATTGTATTGGCCTACCCATCCCGGCAACCAGACGCTTCTGGATCGGAGTAACCGCAGCAACATTCGGGATAATGCTTTTCTATTTGGTTGATATAGTGATACTTTTTTTGCGTGCAGCGGGAAACCCCAATAAGCCATGGTTATCCTAAATCCCTTTTTATCTGTTCGTACTCCTCGCGACTGATTCCGCCACTACAGGATTACAGCACATGAAACTATCGCTAATATAAATCCTACAAGTACATCGCTGGGGTAGTGGGCTCCTAAATAGACTCGTGATATGCCAACCATAAATGCTAGAGGAATCAAAATAGCTGCCCGAATGGGGAAAAAGCTGACCAGGGTGAAAGCAGTGGCAAAAGCAGCACAGGAATGTCCCGATGGAAAGGAACATTTAGAGGTGGGGGGATGATCTGCAATAACATCTTCCCATACACGAAATGGACGAGGCCGGTTAACCATCCATTTAAGCAGGTGAACCACGCCTTGGCTGGCCAGAAGAACCATAGCCAACTCCTTCCCAGCCAGGACAAGGTTTTCGTGGCTTGAATCCAACAACATTAGTAGAACAAACAGTATTACTGGCAAAGATCCTAGATGAGTAACAAAAGTCATACATTTATCCAGGAAGCTGCACCTGATGGTTTGATTTATCAGGTGTAGATAGTCGATTTCCTTGTTTCTAAGATAAGAAACTACGGCTTGCATGAATAGTACCCCTCCCCCTTGAATGGCATAGCAGCCACCCATATAATCAGGCAATTGCGAAGAAATATTAATCCTGGCAGGGACTATCCTGATGCGAAATAGCAGTGCCTGTGCACAGAGAAGGCTATAGCCTAATCCCCTTAAATCTATTTAGGTTTGTTCACCGAAGGCAGCAAAGATATTGGCGTTATTTTTTTCTTCTCGGCCTTCTTCTTCATTTTTTCCCGATTCTTTGGATTTTTATCTCCCATTTCAAATACCTTCCGATCCCATATTCTCGCACTCCTACTACTAGGACATCATTTGTTCCTCATTATCTTGTCTCATAATAATAATTAATTTAACAATTCCCCAAGCAATCAGAGCATAAACAATCATAGCAATAATTGTGCTAGGCTCTAAAACTGCTGTTGTCTCTATGCCTTGTGTTGCCGCAGACCGAAAAATAGCAGTAAAAGGAACCAAAAACACCTGCGAAATTGAATAGATAAAAGATACAAAACCGCTATCCGGATTCGCCCCTAAAAGCTTAAATATCAATCGAAAAGCTAACAATATCTCTAAAATGCCCAAAATATAATAAACTACTCTTCTTGCTGCAAACCTTTCTTCATCGGTCTTTACAACGATGGCTTCACTCATTATTTCATTCCTCCATAATAATTCCATTTTTACGATGCCAATTTTTTTAACCGGAACTCAGATGTCAAGTGATTATCCATTCATCGGCTAAAGTCTCCTACCTCCTCCAATTACCCTTACCAAAATCATGATAATGGCGACTACGAGAAGAATATGGATAAATCCGCCTATAGTATACGAAGTAACTATGCCCAGAAGCCACAAGACTATGAGAATTACCGCGATGGTCCATAACATGTTTCATCATCCTTCCTTATATTATGGTTGTCAGCAAGTGCTACTTGCCCGAAGAAAAGGTACGGTATATAATTTGCAGTACTTCTTCAAAGATATGAATGTATAACATGAAACCAGGGGTTTCTTCCTTGTTAGCAGCTATCGTATCATTAATTCCGGAACCCATATTTTCCATCACAACACCTGCCAATTCAATGCTACCTTTAGCCGCAATGGTAATTCCCTCAACCTCTTCTAAAATCACCGGAACCGAAATTTTGAGCTTACCTGTAGTCTCTCTGAGATCATTGCTGATTTGTCCCACATTCTCAAAAATTCCGGGCATTGTTACGATAGTTTTTTTAATCAATTCCTGATTGGTTTCTATCAGAGACCGTAAGATGCCTACCACCTTTTTTATATTCCAAAGGATAGGAAGTAGAAGAATCCCTGCTGCAATTCCCACTGCATACAACAAAAAAACCATGAGGCCTTGTAATGTAAATTGAATTACCATAGGGTGTTCCTCACTTTACAGATTTATCTAGCTCATTCGAAATATCTTCAGAAGTTTTATTAATATCCTGTGTGATATCATGGCAACCCTCCTTAATGTGCTTTTTTATACCATCCGTTTTTTCATGAACATCTTTGATAACGTTACATACTTCCTGCGCAGTATGAGTTGCAGAATCCTTCACCGTTTCTGCTTTCTTCTGTACTGCATCCTTGATTGTTCCTACAGTGTTTACAGCTCCATTTTTCAAATCTTCTCGTGTTTCCTTTCCCGACTTTGGAGCAAAAAGAATGCCTGCTGCTACACCTACGGCTGCTGCCGCGCCCATTCCTATCGCGAACTTCCGCACTGCTTTTACTCTCGCTTTCTTTCTTTTCTCCTTGCTTACCAAGTCTCGTAAATCTCTCAAAATCATATGAAAACCTCCTTTATAATTTGGCCTCGGAAAGCTCTGCCTTCCGTTGACCTTAACGTTTTCGTTTCTTCAAAGACGTGAATGCCTAGACATCTGCCGCTTCGATTTTAAGCCTTGTAGCCAGATTGATGTATTGCTCAGCAATAAATGGCACTTACTTCATCCAGCTTGGCTGCTCTATGCTGAGTGCCTATTTAAGTCGGAACGGTTAAGTCCTCAGCAATGCGTGTTACTACTGTGTGCGAGTACAATAAGATTTTAGGGCAAGAGAAAAAGTGAAAGAAAAGTAAAAGAAGATCAAGTGGAATGAAATTATAAGGGCAACAGTCTCTCGCGCCCCCTGCCTATTAGGCGTTGGTTCCAGGTTAAACATGGAGAAAATGTGCAGATAGCTCTTTGGAGTTCGTCCCTGTCTTGTTTCAGACGGGTTAAGAGAAAGAATGAAAGGAAGGTAACAGAAAATCAAGTGGAATGAATCCGAATTGACTATATTTGACTATAATTAATTTTAACATACATAACATTGAAGGCAAAGCTGTCTCTTCTATTTTCTGCGCTAAAGAGGATGCGGCACTGCAGATTGCCCCATGAGATAAGAAGCTCCACGACTACTTTGCATGGATTTTTTAATAGCCAGTTTAATTAGTACACAGCACATTTTGATGTGATGATCAATGAATTGTGGGCGCACAGGACAAACGTCTTGGCTGTGCTGTGAAGGCGGTAAATATTATCTAACCGTATAAGCAAGGATGATGAGAAGAGCTATAGAAGCTATTGCCATAATAACTGTTATCATCCACCCCATAATGTTAGAAAGACCACCGTTTACATATTTACCCATAATTTTTTTGTTATTGGATATTAACATTATAAAAACCAATAACGGTGGTGCAACAATTCCATTAATGATAGCGGAATAATACAGCATCGTGAATGGTTTAATGGTTGAAAAATTTATAGTAGCTCCGATTATGGTAGCTGCGATGATTACTCCGTAAAACCCAAGCGCTTTTAAAAACTTTTTATCTAGTCCTGCATTCCAGCTGAATGCTTCAGATACTGCATACGCAGCAGATCCGGCCAGAATTGGTACTACCAGGAGCCCAGTACCCAAAATTCCGAAGGCAAATAATAAAAATGCGAAATTACCGGCAAGTGGCCTTAAGGCCTGGGCAGCCTGGGTGGCAGTTTCTACCTGGGTGATACCATGGGCCTTCAATGTTGAGGCAGCGGTTACAATGATGAAGAACATGACAAGATTTGAAAATAACATACCTACGATAGTATCCAGACGCATATCTCGTACATCTCCATCAGTAAAATTGAGTATGCCTTTACCTCTACCTGTTTGAATTATTCTTTTGCGTTCGCGTTCTTGTTCCTCTTCAATCTCTTCATTGGCTTGCCAGAAGAACATATAGGGCGAAATAGTGGTGCCGAGTATTGCTACTATATTCATAAGATAGTCTCTACTGAAGGAAAAGCTAGGTATAAATGTTTCATGCAGTACTTTAGTCCAATCCTGTTTGACGATGAAAGCGGTTATAACATACGCAACTAACGAAAAGCAGAGATATTTCAAAAGCCTGGCATAGTTCTTATAAGAAACAAAAACCTCTAAAATTAGGATTAGTGCCGTTAGCCCCAAGAGCCAAAAAATATATGGTATTCCAACCATCAGTTCAGCAGCTGAAGCCATAGCCCCTAAATCTGCACCAATATTAATGGTGTTTGCAATCAACAGTAATGTTACTACAGCGTATAATATTTTTTTCGAGTAGTGTTTTTTTATTATACCCGAGAGTCCCTCTCCAGTAACCATTCCAATTCGCCCGCACATTTCTTGAACAATCGCCATAAAAGGGAAGGAAAATAGGGCAGTCCATAACTGTCCGTAACCAAACTGCGCCCCAGTCTGAGAATATGATGCTATTCCAGAAGGGTCATCGTCTGCTGCACCTGTTATAAAACCGGGGCCCAGTATTTTTAAAATTCTCCTTAGTTTTTTAGATAGCTTCATTCTTTGAATACCGCCTTTTTATTTTGCAGTTAAAAATGTTCATTTGGGTTAGTTTTGAATTGGCCATGGCCTCTACACTTAGGCGATATGAAAATGGCAGTTCAGTTGAGCTTGAAAAGGGCTGGATATGTAGTAATGTTTGGACATCTGGAAGGGTTCTCAATAGCGAGATGAATGCCTTATTGTATAATTCCCAGTTGGGCCTCAACAACTTGTCCTGAATAATCAGCGTTCTTTGCATAGTTGACAAGTTTTTTCCATGATAATTTGGTTTCTTCAAAGCTTTCGTAGTGCCGCTCTACATTTTTGTCATAGTCATCGAACTCGTTTAAAATCGTTTGAAAGCTTTGCGTATGAAAGTAGTCGCAGAATTTAGGGATCTGTCTGGTTAGTTTTTCTCTAGCCTCTTTGATCAGGGTTTCATATTCATTTCTATGGGTAATATACAACAGCAAGGGTTTATATCGTGCCCAGCCAATCGAAGCGGCAAGAAACCTCGAAATATTTTCGGGCCTTAGCGCTGTTTCCTTTTTTAGTTCCAATGGCAAAACCCCGCTTAATAGGCAGTTATAATGTTGAAAGCCGTCATGAAATGCGTGGCATGGAACCCGCAACACCTTCTGTCCACCCAGGCAAGTGCTGAAAAATGTATCTTCACCCCGCGCCTTGGGCGGGTTATAAAACGGTGGTAATTGGTCAACATTTGAACGAAGATTGATACAAAGGTTGGATCCGGAAACAAACTTGGCATTTTCCCCTTCTATTTCTCTGAAATTATTAGCATCCATCTGGCTTTCATCTGCGTAGGTTATCCCCCCGTTTGCTATTTTCCCCTTTATGGATTCCCAGTTGAGGATGTCATTGCTCAGACCTTCAATGTAGGTTTTAAAGTCATTCTCGGTGATGAGATGATTGTACTCAATATGAGGAATCGGGGAAATATATCCGCAGTGGTAGCCGTTCGTAATGTCGGCCTCCCAGATATGCTGTAGGTGAGTCTTGATAATCTCCTGCCCTCTCCAGATGAGCTGCTTATTTCTCCCTTGCGTAGGGGCCAGCGGATATTCATCATCGTCAATAAATAAAAGGCAATCCATCTTGTTCATGAGTGCATTATACATAATGATATTACGCTTTTTCCCGTACCCATCGCCAAAAATTAGCTGTGCTTCTTTCAATGTTAATATTCCCGATTTGGTTAGAAAGGCGATTTCCTGCGATATATTCTTTTTGCCTAAATAGTGAATGTTCGTAACATGCTTCATGTCCTCTTTATCAATAATTGTGTAATCACTAAGCCGGGTGTTTGTATAATCCAGATCATAAGCAATAAATAGGGTTAAATCTATTCCGTCATTCTGCAAGCCACTCTGTGCAAAGCTGTTCATATACGTACGGAAAACGTTTTTAAAGCTTTTACGCCCGGTTACGAATCCTATGCCAATATTAGTTTGAATAGGTCTCTCCTCCTTTTGACTTGACCTGGAAAAGCCCTGCCTTTCGTTGACCTTACCATTTTTCGCTCCGTCAAGGACCTGAATGCCTAGACAGCTGCAGCTCTGGTATTAAGCACCCTTTTCGCCAGATTGACATATTGCTGCGCAATAAATGGCCACTTGATTCTCTCACCCAGTTTGGCCGCTCTATTTTGAAGCATCCATTTGAGCTTTGGCTCATCTAGAAGTCGCTCCACCTTTTGAGCAAGAGATTGGGAAGTGACATCAATAGACACCAGTCCTCTTTGTCCCTGTCCCAACATTTCCTGAGCATAGATATAAGGAGTGGAGACAATCGCTCTTCCGCAGCCTAGAGCATAGGCGAGCGTCCCGCTGATGGCCTGATCTACCTGTGGATAGGGACTCAGGTAAATGTCGGTCATATACAGGTAATCCCCCAGTTCTTCCGGCTCCAGGAACCGGTTTATAAACCTTACATTATCCTGTAAACCTAAATCTGTTACCAAATCAGTCAGCATCTCTCGGTAACGCTCTCCTTCTTGCCTTACCAGCATGGGATGAGTTCTCCCCACGATCAGGTACATGAGGTTTTCATGCCGTTTAATCAATTCTTTGACTGTCCTGATGCCGATTTCGATTCCCTTCCCAGGCCCAATCAAACCGAAGGTGGTGATTAGCTGTTTGCCCTCAAAACCATGTGTCAACTTAAGTTTGTGCCGGTTCTTTGCTTGAAACATCGGTACCCCGTGGTGAATCACATATACTTTTTCTGGCACCGCTTTATAAATTGAAGTCATTAGACTGGCCGAATTTTTGGTCATACATACGACTGCTGCTGCCTGCTGGCATAAACGGCTCAAAACCCTTTTCTGATTGGTGGTCGGGCTGGGAAGAACGGTATGCGTAATAAGCACGAAAGGTTTTACCAGTCGAGTTGTGAAATCCAATAGATATTCACCATCAGCGCCACCATATATCCCGTACTCGTGTTGTATTATCACGAGGTTTATGCCGATGTTTTTATTTACGGAAGCGGCTGTGCTAGCATAGTCTGCCTTTGTTGACTGTTGAAGCTGGTAAGTCACTTCATTCGGATAATTATATTGGGATTGCGGATCAGATACCGCTGCTACTGAAAAACGCTCTCCCAAGCTCCGCAGGTTGTCCCCCAGATCTTTGGAGAAAGACGCAATTCCGCACTGCTGCGGCGGATATGTTCCCAGGTTTAGAATATTCATATATAGACTCCTTTCACAGTGAAGGCTTCAGATACCATGATGCAATCCCGGAAAATCTAGCCAGATCTCAGGATGGGCTGAACCTAAGCCCTCAGCAATGCGCGTTACTACTGCCGTACGGGACGTTTTACAATTGCACTCACTTCTTCCAGCCGGCTTTTCCCTGCAGCTAAGGATCATAAACCCCCATCTTATACTACGGTTATTACGAGCAGCCATATGAAACAGTGCGTTAGGCAAGTTTGTATTAAAACATGTAAGTTATATGTGTGCAATACAATGAAGTATTCGGGCAGCTACCTGATGGCCTGACACAGCCATGCAAGTACAACCTGTCTTTCTCGCCCCCTGCATTTTTAAGCGTTGGTTTCAGGGTAAACATGAAAGAAAACATGCAGACAACCTTTTGGGGTTCCCTATCTTATTTCAGATGGGTTGAGGGAAAGAATAGAAGAAATAGTAGGAAAGCAACAAACGATCAAGTGGAACAATTTAAACTGATTATATTTGACTATAATTAATGTTAACATCTTATGACCCTGAAAGCAAACCCGCCTTACTGCATCTTCCATGCCATCCTGGTTCTCCCACTTGCTAATTCCAAAAAAAGGAGGAAAAGCGATCCGTGGCGAAATACATAAAAATATGTACTTGTGACGGATGGTACATTTCAAAATTGTTATTGATTGGGGGATTTTTCGTGAATATACCACTTCGCATTTTAGTTGTTGAAGAAGCAGAGATTGACTCCATGCTGCAATTAAAGGCCCTGCGTAGCAATGGTTATCAACAGATGTATAAAAGGGTAGATAAAACTGAAGACCTGATAACTGCTTTAACGGAGGGGCCATGGGATATTGTAATTGTTGATATAAGTGCCTTGCAGTTCAATGAAGAATCAGTATTAAGGATGATTAAGGAAAGCGGAGTGGAGCTACCCTGCCTTATTTTATCGGAAAGGACTAACGGAGAACGCCATGTAAAAACCTTTAGATCCGGCGTGGCGGAAGATATCCATCAAAATGGGTTAAATCATTTTATCCCCTCTATAAGGGGTGAGGTTCATGATACTTTATTGAATGGCCTTAATAAATCGGCAGATAAAGAAGTAAGGGAACAAAAAGAATGGTTCCGCGTTACCCTGGCCAGTATAGGTGACGCGGTTATTACTACTGATACTTCCAGCAACGTCACTTTTATGAATCCGGTTGCCGAAGAAATAACCGGTTATAGCCAAGAAGAGGCCATCGGCCAGCCCATAAGCCATGTGTTTCGGATTTTTAACGAGATAACCCTTGAACCTGCTGAAATCCCGGTAGATAGGGTAATTAAGGAAGGCTTTATTATCGGCCTGGCCAATCATACCGGCCTGGTTACCAAGAATGGAGAAACCCGTTCCATTGCCGATTCGGCCGCCCCCATCCGCAGCGATGATGGCGCCATTATCGGTGTGGTGATGGTATTTCGGGACATTACGGAGAGCAAACGCATAGAAGAGCAGATAGCGCGCCTGGATAAATTAAATGTGGTGGGGCAAATGGCGGCCGGGATCGCCCATGAGATCAGAAACCCCATGACTACTGTGAATGGATTTTTACAACTGCTTAAGATCAACGGCGAGTTTAAACAGTACATGGAATATTTTGATGTCATGCTCAACGAATTGGACCGAGCCAATTCCATTATCTCCGGCTTCCTTTCTCTGGCCAAGGATAAGGTATTAGAAGTGAGGGAAGAAAATTTGAACCGGATCATTCAGAGTATAGCTCCTCTTATCCAGGCTGAGGCTATCATGGAGAACAAGTATGTGCAATTGGAATTAGCCGATATCCCTAATCTAGTATTAATTGAAAATGATGTTCGCCAGCTTATATTAAACCTGGTGCGCAACGCTTTGGAAGCATCGGACCCCGGCAAGGGGATAACTCTACGCACTTTTATGGAAGACGGCCATGTGGTTTTTGCGGTGGAGGACCAGGGTGTAGGCATTGAACAGCATATTCTGGAAAAGCTGGGGACTCCTTTCTTGACAACCAAAGAAAATGGCACCGGTTTGGGTTTAGTCATTTGTTATAACGTAGCCGAGAAGCACGGGGCTTCTATGAAGGTGAAAAGCGACAACGACGGCACGACTTTTTCCGTATGGTTCAAGGAAACGACAGAGCAGTCAGTCCTATTTAAATAAATCCACGATAATGGAATATCAGGCGGTTAAAGAGACAAGCCACTGAAAATAGCGCAAGGGAAATAAGCCCCAGCGAGCCCAATAAAGCAGAATAGCTTGCTCGTGCACCAACCAAGGAATAAGTAGTCAAAGATAAAGCAGCCATTTCGGCTTTGAAATGGCTGCTTTTTGGGTTGCTAATACAGGTAGTTCGTTGTTAAACCCCAAGCCAGGACAATTGCCCTTGCCTTCGCGGAGAAATACTTGTTTCCGAATAAGAGCTTTTCTTTCGGGACATAAAAATAATAGGTTAAGGCGAGGAGGGAACTTGCTTGGAGTTCTTATCTATAGGAAAAGATGTTATCCGAAAAGACGCCTGGGAGAAAGTAACCGGCCGGGCTACATATAGTGCAGATGTCTCTTCACCGGGAATCCTGCACGGGGTGTTAGTAACCAGCACCTGCGCCCACGGAAAAATCAAAAGCATTGATTACGTCGAAGCCAGTAATATGCCTGGCGTGAAGGCAGTTCTGACCGGGGACTACTACCCGATATTAACTGGCTCGGTTCTGGAGGACCACCCCCCTCTGGCTGCCGGGAAAGTGCGCTACTACGGGGAGCCAGTAGCCATAGTCGTCGCCCGCAGCGAGGCGGAGGCCAGTGCAGCAGCCACCAGGATTAAGGTATACTACGAAAAACTACCCACGGTAGACTCTCCCAGTGCCGCAATAAAGCCTGATTCTCCCCTCGTGCACGAGCATCTCGATCAATATAAAAAGGCCATTCCAGAAGTATATCCAGAAGCCAACTCCAACATTGTTCACCTCGTAAAAATACGTAAAGGTGATATGAATCAAGGTTGGATGGACAGTGATATAACGGTGGAGGGCACATATTCCCTCCCTTACGCCGATCATATCGCCATGGAAACCCGCAGCGCCAGAGCTGAAATTCTCCCAGACGAACAAATCGTTATCCATACAAGCTCCCAATCTCCCTTTGCAGTACGCAAGCTTATCAGCCAGAACTTTGGGGTAGATTTGGGAAAAGTCGTCGTGCATGTTCCCCTGGTCGGCGGAGGATACGGCGGGAAAGCCGCGGTGCAATTAGAATACTTGGCAGTTATGGCCTCACAGGCAGTAGGCGGCCAACCGGTGATGATTACCAATACCCGGGAGCAGGATATGGCCGGTTCTCCCAGCAAACTAGCCTTGGAAGCCATAGTCAAGCTCGGTGCTAAAAAGAACGGCACCTTAACTGCCGGGGAATATACGTTTATTGTAGGCACCGGAGCCTATGCTGACAGCGGACCCCGCATGACTAACTCCATGGCCATGAGCTGCACCGGACCATATAAATTGGACAATGTGTGGTGCGATGCCTACTGTGTCTATACCAACCATACCTATGCCACTTCTTTTCGCGGGTTCGGGCACACCTCTTGTACTTTCGCTGTGGAGCGCACTATGGATAAGCTGGCTGCTCTTCTTAACATAGACCCTCTGGAACTGCGCCGGAAGAATGCAATCACCCCCGGTGAAACCACTCCCACACAGGTCGTACTTACACCTAGCAATCTGGGTGATGTGCCAGCCTGTTTGGACAAATTGAAAATGCTGATTAACTGGGATGAAGGGGTGTGCATCGATATGGGTAACAGCCGTATCCGGGCCAAAGGGGTGGCCTGTCTCTGGAAGACCTCTAATTCTCCCACCGATGCCTTTGCCTCCGCTGTCGTTACTTTTAATTCCGATGGGAGCGCCAACCTGCAGGTCGGAGCAGTAGAAATAGGCCCTTCTACCAGGACCACCCTGGCTCAGATTCTAGCTGAAAGACTCCGGCTGGATATTGACCGCATCCACATCGATATGGAGGTCAATACCCGAACCAGTCCTCATGATTGGAAAACCGTAGCCAGCATGTCGACCTTTTTGGTAGGGCGCGCGGTTGAAGAAGCCGCCAATGACGCGATACGCCAAATTCTAAGCCTGGCCGCTATGGCCATAAGATGCTCTCCCGAAGACCTGGCTCTGGATTCCGGCCGGGTTTATGTCAAAGACAATCCCAACTTCTATGTTGATTATGCCACCATCGTCCATGGCTTTAAATACCCCAACGGGAACACGGTGGGCAGCCAGGTTATTGGCCGGGGCACTTATGTGATGCCTCATCTTTCCCCAATGGACCGTGAAACCGGGAAAGGGAAGCCTGGTCCCTATCTAACTCCCGGTGCCCAAGCGGTGGAAATAGAACTCAATACCGCAGATTACACCTACAGAATCCTTAAGGCAGCCACGGTGCTCGATGCAGGTAAAGTTTTAAACCCCAAGAGCGCACGGGGGCTGGTGATGGGCGCCATGGGAATGGGTCTGGGCCTGGGCAGCAGGGAGTCCTTTATCTACGATCAGCAGCAAGAACTGCAAAACACCAGCCTGCGCACCTATAAAGTACTACGTATCGGCGAGCAGCCCGAGTACCTGGTGAACTGGGTGGAGACCCCGAATGCAATCGGTCCTTACGGGGCACGGGGCCTGGCCGAACACGGAATTATAGGCATACACGCCGCCCTTGTCAACGCCCTGAGCCGGGCGGCCGGGGTGGAACTGGACCAGGTTCCGGTAATCCCCGAATTAATCTGGGAAAAGATCGAGGAGAGCAAGCCATGATCCCTTTCGATTTTGAATATTACCTGCCCGGCTCTGTGGAGCACGCGATTCAGCAATTTCAAAACCTGGATCAGCAGGGGAAGAATCCCATGTATTATGGCGGAGGAACTGAAATCATCAGTATGGCCCGCATGGCGAATATTTCTACTGGAGCGGTCATTGACATCAAAGACATTCCCCAGTGCAAAGTGCTGGAATTCCAAGAAGACCATCTGGTCATAGGTGCCGGGGTTACTCTCACCCAAATTCACGAGTCCAATCTGTACCCCCTGCTGGCCCAGGCCGGAGCTCGGGTGGCCGATCATACAATACAGAATAAAATTACCCTGGGAGGCAACCTGTGCGGCACCATTATCTACCGGGAAGCGGTTTTGCCTTTATTGCTAGCGGACAGTGAAGTAGTTCTGGCCGGACCGGTAGGATGTAAGACTCTACCCATTAACCAGATATTTAAAGAACGCATGCAGTTAAACAAAGGCGAGTTTATCGTCCAGGTCCGGACTTTACAATCCTTTTTATCATGCCCCTATGTTCATGTTAAACGGACCAAAGAAGATAAGATCCATTATCCCCTCTTAACGATATGCGCCATTCAGGTCGGCAATCAGGTGCGTACCGCTTTCAGCGGTGTCTGCGATTTCCCTTTCCGGTCTCAAGAAATGGAAAGTGAGTTGAATAATTCATCACTAACGGTAGAACAGCGGGTCGATAATGCCATCACCATCACTCCCGGATTGATCCCCAGCAACCTGGAGGGATCTGCCGGGTATCGTAAATTCATATTGCGAAATCTACTGATCAGTATTCTATACACCTTGGAGGCATGAGCGATGGAGCAGATGCTCGGCGAGGGACTCATTGAACTAAAGGTAAATGGAGAGAACCGAAAAGCCCTGGTCAGGCCAGCAGACACTCTGCTCTATGCTCTGCGGGAAAGATTGGGTCTAACCGGGGCCAAGCCGGGCTGCGAAAACGGCGACTGCGGTGCCTGCACCGTACTGGTGGATGGATGGCCTATCAAATCCTGCCTCATACTGGCTGTAGAAGCGGTCGGCCATGAAGTTACCACCATTGAAGGGCTGAACAACGCTCCCATTCAGAAGGCCTTTGTTGAAAAATTCGCCTTCCAATGCGGTTACTGCACCCCCGGATTCATTATGAACTGTCAGGGTCTGATTAACATCCACCCCGATGCCAGTGACCAGGTAATGCACGATTGGCTGCAATCCAATATATGCCGCTGCACCAGCTACCAGGAAATTGGTGAAGCGATCAAGTCGGTTTTGCACAGTTCAGAAGCCTGAGTTCCAGTTGCATTTTTCGATAAAAGTACACTTATGAAGGAGAAGTAATGTGATAAGTAATGATCATTGTATTGCCCCTGAAAGGCAGAGGCCCTAGTATGGGCGTGGAAGGCGTGGTGCTGGCCGCAGGTTTTTCTTCCCGGGTTGGCGTCAATAAACTGCTTTTAGAGTTGGGGGGGAGAAGCATCCTGGACAGGTGCCTGGGAAGTATGAAGCAGGTCTGCTCCAGGATTATCATAGTAGGAGGACACCGGATCCTGGAGTTGGAAGCCAGTCTCAAGCCTTCTCCTCAACTGGAAATTGTGTTCAATGAAGACTATGCGGAAGGCATGTTCAGCTCGGTGCAAAAAGGGATTCGTCAAGTGCGGGAAGAACGGTTTTTTCTGTGTCCGGGCGATTACCCCTTAATTAAAGAGCAGACCTATATCGATCTACTCTCCCAAGAGGGCCAAATCATCGTTCCTACCTGCCAGGACCGCCCTGGCCATCCGGTCTTAATCGCCAGCCGCCTCATTCAAGATATACTGGGCGGAGGGTATTCAAGCCTGAAGGATTTTATTAAATTACATAGCCCAACACTTTTGGAGGTTCCGGATCCGGGAATTCATATGGACGTTGACACACTTGAAGACTATGAAAACATAACCCTACGTTTTTTGACCGATGAACAGGATTTGAGAGGGGATAGGATCGCCTGCCGGGAAAACGGACAATCTTAATTAAGTCAGCAGATTGATTGTGATTCGCGGCGCCTGCCAGCTCTAACTTTAATCAATTCGGCGGTAATGCTAATGGCGATTTCTTCTGGAGTGTCAGCCCCAATGCTTAACCCAATAGGGGAGTAAACCTGCTGCAGGTCGCCAGAGGAGAATCCTTCATTCATCAGCGACCGGTAAATGGAATCCCGTTTGCTATGACTGCCAATCATTCCTATGTAAGCCACCTTGCTTCGCAAGGCCTGCGCTAACACTTGCTGATCATGCATATGTCCTCTGGTGATGATAATGATATAGCTCTGCTCATCAATGTCCAGTTCGTTAAATACGCTGGTAAAATCACTCACGATAATCTGGTCAGCAGTGGTAAAACGTTCTATATTGGCATATTCCACCCGGTCATCAACAACTACAGTTGCAAATTCCACCATGTTTAACA
>DATMYR010000041.1:0-42886 GCA_035560815.1 Syntrophomonadaceae bacterium | reverse complement strand
GGTAAGCTTTTGATAATTCAGGTCTGACTGATTCCTTTTCGAACAGCTCTTCTTAACTGCCCTACGCAGCATTAGGACAGGATTAGAGGTTAGTAAACCAATCTTTACCAGGAATTTTCCGTAAGACGCCAGAGCAGACATGCGCATTCGAATAGTGCTTTCCTGGCATCCCCGCACCTTGCGTAGATAGGACAGGAATAAGGCCAGATTTAAGGCCGAAAAATGCTGGGGTTGAAAAGTTCTTCCGCGATAAGAACTCATAAAACGCACAAAGAAGTTTACCGTTCGGCAGTAGCTGTCGATGGTATTGATTGATTTTCCTTCCGCTTCCAGGTGCCTGCGGTATCGTGCCAGTGGGTCCTGAACAGCCTCCATGGTTGGCAACAAGTGCTTCCGTTTCATGTGCCTGTCTGCTTTTCCGGATCGGTCTCCGTTCTGCTCTGACCTGACCCCGAACTGTACGGCATAATCTATGTAATTTTGAGCCGTACTTTGATGATTCATTGCCTCCCCTCAGTCATACAACAATTCTTATATAACTCTCCACTCCCACAGAGGCACAAAAAGTTTCCAGGACATTTCTTGAGCATAAACTACTCCTCTCTTTGCACAAAGCCGAATATCATGTTGTTAAGTCCATGACCGCTTATTTTCCGTCTTCTTTGACCCGCTACTATGCAGAACATTCCATTTGTTCATGTTATTACCAAGCTTCATTATATGTTCCTGCTTCTCGCTTGCAGCAGTATGCAATTTGCAGAAAAACAGAAGGGCTCCCTTATCAAAAAGGAAGCCCGAAATTTAGCCTAATATAAATGGTCGGAGTGACTGGATTCGAACCAGCGGCCTCTACGTCCCCAACGTAGCGCTCATACCAAACTGAGCTACACCCCGACGCAAGGAATATTGTATTATAGAACACCTTAATAGTCAAGATTTTGCATCTGCGATAATATCAGAGTTCTACCAATTAACAACCTTTGCCGTAACCACTATAATCTAAATATCCTGAACCAAGGAAAATTACTACCTTATATTACCGTCAGCATCAGTTTTAACAATACAGATATTACCATTATGACCCTTAGATTGATTACCAAAACCAGCCATTACAAAACCTCCATCAATACAATGAGCAAGAGATAGAGCTCGATCATCATATTCACTAAAACCAAAAGGTTTTTCAAACAGTATGTTCCCTTTATCATCTAATTTAACCAATAAAAACTCCCGGTTTTCAGTTCCCCAACTGAAAGGTTCTGTGAATCCTGCTAGAACTATATCTCCGTCAAACTCAATAATGGAGGCGGTGGCAAAGTCATCACCAGAACCTCCAATGGTTTTTTGCCACTCAGTCTCGCCGTTATGATTTAGTTTTACCACGAATGCATCCGCCCATCCAGCTCCAAATGAGTAAGTGTAACCAGCTATCACGCAACCACCATCACCCGCTATTTGAACGGTATGAGCAGAATCATTCAATGGTCCCCCAATATGTTTTTCCCATTTAACATTTCCATTTTCGTCAGTTTTGACGATGTTGCAATCGTAATTTGTATGAAGCAAGTCTGAGTATGAGGAATCCTTTAATGAAATCTCCCCAACAATAATGTACCCTTCATTATTTTGGCTAATTGAATGAAAGGAAGTGCCAATATCGTTTCCATATGTTTTTTCCCATTTCACATTACCCATTTCATCAAATTTTGCAAGCCAGGCTTTATGTTCAGAGCTCCAAGTATCCAATCCGTTAAAACGATATATTTTTTCACCTGCAACGATAAATCCGCCATCTGAAGTTTGCATAGCCGAATAAGCCAATCCTGTAATGCAATTATCCTCCTTAACAATGGTTTTTTCCCATTGAGTCATACCATTTTCATCAAACTTAATACATTTATCACCAGCTATAGTAAAATAACCATGATCATGCGCTTGTACAACAAATTTAGGTGGTGGTCCCTCATAATAAATGGGTTTTTCCCACAAGATATTTCCATTACAGTCCAACTTAATTAAGGAACCCGCATTACTGTTAGATATTTTGGATGCCAAATTACACCCTATGAGAGCATAGCTCCCATCTTCAGTTTGTATAATGCATTCTGCTAGATTTTGACTACTTAGGGTTTTTTCCCAAGTCTTAACGTTCGAAAGTTGTTCCTGTTTTGCTAAATCTGCATTAGGCCCTCTAGTAGAGATGAAAATGCTATTAGCCTTTTCGTCCCAATATAGGTTGCACCCAAGGGCTTCTACAACAAAACGGACCGGGACAAAGGTGCGTGAATCTATTAACTGTGCTGGAACATCAATATTAATAGTCTGTCTGTTTCTATAGGCAACATTAGCCCCAATCATTAGTTCTATTTCAACACCGTTTCGGTTAGCAATTACTTGATTTTTATCGTTATCCCACTTAACATCGGCTCCCAGGGCCTCGAATATATCTCTCATTGGTATCAATGTTCGACCGTCACTTACTATGGGGTCAACGAGCATATTGACTTCTGCTCCGTCAACAAATACCCGTAGTTTCTCCGTTCCATACGCTGAGCTGTATATGTTCACGGTTACCAAGATAAATATTAGACAAATAAAACATACTCTATATTTTGCATTCACAATATTCAGCTCTCCTATTATTAATTAGTATTCATATCTACAAACATAAGGAAAAATGTATTTGTTGCTTTTCTTACGATTCTAGAAACCTTTGATACCCATTGAAGCATTCCTGGAAGATGTAACAGGTATCCATTCTTGATTATCCCCAGGTAGCTATTGCTTTCCCAAATATTATTTCGCTCTAATACTGACAAATCCTGCCAGAAATATTACGGTTATGCTAATATTTCGGTTCTATGCATTCTGCCGTTATTTAAAAAGCGGTATTACTGATTTACATTAATACCGCCCCTTAATGTTCAATTAAAGTCACTTATGGACAATTTGGTGCTAGCCAATTCCTGATCATTAGTAGTCATTCATATAACACGCTTGAAGTAGTAGAAGTATTTATATACTCATCTTCCATCACTTATGATTAAGCAACTCAAGTCACTATTTCACTAATAAGTAACCTTCTTCATATCGGCAAATGTCAGCCCAAATAAGAATAGCTACTATAGGGGCTATCTTTTTATAGGTGGCATATCCCAGTTTGCCGCCATATACAATATGAGCAATGCCGCCTCCAATAGAGGTTATATATAGACCTGAATCACCTGGCTTGTTATTGATTACATCTTCTCTTAGAAGACTCCCTCGATCTCCCACCAGAAGGCTGACGGTCTCTGTAAATGCACTCCAGGGCAGGAACCCTTCGTCACCCTCTTCTTCCACCTTGATTCCATCTTTAAATAATTCTGCTTTGAATAAATCACCCTGCAGCATAGGAATATTGGCCGGATTTCCGACCTTTTTAAACATCACTCTAATGCTTTCAATGACTTCTGATGGTGTCATTTGATCCTCCCTCTGGTTGGAGCTCGGATGTTCAGCACAAAGCTGCGCATACTAAGAAAAGTCCTTCTAATCTGTAGAGCGTCAACATCCTGGCATTCTTACCGTGGAGAATCATGAGCTCTAGCAAGATTGTAGCATTAATTGGATGGTATTAAACATTAAGCATTTGAAACCACTGTATTATGGGGTTGGAAATGATTGGAGGTAGTTAGTATGGGAGATAAAAGTCCTAAAGGCAAGGAAAAAAAGAAGAAGAAGGCTGAAAAGAAGACGATTGCTCCACCATCAATGGAGCCAACAAATCAATCCAAATGATCATTGCGATATTTAATTTGTGTTGAAGCACCACTGCATCTACTTAAGAAGCATCTACCGCTGAGAGGTAGATGCTTCTCAAGTTCTTATGCTTTCAATGGCCCAAAATGAAAAGAGGCTGCTCATGAAATCTCATCTGCTTAACCATTCCCGAATCCGGAAAAGAGCAATGAAGCGAGTAAACAGGATAAATAGAATGTAGATCGCGGCGAAGTATAGAATAAAGTAACCGACAAATGCCAGCAGCGTTGAAGCACTGTCCAATGCCCTTACCCAGGCGATTAAAAAGGTCACGAAAATTATGGCGACTTGCTTGAAGTTGCCGAACATGAGCAGATCCCCTTTTCTCTCCAAGGGGTTGCGGTTAAACAACCAGATGGCCAGAGAAAGAAATAACAGTGTTACAATTAGAAGGGCAGCAATTTGGTATGGATAATACCCATCAAACAATGGTTTTACATTACTTAATTCGCCGCCACTTCCAACCATTATATAAAATGAACTCCCGGCATCAACACTGTCTGCTTTCCGTGGTATTCCCTGACCAGTAAATAGACCCCACGGTTGTAAGTAATTCATAACATTGTAAATCTTGAGCGCTGCTTTTCCAGCAGGATCGAAAAAGTGGGTGGCTATTTGGCAGGCAAATTGCCCAGCAATACCGGGAAGAGACATAAACATCAAGGTAGCTATTCCGGCTACGGCAAAATTACGGCACAGGGTTGAAACTAATAAACTTAAGGAAAACAGACAAATCCAGGCTACCGTAATAAAAACTGACCATTGCGCCACTTCCAATCGACTGACCGGCACCGCAGGTCCGATAAAAAGAGCTGCCAACACCAGGGTAGTGTGAATCAGCATAATCCCAAATAAAGCTGAAGCTCCGGCCAAAAACTTCCCCACGATGATTTCTTTTCTGCTCACCGGCGTACTGACCAGAAATTCCAAACTGCTGCTGCGTTCGTGGCTCAATAGCAAAACCCCGAAAGCGATCGCCATAATAATACCCATACTAACCATAGGGCCGGTGCCGAAGTCACCCGGGTTCATTATTACCCGAAGATTCAATGCCCATTCCCTAAAATATGTGGATGCTGAGCTCGTTCCATTCCGGGTCAGCAGCCAATGGAAAATGGGGTAAAACAGGTTCTGCCATGCTATAAGGATGAACCCCAACCCAAAGAGTCTGCCATTATCTTTCCATTCTTTCCAAAATAGGCCCCGATAAATAGCCAACTCGTTCACGGCGCCACCTCCTTGAAACATTCATCGTTCCGCTCTGAATGAAGGGGCAGCTTGAAATTATAGCCGTCTTTTCTCATCAAGCTAACAAAAGCTTCCTCCAGACTGAGATTAACCTTTTCCGGATAAAAGGAGCCAAGATTATTCAAGACCGCTTCAATTTCTGGCCAATTCCCTTCGATGGTGATACTATAAAGACGGCCATTCCTCTGAGCATCCAGGATATCCGGCAATCTATTTTGTATCATAAGCACCTGCTCGTCATCAACCATCATCTGCACGCGGTGCAGCGATCCTTTCATCTCATCCAAAGGATGATGGAACAGCAGCCGCCCGTTGTTCAAACAGCCAACATAATCTGCCGCTCTTTCCAGATCAGCAAGGTTGTGGGTGGAATAAAAAACCGTAGTCCCGTTGCCGGCTACTTCATCCATGACAACCTGGAGAAATTCTCTTCGGAAGAGGGGGTCCAAACCCGCTGTGGGCTCATCAAGAAGCAGGAGTCGAGGTCTAATGGCAAGAGCCATGACCAGAGCCATCCTCACTTTCATCCCCCGGGAGAGGGCATGCACGGACCTGGTAGCCGGAATCTCAAAAGCACTGCTCAGATCCCGGCAACGCTCCGAGTCCCAGTGAGGATAGAGTTTGCTGCCCAGCTGAAACATCTCTTCACATTTGAAGTTGGGGTACATGCCGGGAATGTCTGAAACGTATCCCACTCTTTCCCGCACCCGGTTCTTCCATCGCGGATTTTCTCCCAAGAGCTCCACCTCACCATGATCAGGACGGAGAATATCCATACATATCTTTATCAAAGTTGACTTACCGGCTCCGTTCGGTCCTACAAGACCACACACACACCCATATGGCACCTGCATCGTGATATGGTCAAGAGCCGTCAGCCCGTCGAATGATTTGCTGATATCATTGATATTGATGGCCAAATCCAACACCTATCTACTCCCCCTTTCTTGCTCCCATTTTTTGAGGCGCTCTTGCACAAGACTTTTGATTTCTTCTGCATCAACGCCCCGATGAAACGCTTCTATCATCACCTTATCCAGTAAACCGGCAATCGCTTGACGTCCTTCCTCTCTGGAAGAGGCAGGCAGATTCTCGGCAATAAATGATCCGCGAGATCGCATGGTGACGATGATCCCCTCTTGCTCCAAGCGCTGATAAGCCTTGGCAATCGTATTGGGATTAATCATGATGTGGGAAGCCAATTCCCTTACAGTCGGTATCCTATCCCCGGCTACCAGCACCCCTCTGGCTACGGCTTCCTTTACACCATGAACCAGTTGTTGATAGATTGGCATACTCAAACTGGGGTCGATATCAAACCACAAAGAATCACCCTCTTGTAGTATTTGTACTAGTACAAGAATATCATCGGGATTGCGCTGCGTCAAGTTTGTTGATTTTGATGGAACCAGCGAATGCTTAACTGTAGTATTCAAAACTTGGCAAAAAAGTTAAGCCAAAAAGGAAAGGTTCCTTCTTGGCTTTCTGGGATAGCTTGCTTTCTTATCTAAGCATTGGCCTAATTATTTTATTTGTTAAGATGCCCGACTGTTCGCTATTACATGGCTTTTGCGATCTTCTCGAGTTGCTCCGACATGCTGGTTATTTCTTCAATACTGGCACTCATTTCCTGACTGGCGGCAGCCTGTTCTTCGCTGGAACGCAGCGTTACTTCACTGTTCTTCATGGTTTCGTCGACTTTCTGTTTGATGTTGTCGGTAAGGCCTTTGATTTTTCCTACTGTCGACTTTGATTCATCGGAGAGCTTCCTGATCTCTTCGGCCACGACTCCGAATCCGCGTCCCACGTCACCAGCCCGGGCTGCTTCAATCGCAGCATTAAGGCCCAGCATTTTCGTTTCATCGGCGATCTGCTTAATAAAGCCCAACACGCCATTGATTTCTTCGGATAGTTTAAAAATATCCATGATATTGCCATTTAATTGTTGTTCATTAATGGTTACCTCGGAAGCGGATGCCGCAAGTTCCTGGATAACGGATGATACTTCTTCCAGACCCCGGCTAAGATTGTTAGACATATCGCGCAGATTGGCAGCAGTTTCCCGGGGCAGGATGAGTCCGAATGTTGCCACGACGGCTGTGGGATCATCTTCGTCGAAACAGGGGAAAGTCACAATTCGTACCGGCACGCCGTACTTGCCGGCATCCAGTTCCTCGGCTATCATCTGCTTCGACCTTATCACTCTTCGAGCAACGGTATCCTCTGAGATCTTATCTCCAGCCTGCCACTGGGGTATATCAAAGCGGTTGGATCCCTGACGGTAAGCGATTTTTTCCAAATCGCTCATATATAAAAAGGCTCCTTCATGGAACATATTAGCCATCATGGGTGCAAAATCATTAAATGCCCTGGCAATGGGGTGTAGGCGTGGCATTACGACAATAAAGGAGCCTGTGACTTCTCCATCATCGATAATGGGCACGCTTGTCATGACCAGACGCATCCCGTAGACAGCACGGGCGACTTTTTCCTCTGTTTGCCTTTTTTGCTGCATGGCCTGGTAGGGTCCGCCCCCGACTCGAACCGTGGTGCCGGCATGTATCGATGGTACGTCAAAAACGTCTGAAGCAGCCTTCCAAATAATCTCCTTCGTATCAGTAATGGCAAGTAATCCTCCACCTGGAATCGAATTTACCCAAATCGGTGCAATCACCTTGATTGCTTCCGCCATTTGAGAATTGATCATTCTGTAAGCCCTCCCCCATTTTTCTATCATCTATCCATCTAACTAGTTTAATAACGCATTGATGTCAAGCAAAATGAGAAGTCTGTCTCCCATTTTTGCTATACCCATCAAGTAATCTGCTCCGGTGCCGTTCTGGGTAAAACCATCTTGTTCAACCATATTCCCGTTGATTCTGACGACCTCCATGACTTCATCAACGATTAAACCTGTTCTCTTAGCATTCATTTCGACCACAATTACCCTGGAATCTTCACAATACACAGATTCTGATTTAGTGAATCTACTTTTTAAATCAATAACCGGAATGATACAGCCTCGGAGATTGATAATCCCTTTAACGTAGTCTGCTGTATTCGGCAGACCTGTTATCTTGGGAATTTTGATGATTTCCTGGACCTTAAAGATATCAATTCCGTATTCCTGTTCACCCAATCGAAATACAACTGTCTGAACATCCTGCCCTACGGTGTCTTGCATATATATCACTCCTCCTATGATATATTTCGGTATTTTTGTTTTTTGTCTGTATATTAATTTTGCTTGTCCATCGGTAAAACGGAAGACATCGATAGTTTCTTATGGTTGTACCGCAAGATCTATTGCTATTTAATAAATCCGCATTTCTCCACGATCCAGAATACGAGCATACCAACCACCAGGATTAAGATGATGACCATGGCCAATTCAGCAATAAGCGGGGTAAGAAATATTATGACCACTAAGGCAAGAATACTGGCAATAATAGTGAATAGCGGGTTGTGTCTGCACTTCCTGGTAAATTCCCTTTTTACCCAAGTGAACCAATCCAAACCTTCAACTCTCCTTTTCCCTCGTAGGAGGATGTCACGTAAGCGTTTTCTTTAGCATAGCAGCGGCAAGTTGGTACCGGATTCAATGCATTTGAACAGGGCTGCAGCCAAAATGTTCTATATTATATTCGGTATGTCGAAAAGAATGTCTGCTGCTCTGTTCGTAAGCCGACTTATTAAGGAATGGGGACACACCTTCCCTTGGGCTTTGCTAGAGTTTAACAGATTAGCTGGGTTTTGAAATACCTGATATAGGCATAATACACAGCTTGCAGCGGTTAAGGAATGTCCCCGTATGTGTACGTTGATTGAGCGGGTTTTGAGAAATGACGTAGCTTCGTGAATAACATCGGCTTGGTAACAAATTCGCTCTAGCTGATAAAAATTGTATTTTTATTGAAACCATTTCACGACAGCTATCGCTTTTATTCAATCGCGGGATTTTGTTCATTCCTTGATCTTCACTTCCATCACTCGCTCGGGCAGCTTGCTGGCTTCTTCGACAAGCTGACGCCCCACCGGATACCGGTGGGGCGTTTCATTGTTTATGATGACCAGGGCTTTATTCTGTTAGCAAATGCGATCCAGTTCAAATTTGTCGTGCAGTGCTTTTACCGCCGTTTCGATTTGGTCCTCATCGATGATGCAGGAGACCTTAATCTCGGAAGTGCTTATCATGTGGATGTTAATATTGGCATCAGCCAGAGCTTCGAACATAGCAGCTGCCACACCCGGGTTGCTCTGCATCCCTGCTCCTACGATAGAAACCTTGGCAATATCCGACCCGTATGACATCCCCGAGCCTCCCATATCTTCTACAAGCTTCTCCACTACGGGGACAGCTTTCCCCAGATCATTGTGGTCAATGGTAAAGGCGATGTCATTGCGGTTGTCGCGCATGGCGCTTTGAATAACCATATCGACATTAATCCGCTCGTTGGCCAGGGCTTTAAATAGGGCTTTTGCCACTCCTGGCCGGTCGGGCACATCAAATAAGGCAAAACGTGCACAATTCCGGTCATGAGCAATACCGCTCACTATCCTTTGTTTTTCCATTTTCGTTACCTCCGTTACTAAGGTGCCAGGATGGTGGTTAAAACTGCACAGAACTTCCACATCCACATTATAAAGCATCGCAAACTCAGCCGCCCGGGGCTGTAAAACCACGGCGCCCAGGCTGGCCAATTCCAACATTTCTTCATAGGAAATCTTCTCTAGCTGACGAGCCTGGGGAACGATGCGCGGATCAGCTGTAAATACACCATCTACATCGGTAAAGATCAGGCAGCGTTCAGCCTTAAGGCTGGCGGCCAGAGCCACAGCTGTGGTGTCGGAACCTCCCCGGCCCAGGGTGGTAATATCCCCGTCAGGTGACAACCCTTGAAACCCGGCAATCACCACCACATTACCCAATTCCAGTTCATGAACAATTCGCTGGTTTTCGATTCCCGATATCCGGGCTTTGCTGTGATTGGCATCACTCCTGATGCCAGCTTGCCAACCGGTCAAGGAGACGGCCGGACAGCCCATATTATGTAGTGTCAACGCAGTCAAGGCAGCAGACTGCTGCTCACCCGTAGCCAGGAGCATATCCATTTCCCGCTCCGAGAGGCCGCCTCCGATGTCACAGGTCATTTGAATCAATTCATCGGTGGTATCACCCATGGCCGATACCACCACGACCACCTGGTTTCCAAGACTGCGCATTTCTTTTATTCGCCTGGCAATGTTGTTGATTCGGTCCAATGAGGCTACGGAACTGCCTCCAAATTTTGCTACAACCAATGCCACTTACGTCACTCCCTCAACTTGATACTTCCCCTATGTTTCACCTGGCTGTGTTCCTGCTAAACTCGTATGCTCTTGCGCTTTTTATACAATTACAGCACCCTCAAAGTTAGGCTGTAAAATGTAAATATCGCTTTTCATGCCGACGGCCGCAAACCCCTGCTGCATGGCCTCCCCCACCTTCTGGCCATTCTCCTTGCAGAAAGCCAGGATGGAAGGCCCGGCCCCGCTCAGGGCCGCTCCCAGGGCGCCTGCTTGACGGGCCGCGGATAATACCTGGTCGAAGCCAGGGATCATATGTTTGCGTCGGGGTTGATAAACCATATCATCCATCGCTTTGTCCAGGTGAGTCAGATCTCCATTAAAAAAACCGGCCACCAAAAAACAAGCCCGTTGCAGATTGCTTACGGTATCCGCCAGGCTGACCTCATTCGGCAGGACAGCCCTGGCCTGCTCTGTGGGCAAGAAGTAGTCAGGCACGACCGCCACTACTTGCAAATCTGCCGGCACCGGTATTCTCTGATAGTAAACGCGTCCCTGGTAGATCATAACGCTGTTCAAACCACCCAGTAAAGCCGGAACCACATTGTCCGCATGTCCCTCCAGCGAGAGGGCCAACTCCAACAGCTGCGTTTTGGTCATCTTGCTGCCCAGAAGGGCATCCGCAGCACAGAGACCAGCGACTACGGCGGCGGCACTGCTTCCCAATCCTCGCGCCATAGGTATCTGGCTGTTGACCCGTATGTCCATTTCAGGCATGGAACAGTGTTCCCGGTCAAAAACCTGCCGCATAGCCCGGATAATCAGGTTTTCTCCCGGATCCGGGGGTATATGTTCCATCCCCTTGCCCAGAGTTTCAAAGCTGCCTCCAGTAGTCGACTCTTGTATTTCCAACGTACAGCAAAGATTCAACGCCAGACCCAGCGTATCGAATCCGGGGCCTAGATTGGCACTGCTGGCCGGAACCTTGACCATCACCATTTTCGTTTTTATAGCCCTTCCTGCCCGTTTTCCTCAACCCGGATAACATTGCTGATCTTATGCACAATACTCATGCCCCTGAGTATGGTCAGGGCATCACGCAAGTCCCCTTCCATTGTTTTGTGGGTAATGAGGATCAGGTCAGCCTGTTCACCTCTACTGGACTTCTGTATGACGGTGGCGATGCTGACATTATTGCTGCCAAACACACCGGCAATCCCGGCCAGTACCCCGGGACGATCATTGGCCAGCATGCGGATATAATACTGAGATTTTAGCTGGCTAATGTCCAGAATCTTCTTTTCTTGATAACAGGTACAGCCAATACGGGCTGTGATATGCTGCGCGATATTGCGGCTAATCTCGATGATATCTCCAACTACAGCGCTGGCGGTGGGCATCTGCCCGGCTCCCCGTCCATAATGCATGATATCACCTACCGCATCGCCCTGGATGAACACAGCATTAAACACGTCATTCACTGATGCCAGGGGGTGACTGGAAGGCAAAAAAGCAGGGTGGACGCGGATCTGAATCTGCCCTGGCACCTCTTCCTTGGCAATCGCCAGAAGTTTTATTACATATCCCAGCTCATGCGCATATTTGATATCTTCTGGAGTAATGCTGGTGATGCCTTCAACATAAACATTGTCCAGAGTGACGCGGCTGTTAAAGGCTATAGAGGATAATATCGCAATTTTGCGAGCTGCATCCGTGCCCTGCACATCGGAGGAAGGATCGGATTCAGCATAACCAAGCGCCTGGGCTTCCTGTAAAACTTCCGAGAAATCGCGGCCTTCCCGGCTCATCTTAGTCAAGATGTAGTTGGTAGTTCCGTTCAGAATACCGATTAGCGCTTTGATGTTGTTTCCGGCCAGGGATTGCTTCAAAGCATATACAATAGGGATGCCGCCTGCTACACTGGCTTCGAAATAGAAATCCACATTGTGGCTGGCCGCCATTTCAAAAAGTTCTTTACCACGTACAGCGATAAGATCCTTGTTGGCGGTAACTACCTGTTTGCCGCGTTCCATCGCTGACATAATAAACTGAAAAGCTGGTTCCATACCGCCGATTAATTCAATGATAATATCGATCTCATCATCGCCTAGTATCTCATCATAATCTTGTGCTATCATTTCCGGACTCAGGCCTGCCTCCAGGCACTTCTGCCGGTCTTTTTCCAAAACCTTTTTTAAGACAATAGGGCAGCCGGACCTGTGTGATATGAGATCCTGATTCTGATTCAGTAATTTGATGACACCGGATCCAACCGTTCCGCAGCCCAGCACAGCAACCTGTATCATGGTCTTCCCTCCTGTTATCAGCTTCTCCCTACCAGTTCAACGTTGACAACACCGGGTTGATGCCGAAGCTGTAAAAGAAATTCATCTTCAGTAACCACCATTTCTTCGGCACTGACCGATATAGTCACCATGGCCTCCCCGTTTAGGGGCAGATTCTGGTTAATTGTCAGGATATTCCCATTCAGAGAGGCAATGCAATTCAATACCCCTGATAGTATACCAGAAATGTGCTGCAATAAGAGGGAAATGGTCATTATATTCATGTTCTCAGCGTTAAAAAAGGAGCAAACTCCATCGCGGTATTTGTAGAAAGTGCTGCGAGCAATATCAAACTGTTCCACAGCCTCTAAAATGTTGCTGGCCTCACCACGAGCCAGCATTTCTTTCACCAGAGCTGTCTTGCGAATGGAATCAGGAAGAACGTCTTCCCGAACCATAAAGAAGCGTTTTTCATCTCTCGGCATATCGTCCTCCTTGTCTGTTCCAGGCGGAAATGTTTAATCACAATACGGACATTATATCATTGCACTGCTTACCTGGCAATGCCGGGGCATGTACAAAATCACACAAGCTACATATTCCTGAGATTCTTTTTGAAAGGCCTGGGATGTGGAGGCTTACCTGGGTAAGATTGAACCAGATATCATTTAACCGGGGAAAAAAATAAACCGGCCCTCAGGCCGGTATTCATCTTTACCATCGATATCTGTTAGATAATAATGCAAATTAATCCTCCGCTGCCCTCATTGACGATTCTCTGCAGGGTGTCCTGCAGTTTAATCTGAGCATTTTCAGGCATGCGGTGAAGTTTGTTTTGAATTCCCTCCCGCACCAGATCATGCAGGGATTTGCCGAAAATGTTGGAATCCCAGATCTTGGTGGGGTCTTCCTCAAATTCATCTAACATGTAGCGAACCAGTTCTTCGCATTGTTTCTCGGTTCCAATGATGGGCGTGATCTCGGTGGTGATGTCAGCCTTGATGATATGCAGTGAGGGTGCTTTGGCTTTTAGCCTTACTCCAAAGCGATTGCCCTGCCGTATCATTTCGGGCTCCTCCAAGAGCATCTCTTCCAGTCGGGGAGTGACTACACCATAACCGGAAACTTTGACTTCCTCCAGGGCGGAAGAAACCTTATCGTATTCCCGCTTCGCCTGGCTGAAATCTTTCATCAGGTGCATGATGTCACTGGTACTTTGCACTTCAAATCCGCTCACATCACTGAGGCAGCGATAGAAGAGCTCTTCCGGTACTGTTACGTCTATGGCTGCAGTGCCGGAACCCAGATTCATTTCTTCGAGACTCACATAGCTGATGTTTTCTACCTCGGACAGTTTTTCCACGGCTTTATCAATATCACGAACCTTGCGTATGCCGTTTAAAATGTCACGGATGGCCATCTCCAGATCTTCGCGCAGCCAGAAATCCTCATCCAGTTCATCAACCCAGGGCGGCAGCTTTATGTTTACTTCTGAAACCGGGAATTCATAAAGCACTTCTTCCAATACGTTATAGATTTGTTCGATAGACATCCGTGCCGCATCCACGGGAATGACATTGACCCCGTATTTCTGTCCAAGTTCATCAGCCAGAGCCATGGTGTCTTTATCGAAGGGCTTGGTAGAATTGAGCAGTATAATAAAAGGCTTGTTCAAATCTGTGAGTTCGTTAACGACCCGCGCCTCTGCCTCTTCATAATTGGCCCTCGGGATATCACTGATGCTGCCGTCGGTGGTCATCACGATGCCAATCGTGGCATGATCGGTGATAACCTTCCTGGTTCCTAATTCGGCCGCTTCTTCGAAGGGAACCTCATAATCAAACCAGGGAGTCTTTACCATTCGAGGCTCTTCATCTTCTTCGTAACCCAGTGCGCCATCAACAGCATATCCCACGCAGTCAACTAGTCTTACTTTTAAAGTAAGCCCGTTTTGGGTGGTAATTTGAATGGCTTCATTGGGTACGAATTTCGGCTCGGTGGTAGTGATGGTCCTCCCGGCTCCGCTCTGGGGAAGCTCGTCTTTTGCCCGCTCCCGGTCGTAGATGTCTTTGATATTAGGGAGAATCATCAATTCCATGAAGCGCTTGATGAATGTGGATTTGCCAGTCCGAACCGGTCCTACCACTCCCAAGTAGATATCGCCTCCAGTTCTGATGGCGATATCGTTTAAGATATTATTTCCTTCCACTACGCATCTTCCCTCCCTCGGATTTAGACTTCAGCAAAGGCACCCTCCTCCGATTCCGGATACCCCTAAACGATTACAGCTTTATAACAGTACAAATATATTTGTTCATAATCGGTAATATAACCAGAAAAGAAAAAAAGTGTGGATTTTTCCACACTTCTCATACTATCCAATATCATCCTACTCTTATCATCCTACCATCCAAGTTAGTTTTCAGCGATTTCTTCAATCTCATGTTTTTTGCGCCTGGTCATGAGAATTTTTATCCCTTCATGGGCGGGACGGTCCTCGTACAGAGTGCGATAACAGGCGGTAATTATTGGCATATCGACTTTCATTATATTGGCCAATTGGTAGGCCACCCGGGTGGTATAGGCGCCCTCCACTACCATACCCACTTCTTGCAGCGCTTCGTCCAGCGTGAAACCCTGGCCAATCAACTCCCCGGCCTGTCGATTACGGGAGTAGCGGCTGCTGCAAGTCACAACCAGATCCCCCAAGCCGCTTAAACCGGAAAAGGTGCGGGGATTGCCACCCATTGCCTCGCCCAGGCGAATAATTTCAGTCAAGCCCCGGGTAAGAAGGGCTGCTTTGGTATTGTCGCCATACCCCAGGCCGTCAACGATGCCACTGGCCAGTGCGATGATGTTTTTCAAGGCGCCGCCCAACTCCACACCTGCCATATCGGGATTGGTGTATACGCGAAAAACCGGGGACATGTATGCATCTTGAATCTGAAAGGCGGTTGTGTCCTGGAAGGCAGCTACGGTTACTGCGGTGGGGACCTCACGGGCTACTTCTTCAGCATGGCTGGGTCCAGATAAAACAGCAAAGCGGCTGCGGATTTGCTCTCCCAGTACTTCCTGAATCACCTGGCTCAAGCGCATTCCACTATCAATTTCAAGGCCCTTGGCCGTGTTAACTACGATCGCATTTTCAGGCAATACCGGCTTAATCAGAGCCGAAACACTGCGCAGAGTTTGGGATGGCACTGCCAAAACCACGATCTCCGCATCCCGTAAAGCTTCCTCCAGGTCGGTCCCTGGTATAATATTATCGGCTAATTTTACTCCGGGTAGAAAACGCTGATTCTCCCGATTGTTTTTCAAACTATCGATACCGTCCTCCGGGCGTCCCCAGAGGTCTACCCGAGCAGCATTTCGGCTTAACAGGGTGGCTTGAGCCGTGCCCCAGCTCCCGGCGCCAAGAATGCAAATCTTTTGCATTGGACTCCTCCGTTATTACTCTTCATCGAATCTATATAACTATACTTTTTGCCCAATCCGGGACTCAATCCCCTGCTGCAGGCGCAGCAGGTTGGAACGATGCCGGTAAATAACCAGGATGCACAGGATTGAACCCATGGTAAGGTTGGGCCAGGGCTTTCCTGCAGCAATAATAACGATGGGTAGGAATAAGGCAGCCGTGCAGGAACCCAGAGATACATAGCGGCTGATGACAATGGTCAATACGAATATGACTGCCACAACCAATAGTACCTTCGGCATCATAACTAGAAGCACCCCGGCGGCTGTCGCCACCCCTTTTCCTCCCTTGAGTTTGAGAGTCAGGGGATAGCAGTGCCCTATAACCACTGCCACCGGGCAGACAATCAAATAAATGTCCAACCCTGTATACCGGGTCATCAACGAGCCCAGCCAGCCGGCCAGGACTCCTTTGAGAACATCTCCAGCCAAGGCCAGGGATGCCACTGCTGGGCCTGCCGTGCGCAGGACGTTGGTAGCCCCCACGTTGCCGCTGCCCCGTTTTCTTATATCTTCTTTGGTAAAAAGCCGTGTAAATATATAGGAAAAAGGTATGGATCCGATAAAATAGCAAAGTATAATCAGGCCAACCAGTTTCACTGATCATCCCTCCGGGAAATAAGATTTCGGTATGAATCGGATAACAAAGTGCTGTAGAATTTATTTTACTGGTTTTGCTCTTTCTTGTACACACATTTGCACGCTTCTGGAATCATTCTTTGCTGGTATTTTGGCGAACTAACAGGTGGATGGGGCTGCCTTCAAACCCGAAGTTTTTTCGTAAGACGTTATCCAGGTAGCGCAGATAAGAAAAATGGACCATGTCCGGGTGATTGGCAAAAAAGACAAAAGTGGGGGGAGCAGTTTTCACCTGAGTTGCATACTTGATCTTGATTTTCCGGCCCCCGCCCCCGGGCAGGGGGTTGAGCAGTTGGGCCTCCGTGACCACCTGGTTGAGTTCAGCGGTAGTCACGCGTCGATGGTGCTGTTCTGCTACAAAGTCAACTACATCCAGTACTTTGAAGATGCGCTGGCGGGTCAGGGCCGATATATACATAATTGGACTATAGGCTAGAAACTTCAGGTCTTCCCGGATGGTTTTGTCAAAGAGATGCATGGTATGCTGGTCCTTTTCAACCAGATCCCATTTGTTCACCACGAGAATATTAGCTTTTCCCTGTTCGTGAACATAGCCGGCAATCTTGGTATCCTGCTCTAGAACCCCTTCCTGAGCATCCAGCATGATTAATACCACGTCGGCCCGTTCAACACTTTTCAGTGCTCTGATGACGCTGTATTTTTCGGTGCTCTCCTTGATGCGCGCCCTTTTGCGCATCCCGGCAGTATCGATTAATATATATTTTCGCCCCTGGAATTCAAAGGGTGTATCGATAGCATCCCGGGTGGTCCCGGGAACATCGCTGACGATTACCCGCGCTTCGCCCAGAAAAGCATTGACCAGGGAGGATTTCCCCACATTGGGGCGCCCCACAATAGCGATCTTGATGGCATCTGGATCCTCCTCCTCGGTGCCCTGGGGAGCAAAACAGGCAATAACAGCATCAAGAAGATCATTGGTGTTCATGCCGTGCATGGCAGAAATGGGGATGGGATCGCCCAGACCCAGACTATAAAACTCAAAGTAATCAGTCTTTTTAAAATCTTCAACCTTATTGGCGGCCAGTATGATCGGTTTATCGGAGCGGCGCAGAAGGTCAGCCACCTGCTGGTCTTCGGCTGAAATCCCTTCCCGAGCGTCTACCACCAGGATGATGACATCAGCTTCCTCGATAGCAAGTTCCGCCTGCAGTTTGACTTCCCGCGAGAAGACGTCCCCTTCACCAAAGCGAATACCGCCAGTGTCAATGATTATAAAATCTCGTCCCACCCAATCGGTGGTATCGTAAAGCCGGTCCCTGGTCACTCCCGGTATGTCTTCTACGATGGCTTTGCGTGCACCTACTATACGGTTAAAAAGCGTCGATTTCCCTACATTGGGACGCCCTACAATAGCTACTACTGGTTTAGACATGAATTATATCCTCCATGAGTTCTCTTATTCGGCTCCACCCAAAACCTCTTGCACCAGTTCCCGGGCACTGCCGTCCACTATACTTATGGAAGCTCCACTTTCCTTCTCAAGCTGCTCCAGGCTCATGTCATCCAAAAAGATATGAACTCCCTCTTTTAGAACTACTCCGGGAACAATAACCCGCTTTCCTATATATTCCCTCTTCAGTACCTGCATTATATCATGTCCGGTAATTAAACCGGTAACCGTCACCCCACCTCCAAAAAAGCGGTTGGCTACTGGCAGCAAATTCACGCGCAGGCCGTGAATGCGGTTTAAGCGTTTTACCAGTGGATCCAGCACATGAAAAGCTGCTTCCCCGGTGATTATGTATACCTCCCGCTTGCTGATTTCATCGGGCAAAGAAGGCTCCAATTCAGCAAACTCGTCCAGGAGCACCCGGGCCAGACCAATCCCGTTCTCGATCTGGCAAAAGTCATCATAGTAATCGGTCCCGGGAATGTCCCGCTCGGTTTTGATAAAGAATTCATCTGCCAGGTAAACAAATCCCCGCCCCCATTCCCTGCGGAATCTGTCATGATAGACCTGGATGGAGTCTATGACCTCCTCCGCCTCTTCAGGGCTGATGGGGCTTATTTGAGGAAGCTCTTGGCGATGAGCGCTCAGACCCACCGGCACAATGCCTACCGAGCGGAGTGAGGGATAAAAAGCGGCTAATCCTTCAATGGTTTCGGCCAGAATTTCTCCATCATTATACCCCGGGCACAGGACTATCTGCGTATGGACCTCTATTCCAGCTTCCTTCAAGCGCTGGAGCTGGTCTTTGATAAGGCCGCCCTTTTTGCTGCCCAGCATGACAGCGCGCAGATCAGGACGCAGACAATGTACCGAAACATAAAGAGGGCTGAGCCTTAGAGCGAGTATTTTTTCCCAGTCCTTTTCTTTCATATTGGTTAAAGTGATGAAATTGCCGTAAAGAAAAGAATAGCGATAATCATCATCTTTGGTGTAAAGGGTTTCGCGCATCCCCTGCGGCAGCTGGTCAACAAAGCAAAATACGCAGCGGTTTTGACATACCTTCATCCGGTCAAAGACCACCCCGTCAAAAATTAAGCCCAGGTCTTCATCATAATCCCTGTCTATTTCCAGGATCCATTCTTCGCCATCTTCTTTCTTGATCTCCAGGGTAAGATTCTCTTCCTGAGAATAAAACTGGTAGTCCAAAATGTCGAGGATGGGATGACCATTAATCTCGATAAGCTGGTCTCCAGGAGCCAGGTCCATTTCTTCAGCGATTCCGCCGACAACTACGTCCTTGATCTTGGCAGCCATGATTTTCCTCCAGTGTGAAATCTTAAGAAATTATCTTACAAAAATGGCCCGGGCGCAAGCCGGGGCCTCTATTTCATAAAGCTGCAGCTATTAAGTAATCAGGATCAGTGCACCAGGATTTCAGCTTGGAGGTCGTCTACCAGTTTTTTTATCTGCTTAAAATTTCGTTTGATAATGATGTTGGAAACGAACATATTAATATGTTTGCCCCCCAGGGATTTAGGGATTTTATTCATATAATACATCACTTTTTCGCCCGGCAGGAATATGGATTTCACCACCAGATCCTGAGAAGTGCACCCCAACAGCTCGCGCAGCCCTTCAATACTCCGTTGCCCCACTTCCACCTCCGAGCCCACACCCAGAGCATAAACCTCATTACCCGAGGAATCCTCTGCTACGTAGATGGGATCACCGCTTTCATCATAATAACTATCACAAAACCCTTTAATCATTCTCAGGTCGTGACTGAGAAAACGTCCGGTAAACAGGTTGGCTGCCACCAGCGGGTGGTGCACGCCGCTGGTCCCAAGAAACAGTACTTTCATTCAATTCACCTGCAGTTTATTCATGACTTGCACCCGAGTGATTTCAACCAGGTTGACCAGATTCAGAAAGGCTTTGCGCGTACCCTGCCCCAAGACCGGCCTTCCTAACCTGACCCACCCCACCCGGCGGGATGCAAAACCGCCTAATTTCATGGAGATATTAACGCGGCTCATGCAGTCCACAGGGACGATTTCATCGGGCTTCCCCAGTAGGGCTGCAACTCCCTTGAAAATCCGGTTATAGCGATCACCCAGGCTCTTCTTGCCTAGAACGTAAACTTCATTGCCTCCTTCATCCACTCCCATAAAGCGGATGGAGCCAAAATCCTTCTGGCTGGTCTTATCAAAGTAAGGCAGAGCCATCATTTCCTGCATGGTTGGCAAACGTTCTTTGCTGATTAAGCCCAGGTGTAGGGAAGCGGCTAGAACCGACGAATGAGAACCTCCAAAGCAATGATATAAAATCTTCATCTCTAACCTCCCTGGTGATTTTCCCGTTACGCCAAAGCGGTAGCAGCTTTCTTATTTAATCAACTTTCATAGAAAGCACTACTTACATCCACCGCCCTTCAGGGCGCACCACAGGCACTTCCTGCGGGCGCCTGCTTCGCACGCTCCTCGATCTTACTGGCGGTCATGGGGACATTCCTTCCCGCTGCTAGAGATTCCACTTTTATCTAGAAGGCATGCTGCTGCAACTGCTATAGCCCAAGATATCTTACATGCCTTGTGGCCCGCTAGGGCTGCAACATGGGGACATTCCTTCCCAGTGTTAACTGAGATTAGGATTAAGTCAATGACTTCAAGAGACAGCTAACCTTTGGATTGGTCTAGGCCAAAGGGGGAGGTGTGTCCCCAACCCTTAGCGGAAGGTGTGTCCCCAACCCTTAGCACCTCAGTGCCGGCATACCAGGAACACCCCGTTTTCCAGGTCGTGAACCACCCCACCTAGAATTCGGGCCAGATAGAGACTGATTGTCTGCTGTTCCTGTCCATCCTTTACCAGAAAAACCGGGCAGCCTCCAGCCAACACCTTTTCTTTGTCAATCGTGATAATGGCCAGGATTATCTTGATCAGACCGGTATCCATCAGTCGGCCGCCTTTCTGCCGTAATAGGTGTTCAAGGTGGTGCCCCGGGAGGATTCCAGAACCGGCACCTTTTTAATAATCTGCATAGCGTAATCTCTGTCCGGTTCATTGGCCACGATAAAAAGAGCCAGGTAGCCCTGGTCGATATTTTTACGCACCATCGGGTGCAGTTCGCCTTCTTCCATGTCAACTTTACTACCCAGAACTGAAACCAGATCATGAACGATCGCCATCCGTTGACCGGGAGCATCCAGACTTAAGCGAGCATTATCGTTTTTCGGGCGGATGATAAATCCCATGCCCTCCTGCTGAATTTTATCCCGAGTCTGGGCCAGTCCTACGTTCATCATCATCACGTCATTAACCTTGAGTATGCTGCCCTGGAAATGTATTTGTCCAATTTCGACTTCCGCAATCTCACCCAGGGAAGAGCCTTTCATCAGGAACAAGGAAAACCAGATCATGATCAGGGCTGCAGCGATCGCATAAGGCCAACTTTTCCAATATACAAAACCGCTGGTTACCAGGGCGGTAAGTATGGTCAGGTAGTTGCGGGCTTCGAAAACCCTTGCGATTCCTTCAATATAATCACTACCCCGGGGTATGAGTTTAGTCTTTTCCAAATTATTGAGGGTTTCCCGTTCCATATTTCTGATATCTCGAAACTGCTGGGCAGCCAGCGCTAAAAAGGTCACCGCTACATAATCAGGTTTCGCTATAGCTGGCACAGCTACCGCTCCCAGGCCGGAGGCAATGAATCCCAGGGCCAGGTGGGTGAGATGTCCATGAGGATAAGTAGGGTAGTGGCGGTAATCGTTGCGCAGCATCAGCCAACGGTCGGAAAATCCCGCCACAATCCCCAGTATTATCGCTAACAAATAGTGTTGCATACGTTATTTTTTCACCGATCCCCGGTTCAGGTAATAAAATCCTATTCCTGCGGCAGCCACTACCACCACGAGAATGAGAATATTGGTCCAGATTCCACGGTTGGATCCAGTCAAAGGTTTGGCCGCCGGTCCCGACTGCTGACCGGATGTATCGGCACTACCCGAAGATACTCCCAGGACAGTGGGAAGGGTATTCGCGAACAATGCCACCCCTTTTTCTGCATCTTCCTTGTTGTTGGTGTCGGATCCCACTTCAATAAGCATGGCGTGCGGATTCAGATCCTGATTGTAGTCCCCTTTTCCAATGTATATCCCATTGGAAAGACCGGGATCCTTCTTGTCCATAACCGCTTTAATTTGTTTGGCGAACTCCATGGTAGCTTTTTGGTTGGGATTTGATTTTCCCACCACCAGCTTAACCTTGGTAGCATTCTGCCCTTGAACCTGAGTTTGATACTGGCTGGCAGGTACAGCATCTCGGTGCACGTCAAGAATAACATCTGGATTGGTCTTCAATAAGGTCATTGCAGTTTTCCTCGAGCGGTTATAAGCATTAATATCGTGGGGATTATGGTTATTTGTATTGTGATCCACCTTGAATCCCAGAGCGGTAAGTTTTTGGGTCAAGGCATTCCCTACATCATAAATACCACCTTGGCCGTCAATGCTTGACTTCCCATCAGTGGGCGTATAGGATTCGTCACTATGGGTGTGGTAAATGGCGATGGTCTTCTGTTTACTGCCAGAACCGGCCTGTACCGCATCCCCTTCAACTACCCAGGCCTGTTTCTGCTCATCATAATTGACGGCTGGCATAGCTTCCTTGCCTTGGTAAACACAGCGAACCGTTTCGCCTACAATTTCTACGACCCTATATTTCGAATTATCCGCGGCAATATATTCATCCCCCGTATAAACCTGCATGGCGGTCTGATGAATCACCTGGTTATTTTCGTCAATCAGCGTGTAGTATTTTCCTCCGCCTAATTCTTCGTACACTGCCTGGACCGGCGTGGCAATCATCAATAGGAAAATGGTAAAGAGCGTTATAATCGAAATTCGCTTAGTCATCCTTTTCACCCCCTTCATCATTCCGGTCCTCTTCCGGCCTCTCTTCTCGTTTCTCTTCTGACTGGGGTTTTCGAGCCGGCTCCGGTTCTCTCAGGTTTCTAATTAATTCTTCCGGGCGTCCTTCGGTCTGGGGTCCACCCTGAAGTCTTTCGCGCGTCTCGCCGACGAGTTCTGCCAGCAGGATAGCCAGGATCCCGGCCAGGATCAGGGAATCAAATGCCCCAGCCCCTCCAACATGGACCACACCTCGTAATCCGGTGCGGGACAGGTAGTAAAACTGGCCAAAATCGAGTGCAAACACTCCCATAACCGCAGCAAAAAAGGCGCCTCTCCGACTTCTCCCGGCCAGATAACCAACAATGCCGGCCACGATCGGATAAATATAAATGGGATCGATGAAAATGGCTTCTGGTTCAGCTCCCAGATAGCGTCCCGCCAGGAATAGGGCCAGGGCTGTGATCACGGCAGCAATAATCGACCTGGTTTTTTCCAGGGCGGTTCCGGCACCGATCCACAGCCAGATGGCCAACCCTACAGCGATAACTCCGCCTAGATTGATGGTAATCCGTGAGGAAATGGGAATATCAAAAAAACTTCCCACAATAATCGCAGCGATGACCGCCAGTGCCCCTTTATCACTGAGCCGTAAACGATCCAATGCCCGGTGGGCAATCCCGAAGTATATAAGGATAGAAATGACCACCAAAGTAATGAGCCCAAAAGGAAAATTTTGCATACCTGTCATCCTTTCAATAAGGTTTTCCTGATAAAAATTTTCCCCTTTTATTCGGGCTTTATGTAAAGACCGGCCAGGCAAAAGCAAGCAAAAAAAAACAATAAACAAATATTGCTTTTTCTGCGATGAGATTGATTATAAAGGAATATCCTTCTTTCGATCCAAATGGTTGCGATAAGAGGTGCTGATATTAGACTATATCTCCTTAATCACGCCTCCGTGCCCAGTAGTTGGGGTCAATATTTCTAGCCCGCAGCCAGTCAGCCGTCCGACCCAATATCAGCAAAGGCTTCTTCTGCAATTCGCCCCAATTCCGGGAGCCGGTCATGAGCAGGATGGCCTTCAGGCGATAGATGAGCTGGCCTACCTGTTTATCGAGCTCATTGATCCCTTCTTCTCGCAGGATCCCGAGAAACCAGCCGGCTGCCCCACAGAGGCTTGCACCCATGGCCAGTGCTTTAGCCATTTCCAGAGCTGTTCTTATTCCTCCTGTGGCAATCACGGTCAGAGGCAGACCCAGAGATAAGACCTCGGCCAGGCTCACCGCGGTTGGAATTCCCCAGGTATCCAGCTCTTCACAAAATGTACCATTGCGGCGATCTTCGATACGGATAAAGTTGGTTCCGCCACTACCGCCAATGTCGATGATGCACACACCAACAGCATAAAGCCGGGCTGCACTCTCCCTGGAAAATCCAAATCCCACTTCTTTGGCGATGACCGGCACGCCTGCTTTCTCCACTACCTCCCGGACCTGATGAAGAACTCCTCGGAAATGGCGGTCTCCTTCAGCCATGGCCAATTCCTGAGGAACATTAAAATGGAGTTGAACTGCATCAGCTCCAATCATTTCGACAACTTTTACGGTTTCCTGCCAGGTGTTTCCCGCTCCCAGGTTGGCCAAGAGCAGCCCTTCAGGATTAATCTTGCGGGCCACGGCAAAGCTGTTGATGCAGCTCGGATCATCCAGGGCGGCAGTTTGCGATCCAACCGCCATACCCAGGCCGTGCCGGGCCGCTATCCAGGCCAGGTCGCGATTAATTGATTCCGACATGGCATTCCCCCCGGTCAGAGCGTTGATGACTAAGGGGCATGATAGTCTCTTGCCCAGAAACTCGACGCTTAAGTCGATATCTTCAAGGTTTAGTTCTGGAATTGAGTCATGCACAAAGCGGAGATCCCCGAAGCCGTTATCCAGTGGCCCATCCGGCGTTTGGACGGCTAAATCGAGGTGCTCGGTTTTGCGTTGATTTCTCATATGTCTAATTACCACGCAAACTTCCTTGCCTTCTCTAAAGCATTGGCATCATTAATATTGAAGAACATCTGGCTGACATCGCCGAAGCGTTCCAACTCCTGGGCTTGAACTACCACCGCATCAAGTTCCTCGCGGAACAACCAGGTTAGTTTCAGATGATCCTGTTGCAGAGATTCTGTGAATACCGGCAGGCATTTGCGGTTGTATATGGCTGCTGTGGGCTGCAGGTGACCATGAATCTCGGGAACCACACTGTCGTGGTTTCCCAATCTACTCATGAGGTAATCAACCATATCCAGATTAACAAAAGGCATGTCACAACCACAGATAAATACGGTCTCATGATTGGCATAATTGAGACCGGCGTGAATACCGCTGACAGGTCCCTGGCTGGGAATGATATCCTGGAAAACCCGGACCCCCATTTCTGTAAACAGTTCCGGATCGTTGCTGATGATAATCGTTTCGGAAAAGAATTGGGTGAATTTTTTAACCAGTATTTCTATGACTGTCTGATTGTGTAAGCGGGCGAAGGCCTTGTTAAACTTCATGCGCGAGCTCTTCCCCCCGGCCAGTATTATCCCACTGATCATAGTTCTCCACCTTACGCTTGCTGGTTAAAATGATTTCCTATAAAAAAAGGCTGCACTGCAGCCTCAACATGTCAAAAAAATCGGCAATTTGTCAGACCGAATGACGGGAGCCAAGATCGAGGCGTGAGAATAGCCCGTGATTGAGGTGTTTAAAGGTATGGCGACGCACCTTCCTTTCAGGTAAGGTCACGTCCCCGTACAGAGTACATCGATTGAACGGGATGAAACAACGGGGCTACGTGAAAAACACTGGCCTGGTTGTATTCCGCCCCAAGATGGTAAAAGCAGTCTTTCATCACAACCATTTCACGACAGCTATTCGCTTTTGTCGACGGTCTGAGGCTGCACCGCAGCCTTAAAATCTTGGCTTTCATCCGCCCCCGCCAGCCATGGGACAACCCTGACTGCAGTCAGGAGCCGGAACCTTACTACTTCCACTACCACTTCCGGTATTGAAACCGGATAAAAGCTGCTTAATATTACGGGAATGGCAGCTCGGACATGTGGCCTCTTCCTTCTCTTTATTGCGAATCATAAGATCAAATTTACCGCCGCAATCCTGGCACTGAAAATCAAAGATGGGCATGCTTATACCCTCCGCGAATACCTAACTTTCTTCCTGAGTATCAAGGAATTCGTCAACTTCCTGTTTTTCTTGTTCAGCCTGGGCTTCCCTGATTGAAAGGCTGATCTTTTTTTCTTCATGGTTGATATTGAGTATCTTGGTGGTGACCTTTTCACCCACGGTAACCACATCTTCCGGTTTCTCTACCCGGCGGTTGGCTAATTGAGAAATATGCACCAGGCCATCGACTCCAGGTGCCAGTTCCACGAATGCTCCAAAAGGTGTTATCCTGACCACGGTTCCTTCGATGAGATCGCCTTCAATGTACTGTCCGGTAAGCTGTTCCCAAGGGCTCTTAAGCAATCTCTTGCGGCTCAATGACACCCGCTCCTTTTCCCGATCCAAACCCAGGATGAAGACTTCCACCTCATCGCCTTCGTGGAAGACATTGGAGGGATGTTCAATGCGGTGATGATCAATCTCGGAAACATGTAAGAGTCCTTCATATCCACCGAGGTCAATAAAAGCTCCATAATCGACGATGCGTTTGATCCGTCCATTAATGGTCTGACCTTCCTCGATTTTATCCCAGAATTCCTTTTTCAGAAGGGATTTTTGCTGGGCAACCAGTTCCTTGCGGGACAATACCACCTGGGATCCCCGCCGTTTATTGCGATTGTATTCAATGATCTTGAACTGTAATTGCTTGCCAATATAGTCGTCCAAGTTCTTGACATAAGTATCATCGACATGAGAAGCAGGCAGGAACGCTGTTACGCCTACATCAACCAACAGACCGCCTTTTACGCTGCCGGTAATGGTTCCTTCAATGGTACGCCCTTCTTTATAGTCTTCTTCCAGAGCGTCCAAAACTTTCTGGGAATCAACCTTCTTCTTAGAAAGAAGAATGTTTCCGTCATCATCCCATTTCAAAACCATGACTTCGATTTCGTCGCCAACCTTCACCAGTTCTTTGGCCGACCCTACGTCACCGTTAGTCATTTCCCGCAAAGGCACAATACCTTCGGATTTACCGCCAACATCTACCATTACCTCATCATCCAGCACCTGTATGACAGTACCCTTTATGATATCTCCCTTGGCAGGGGAAGCTAAGTCCGCCATTTCCGCCTCCATTTTAGCGAAGGAGTCTTCGTGATTGACTGTTTCTTCGATGTTTTCCAGGTTTTCCTTTTCGTCTTCCAATTGAGTCATCCTTTCCATTACCTCCTTAATAATCCAGTCGGGTGTGGAGGCTCCGGCTGTAAGTCCGACGCAGCTAACTCCCCTAAACCACTCCGGGTTCAGCTCTCCCGCAGTCTGAATCCGGATAGTAGGTACACCCGTTCTATAACACTCCCCTACGAGAGTGCTGGTATTAGAACTCGCCGGGTCGCCGACCACTAGCATGAGATCCACTTCTTCACATAAAGCCCGGGCTGCTTCCTGCCTCTTTCGGGTAGCTGAACAAATCGTATTAAATACTCGAAGTTCTCTCCCTCTGGCCAGCAGAGCCGACGCTATGCCAAAAAACTCGTCCTCATCCCTGGTGGTCTGGGAAACCAGTGCTATTTTTTGTCCCGGAACCGATTTGGCCTCTTCCAGGCTTCCCACCACGGTTGCTCTATACCCACACCATCCTAATATCCCTTGCACCTCAGGATGATGCCTGTCTCCAAAGATAACTATATCATAATTTTCCTCTCGTAAGAGGGCGACTATTTCATGCACTCTGGTAACCAGGGTGCAAGTTGCATCCTTTACCAAAATCCCCCGACGTTGGGCTTGATCAATTTGTTCAGGTGTAGTGCCATGGGTTCTGATGAGAATCCCGGCACCTGGTTGGCTTATCTCTTCCAGGGTATCCACCGGATTTAATCCCTGTTGTTGGTAATAGTTGACTACGGCTTTATTATGCACCAGTGGGCCAAGACTATACCATAATCCCGGTTCCTTGATGGTTTCCTCTGCCATCTTGATGGCCCTTTTTACACCGGCACAAAAACCAGCATTTCCAGCCAGGCGTACCTGCAATCATTACACCCCGCACATACTTATTCGAATTTTTCTTTCCAAATCCTTCTTTATTTTCGCAAAAGTACATTTATTTCATTCTCAATCTTTCCGCTTAACTCTTTGAGAGCGGCGGAATGGGTGGAAGAATCTTCCTTAACGTCCGGATCGATGGCCTTTCCCACCACGATTTTCAGTGGTTTAAACCATCCGATCGGCAAGACCCGGTTGGTTCCAATACAGGCAACTGGAACGATTGGGCAGCCAGCCTTTAATGCCAGTAAGGCCGCCCCCGGTTTTACAACTACCGGTCCCTGATCTATATTACGGGTGCCTTCTGGAAACATTCCCAGTACCTGCCCATCCTTGATCATATCCAGCGCTAAACGGATAGCCTGTCGGTCTACCGCCCCCCGTTTGACAGGAAAAGCATAAAGTTTGGGCAAAAGCCAGGTCAGCACCGGAATTCTGAATAGTTCTGCCTTGGCCATATAGCATAAAGGCCGGGGCAGCGCAAAGCCTAAAATCAAAGGATCCCAATTGCTGATGTGATTAGCCACCACCACCACTGGTCCTGAAGAAGGAAGATTCTCCAGCCCTTCCCGTCGCAGTCCCAACAGAGAAAACAGAAACAGACCAATTATTCTAATAACGGTATAAAGCACCGTTAACCTCCTTGGATCACGGTCAACAATCTGTTCAGCACTTGATCAGGCGTGAGCTGGCTGGTATCAACAACAATCGAATCGGGGAGGATTTTCAATGCCCCCATTTCCCGCTGGCTGTCGCTTTTATCCCGCTCTTCCAATTCCAATTTTACTTCAGCCCTATCGCAGCTATATCCCCTTTGTTTCATATCCTCAACACGCCTCTGCACTCTTTCCTCAATGGAGGCAGTTAAGAAAAATTTAAATTCAGCATCAGGGAGAATGCACTCTCCAACATCCCGGCCATCCATGACAACAGAACAGGAACGGGCCAAATCCTGCTGCAGGCCTACCATGATTTGGCGCACTCCGCTGTAGCTGGCCAGAATAGAAACAGAGGCACTAACTCGGGGCGATCGAATCACAGCACTGACATCAGTATCATCGCAAAATATTTTCTGCTCGGGGAACCCGGAACTGAAGTGAATTACCGTATGATGAGCCAGCTCTTGAAGTGCCGAGGAGTCATTAAGCGGGATGCCTTCCTGCAGTGCCTTCCAGGTAAGGGCACGATACATGGCACCGGTATCAACATAAACAAAGCCCAATTCCTGGGCCAGCCTCCTGGCGATGGTGCTTTTTCCCGCACCCGCCGGTCCATCAATAGCAATCTTCATCGTCCATCTCCCAGCCATATTCACATATATTTTAACATATCATAAGGGGCGAATCCATCGGAATACTGTCCCTTCGCTTAAGACCGGTTCTATATTCGGAACACCAGCGGTCTTTCATTCTTATCAACTTTCCCCAACTCCAAGAGATTCCAAAGAAGGTCGAAGAATCGACTGTGTTAGGTTGTTTTTCTTTATGAAAAGCTTAATAGAAACAGCAGCAAAATCGGCACCATAATTGTCAAGAGGGTTCCACTGATAAAGGCTAAAACAGCATATTCTTTTCCCAGGAAGCGCTTCATGACCGCCAGGGTAGTATCCATTGTAGATGCACCACCGAGAGCAACCGGAGCCAGGGGCGAAATCCGGACCAGAAAAGGAGTTAGAAAATAAGTGAAAACTTCCCGAAAGAAGTTGGTCAGGAAGGCGATAAACCCCGCCTCCACTCCGGCCTTCTGCGTGATCATCGCTGCAGTCAGCGAATAATATCCCACCCCGCCAGCGATGCTTTCAACCACAACGGGCTTCATTTTAAGAAGCAGTGCTGCCAGTAGTCCCCCGCCAACACTGCCCAGCAGGATAAGAAAAGGAATAATGAAATAGGCGAATTTATGAGTACTTGACCTGAGTTCGATAAATCCGTCCTTCAAACCCACCCCGACACTTACATAGATAACAACCAGGGCAGTAGTAATCCCCCATTCTGTCCATCTCCCGGAAATATAGAGGAAATGCCCTGTGCTAATTCCCATGATCAGAAACAAAACAACATTAAGAATAAACAGGTATTCCTTGGAGAAGTTGGGCGGGCCGGTCTCATTCTCTCTATTATGCAAACCATTTTTCAAGAATAGCTTTTCCCAAATTATCATAAAAACCAGGCTGCCGGTCGAAGATAGCACGCAAACAATCAATGCTTTTATCCCCAGTTGAGGAATGGACGCCAAGAGCTTTTGGTCAGCCCCGATCCTGATGCCTAATCCCAGCAGCAGTGCCAGAAGACTGAAATGCATCATTTTGTCGGCATACGGTTTTATCCATTTACTAATGATGGCTCCTACGGCCAAGCATAAAAATGGCAGCCACATTGTTCCCCTCTCCCAGGATCGAAGCCTGTCTGCAAAACATTCATTCTTTTATCAACTTCGGAAGTTGAGCATTTCTTCATGTTAACGCCAATTTTCGGGATTGTCACCATGATCAAAGGCGAAGTCTGGAATCAACGGTCCTAATTTTTTTACTAATATAGGCTCTATGGGTCATTTTCCAATCGTATCTTTAAGATTAGGAGGGTTTTGCCCGCTTTATGTCGAACCGTTATTATTTACCAGGACTCAATACCAGGGAGATGAAGAGCACACTTGAGCACGTTTTATTTTTTTCTACAAGGTATACCTGAAAGTATGGGAATAATCGCCATCAGTCTGGCTGTCGCCCGGGTGCCTTTCCGCTGGGGTTATATTCTCCTGGGAGGGGTTTTACTTGACATTGTCAGTTATATCATCCGTTCTCTTCCAGTGACTTTCGGCTTTCATTTACCGATCATGATATTTTTATTTTTTATAGGTTTGGTCAGGCTTACAAACGTAACAGCATCAAAAGCAATTATCGCGGTGCTCACAGGCTTTTTTGCTTTGGCTCTGCTTGAATATTGTTTAAGCAACGCCTTTTTCGCGTATACACATATGGATTTTGAACAGGCGTATGCCAATCAAAGCCTCTGGGCTGCTGTAGGAGTCGTACAGGCGTTGATTCTTAATGTGATTGCACTGGTCATCTCCAATTTTCTTAAACCAGGTGGGGGGGCATGGAAGATTTGAGCTACCTGGGGTTTAGCAGCAGATGGGCCGCTAGTTTGGCCCAGCGACACAACTTCAATGAGGAAAAGCAGGCCGAACTAGCTTATGCTATAGAAATCCTGGCGTTGAACATTGTGAATACTGCGCTCATTCTGACTCTGGGCTGGATTCTGGGAGTTTTTTGGTGTACTGTAGCTTGCCTGATTACCATTGCGGCCTTCCGCCATAATGCCGGAGGAGGGCATTCCGAGTCTCCCTGGCGCTGCGCCCTGGTTACCATGATGGTGTTCCCCCTGCTTGCTCTAGCGGGCCGCCATGCCGGGTTATGGCCGTCCACGTTTAGGGACTCCCTGACCGTGATATCCCTTATTACCGGTTTTGCTTTGCTGATAATATATGCACCCGTGGACAGCCCTAAAGCCCCAATTGTATCCCCACTACGGCGCCAAAGACTTAAAAAGTTGGCTCTATCAGTCATGGTTATCCTGGCTGTCATTATTACCGGCCTGCGTTTCACCTCCTGGGAGAAGGCCTCCGAAGTCCGTATGTGCCTGGTCTTCAGCGTTTTATGGGTCAGTTTTAATTTGACCCCCTGGGGACATCAATTTTGGTGTTTCATCGATGGATTTATGATAAGACCGGAAAGGAGGTGTTCAGGATGAAGAAAGTTGCGTTCCGTTTTTCCGGGCTCCTGGTGGCCATTCTAACCGTTGTAGGAAATATGTCTCCGATGTGTGTTTTATTCCATTATCAACCTGAAGTCCCGGCATCGCTCCGGAAATAGTTGCCCTCGGGGGGTGGTTTTACACCGCCTCCTTTTTATGTAATATGTCAGAGGTGAACATCATGAAAATTCAAGAGCTGAAAATCGAAAGACGGAAACAGATTCACGAATACCTGACAACCACCCATATGTTTTGTCTTTTCATTATGATGTTCGCTATGGCACTCAGCGAAAAAATGTTTTCACCCACAAACTATAATACTACCGGGATTCGTTTTTTACTTTTTTTTGCTAGCATTTTGCTAGGATTAATTCTCATAACTATCTATAATACCAAAAACGCCTCCCTTACCGTAGAAGCCAGGTTTTCATGGGTTGACTTCCTGTATATCAGCTTCCCTCTGGCGGTGGCAGCATTCACTCTATTTATTTCTGGCACCAATGCCAACCACACGGAAGTTATTCTCCTCTTGCCCACAATTATCACCGCTTCCCTTATGGGGAAACGAGCGGGACTGATCATGGCTACGGTGTGTACAGGCATCATTTATATTCATAATGTTATTACGGGCCCGACCTCAGATCTGGTTGTTATCCTGGAAACAAATCTCATCTTGATCAGTGTTCTATTTATCATGGCCTGGTTTACCGGCGCTCAGACCGACCTTGATTCCCAGACCCGCCGGGAGTTGACCCGGCTAGCCGGCACCGATCTTCTCACCGGGCTTTACAACTATGCATATTTACAGGAAAAGATCAGCGAGTATTTTCTCACTGCTTCGGAAACTCACCCACTGGCTATGATCATCCTGGACATCGATTATTTTAAGCACTACAACGATATTCATGGACACCAGACCGGCGACCTGCTGCTGATGATGATTGCCGATATCTTGAGCGAGAAAGTAAACCACCGCGGTTTTGCCGCTCGTTATGGCGGCGATGAATTCGTGATTGTATTACCCGGTACCGACAGTGCCACAGCTGTGAAGATAGCCGAGGATATCCGAGAAGAACTAAGAGCCCAACACTTCCCAGGAGAAGTTTACCAGCCTGAGGGACGGCTCACCATCTCCTGTGGAATTGCCGAATGTCCCCTCCAGGCACGCAACGCCAGAGACCTGTTTAAATATGCTGATCAGGCTCTTTACCGAGCCAAAAGTTTGAATAAAAACAAAGTGGAAATGTACTACTCGGTCTTTGACAGCCTGGAAATGAAAGACGATGAAAAGAACCTGCTGAATTCCATCCGTACTCTGGTTTCCGTGATTAATGCCAAGGACCGCTATACCTACGGGCATTCCGAACGGGTGACCAACCATTCCCTCTCCCTGGCCAAGATACTTGACCTGCCGGAGGATCAGATGCGCCTTTTAGGCTATGCAGCCTTCTTGCATGACATCGGGAAAATCGAGATTGATCGTGATGTGCTCAATAAAGCAGGTTCTCTGACTTTGGAGGAATGGGATGTGCTCAAACAGCATTCGCGGTGGGGCAGCGAGATCGTGAAGGCTGTACCGCAGCTTTATCCGATTGTACCCATAATCCTCCATCATCACGAGAATTTCGATGGCAGCGGTTACCCAGCCGGTCTTCAAGGGAAGGAGATTCCCATTCTGGCCAGAATTATTCGGGTGACGGACAGCTATGACAGTATGATTTCACACCGCCCTTACAAGCAAAACCTCAGCATTTTAGCCGCAATAGAAGAGCTAAAAGCCAACGCTGGCACACAATTTGATCCCGAACTGGTGTCGCATTTTCTCAATATTATCGAGGAAGAAGCCGCTGCGCAGGATGATACCATAGGATAAAAGTTTACAGGAACGCGGAAAGATGAAATCCATTCTTTAAATCACACGAAAAAAAGGAACGGTCATTTTATCTTTCAAAAATGACCGTTCCCTTTCTCTTTGCCGCGATTAGGGCTAAAAGCGATGGCTTCATTGAAACAAGACCCAAACCATTCTCCGCTTAAAGCTCCCTTAATTGCTGAATTATTTGCATGTACTCCTGCTCCAAACGCAGATACTCATCTTTATTCCTGACGGGGTCTATGATGGATAAATCGCTGATGATTCGAGCCTTTCTAATCTCCAATTCCAGCCGGTCAATCTGCTTCTCGGGCTGCTTGGTTTGTCCTAAACAGCGCTTTTCAACATATTCATGGTAACCCCCCGGGTAGACCTGGATATGCCCGTCCTCAATTGACCACACATTCTCAACCACCCGGTCCATCAAATAACGGTCATGGGAAACAATAATCAGCGATCCGGGGAATAATTCCAGTGCTTCCTCCAATTTCTCACGACTTTCCAGGTCCAGATAGTTGGTAGGCTCATCCATCAACAGGAGATCGAAGGTTCCCAAAAGCAATTTAGCCAGGGCCACTCGCACCCGCTCGCCCATACTCAGTACCAAGCAAGGTTTGAAAACATCCTGGCCGGTAAGAAGCAAATCAGCCAGTAGATTGCGCACCCTCCCCCGGTCCGGGCATACTGAAACGACTTCCTCCAGAACTGTTCGGTTTTTGTCCAGGTTTTGCATTTCCTGATCAAGATAACCCAGGCGCAGCGAAGGGGAAATCCAGAGTCCACCAGTATCCAGAGATTCGTATCCAGCGATAATCCGCAGGAAGGTGGTTTTTCCCGAACCGTTCATCCCCACCAGGCCCACTTTTTCTCCATATCGCAGACTTACTTTGCTATCGGCAAACAAAACTCGTCTGCCAAAAGCTTTTGCTATCCCCTCGGCCTGTAGAATTCCGTTTTTAGCACGAGTTCCGCCTGTAAAGGACAGATCCATAATCCGTGTTGTGGGGGGCCGGGCGATTCGATCTTTCTCCAGACGTTCTAATCTTTTAATATTGTTTTTTACCCGCCGGTCGAGTTTCTTCGCTTTCGTCCGATAATATTCTTTGCCGCCCATTTTCAAGCCAACCTCGATGGCTTTCCTGGCCGACCGGTCATGTGCCTGGCCAGCCCAATTCTTCTGCTCACGAATGGCTTCATCCAGTTTTCGGGCTTGATTTTCCTGATCAAGGTAGGTCTTTTTATCCTGGGCCAACTTATCAAGCTTGGCTTTATGATAAGCCGAGTAATTACCCGGATAAGAATTCATCCCATCGGTTCGGAGCTCCAGCACCCGCGTAACCGTCCGATCCAGGAAATAACGGTCATGAGAAACCAGGACTATGGTATCCGGAGAATCACAAATGAAGCCTTCCAACCAATCAAGATTCGCAGCATCCAGGTGGTTGGTCGGCTCGTCAAGCAAGAGCAGCTGCGCCCCTGCCAGCCAAATACAAGCCAGCTGAAGCCGGGTTTTTTCTCCACCACTTAACTTTGCGACCTGCTGCCCTTCCTGGCTGGCAAACTGGAATTTGCTTAAGGCTTCACCAACAGAGCGATGAAAGCCGTCTTCTGGCACTGACCGTTCCAAAGTCTCGCCAATCGTGTACGATTTCTCAACGTCAAAGTGCTGGCTCAAAAGACCGCAGTTTATAGGAACATAATACTTGGTTCGCCCTTCACACGGCTGGTCCAGACCAGCGATAATTCGAAGCAAGGTGGATTTACCCACCCCGTTCGGTCCAACAATTGCTAGTTTTTCACCCGAATGAACCTCGAAACTGACGCCGGTAAAAATGTCTTTGCCTCCCAAAGATTGAGCGGCTTCTTCAACAGAAAATAAAAGCATCCACACCACTCCTCCGGGCCTGGATGCCACTTTGCCTATACTAGGAAACAACGCTGTCAAGAAAATAGTTCTCCATCAAGCGGAAACAGTCTGAACAATCAACAAAGGCCAAAGAGTATATAAGCTACCCGGTATCCCGGGCAGTAACATCCATCCCTCATATTAGGTCTGATGTTACTTACTTCCTCATTGGCGTCTCCCTTCTGTTCAGACTTCATGCTCTTTTAATATATTACCCAGATTCCAATTGGTCAACTTTCTGTGAGCAAGTGGAAAAAGAACCATCCTTGAAGGATACAAATCACAACATTGTATTATCATGTTATAGAGCTAATAAACCGCCTACAGTCAAAGAACCGGGAAATAATGTTTGCTTAACTTTCCCCTACATATCCGATGCCAATGGAACCCGGTCCCGAATGAGCCCCCACCACCGCTCCCAGCATACCCCTGTAAATCGGTCCGTCATAACCGAGTAAGGAATGAAGGTAATCAATCATAAAGGTTTCATCTTCTTCGCACAATGCGTTTTGCGTGCAGATCACGGGATTGGCAACCTGTTTTATACGGGAGCAGCATTCATCCGCCATGGCCATCAGGGCTTTTTTACTGCCTCTAACCGCCTTTAAGGGCCGCACCACCCCATTGATAAATTCACAGATCGGCTTGATATTGATCAAACGGCCCATAAACGCGGTAGCCCCTCCAATCCTTCCGCCCGCCTTCATGTAAATAAGGTTTTTCACCGTGAATAGCGTTGTCAATCCGGGAATTAGGGCTTTTGCCCTGAGACATATTTCTTCCCATGATAATTGATTTTCATGGATCATCTGGGCGATCTTGATTTCCAGTGCAGCCTGACCGCAGGCACAACTGGAAGACGTCATGACCTCTATTTCGATTTCAGCAGCCTCTTCAGATGATAAATACATATTTCTAGCCAGGTGGGCATTCTGGAAGCTAGCCGATAGACCTGAAGAGATGGTGGTGACTATGATCTTGCGGAAGCCCTGCTGGCCGACCTTTTGAAAAGCCTGCATCCAATCATTCACATTGGGCGCTGCTGTGTGGGGAACCTGTTGGGGATGTTCTTGCATATGCCTGAAAAAGTCAGCATTATCCCCATCAACGTTTTCCCTGAAGTATGTTTTGCCGTCAAATGTATAATAAAAGGGAACCTCCATAATCTGGTACTCTTTCAGTATTCCCCGAGGAAGACTCCCGGCAGAATCTACTAAATATGCAATTTCTTCGTTCAAATCCCCCACCCTCATTCCGCTGGTATCATCTTATCTATCCGGTATTACCCTCCTCAGCTTATACTCAGGAGTAAGCACATCTGTGCGCTAGTCATCCTTTTCTAGGTATTATTCCCAAATTATAAATTCACTTTATACCTTATACATCGCATTGACAAGATTTATAGAGATGAGCAATCAGCCCGATTGCCGGTAGGTAAGTCTTTGTAAGAGGGGCCAAAATTCCGGGAAAGAGATGTCGACCACTTCCGAATTGATGATCCGGGTTTCACCCCGGGCACACAGTCCGGCTACGGCCAGACTCATAGCGATGCGGTGATCACCATGGCTTTCCACTTCGGCGCCCAGCAGCCCTTCAGGCTGGCCTTGAATAATAAAGCCATCTTCCAACTCTTCGATAACAACACCCATTTTTGACAGTTCACTGCAGACAGTGGTAATGCGATCCGACTCCTTGACCCGCAGTTCCGAAGCATTGCGCACCATGGATTCTCCCTGGGCAAGAGCCATAGCTACCGCCAGTATCGGGATTTCGTCGATCAGGCGAGGGATAATATCCCCCTCCACCTGGCAGGCATGCAAATCAGCACTCTTCACATACAAGTCACCGATAGGTTCGCCTCCGATGGTACGATGGTTTTCTATGGTAATTCGAGCACCCATGGCCAACAAGACCTCTAGCAACCCAGATCGGGTGGGATTAAGTCCTACATTCCGAATCATCAGTTGGGAGCCAGGCACTACGGTAGCTGCCACCAGGAAAAAAGCAGCCGAAGAAATATCACCAGGCACCAGAAACTCCTGGGGAACTAGATTTTCAACCGGCCGCAGGGCAATGTTCAATTCCTGAACATCAATATCGGCACCCATAGCAGTCAGCATTCGTTCACTATGGTCTCTGGATTTCTGTGGTTCCAACAATCTAGTTTCGCCATCAGCAAACAGCCCTGCCAGCATTATCGCTGACTTCACCTGGGCGCTGGCCACCGGAAGCTTATAGGTGATGCCATGAAGACTCTTTCTCCCCCTGACTGCAAGGGGCGGAAGACTGCCGTTACCTCGTGCAGATATGTCAGCACCCATCAGGCTCAGGGGATCAATCACCCGTTTGATGGGACGCTGGTTTAGCGATTGGTCGCCGCTTAACAGGGATTGAAAAGGCTGGCCGGCTGTCAGGCCGGTTAATAAGCGCATGCAGGTTCCGGAATTCCCGCAGTCCAGAATACCCTGGGGTTCCCGCAGGGAATGTATTCCCCTTCCCGCTACCATAACCACTTCTCCCTGGTCAACGATTTCAACCCCAAGGGCTCGAATGCACCCACAAGTGCTCAAGGTGTCTCCGGCCCGCAGAAAATTGCGCACCACACCTTTTCCCGATGCCAGCGCTGAAAAGATGATCGCCCGGTGAGAAATAGATTTGTCAGGAGCTACTACGATCTCACCTAGCAGGGGTGTAATTTGTTCCTTGATTATTTCCATCTCTTTAATCCCCCTAGCGCAGCCAGGCTTTGATATCGTTGGCCTGCAGCGCTTTTACCGCTTGTTCTGCCTTCTCCAAAGTGGGGACGCCTAAGCGTATGGTTCCCCCGTCGCCTTCCCGAACCCGGAGTATTTCAATATCAACGATATTTATATCTTCCCCATCCAGAATCGACCCCAACTGGCCAATAATTCCAGGACGATCAGGAACGATGCAGACCAAATCGTGACAGGATGGAAGCAACGACCTGCGTATATGCGGAATGCAGTCTCTAATCTCCTTGGCCTGGTTAAGCTCGCGCCGCAGACCGGTGTGGTCATTTTGCTCCAGGGCCGTTCGTATATTACCAAGTCGTTCAATCAGACTATCAAGGCGCTCAAGAAGCGGCAGCCGGTTGGAAAACAGAATGTCCTCCCACAACTGAGGATTGGATGAGGCCACCCGGGTGGTGTCCCTGAATCCCCCAGCCGCCATCATTAAGTGCTCCTGACTGCCCTCAGTGAGGCCTACCAGGGCTACCGCAGACAGGTGAGGGATGTGGCTGACAGTAGCTACCAGCTCATCATGAACGGCGGCCTCAATGATTTCGATTCGAGCTCCCGTAGCCCGTAAGATCTCCATCAGCATATCCAAAACCGCTGCCGGTGTTTCTTTCCCGGGGGTAAGCACATAGACGGCATTTTCAAAAAGGTAACGATCCGCCCCGTTGATGCCCTGAGTTTCAGCTCCGGCCATAGGGTGTCCACCAACAGCATATACTTCCCGCGGCAGGCTCTGGAACAAATCCATTACCGCCAGTTTGGTGCTGCCTACATCGCTGACCAGCGTTCCCGGTCGCAGAAATGGCCGGATCTTTTCGATGATTGAAGCATAGGATCCCAACGGGGTGCAGAGAAAGATAAGATCCGCATCCTGCACCCCTTCTTCTAGACGCACGATCCGATCTATGGCACCAATTTCGCAGGCTTTCGCCAGGGCTTCGGAATCATTATCAGCGCCCATGACACTGTCAACCAGCGGGCTTTCCCGCAGTGACAATCCCAGAGATCCCCCAATCAAACCTACGCCTACTAAAAGAACTTTCACTTTCATGTTAGTCGTCCTGTTCCTGTTCGACTTGATTTAAAACTCGCACCATTCGTTTCACCTTTTTAGCCAGCGTCGCAAAGTTTTCCGGGGTCAGTGATTGGGGTCCGTCGGACAGGGCTTCTGAAGGATTCTGATGCACTTCAACAATCAAACCGTCGCACCCGGCACCCACAGCAGCCAGTGCCATGGGCTCCACCAGTCTCCATTTGCCGGTTCCATGACTGGGGTCTACGATTACCGGCAGATGAGTCAACTGTTTAATCAAAGGCACGGCGCTTAAGTCCAGCGTATTACGGGTGTATTTTTCAAAGGTGCGGATGCCCCGTTCACACATGATTACCCGGGGATTCCCGGCGGAAATGATGTACTCGGCGGCCATAATCCACTCTTCGATTGTAGCTGACGGCCCCCGTTTTAATAAGATTGGCTTGTCGATTTTGCCCAGCTCGCGCAGCAGGAAGAAGTTCTGCATATTACGGGCTCCCACCTGAAGTACATCTACATAATGGGCTACGGAAAGAATAAGCCGCGGGTCGACGATTTCCGTTATGACCGGAAGTCCGGTCACCTCACGGGCTTCCGCCAGAATCTCCAGGCCTTCCTGTTCTAAGCCCTGAAAGGCATAAGGAGAAGTGCGGGGTTTGAAAGCACCGCCTCTGAGCATGGTGGCACCCGCTTCTTTAACCATAGCAGCGATCTCCAGGAATTTTTCCCGTCCCTCAACTGCACAGGGACCGGCGATAATCTGAACGCTGCCGTCTCCAATCGAACAGTCACCGACTTTCACTACGGTACGTTCTCCCTTAAACTCCCGGGAAGTTAGCTTGAAGGGTTGCATAATGGGCACAACCCGTTCCACCCCGGGAAGGGTTTCAAAGAGATCCATATCCTCCTGGTTTTTCTCTCCAATGGCTCCGATAATAGTCCGTTCTACGCCCTGGGAAAGGTGAATCTGAAACCCCCTATCCCTGAGTTTTCTACTGACCTGGTCAATTTTCTCCTGGCCGGCGTTCCTGTCCATCACGATGATCATGTGTTTTCCTCCTTTGCTTGCCAGGTGGTGAAGAAATAAAAAAGCCATCGACGATTCTATCGCCAATGGCATAGCGTACCATTGCCAATACTTCCCACCGTCCTGCCGTACTACATTGTTGTTGCTCACTTTGAGCCTACCATCCTACACGACAAGAATACCAGAAGGCCGGTTGAAGTTCAATCACTTACATTATTTTTCTTTCCAGCTGACTGAGAGCCTTAACCTGCTGGTATAAAAGAGCAAAATTCTCCTGGGTCAAAGATTGTTTGCCATCCGACAGGGCATGGTCGGGGTCCTGATGCACCTCCACCATGATGCCATCGGCTCCGGCTGCCACGGCTGCTTTGGCCACCGGGGTGACCATTTTCCATTTTCCGGTGGCATGGCTGGGGTCGACGATGATGGGCAGGTGGGCTAAATTCTTAATAAGGGGCACAGCGCCTATATCAACCGTATTGCGCGTATATTGTTCGAAGGTGCGAATACCCCGTTCACAGAGAATAACCCGGGGATTGCCTTCACTCAGGATATACTCGGCGGCCAGCAGCCATTCTTCTATGGTGGCGGAAAGGCCGCGTTTGAGCAGGATGGGCTTGTCCACCCCACCCATCTCCTGCAAGAGAGAATAGTTCTGCATATTACGGCTACCCACCTGGAATATGTCCACATCCTGGTAGAGCAGGTCCATATCACGCACATCCATGATTTCGCTTACGATCGGAAGGCCGGTAAGCTCCCGTGCTTCGCGCAGCACCTCAATACCCTCAGAGCCCAACCCTTTGAACGAATAGGGAGAAGTGCGGGGTTTAAACAATCCTCCGCGCAAGATGTGGGCTCCGTTTTCAGCCAGAAAACGGGCGAGCTGCATATAATCAGCGCGGCTTTCTACTGCACAGGGTCCAGCGATGATGGTGCAGTATCCCTCGCCAATCATCACACTGCCACGGGGTCCCTGGACTTGGACAAGGGTATCCTCATTTTTATATTCCCGGGAAGCCAGTTTAAAAGGCTTCATATTCTTCCTCCATAAGGTTTGGGGACACACCTTCCCCCAAGTTTTAGCTGATATAAAGGACTTAAACAATGTTTCGAATTATTCAATATTAGCAAAACACCCTCGACCGAAGGGAGCTCAGGAGGACATTCCTCAGGAGAGGTGTGTCCCCCAACCTTGACTGCGGTAAGGAATGTCCCCATGATGCGCCCTTTGGTCGCATTGGCATGTCAGGAAACCCTGCCACAAGCGGAGCACCGAAGGCCTTTAATCTTCTCACGGTTGCTACGATAGAAGTTCATCTTCTTTATTCTAGTAAATTCGGGTCCAATAGAAAAGGCGTTTTTCTTCGTAATCTGCTATGATCCATACTTCTTGGGGTTTAAAGCCAAAATATGTTATATTGTTGCCAATAGATTTTGCTTTTGGGGGATACGTATGCCGGATATCCTTACTTTGGGTATTGTGCAAATGAAGGTGGGAAGCAATCGCGATGAGAATCTTGCCCAGGCTGTTGCTATGGTACGGAAAGCGGCCTCCCAAGATGCTGATTTGGTGATACTACCGGAAATATTCAACTCTCCTTATGATTCCCGACTTTTCCCGCGCTATGCTGAATCATATCCCGGGCTGACCAGCAACTTCCTGGCTGGTCTGGCGGCGGAAACCGGTGTAATTCTGGTGGGTGGATCCATACCAGAAAAGGATGACCAGGGGAACATTTATAATACCTCCCTGGTGTTTGATAAAAAAGGTTGTTTGATCGGCAGACATCGCAAGATTCACCTCTTCGACATTGACATTCCGGGACAGATTACGTTTCGAGAATCTGACACCATGAAAGCGGGAGAAGAATTAACCCTGGTACAGAACGACCGAGTGTGCTTCGGCCTCTTGATCTGTTACGACATACGCTTTCCCGAGTTGGCGCACCTGGCCGCTCTACAAGGAGCCCGCATGTTAATCATCCCGGCGGCTTTTAACTGCACGACCGGTCCCCTGCACTGGGAACTACTGATGCGCAGCCGGGCGGTTGATAATCAAGTTTATCTGGCTGCCGCTTCCCCGGCTCGCAATCCCCAGGCTTCCTACCAGGCCTGGGGGCATTCCATGATCATAGATCCCTGGGGCAGAATCCTAGCCGAAGCTGATGAACAAGAACAACTTGTAATGGCCAGTCTGGATCTGGACCTGGTTGAAGAGGCTCGCAGGCAACTTCCGGTTTTACAGCAACGACGCGATGACCTGTATGATCTTCGTTGG
>DATMYR010000040.1:0-97204 GCA_035560815.1 Syntrophomonadaceae bacterium | reverse complement strand
ATACAACCTCTTAATTTCCAGATCTGATACGGTGGTCCAGGCGGGCTTCTGGTCAGCTCTTTTGGCTACAATTTTTTTCACTTCGTCTTCCCATTTGGACTTCATGGTTTTGGATTGCTCGAGTAGCTCCAATGTAAACATCCGGTAACCTCCTCCATTTTTCTATCTTCTTTGTTCAACCTGCAATTGAACTGTACCCGGGGTATGGTTTAATACTCGATACCAGCCCGGTTTTTTACACCGGCGGCGTAATGATGTTTGATCTCTCCTACCTCACTCACGGTATCAGCCAGTTCTCGTAATGCCTCAGGCGCATAACGCCCTGTCATAATCAAATCCAAGTCCGGGGGTTTGTTCCTCACCATTTCTAATATTTCAGCTTCGGGGACCAGGTTAAAATCGAGGACTACATTGATTTCATCAAGAATAACCATATCGAAATCCCCGCTTTGAAGAACTTCCTTAGCCTTTTCAAAGCCCTGGCGAGCCAGCTCAATATCTACGATTGCAGGATCATCCCGCATTACGAAACTATCCAATCCATACTGGAAAAGCTGAATCGTAGGAAGATATTTCTGCACCGCCAGGACTTCCCCATAAGCTCTTCCCTTCATGAACTGGATGATACAGATCTGATATCCCTGGCCAGTAGCTCGCAAGGCCTGCCCAAAAGCTGAGGTTGTTTTGCCCTTTCCATTTCCGGTTATTACGATGACAAGACCCCTTTTGGCTTCGTCTGCAGAGGATTCCCTTGTTCCCAATCTCTTCACCTCCTTTTCGTGACGTAAAAGTCTTAATGCATAAAGTTCATGCCAGGTTGATAAATATTCTTGCAGCGACTTTAAAGCACTTGCGCTTTCCCTATTGAGAAGCAACATTTATGCCAACCCGGCAGTAAATAATGACTTTGCCTAGATCTCCGGTATCGTTCATATATCCCATTTCCTTATCTTTTTAAATACGTTGAGTCCCTGCAACGCCGCGCGGTGCAGCATCAGTTGAGTTTCTGCAACAATATGTGCAAGACAGTCCGGGTCTCGAAATATTTATACATTTTATATTTGTTTCTCCAATTTTTTCATAAAAAAGGGGAGATAGTTCTCCAAACTACTCCCTTTGATCAGCTAATTCTGTTGTGATATATCAGCGAATTGCTTTATTTATGCTGTTGCATATTTCACACTTCTGTTGCAATCTATCAACAAATAGTAATCAGGCCCTTTCTTGACTGCTTTTGGTAATATGATATTTGGCCGCTTTTCTTACAATGGTTGCTGCATCGACTTCCAATTCCTTGGCCATCTGCCGGGTCGTTCTAAATTTGGCATAGGCTTTTTCTATCAGCTGTCTCTCAACACTCTCTACCGCCAGGCGCAGAGGAATGATCCCAGATACCACTATATAGGAAGAATTTATACCAACCGCGTCTCTAATATTGGAAGGCAGATCGTCACCAACAATGATGTCTTTCGGCGTTATCACGACCAGCCTCTCGATGAGATTTTCCAGTTCCCTGACATTGCCCGGCCAATCATATTCCATAAAGATATCTACAATTCCAGGAGATATTATTTTGTTCATTTTGTATTTGCGGTTGAAAAGCTGTACGAAATGGGCGATGAGAGAGGGAATATCTTCTTTCCTATCACGCAACGGGGGGGTAATGAGAGGCACTACATTTAATCGATAAAAAAGATCCTCCCGAAACTGTTTGGTACGCACCATTTCTAATAAATCTCTATTGGTGGCAGCGATAATGCGAACATCAACGCATTTATAACTTTCTCCCCCCACCCGGATAATTTCTTTACTCTGCAGAAAGCGCAGGAGTTTTACTTGCAAATTTAATGGAACCTCACCGATTTCATCAAGGAACAAAGTGCCATCGGCAGCCAGCTCAATATATCCCGCCTTTCCTTCCTTTTTCGCTCCGGTGAACGCACCGCCTTCATAGCCAAACAGCTCCGATTCCATCAGATTCTCGGGAATAGCTCCACAGTTGACCTTGATATACGGTTTGTTGCTGCGTGAACTGCTGCAATGGATAAATTCAGCGATAAGCTCTTTGCCAGTCCCTGATTCTCCGGTTATTAATATGGTGGAATCAACCGCCGCCAATCGAGTAACCGTATCAATCAGGTTTCGCATCTTGGCGGAAGTAGCCACCATTTTTTCACTGCTGGTATAACGCAAGCGCAAAGTACGAAGCTGGTTTTCATAATGCTGGCTCAGTCCCTGCACCTGCTCCAGCTTCTGTCTCAAAATGTTCAGTTCGGTAACATCTCTTACATTACAAACAACCCTGATTATTTCGTCATTTTTATCAAATACCGGATTTCCCGTAGTCAGGGTGAGCCTACCGGTTTTACTTTCCTGCATCAGGGTAATCGGTTTCCTTTGCTCCAGGACATGGAAAGTAGCTGGATCAGATATGATTCCATCCTTTTGGATATCCTCTACCGTTCTCCCCAGGTATTCATGGGCATTGATGCCGGTCAGTTGCTCAAATGCCTTGTTGTAGCGTAAAACCGTTCCTTTTCCATCAGTGATAAAAAGTCCGTCAAAAGATGATTGTACAATGGCATCAAGTTCCTCATTGAGTTCCTTGGTGTAACGCAACTCCCGGGACATCTTATCAAGGTCGGATATATCCTGGAGAACCGCCACTGCGCCAATGATCTTGCCATCCTTCTGGAGTGGCGAACGGTTGGATATAAACCAGATGCCGCGTAGGTTCACTTTTTGCATAGGCTCCGCCTTACCGCTTTTGATGATGGCGGTAAGATTGCTTTCGGGAAGTACATCCGCTATGTTCTTTCCGATGACGTCTTCAGCCTTCATACGCAGTAGACTTTCGGCAGCTCGGTTATATACTTTGATCATTCCTGTTTGGTCGATGGATACAATCATATTGTGCGTGGAATTGATGATCGTATCAAGTTCAAGGGAAATAGCATTGTATGAATAAAAGAAAGCCCTGGCTATATCCCCGCGGGTGACGATCCCAACCAATTTTCCATTTTCATCAACAACTGGAAGTCTAGGTACTGTGGGGTTTATGGCCTGACCAAACTCATCATCGGGATGGCCAGTTAATAAATCGCGAGTCATCAATTCTCCAACCGGGGTATCCATACCCAGATTATTGGTAATCACCCTGTAAATATGCCTTTTGGTGAACAGCCCTACCAACTCACCGTTTTTATCTACAACCGGTGCACCATCTATCATATTGTCCATGAAGATGGCTACAGCCTCGCCAGCCGTTTGTTCGGGACACAGGGTCATAGGGTCACAGGTCATAAGTTCTCTAACTTTCACAATGCACCACTCCCTTGCTCTATACTTCCGTACCGGCCATTATTTCCCTTTGCTTTTTCCATATTAGGTATATTTCTGGTATAACTCTGTTGCAAGAGTCCGCATTCCTTCTCTAGCAAAAGCGAAACGCCAGGAATCATTCTCGGGATAATCATAAGGTGGGCAGCCTATATATTCAGTGTTAATCCACGAATCGATGGACCGGATAAAACAAGAATATTCAACCAGCTCGGTCGACTTACAGGAGTAATCCCCAGATCTTGCCGTTTTCGAGTTGTTGCACTCAGCCGTCATTTATCCGGAAAATGAAACCGCCTTAGCTCCTCATCACATGTTTTTGGTTTGTGCATACAAATCCCTCCAATTTTTCTAAACAACCTTTACTTATCTTCGCTGGAGGCATCAGCCAAATACAGGCAAAAGATCACTGCGCAAAGTGCGAATGCCTTCTCCCATAAATAAGCAACATTCATGCCAAACTAAACCAATGATTTTGATCCTAAAGAATGGCAGGCCTAACATTCTTGTCTTCTGATTTGTTGCATAATTACAGCACGTATCCATGGATTGATCTCACAGTAGCGCATGCGGCTCTGGCCAAATACAACATTTTTCGCCAATAACATCCTCCTTTATTTATATTTCTATCCCGTTCGCATTTGGAAATGAGGATGAGGAACCGATTTTCGATAGCCAACGAGTTGCATATTAGCAACAATCCGCAATTATTTCTTGTTGCAGAATTTCGCTGTCTGTTACGGAACTGCAACAATATGTTGGCCTGGCAAACGCAACAGCTCTCTAGCAGATGACCTTCTTGTCCTCCATCGGGGTTCAATATCACACGAACACTTTTTTCCCTAATAATAACCACAATGCAGAAAATCATCAATTTTCGTCGAATTCAATTGTGTTTTGGGGATTTTTGGGGATAAAGAGGTTTTTTCAAAATAAACAAAGAATATAGTTTCCAGGGTATCCGTGCTGTAACCGGGGATTTTCTTTTTGACCTGATTCTGCCGCTATAGATTCAGCTTATCGAAAGATCATGGTCACTAACTCCCTGGTTGAACAGGGAGTTAAGTTTTTTCCATGGTTATTTGATGGGCAGCCCAGGCGTGGTTTCTAAGCTACATGCCAAGAGGTTCAAAAGGGAGTGAGGTTACATGAAATCAAGCGTCGGACCAACGGACTCTTTGGAGTCTATTCTCCAGGAGCTTCGAGAGTATCGGGCCATCTTTGAAGTTTCGGGTTCCAGTATTGTCATTATAGACGAGGATACTACCATTAATCGTGCCAACGCCGAATTCTTCGATCTTCTGGGTTATGCCAGCGATGAAATAGTGGGGAAACAGAGAGTCCCGGAACTTTGTGTTTTAGAGGATAGAGACAGGCTCTACGATTATCACCGTTTGAGAAGAAGAGCTCCGGACACAGCCCCCCGTAACTATGAAGTACGGTTTGTACACAAAAATGGCAGCTTCGTAGATGCCTACGTCACTGCGGGCATCATTCCGGATACAGGCGAAACTGTTTTGGCTTTAGTTGATATCAGTGAGCGGAAAAAGGCTGAGCAGAAATCCCGGGAAGCCAACGCTTATCTTGAAAACCTTCTTAAGTATGCCAACGGGCCTATTATCGTTTGGGATCCCAATTATAAAATAACGCGTGTTAACCGGGCTTTTGAGCGTCTAACCGGGCTAAAGTCCGATGAGGTGCTGGGCCTATCTCTAGATTTGATCTTTCCCAAAGACAAAAGGGATGAATCCATGGTGCTGGTCCGCAGGGCCGCATCCAAAGCACGCTGGGAAGCGTTGGAGCTGGATGTTGCCCATGTTGACGGGACCGTGCGAACTGTGCTCTGGAGTGCATCCGCCATACTGGCAGATGGCATTACAAGAATCGTCACCATCGCACAGGGGCAGGACATCACCGATCGTAAAATAGCTGAAGAAGCTTTCCGGGAAACCAACGCCTACCTGGAAAACCTGTTCAATTACGCCAACGCCCCGATCATTGTATGGGACCCTGATTACAAAATCGTTCGTTTTAACCAGGCTTTCGAACGCCTGACCGGATACACCAGTAATGAGGTATTGGGTAAATCCCTGGAAATCCTCTTTCCCAGAGAAAACAAGAGGGATTCCATGGACCTTATCCACCGTACAGCATCTGGAGAACGCTGGGAAGCGGTGGAAATCGCCATCGCCCATGTTGACGGAAGCATACGTACCGTTCTCTGGAACTCGGCAGCTATATGTGGAGTCAGTGGAACAAACATTGTTGCTACCATCGCCCAGGGGCAGGACATTACCGAGCGCAAAAAGGCTGAGGAAGCCTTACAGAAATCGCATGAGGAATTGGAAGCAAGAGTCCAAGAGCGTACAGCCGAATTGCAGACACTTAATCAGGCCTTGCGGGTGGAAATTGAGGAGCGTAAGCGGGCCGAAGAAATCATTTCCCGCCAGGCTCAGGAGATCCTGGAAGTGTCCACACCAGTGATTCAGATTTGGCAGGGAATCGTGAGTGTCCCTTTGATCGGCACCCTGGACAGTGGGCGTACCCAGCAACTCATGGAACAATTGCTGCAGAAGATCGTTGAAACCAGTTCTTTTATTGCTCTGATCGATGTTACCGGCGTCCCTACCATCGACTCGAAAACTGCCCGCTACCTGATCGAAACCATTAAGGCAGTGCATTTGCTGGGAGCTGAAGTAGTATTAACCGGAATCCGTCCAGAGATTGCCCGCACCCTCGTTCAATTGGGTATTGACCTGTCCAATGTGAACACCCGTTCTTCTTTCTCAGCGGGCTTACTTTTCGCTTTCAACCTGCTCCAACTGCAGGTGCTTCCCAGGGCTTGAACCAATGGTTATATAGGAGAACAAGATCATGAAGGAAGAAAACATTTCGGTAATCAAAATACAGAACGTTTTGCTGGTTACCATGCCGCCTGATCCCGATGACATTTCCATAAACTTGCTGCAGGAGAAAGTGTTGAAAAACATGGAGAATTACCGGGTAAAGGGATTAATCATGGACATCTCGGCCGTCCACATTCTGGACTCATTTTTTGCCCGGGTGGTAGCCGAAACCGCCCAGATGGTGGTCCTGATGGGTGGAAAAACCGTCATCGCCGGGATGCAGCCCAGTGTAGCCATCACCGCCACCCAGCTTGGTTTGACACTTGGGGGTGCCTTAACCGCTTTAAACGTGGACCTGGCTATGGAGATGATAAACGATCCCAACCAATGGGGCCGCCGGCTATGAGTGGGGATGCTCACTATGATAATTAACGATGAGAGTGACGTCATCGTGGTACGGAAGGTTATCCGGGATATATCAGTAAGGCTAGATTTCAGTCTTACTGATATAACTCGTATCGTTACTGCCGCCTCGGAACTGGCGCGCAACATTATCTTGTATTCAGGTTCTGGAAACGTACGTTGGCGGACTCTTGATAAAAGTGGTGCACTGGGGCTGGAATTAAGTTTTGAGGACCAGGGTCCCGGCATCGCTGATATAGACCTGGTCATGCAGGAAGGGTATTCCACCAGCGGCGGACTTGGACTTGGACTTCCAGGCTCCCGGCGGTTAATGGACGAAATGGAAATCGTATCTCAACCGGATCAGGGCACGATCATTACCATCAGGAAATGGCGGAGGGGGTATTAATAGATGTCGCTTTTTCGCCATTGTCATGTGAGTGTTTCCCACATGAGTGATGCCAGTGAAGCCCGGCGTCTGGCCAGAACCATTGCTCTGGAACTAGGCTTCGATGTAAGAGAAAGCGAGGACCTGGCTCTGGTAGCCAGCGAGCTGGCTACCAACCTGGTCAAACATGCCCAAAGCGGCCAGTTGATTTTCACTTCGATAGAAGATGACGGACGGACGGGGATTAAATTCCAATCGCAAGATAATGGGCCGGGAATATCCGATGTTGACCAGGTCATTACCGATGGGTTCTCGAGCACAGACAGTTTGGGCTATGGTCTGGGGACCATAAACCGGCTTATGGATGATTTTGATATTCGACCCCGACCGGACGGAAAAAATGGCACGCTCATTACCTGCCGACGCTGGAAGCGCAGTCATATTCGGAAGCATATCCCCGGCCCGCTCTCCATTGGGATCGCCACCCGTTCTCGTCCGAATATGTCCTTAAATGGCGATGCCTTTGTTGCTGAACAATGGAATAAATCGGTCCTAATCGCTGTAATTGACGGCTTGGGGCACGGACAGCATGCAAATGTCGCAGCCCAGGCGGCCCGAGAGTATATTGAGGAGCACTATGATCAACCGCTTTCCATGCTTTTCCGTGGAGCGGGAAGGGCCTGTCGGGCCACTCGGGGAGTGGTTATGGCCCTGGCCCGGTTTGATTGGGACAGAAACCCTATTAAAATGAGTTTTGCTGGTATCGGTAATATTGAGATCAAGGTATTTGGATGCCCGAATCCTATGAAGTTCTTGGTGCAGCGCGGGGTTGTCGGACTCAACGCTCCGGAGCCCATAGTTGCCGAATACGATTGGGCCTCATCCTACGTGCTGGTACTGCACAGTGATGGTCTGAATTCTAAATGGCAGTGGAGCGATTATCCCGAACTGGATAAAGCCTCAGCCAACGAAACGGCTCGGCTCCTGCTGCAGGGCCTGGCCCGGAATGATGATGATGCCACGGTTATCGTAGTAAGAAAGTCTGTATCTAGCGTGGTGGCCTCTCATGACGGATAAGCAACTGGAGATAAATCTTCTAAGAAAACAACTGGAAATGGCGCAGGATCAGAACCGCTTACTACAGAATGAACTGGCTGCCACCAATCAGGGCTTCCTAGCTCTCACCATGGAACTAGAGCAGAAAAACGAGGAAGCCCAATCGGCCACCCATTTACTCATGCAAATGGCCCGGATGAGTACTATGGGTGAGCTGGCCGCTAGCATTGCGCATGAACTGAATAATCCCATGGCTATCATTAGCCTGCGTATTGAATCATTGATGGCACAACTACCTTGCGATGACGGAAAACAAAAATTACTTAAAATCATCTCTTCGGAAGTCGATCGTATGGCCAACTTGATAAGCAGCTTGCTGGATTTCAGTCGCCGCCACAACCAACGCATTATTTCCAGCGTTGATGTTTCCCGGGAAATAGAATATTCTCTCGAACTCATCGACTTTCGTTTTCGGAAAAGCCATGTTCAAATAAACCGGTTTTATCAGCCTGATCTACCCATGCTTGAGGTTGATCGTGCTCAGCTGCAGCAGGTTTTCCTGAATCTTTTCACCAATGCCAGCGATGCTATGCCCCGGGGGGGAGTATTAACTATTTCAATTTCTGAGGATGTTGCTGAAAGCGCGTGTCTAGCAATTGATATTAGCGATAGCGGATCAGGCATCCATCCAGATGACCTGGTCAGGGTGATGGACCCGTTCTACACCACAAAACCAGAAGGAAAAGGCACCGGATTAGGACTATCCATCTGCCGCAGCATCGTCCATGAAAACCACGGTCGTATTACTATCAGCAGTGAGGTCGGTCAGGGAACTACGGTCTCCTTGAAATTTCCTATTGCGTTCGGAAAATGCGCAGATCAAGAACTTACACCACCTATACAATCGCTCGGAGGTTGAGAATCAATTATGGCTGACTTGGCTCGTATTATGGTTGTTGATGACGAAGCGGAATTAACTACGGCTCTATGTGAGGCTCTTAACGAGCAGGGGTATAAGGCATCAGGTTTCTTATCATGTGTCGATGCTCTGCAGGCTTTAGCGGAACAAAACTGCGATATGCTTTTGATCGATATGATGATGCCGGAAATGGATGGCATTGAATTTCTTAAAGAATCCCTGCTGGTAAATCCTTATGTTGTTGGCATCATTATGACCGGGTATGCAACCGTGCCCACAGCTGTGGAAGCCATGAAATTGGGCGCATTTGATTATCTTGTTAAACCTTTTAAGATGAACCTGCTACTCCCTGTGTTATCCCGCGCACTTGCTATGAAGCGTCTAAGAGATGAAAATTTGCAAATGCAGGAATTGATGGCCATTTACGAGCTCTCCCAGGCCATCTCCTCGACTCTCGATATGAATATCATTCTTAATAGTATTGCTGATTCGGTACTCAACCGATTTGGAGCTGACGAAATGTCCTTAATGCTCCCCACCGCCAGCAATGACGCGCTTTATGCAGTTATTACCCGGGGTGATAAGAGGGAAAATATCCTGGGCGCAGCGATCCCCATTGATGAAGGGATCAGCGGATGGGTGGCTTCTAATCACAAGCCCCTCATTTTCCAGGGAGAAATTCACGATTGCCGTTTTGCACCCCTCGAACCACGCCCTGAGATCAAGTCTTCCATTTCCATGCCGCTGCTTTTAGGCAATAAATTCATTGGGGTATTGAATATTAATTGGATAAAAAATTATTTCTTCGCTCAAGGCAGATTAAAAGCGCTGGATATTTTAGCCACCTCCGCTGCCAGTGCTCTTGAAAATGCCAGGCTTTATTCTGAATTACAAAATGTTGAGCATCAATACCGCTCCATTTTCGAGAATTCCAACGAAGGAATCTTCCAGGTTGGAACAAACGGATTTTATCAACTGATTAATCCATCCATGGCCCGTATCTTAGGAATTGCCAATCCTGAGGATTTACCATTGGCACACTGTGGTACTGACTATGCGTCTTTATTGGCAGGAAAGGCAGAAAAACAGGGTATAGAGAGCCAGATCGTCCGTCCCGACGGCAGCAAAGTCTGGGTTTCCGAGAATGTCCGAGCTGTATATGATGATACGGGTGAAATTATTTACTTTGAAGGTACTATGAGAGATTTTACAAAACGTAAAGAAGGACAGGAAGCTTTGCGAGAGAGTGAGGATCGCTATCGAAAACTCTTTGCTACTCTGGCCAGCATCAGTGACTCTTTTCTAGCATTTGATTCTGATGGGTACTGTACCTTTGCCAACCAGCAGGCCGAGCAAATGCTCCATAAAAATCAGGCAGAGCTGTTAGGTCATGACATCTACGAGGTATTCTCAGGGATAATGGTCACGAACGAGATTGACAGATTTATGCAACATTCGGAAGACAGTAATCAAACCATAAGCTTTGACCGCACAATGAATGCCTCCGGCCGTTGGTACGAATGTAATCGTTATTCCTCTTACACCGGAATATCCTTGTACTTTCGAGACATCAGTGAACGCAAGAAGGTGGAAGACGACTTGCGCTGGAGTAAAGAACGTTATCAAGCCCTGGCCAGGAAATATCATGACGTCGACCTCCACCAATCTGAGGAACGATTTTATAAAATATTCCATAACAGTCCGGATATGATAACAATCTGCGGGATGAACGACCACAAAATCATAGAAGTAAACCAGCGCTTCCTGGATATGGCGGGATACTCCCGGAATGAAATGATCGGCTCCATACCCTGGGATCTGGGGCTGTGGGCAGACAAGAATCTACCTCCCTCACTTTTTTTAGATAAGTTAAACCAAGAACGAACCATACAAAACCTGGAATTTGATTTACGAACCAAGTCGGGAGAAATCTTGACTACCTTATTATCAGCTGAATTAATCACTTTAAACAATGAGTTCTGCCGCCTGGTAATCATGCAGGATATCACTGAAAAAATGCGTTATGAAAGGGAGTTTACCCGGCTTGACCGGCTAAACCTAGTCGGTGAAATGGCCGCTTCTATTGGCCATGAGATCCGCAATCCGATGACTGCGGTACGGGGATTTCTTCAATTACTGGGAGGGAAAGATGAGAATTCGGAAAATCAGGTCTATTACCAATTGATGATTGATGAACTGGACCGGGCCAATGGCATTATTTCTGATTTTCTCAGCATGGCCCGGGACAAAACCATAGAACTAATGTCGAAATATCTCAATTCTATTGTTACAGCCCTTTACCCCATTATCGAAGCTGAAGCGATCATGCATGATAAGAAGCTGGAGCTTGAGCTGGGACCACCGGTAAAATTACTCTTGGATGAAAAAGAGATCCGGCAAATGATATTGAACCTGGCTCGGAATGGGTTGGAAGTTATGGATCCGGGCGGGACCTTGACGATTGGCACCAGGCGTGAGGCGCATGAAGCAATATTGTTTGTCAGAGACGAAGGCCGGGGGTTTGCTCCAGAGATCATTGATAAAATCGGAACCCCATTTATAACTACCAAAGACAACGGTACAGGTCTGGGACTCGCTGTCTCTTACAGCATCGTAAATCGCCATAACGGCAAAATTAAAATAGATTCGGGCTCACACGGTACAACCATTTATGTAAGGTTTCCTATCCCCCCAGATAGCCCTACCCTTTTCGATGATTGGCTCGAAGAGTAATGCTCACCGCACCTCTAAACATTTAATTTGCGCCCGGTTTAATCCTCTCTACAGGTCATCCCTGCGTTGCTATCCTAAAACCCTTCCAGGTTCGATTTACAAATAGTTTTGTGATTTTTGAACCCTGGAGGGCTTTATGTCGTTTTAGTTTTAAGAAGAACAACCAGTGTCATTGAAGGTGAGGGATATTGATGCAGCCGGATGAGGCAGAGAAATGCTGGCCAGCACTGCAAAATGGGGATAATCAGGCTGTTGAGATATTCGTCAATGAATACTACCCCGGCCTTTTGAACTTTCTTCTTCGGCTGGGGTGTAACCCCGGGGATGCGGAAGATGTTATCCAGGAAGCTTTTATAAAGGCCATCCGAGGACTTCATCGCTACCAACATCAAGAGCACTTGCGAGCCTGGTTGTTTAAAATCTGCCACAATTGCTGGCGCGATTACTGCAAAAAGGCCTCCCGGCGCCGTGAGGTCGCACATGAACCAGGGACGCTGCGAGCATTTAAAACAGATAATACCGAAAGCCAGTTCATGGCTCGAGAACAAGCCCACCGTGTGCAGACTGCCTTGAACCGGCTGCCGCCCAAACAAAGAGTGGTCATAATCCTGCGTTATTACCATGGATTCTCCATCAAGGAGATCGCACACATCGCCCGCTGCCCAGCGGGCACGGTCAAGTCAAGATTAAATGGTGCACTGAACAGTCTCAGGAGCTTCATGGAGGAGAGTGATTGGGAATGAAGCCAGTACAGCAGAAAGAAAAGATCATCGATTTTCTAATAGCCTATCCCGATGTTGTCCTTTTTCCTCAGGAGAAGGCAAGGATCGTTTGCAACATAAAAAAGGAACTGAGGAGAAAGCATGGCCATAGACCAAACATCGTTGAAATCATATTTCCCCTGCTTTTCCTGGTGGTTGCTCTGCTGCTGGCGAATATTAGCGGTCTATTTCCCGTAATAACCGGGGTGCCGCTGCTTGATCAGGTTGATACGGTCGATTTTTTACGTAGGGCTTTATTGTATGTGTTTATCGCCGGAGCGCTAACAACTCCACTGCTCTTGACGATATTGCCGCTAAACAAAGGGAGGAAATGGTAATGAAAAAATTCTATTTATCAAGCGAAAAAGTCAGGAAAGCAATCATTGCTATTTTGATCGCAGGTATTATATCAGTAGCCGGAATGATAATATTCAATGGCAGCCTGAAGAATATTACTAGCCCGCATAATCTTCAAGTTGAAAAACCCATCGCAGAAATAGGCCAGTTGATTGAAAAGGGTGAAAGGGCTGACATTCTCCAACAGCAAATGGAGAGTGTAGTGAAAAGCAATGACCGCTTCAACGATTTATTGATCTTAAACCAGGATGCTATGATCATAGCTGCTGGAAATAGAGAAGCCGTTGGCCAGGCTTTTCCCATGATTTTTGTTACTAATACCGTCAAAGGAATTCCCCTGCCTTTTAATTATAAAACCAGTGACTTTTCTCATCGTTCTGATCAGTACAACATGTCGGAAAGTCCGGATCTGATGATGGATGTTTTCGCGCATTTTAAAGCCCCTGACAGGAGCCCTTATTACCTCGTTGGCACCGTTCATGTAAACTCTGAACTGTTACAGCAAAGAGACCGCTTGACTCTGATCATCAATGGACTGATGAATGTCTATCGCATCTGCTTTATCCTGGGCTGGCTGCTTCTCGCTCTCTGGGTGTACCTGGATGCTGGAAAAAGGGAAACCAATGCTGCCGCCTGGGGCATCCTTACCCTGCTCACCAGCGTCATCGGCTGGCTGGTCTATCTCATCGCCAGGCCTATATTCCTGGTCTGCTCCTCCTGTGGGCAGGAAGTATACAATGATTTAAAATTCTGTCCCACCTGCGGAGCCTCCCTTAAAAGCTGCTGTCCTCAATGCGGTTGGGAGCTTAAGGACGACTGGGAATACTGCGGCGCTTGCGGCAGCCAACTGGAAGACGAAACATAGGAAGCCTACCCAACAGGTGTTGCCTGCCCACGTGCCCACGGGGACGGTCCCCGTGGGCGTTGGTGAACCTATCCATCATCACTGGCATATCCTGGAGGTAAAACATTCCAGGAAAGGATCAATGCTGTGAACTACCGCCTTTGTTTTGCCTCCTATTTGCATCGCCAGAATAAAAGTCCGGGCACTATAAAACATTACTCCCGGGCCCTGGCCAATTTCCTTGCTTACTCCCGGTCTAACAATAGGCGGGTCAGTGTAGCGCAGTACCTCCACCCTGAGCGGCTAGAAGCCTATAAGGACTACCTGATCAACAACCGCTGTCTGCGCCCTTCGACTATAAACGGGTGCTTGACGGCCTTGTCATCCTTTGCCCGCTTCTTGCTGGGCAAGGGCATCCTGGATTATAACCCCCTGGAGCTAGTGCCCCGGGTTCAGAAGAATAGTTTGTCTATTCCACGAGCCCAAGCATCCTGGGATGCGGTTCAAGAACTGCGCCGGGAAGTCCACCAGGACCCGCTGGTACTGCCTGGCCGGGTAATTATAGAACTTCTATATGCGGGCCTGACGGTGCGGGAGTTGCGCACAATACACCGAAATAATCGAATCGATATAGACACCTTGCTGGTGAATGAAAGGCGTGTGCAGCTCGATCCGCAGGCCCAGTTGTCTTTGGAGCATTATAAGGCTTTGCGGCATATTCAGATAGGTGATTATTTGGTGGTGGGAACCGGGGCGAATGGAAGTCTTAAACTCTCAGAGGTATACGGCGTCGTAAAGCGTTTTTCCAAAATAATTGGAACCCGTATTACGGTCCGAGACCTGCGCCTGGCCCAATTCGCTATGGCTCAGAGCGCAATCTCTCCTGCTTCTCAGATTCATGAGGAAGAAGCGGCATAGGAACTTATCGCCCTTGCTTCCATTGTCAAGGTTGCCGATCCGATAAGTAGACCGTCGCACCTTCTTTGCGAATGTTAAAAACATTGTCCAAATCGTCAATAGCCACCAGGGAATACCCCCCCGTATTGTAACTTCTTATTGGTTCACCAGTGATGTAAATCTCCACATCACTGGCATAGATATTTCCGGTAGCGGACTTTATAGAAGATCCACGGGAATCACCAGTGATTTTCTTGCCTACGGCTCTACTTAAGAAGGTGCTGCGTTTGACGGGGTCCCAGACCATGTCAAAACCGTAATATTGCAGGTCTTCCACACAGATAGCATTCTTTCCCTGTGCCTGGATCAAGAAAGAGGCAATAGGGACATTATTAACCAAAGCCGTTTGTCTTTCCGGGTAAAACCCTTCCACCCAATCCGCCGGCCGGGCAAATGTATCCACCAAATCTCCGGGCTCGGGAATGTCCACCAGCACATTACGAGCCGCAGTAGCGAACCCCAGGCGATGAGTATCCAAACAGTAGTGCGACCAGCTGATCTTATTCAAACAAGGATTGCAGACTACCATGGCCCGCTGGCCTTCCAGTCGCCAGAACCCATCGGCCAGGTTAACATAAAACACCCCATCCCGGGCAAAAAAATCCATGCCTTTTTTAGTAAGAGAATAATCTTGATGATTCAATTGGCCGCTGCCATCTATGGTGAACAGGCGAAGGGTGACGGATTGATCTTCATTGCTTTTTTGATAGGCAAAATAGGCCTTGTTTTGATATTCGATATAGTTTTGCTCCAACGGGGTAAACCCATCGGTTTGAGGATCAGAAGCGGCAGCCGGGATGGTGCTTTGAAACGGGAGACGTTGAATCTGCGCTCCAAAGTACCATATACAATCCTGAGAATCCACAAACATTCGACGTTTATCGGCCCCGGGATAGGATGCCGGAAGGATGGGGTTCATATTCTTCACTTCGCTTGATCCACTGGCCATAAACCCCACACCGGCCACGGACAAAAACCATTTGCCGTTCTGCCCGTCGACGAAAATATTCTCCATCCCATTGAGCAAGACATCCTGCCCGCCGTAAAAGACTTCCTCGACCCCGCTGCGGGAATGAACGGCCTGACCGTTTTTTATCAACCATTGGCTGCCATCCTGATCGAATCGCACCCGGGTGGGCGATGATTCCAGGGTTTCTTTCTCCTTGACGGAATCGATCATCGCTTGAATTTCCTCATAATCGTCCTGGTTCCTCATTGGATAAACCTGTTTCCCTGTTAGGTTTATCAGACTTTTGCCGTCGAAACTGACTCCATATATCTCATCGCCGGGAGCATAAACCATGCTGCTGATATCGCCGATCTCCTCAGGCTGGACCTGCGCCGCGCCTGCACTGTCGATGCAATAGATGCGGTCTTTCCCCTTATCATACCTGGCGGGGTCAGGATCAAAATAAAAGGTATGAGTTCCGGCCCAGACAATTACATGATTGCTGTTGGCCTGCAGCAGGTGAATATCATTACAGCGCAGGGATTGGTTTAACGACTGCAGCCGGCTCTGGGTATCAATTCTGAATAGGCTCCGTTCATTAAGGAATTTCGTGACATTCTGGGTCCCAGAAACCCACAGGGTCCCGTCCTGGCTCTCCACCACCTGTTGGGGAGTGAATCTTTCCAAAGCAGTCAGGTGAAGAGCCTGCCCCCGGTCCAGTACGATCAGATCACCATAATAACCGGTGTAGGGAGCCGGTACGTCGGGCTCAGGACAACTGGTAACCAGCAGCAGTTCCAGCCCGCTAGCGGACTGGTGGAATGAAGCTTTATAGGCAACCGGCTGGGGTTGAAGATCCGGGCGGTTCAGATAAAAGTTCCGGTTCTTCTCCTGATAAGCGGCAACATCCAGGATGGGATTCTTCTCATAAAACAGGGTGTGTCCCTCCACCGTCAGCAGGGATGAATCTATGTCCGTCATACCGGTGTCAGTCTGGCTCTTTTGTTTAATGCTCTCCTCTTCCTGGGGCGTGAGGCTCTCAAGCCCATAACCAAAATTCCGGTTCACTTTTTTCATTTCCCCATCGATGATCAGGTAAAGAAACGACTCGTCTGCATAGACAATCTCCTGCGCTTCATTCTTCACTCCCACCGTCCAGTGAATATAATTCCTGTCCACAAAAGAACTGGCCCTCCCCTGACCGGGGAACGCGAACAACAAGGCAACGGCGATAGCAAGCAACCTGCCTGTAAATATTAATTGAGTGCTTCTCCTCAAAGTCACTGCCTCCCCTTTTCCTCCGAATTCGCCCATCCACCACCATATCTGTCAATATATAGAGTATAGCACACACTCACCTGTGCCTTTACCTAACTGAATCAACAAACCTGCTATTGTCTTGAAAAAGCCCCGGAAAAACGCAATAGTTTGGAAGTATATGGTATAATTTTGTAAGATAATGGTTGGAAATGCCAAGGCAGACATTATAAAGATAACGGACGGGTGCTATGAAAGAACTTAGAAGTATGCTGTTTATCATCGCTTTGATTCCATTGATGGTTTCAGGGTGCGGCGTAAAGCCGGCACCACCAGCGAGCAGCACAATTCCATATGAGGAGGCTGCAAAAACTGCGGCCGAAGCATCAGGCACGCCTATTATAACCGTATCTGACGAAAAGAACTACAGTCTGCACAGTGGAGAACTTTTTGCCAAAAACGGCAATATACTCATCTATGCGGGTGAGCAGGATAATATCTATATGGTGAATACCAAAACCAATGAAAACAGGCTGCTGGTCAGGTGTGACAGGCCGCAAAAGCTCTATTTTGACGGAACGTATGTTTATTATATGCCCTATTACCAAATGGGGCGCGGTATTTACCGCACAAGCCTGGCGGGAGATGTGAAAAAAATCTGTGAAAACTCATCCATTCAATTGTGGTTGACGGATGACAAGATATATTTTACCGATCAGATCGGTTTTGACAACATTAACGGGACACCGCAGGGGCGTCTGTGCTCTATGGACAAAGACGGAAGCAATATTCGGATACTGGTGGAAAACGTCAAAAATTATTTTTACATACAGGATCAATGGATTTACTATACGGACCTAAACAGCCGCAGTCTTTACCGGGCCAAATTGGACGGCAGTAACAGGCAGTTGCTTGCTAACGGGCGCACCTATATAAACGAGGCCGGAGACGGATATGTGATTTATGCGGATTATGCTGACGGAGAAACCTTTCACCTGATCAACGTGCAGACCGGTGAAAACACTGTGTTGGGTCAGTTTGGTTTGAGCCAACGCTATAATGGCAAAACCTATATCCAGACAAGGGAGAAAGATGCGGACGGTGCTGCCGCCACTGGCTGGTCTGTTTTGCAGGTAAACGAAGCTACCGGTAAAACACAGAAACAGGCCTTGCTTAACACATCCGCTGTCGGAATCGACACGATGCAATATGTTTATGACAACTGGGTATATCTTTACAGCACAGCTGCAGGCAACAGGCACGAAAAAGGCGTTTATCGGGTAAAACTGTCCTTGGATGCTTATGAATCCGAGCATGTCACCGACCAATATCTTTATTATCTTGATGGATACGGCTATTATAACAAACAGGATGAAACATATCGACAGACTGGCTTTTCGCAGATCAATCTTACAACTGGAAAGATCACTACCTGGCCGCTTCAATAACAACATCCAGCATATTTAAGTAACTCCCAAGGGGCATGCAGCGATGAGTCGATCATGGATCTTGCCATGGCGAGAAGAAGCTTTCCGAACAGGAGGCCGAGAGGTTGAAGCAAAAGATTGAGGATATGGCAAACGAAAGTCACGTGAAGATGCGGATCAAAAACGTGCTGAGTTGCAAAAAGCCTGCCTTTTGGATCATCCTTATTGCCATCGTGGTGGCAGCCGCCTTGCTGGCTCTCGCAGCCAACCCGAGGGAACCCTTTAATATTGAAAAAACGGAAGCGGAGGCCATGCTGTTTTCCACCGAAGAAAGCGATTTACTAAAAATCGGTGCCGCCGCCTTTGATCACTACTACTCTTCCTTTAAGGGAGAAAACATTCCCAAAGAATACCGGATCACGGGATATAAACTCACTGACATTTCGCTGCTGGCAGGTGACCAAAAAGAGTTTTGTGTGCAAACTACCTCTGATTATTCCACAACAACTCTTTACCTCTTGAGTGCCAATGGTAGTTTCCACCCTACTGATACAGGCTACAACTGTGAAGGCTCCTATCATGAATTCCGCATCAAAAGCCTTGGCAATCATCAATATCAGATCGTCAGCATCGGCACGGGCGGCGGCGGGCAGGGCCTCTTACCGGCTGATCCGGCTGATCAAAAGCTATTTGTGGAAGACAGGATTACTATCATCATGTCTTCGCCGAGAGAATCCTCAAATCCGGGGGATTATATCGCCGCCCATCAGGCAGAGTATAACGAAGTTATCGCTCTGGATGCTCAGGCTCTGCCCTATTTGTTCAGCGAGTTTGAAAAGGGCGGACAAACCGGTCTTAAAGGACATATCATGGAGAAATTGTGCAGAACAATTTTAGGCGGCGAGGACATCAAATATGCCAGTAAAAATCCCCAGGACTGGTATGATACCTATAAGGCGCACACCTTGAGAATAGCAGGACTTAATTCACCCGCGTGGGTGAAGGATAACTATCCGAAAGCCGGCGTGCTGCTCGACGTTGTGGCTGGGTCCGTTCGGCACCAATAACGGAGGGGAACCCATTTTGACATCCCTTTATTCTATTCGCAATCCTGCTAGCGGCAGGGCTGTTCTTTGTCCATGCCGATAAGCTGAAACGGCTGCCCCGTGGGCCTCCGCGGGCCTGCGCTTAGCACCGAGCAAAACTCCCGTACCACTTCCTGTGATACGGGAGTTTTGAGGATTAGCAGCTTTAATATGCACCTTTTGAGACAGTCTCACTCCTATTACTCTTCCCACAAAGGTATGGCTACCGTTACTTTGAATAAATCGCCGTCAATTTCCAGCTGAAATTTACCTCCCTGCAAACCGGTTAAACTCTGAGAAATGGAAAGGCCAAGTCCCGACCCTTCCGTGCTTCTGGATTCGTCCCCCCGGACAAAGCGCTCGGTAAGCTGCTCAGGAGAGATGTTAAGAGGAAAAGCCGATATGTTCTTAATCGTAAAAGATCCATAGCCATTTTCTGAGGAAATATCAATATAAACCCGGGAATGGGGCAGGGAGTATTTTATCACATTGGAGAGCAGGTTTTCCGCTATCCGCCACATATATTTGCCATCCGCCCATACGACGACCGCTTCGCCGGCAGTTGGCATATGAAGATCCAACTGTGCCTGTTGCATCTTTTCCTGGTATTCTCCGCAAGCCTGCATCATTAATTCATGCAGGTTCACCTTTTCGCCGGTCATCGCCAGATTACCGCTGGATGCCTTGCTGGCTTCCACCAGGTCCTCAATAAGCTGCTTCAGGCGGAAAGATTTTTCTTCCAAAATCTCGACATATCCAGCCGCCGTTTCGTTATTCAACTCCTCCCTCTTCAGCAGGTCGACATAATTGATGATGGAGGTGAGCGGAGTTTTAAGATCATGAGACACATTGGTGATAAGATCGGTTTTCATCCGTTCGCCTTTAACCGCCTGGGCCACCGCCTTTTGCAACCCTCCCTGGAGGCTGCGGATATCCTCGGCAAAAGCGGCAAAGCTGGCGGGAATGTCGTTGCTGCTCAAGGTATAGTCAAGGTTTCCGGCCGAGATTTCTTTGACCGCCACCATGATTTGCGCCAAAGCGGCCAGCGACCTGGCGGAAAAATAAGCAACCCCAGCATTGAAGGCAAGAAATACTAAGAGTATAAAGAGGAATTCTGGCCATACGGAGTGGGAATTGAACGCCACCAAAAGGATGAATATCAATCCGTTGATGATGCCATAACCAAAAAGTAGCAGCAACATCCATCCTTTAAAAACCTTTCCCTGAAAAGCCAACCGGAGGAACGCCGTTAAACTTGAACCTAACTTGTATAGCAGCGTGTTGGTGAAAAGTTGCCCCGCCCTGAACTGCCGAACCATGGACAAAACATAGGATAAGCCAATGAATACATCCAGGCTGAGAACAACGGCTAGGGCTACTATTGTTAGTATTTTTGGCACATCTGTGGAAGTACCGGGGGCAATACACAACGAAATAACAGCCGCTATGAACACCAAAAGAGTATGTACATCCGTATACATCCCCTTCACCCGGCCCGGCATATCTTCTTCCTCCGGATCCCGACGGCCGGTAACATAAATTAGAAAAATAAAGGCCGCGGCTGCAAGGACAAAAGCTATGATCAATACCATAGTGGCAAATTCGATGCTGGTTTTTGTTCCCATGAAATTTACAAAGTCGTTATAGAACATATCCCCCGGATGTAGCGATCCTACAACCGCTGCATATACTTCATAGGGACTGCCTGCTGGCATATCTTCTGTACTAGAGGCTATTTGGGAAAAGGGTACACTGGCTTCGATTGTCGATGTGCCTAAGAAGACAGTGGTTGGCTGTTCTTGGATAAAACGAACCGGGTCGACTGTCTCCGAACCCAATTTACTCAACCTTTGTTCATCCAAATTGGTCCAATTTTCCCCGGTTTGGGTATTGCGGACATAATAAACGAAATTGACCATGGTAGGAAGCACCTTTTCTATTTGGTGTAAGCGCTGCAGATTATTGGCAGTGGTTTTCGCATCTGTGCTTGCATTTTTTATGTTGGCTTCGCTCTTCAATACGACATGATATTCCACCGTATCATGCACCATGGTGGCAAAGTCGTTTTGGAACGTAGAGTCCCGGGCATAGTTTGATACACCTGCGATGCCGCGATTTTCCCAGAGGAAAAGAGAACTGCCCATCGCAGCCAGAAAGCCCAGCCAGACTATAATTACGGCTGTTATTTTTGCCCCCCTGGAATACCTAATATTTCTCAATTTTATATCCAATTCCCCATACCACCTTTAAGTATTTTGGTTCTCCCGGATTGATCTCAATTTTTTCCCGAATTCTCCTGATATGTACGGCCACCGTATTTTCTGCCGAATAGGATGGTTCACTCCACACCTGCTCATATATTTGGGCTATGGAGAACACATGCCCCATATTCTCCATTAAGAACACTACAATCCCATATTCGGTGGGAGTCAGCCGGATGATCTCCCCGTCTACCCGTACCTCTTTGCCTTCTCGCTCTAATTCCAGGCCGCCGGATTTTAGAATACCGCTTTTATGGGCTATACTTCCCAGGGCGGTATAGCGCCGCATCTGCGATTTAACCCGGGCCATTAATTCCAGAGGATTAAAAGGTTTGGTCACATAGTCATCGGCTCCAAAGTTAAGCCCGGCAATCTTATCCGTGTCCTCGGATTTGGCCGAAATTACGATGATGGGAATATTACGTTCCTCGCGAATTCTTATGGTGGCAGACAGCCCATCCATTTCCGGCATCATGATATCAAGTAAAATTAAATGAATTTCATGTTCGGTCAAAGCCTGCAAAGCTTGAACCCCAGTATAAACTTTTACCACCCCATAGTTTTCTTGTTTTAAATAGATTTCCAGAGCATCCACAATGGCAGTGTCATCATCACATACCAGCACATTGAATCGTTCCATAAAACGCCTCCATTGAATCCTTATTAGATCATTTCGCCAGGCAAATATAACCACCTGCCTTTCTCTCTCCATATTCTGGCAGGCAAATATTACAGACTACTGCATGAAAATCTTAATTTTTCTTAAGAATCAAGACAATCAAACGGGAGGTGATTTCGTTTTACCCTGAGTTTATCGATTACACGATGCGGGCATTGCACAAAATCAATTGATTTGTTAGCTAATATTATTTAATATTATAGCTAATGAAGCGAAATGGAGGTGCTATCGTGCGGATTAATACCACCGATTTGCAGAATGCTTTTGGCAAATATCTTGCCCTGGTAGAGAAGGAAGATATTATTATTACCAAAAACGGAAAGAGTGTAGCCAAACTCACCCGCTATCATGAACCTGACTATTTTCTGGTTCACGAAGAATCTTTAAAATACAAAACAATAAAAAAAATCAGCTATGAGGAATATATGGACCTGGTTAATTCATCTGATCAAAGGTACGAACTCATCGATGGTGAGATTTACCTGCTGGCTTCACCCAGCTTTAGACATCAGGTTGTGGTGAACGAAATAGCCTGGCACTTTAACAACTATTTTAAAGGGAATCCCTGCCAGTCAGTAACCGCACCGTTGGATGTGCGGTTGTTCGGCTTTGCCACCAAGTTTGAAGAAGATCCCAATGTGGTGCAGCCTGATGTTGTTGTGATCTGCGATAAAGACAAAGTCAATGAGGATTACAGGTATGAGGGCATCCCCACCCTGGTTGTCGAAGTATTGTCCCCATCAACCAAAGGCAAGGATATGGCGGCGAAATTGAATCTATACATGAAAAGCGGTATTTCAGAATACTGGATTGTAGATCTGGAGAACAGAAGTATTGTTCAATACTCCTTTTCTAAAGAAAGGGATATAGAAAGTTTAACAACTCTCAAAGACGGGGAAATAATGAAATCAACTATCTTTGAGGGTCTGGAGATATCCTTAGGAGATGTTTTTTCTGAGATCTAATTACGCCATGGGGACGATAATTTCACCCGTGTAACCACGTGCAAATTTTTTATTAAAGCTTTTTACAATAAATATATTTATAGTTTTCCCCATCGCATTTGATATTGACCTCATAGTTGGTACAGCTTACCATTTTGCCACTTTCCCAGTTGGAACTTGAAAAAACGATAATGAGATTGTCTCCATTCATATTGCGGGAAAACTCTCGATCACTTGGGCCTGGGAATGACCTCCATAGGAAAAGGTCGCTTAGAATCCAGGACTAATACTTGAACCAATCAATTATATCGTGATACGATACGTACCCATAGAAGCCAAAGTGAAAATCGTCAGCAGAGCCAATCACGGCAAGAGGCCCCAGAACCTTTTGCCGGGTTTTATTCTGAGTATTTATTATCCAAACACTGTCCTGGGAAACATACATAATAGACTTCCGTCCCTTGACCATTCCGGCTGGTAAATGCCCGGTCCCGCTTCGGCTATAGACCTGGCACCGCTGCCGTCAGCGGTGGCTATCCATAAGGTGCGACTGTCTATCCATTTCTGTAGGTCTCTGGCATCGGGAAATCCCAATATTTCCGAACCCAGGTCCTTAGCCGATACATAAGCCATCATATTTCCATCGGGGGAGAAGGAGGGATCCAGAATTACATTCCCTTGAGGAGGGGTTATCTTTTTTAATAATCCTGTTTCGACATTACATAATTCCAGCCATTTTCCTGTCCAGGCTATTCTTCCTGAACCCGCGATATAGAGTAATCGTCCATCAGCAGCCAGGGACAACCAATCCCGGTGAACCAGGCCGGTCGAGAGAAGCTGGGGAGACTTATCACCAAACCGATAACTATACAACCCGGTACCGTCAGCTGCAAGAGATTGAGAATAAATAGGAATACTCCAAAATATAATTCCCCGGCCGTCCGGCCACCAGGATGCCACCTGAATACCGCATTCAGGGGTAAGTATGTGTTGAACGGTCTTTCCATTAGATAGGTCAAATGAATATAGGGCATCACTCTGAGATTGGAGGTTATTTCCTGCAGGGGACAGGGTAAGACTATAAGGTAAACGCTTTCCATCCGGTGACCAGGAGAGCCAGTTGCCTGCGCTCGATTCGACAATCCGCTTAATCTGCCCCGACGCATCCACCAACCATAATCCCTGGCAATTGACCGCTAGTTGATTTTCCTGCGGCGACCAATCATAATTATCCGAGGTTACCGAGCTCGAGAGGACTTGAACCTGATGGGCCTGGCTGCCATCTCTGCGCACCAACCAGAGCGAACCGCTGGGGGAATTCTGATCGCTGAGGTTTAGATATGCCAGCCATTGCCCATCAAACGAAAATCTGGGCTGAAAAGCCTGCCCGGAATCACTCAGTCTGGAGACCTTCCCGGTTCTCCCGTCTAGAATATAGAGCAACCCATTCTGAACAAAAGCCAAATCTGCCTGGTCCTTAATGGCAGACCCGTTTGCCTCTGGGAGGCTAATCTCTGAACCTGCGGCCAGTATTGTGTTTTGGCTGGCGGGTACAGAATGATTCATTTCCTGGTAGGTGGGCCTGTTAACCCAAATTACAACGGCCGCAATCACGATGAAAGATACTCCGAGTAATGCTGCCGGAAAACGCTTCTTCAAACCAGCATAGACCAGTCTCATTCTTGTTCCCCTCCCTGTTAATAATATATAATTATTTCCAGGTACTTTCAGTAAAAAATATCTTTTTTTTGAAATACTGGGTGCCAAGGGATGGTTCTCTTGATTCTGCGACTATAGGAATGAAAGCCACGCCCAGACACCAGTGTTTAGTTATGAAAGGTAAGGTGCTGATTTGATTAGTATTAAGGACGAAAAAAAGCCTCCTATGGTTAACCGAAGGAGGTCATTATGGGGTTGCATATCAATTGGTTTCAGTATTATTGGTACGTTATACATTCTTAATTTTTTCCTGGCAATTATTCCAAACCATTTACAGGGTTTGCAAATTGTAAGGGCCTTTATGTTTGGATTTATAGGTATTGGATTTGGATTGGTCGATTTAATACGATATACTGATAAAATTTCGTTATATGGCGTTTTATGTAATTCCCTGCTTATTATATTTCCTTTTGCGTATTGGTTTCTGGGGACCTTAATTTTCGGTCCATAATCAAAAGTCCCATCCGACTCTATAAAACCAACCCTAGCAAAGAGGCCCAGAGGCCCATGGGGACGGTCCTTTTGGGCGAAAAGCGGTTAGATGGATGGTCACTTAGGCAAAAGACATTCTCTACGGTTCCCATCTATACTTCGAACTTTATATCTAGATATCCCTAACAGTTCTGCAATTTTTCTATCTGATAGCTGGGTTTTGCTACGCAACTCATTGATTATAGTTTTACGGATGAGAGCATCGTTTATTAACTCATTTTTGTCTACTCCAGTCCAGTTTTGATCTAAATATTGGTCCAGGTAAGCCTGCACTTCGGTCAAATTTATTACTTTCCCCTCATCATCCATGTAGTCAAATTCATCTATCATAGCCGAAAAATACACGAATTCTTCAAGGGCTTTTGCCCGGTCATCGGATAGCATGTCTAGTACAAATCCAGAATCAACTAAATTTGATCCTGCCGTTACGGAATCCAGGTAAAATCGATAACTGCTCCAAAAATACTGCTCTGGTCTATGTACGATCCCGGCTTTTACAGGATTACCGTGAATGTATCTGATTACACCTAACAAATAGCGGTCATCCTCTATCGGTTCACTTTTAAATCGATCCTGAAATACATGACCCACCCATCCATACTTATAGTTAAAAAACATGGCATAGCTTGTTGCTATGCCTCTCATGATTTTTGAGATGGTATTATTTTGGTCCCGGATAACCATATGTATGTGGTTGTCCATCAAGCAAAAGGAGTAAATTGAAAATCTCACCTTATCCTTATTGTCTGCTAGTATGGTTAAGAATTTTTCCCGATCTTTATAGTCATGAAAAATCTTCTTGCGCCTGTTGCCCCTGAGCATAATATGGTAGCAGCCTGTATTGCCATACACCCGTTGCATACGACCCATCAGCTTTTCCTCCGGACCTTTTCCCCAGTATATGGGTTCCGCCCTTATATGTCAAAAGATTCCTTTATTTCCTTATATAATCCAATTTCGCCCACAGGGACCGTCCCTGTGGGCGCCTACTAGTAAATTATTGACATTAATATAATTAAAGTTTATATTAATATTATTCAAATTAAATATAAGGTTTAGGAAGGATATATTATGACAATCGACTCTATACCAGATTGGCTTTCAGGATTGGACGATGAGGATATTGAATTTATTAAAAAGTTCATTCTCGCATCAGGATCGTTAAAAGAAATTGCATCTCTTTATGGTGTTACTTATCCTACGGTAAGATTGCGCTTGGATCGGCTTATTCAAAAAATTGGGATTGCCGATAATAAAGCCAATGAACCTTTCATCGCTTTAATTAAAAATTTGGCATTAAATGAAAAGCTGGATTTAGACACGGCAAAGCTGATTATATCTGAGTACAAAAAAGAGAAATAGGAGAACAGAAATGAAGTTAGCGCTGGATATTTTAATTATTGTTTTATGGATGGCCCTGCAAACGTATCTTAGTAAAAGAAAGCAGAAATTATTCGGTTTAATCATACCGGCACTTATTATAATTGCCGGTATACTGTTTAATTTACTCATAGCAAAAGACGGGAAACATTTAGAAGCTGCTGGTGCATTCTTTATGTTGTTTCTTATTAACATAGGGATTTATTTTGACGGCAGAAAGAGCCTTGAAAAGCATAAGCAGAAAGAATTAGACAAAATGTCCATCCATGATTTAAAATAACACATCACCTGAGAAACAATGGATACAGCAGATGTTTAACGCGTGACAATTTGCGAATGTATCCAAAAAAGGCGTTTATTTTCAAGCAAAACTCCCATAGAGCGGGCATAGGGACGGTTCTTTTGCCTGGGCTTCTAGTTCTTCTCCTCGTCTTTTTTGGCCAATGCCGCTTTGAGCAAGTCACCCAGATTGGTGCCCAATTCCTCTTTATCACTGTACTGCGCAATGAGCTTCTGGGTGGCGCGGCTGGAGCCGCCCATCTTTCCGTAAGGATTTTCCTTCTCGGGTTGGCGGTGACCGCAGGCCCGCTCCGGGCAGGCCAACATTTTTCCTCTCTTGCCGTTAATAAGCAGCATGTAGCGCCCGCACAGCGGGCATTTGGATTTGGAGACGTTGTCTGCTTTATAGGTAGCGGCATCGTCCTGCACGCTCTGCACCAATTCCGCTGTGTCCTTACGAATTGCCGCCATAAACTCAAATTTCTTGCCTTTTCCTTTTGCAATATCGGCCAGCCTTTGCTCCCACTGGGCAGTCAGTTCCGGGGAACGCAGGGCCGGGGGCACCAGACCCACTAGTTGGATGCCCTTTGAAGTAGGTATCAATTCTTTGCCATGACGCTCGATGTAGCTGGTATGAATCAGTTTCTCGATAATTTCCGCCCGGGTGGCCGGGGTGCCCAGGCCGCTTCCTTTGATGGACTCCCGCAATTCCTCATCCTCCACCAGCTTGCCGCAGTGTTCCATGGCGGTCAGCAGGGTGGCTTCAGTGTGGCGACCCGGGGGTTTCGTTTTATGTTTGGTGAGCTTGCAGTTTTTTACCAGGTGGGATTCGCCCTTCCGATGCAGGGCCAGTGCCTGTTCGGGCGTCCGATCTTCTCCGGCATCCTCTTTGTCAGGAAGCGCCCCCTGCACCGCCCGCCATCCCCGCTCGATTTCCACCCTGCCCCGGGAATAGAAAGACTCTCCGTTGACCAGGGTGAGGATCGTCGTTTGGTCATAGCGGTAAGGCGGATAGAGCACAGTCAGAAAGCGGCGGGCAATCAGGTCGTAGAGCCGCTTCTCCTCTTCATCCAGGGAGGTCAGGTTTAAGGGCTGTTCGGTGGGGATAATCGCATGGTGGTCCGAAACCCTGCTGTTGTCAACAAAGCGCTTACCCGGATTCAAGGCCTTTCCCATCAAAGGCTTCACCAGAGGCGCATAAGGCCCTACTCCCATGCCCTTCAAGCGCGTGGGCAGAGTAGGTACGATATCGCTGGTTATATAGCGAGAATCGGTGCGCGGGTAGGTGACCAGTTTATGTCGCTCATACAGATCCTGCAATACGGAAAGGGTCTTCTGCGCCGGCCAGCCATAACGACGGTTGGCGTCGCGCTGCAGTTCGGTCAGGTCATAGGCCAAGGGCGGCGGTTCGCTCTTAGCCTCAGTTTTTACATCCTTGATGGTACCGGACTGGCCTTTGATGCGTGCTTCGATTTCCTCGGCTCGGGACTGCTGATAAAGCCGACCGCCGTCGGAACCTCGCCAATCTCCGAAATAATCTCCAAAGTCGGCGCGTATCATCCAATAATCCACAGGTTTGAAGCGTTTGATCTCGCTTTCTCTGTCCACGATCATAGCCAGGGTAGGGGTTTGCACCCGGCCGGCATTGAGCTGGGCATTGTATTTACAAGTCAGGGTGCGGGTCACATTGAGACCGATGAGCCAATCGGCCTCGGCCCGGCAGACAGCTGCGTCATACAAGTTGTTGTAACTGGCTCCCGGTTGCAGGCGGGCAAAACCCTGGCGAATGGCGTCATCGGTTTGGGAGGAAATCCACAAACGTCGGAAGGGTTTTTTCCAGTTGGCCATTTCCATGATCCAGCGGGCCACCAGTTCTCCTTCTCGTCCGGCATCGGTGGCTATTACCAGGTCCTGAATGTCACCCCGTTTCATCAGGCCTTTCACCACCTGGTATTGTTGGGCGGTCTGTTTAATGACCTTAAGCTTCATTTTCCCGGGCAGCATGGGCAAATCCTCCATGCGCCACTCTTTGAGCTTCTGGTCATAATCATCCGGTTCGGCCAGGGTGACCAGATGCCCCAAGGCCCAGGTCACCACATAGTGGGGTCCTTCCAGGTAGCCTTTGGATTTATTACTGCATTTCAAGACCCGGGCAATTTCCCGGGCTACGCTGGGCTTCTCAGCCAGCACAAGAGATTTCATGCTATTTATAACCTCTATTCAAATCATCTACTTAGGCGGCAGGCCGCCTTTTTTCTGCTTCTTATTCCCCGGAGCCCTGGTGCCAAAACGGTCCTCCGGTCCCTTTTTGATGCTGCCCTGCGAAGCACTCTTTTGCTTCTTCTTCTCAATAAGGGCACGCATCATTTCTATCTCTTTGCTGTTGTCTTCCATATTATAATCCTCCTAGCATTCAGTTTCGTTACTTATTATATCACAGCAGGCGCTAAATACCCGGTCAGTACAGGCACTACACAGGGGTGGATAGAAGATAAGCGTCTATTTTGGAAATGGCAATTCCAGTTCTAGATCCTAATCCATGGCTAAAAATTAGTAATTATATCAATATCAATCTCAAAAGGTCTTTATCCCTATGTAATGGTAATTTGAGGGGATTCCCCAAGCAAAAAAAGTGCTTGCTATACGATGTAGAATCGACTATTATTAGTACGTAAATTGAATACATGGTGGATTACAGAGAAACCTGTGGTGGCTCTTTAGAAGACCAACTTTTTTTGTACTTGAGTATAAAACTTGATTACAGGAATTATGTTGCTCTTGGGGTGGCTCTAAAGAAAACCAATGTTTTGGCGATGGAGGAAATTAAACTTGATCGCAAAAATATTGGTTTTTTTAACTTTAGTTTTAATAGGAGTGAATTACTATGACATATCACAATGGAGATGGGCAAGCCCCGAACATTGTAAATATTGATGCCCGCAAGAAACTGGATGACCGCCAGCGCAAACAGCTGCAGCATGAACTCAAGGTTTATATGGAGCAGTATTTTAAGAAAAAGCTGGGCAAGGGTGTTGATTATACCAAGATTGTTATTTGGGAAGATATGCTGATTATCAGGGGGGAGAGGTTCCTCACTGAACCGGAGATATATATTGTAGAAACTCCAGCGGGAAAAGAGGTCGTGCGAGCGGCCCGCATGCAGGTTGCCCGGCAGCATGCAGTGGATAATGTTCCCTATTTCGAGGAAAGACTGCAGGCTAAGGTGATTCATCAAACCTATGATATTGAACCGGAGAATGATTTTTGGATGCATATTGTTGTATTTGATCGTATGCTGACCGAATAATCGGAAGCCGCAATTGCATATCTGGTAGATTACGAAGAAACCGTAACGGTGGCTTCAAGAAAGACCAGTGTTCTTATGACGAAGTAAGAATATTGGCCTTTTTCTTTTCGGGTGGAAGCGAAAAAGCGGTATGCAAGCTGGTTCACCAAACAGATCAATGATATTAAACTGCGATTCGTATCTTGATGAATTTTTTATATTTAATCGTACGTTGAACGAATAATTAGAAAGCACAATTGAATATCCTGGTGGATTACGAGGAAACCGTAAGGGTGGCTTCAAGAAAGACCAGTGTTCTTATGACGAAGTAAGAATATTGGCCTTTTTCTTTTCGAGCATAAACGAAAAAAAGAGGTGATGTGCAAACTGGTTCCCTTGTCATTGTTCCTATTGTCGTTTAACAGAAATTGGGGAGGTTATTTATAATGGCAGATACTATGAAAGCGCTCGTATACAGTGGTCCCGAGAAAATTGCACTTCAGGACGTTCCCGTACCGAAAATTATTGAATCTGATGATGCTATAGTCCGTGTAACTACATCAACTATCTGCGGAACCGATATTCATATTTGGCATGGTGGAATGCCAGAAGTAGCTGACGGAAGAATAATAGGTCATGAATTCGTCGGCGAAGTAGTAGAAGTTGGCCCTGCAGTAAGAAATGCAAAAGTAGGCGACAAAGTTGCTGTTTCCTGTGTTACCCAGTGCGGTGAGTGTTTCTACTGTGTACGAGGAATTTATTCTCACTGCACAACCGGAAGCTGGATATTTGGCTACATGATCGATGGCTGCCAGGCAGAATACGTACGGGTTCCTCATGCCAACCTGGGAATGTTCGGTATTCCTGAAGGACTAACTGAAGAGGACGTACTATTCGTGGGCGACATCCTTTCCACTGGCTATTTTGGTGCAGAAAATGCTTGTATTGAGCCCGGTGACACAGTTGCAGTTATGGGTGCAGGTCCTGTCGGAATGTGTGCAATGCATACAGCAAAACTCTGGGGACCTTCCAAAGTTATCGCTGTTGACATCAATCAATCCCGGTTGGATAGGATTGTAGCGCAAGGTATTGCAGATATTGGACTTAACCCGTTAAATGTTAATGTTCCTGATGCAATCAGAGACCTGACCGAAGGCCGCGGCGCTGACAGAACTATCGAAGCTAATGGTTTTAAACCAACTTATGATATGGCAATAGACTCTGTTAGACCAGGTGGTAATGTTTCCTTCATCGGCGTATTTGAAAAGCCCCAGGAACTTGCCATGAATACATTATGGATCAAAAACATTAGAATCAGCATGGGCCTGTTAAACGCCAATCGGATTCCTGAATTAATTAAGTTGATTCAGGCTGGCAAACTCAATACAAACTTCCTGTGCACACATCGTGCTCCATTAAATGATATCGTAAAAGGCTATGACATCTTTGGTGGCAAGAAAGACAACTGCCTCAAGTGGGTTGTAACCCCTTATGTAAAATAATTAGTTCAATGAGTGCGACAATGGAAATCGCCCATTGTCGCACATCTTTCTCATTCATCGCTCTCTATCCTGTGCATTTTCCACAGGATTCATGCTCTATAACTTTATTTGGCCGCCCGCTTGATAAAAGTATGGCGGCACCTTTTTATTATTGTCCAATATATAACAGGCATTTCAGATGGTAATAATATCCCTTGTAATGTTGCTTAGGATCGTCTATGATGAGTATGAAAAATTCATACTGGTTGATTAGGGAGAAACCTGCGGGAGGCTCCATAGAAAACCAATATTTTGGCGATAGGGCTTATTGTAAGCTTGATCGCGAGAATATTGGTTTTTTCTTTTTCTAGATCTAAATATAGGAGTGAATGCTATGCTACACGTACCTGATGGAGATGAGCAGATCAGAAACATCGTTCACATTGATTCCGGGAAAAAGCTGGACGACCGTCAGCGTCGACAAATGCAGCATGATCTCAAAATTTACATGGAACAATATTTTAAGAAAAAGCTTGGTAAAGGCGTTGATTACACGAAGGTTGTGATCTGGGAAGACATGCTTATTATCCGCGGGGAAAGATTTCTCACCGATCCGGAAATATATATCGTGGCGACCTCAGCAGGGAAAGAGGTGGTTCGGGCGGCTCGGATGCAGGTAGCCCGCCAGCATGCTATTGACAATGTTCCCTTTTTCGAAGAAAAACTGCACGCAAAGGCTATCCATCAAACCTATGATGTTGAACCAGAAAAGGATTTTTGGATGCATATTATTGTTTTTAATCGTACATTGACCGAGTAAGCGTATACCACAATTGCATATCCGGTGGATTGCGAAGAAACCTTCGTGGTGGCTTCAAAAAAGACCAGTATTCTTATGACGGTTCCTCATTGTTAGTAAGAATATTGGCCTTTTTCTTTTCGAGCAGAAACGAAAGAAAGAGGTGATGTGCAGACTGTTCTCTATTCATGCTGTAGTGATCGTTATTAAAAATTGGGAGGTTAACAAAAATGGCAGATACTATGAAAGCTCTTATGTACCGTGGACCTGGCAAATATGGCCTGGAAGATGTTCCGGTGCCCAAGATCGTTGAACCCGGAGACTGCATTGCCAAGGTAACTCTATCAACAATTTGTGGGAGCGACATACACATCGTGCATGGCGGCATGGCAGATGTGAGATATCCCATAATCGTTGGTCATGAATTTTGCGCCGAGATCGTCGAGACAGGTCCTGCGGTTAAAAAGCTTAAAGCTGGCGACAAAGTCGTTTCATCATGTGTAGCTTTCTGTGGTGAATGCTGGTATTGCAAACAAGGTCTGTATGCTCACTGCACCACACCCAGATACGGTTGTTTTGGAGTTTATGGACAAGAAGGCTGTCAAACTGATTATGTGCTCATGCCCGGTGCTGATAATTACGCTTACAAAATTCCTGAGAGCTTAACAGAGCAAGATGTATTGTTCACTGGTGATATTTTATCTACGGGTTATTTCGGAGCAGAAAATGCGGATATAAAAATCGGTGATGTTGTCGCTGTAGTAGGTGCTGGTCCGGTTGGAATGTGCTGTATGGCAACAACCAAATTGTGGGGACCGTCGCTGGTTATTGCAGTTGATACTGTGCAGTCCAGATTAGATGTTTGTGTCAAAGAAGGAATCGCTGATATCGGACTTAATCCCCTCGAAGTCAATGTTCCCGAGGTCATTAGAGAAATGACAGGCGGTCGTGGTGCAGATAAAACGATCGAGTGTGTAGGGGCCAAGCCTACTTTTGATTTAGCATTGGAAATCGTAAGAGGCGGCGGAAATATGTCAACCATTGGTGTTTTCGAAAAGCCCGTAGAGCTTCCCTTGGATAAGATTTGGGCCAAAAATATTAAGCTCGGTTGGGGATTTGTGCCGATGAATAAGATGCCTGAACTGATCAATCTTATCGAAAAGGGCAAACTGAATACGAATTTCTTATGCACTCATAAAGCTCCACTCAATGACATTATGCGTGGGTATGACATCTTTGGCAACAAGAAAGAAAACTGCCTCAAATGGCTGGTTACCCCCTGGGAAAAATAGCTCTCTATCCTGTGCATTTTCCACAGGATTCATGCTCTATAACTTTTCTTGGCCGCCTACTTTATCGAAAAGCCAGGCGGTTCTTTTTATTTACCTCTCCTGCTGCGTGAGAACTCGTCTTTCCCGCTCTCCCCACGAATATATCCCTTGAAAAAACCTTGCTATATTGTTTGCAATCGTCTATGATGATTACGTAAATTCATAATGGTTGATTACAGAGAAACCCCTTGGGGGTGGCTCTGCAGAAAACCAATATTTTGGCGATAGGGTTTTTTAAACATGATCGCGAAAATATTGGTTTTTTTCTTTTTTAGGACACATTAAATTGGAGTGAATGCTATGCCATATGGACGGGGCGAAGATGAGCAAGCTAAAAACATTGTACACATTGATGGCAGGAGGACGCTGGATGATCGTCAACGGAAGCAAATGCAGCATGAACTGAAGATCTACATGGAGCAGTACTTCAAGAAAAAACTTGGTAAAGGCGTAGATTATACCAAGGTTGTTATTTGGGATGACATGCTCATCATCCGGGGGGAAAGGTTCCTAACCGATCCGGAAATCTACATTGTGGAAACCCCGGCCGGAAAAGAAGTGGTCAGGGCGGCCCGTATGCAGGTGGCCCGGCAGCATGCCATTGACAATGTCCCTTATTTTGAAGAAAGACTGCAGGCCAGGGCTGTTCATCAGACCTATGATGTAGAACCGGAAAAGAATTTTTGGATACATGTTATTGTATTTGACCGTACCCTGACCGAGTAGCAAGAGACCGCAACTGCATATTCTGGTGGATTGCGAGGAAACCATTAAGGTGGCTTCAAGAAAGACCAGTATTCTTATGACGGAATTTTCCTTGTCAATAAGAATATTGGCCTTTTTCTTTCGAGCAGTAACGAAAAAAAGAGGTGATGTGCTGGCTGGTTACCTATAGGAAATACTCCTCTATCGTAAGTAGAAATACCCGAAAGAAACATTTTTCGAAAGGCGGAATCTATAATGGGTAAATTAGATGGCAAAGTAGTAGTAGTGACAGGTTCAGTTTCAGCAATCCCTGGTTTTGACTCTATCGGGTCAGCAACAGTTCGTGAAGCATTAGCTGAAGGAGCAAAAGGGGTAGTTGTGTCTGACATTAATGACAAATTAGGTGAAGATTTTGTTAAGGAATTAAATGATAAATATGGTAAAGGAACTGCAACTTATGTCCACACTGATGTATCTCAACCTAAAGATGTTGAAAAATTATTTGAAATTACAGAAAAGGTTTATGGAGTTGTAGATGCAGTAATGTGTAATGCCGGTGTGGTAACTGCAGAAGATTTCGATGGAGACCCGGAAGCAGTTTTGAAATCTCGTAAATTTATTCAAAGTATTAATGAAGATGGAGTATTCTATACAGCATTATATGGTTCTCGTTTAATGATCAAACATGGAACAAAAGGTTCAATTGTGATGGTTTCTAGTATTCATGGTGTTGCTGGTCGTCCTAAAGTTGTAAATCACGAAACAGGTGAAGTTTTAATTGAACGTTTCAATTTAATTCAATATACAATGGGTAAACATGGTGTAGTTGGTTTATCAAAAGCATTAGCCCTGGAATTGGCAGAATATGGCATACGCGTAAATACTGTAAATCCAGGTTATATTGTGACACCATTATTCCAAGCAGCTGTAGCTGCCGATAAAAATGATTTGGCAGCACAAGACTCATGCGCAACAGAAGCATTTGACTTTTCTCAATTAGCAGCATTGCACCCATTATGTAATGACCCGGTAAAAGATAAAGAAATCGTTCCTCGTGGTAAACATGGTGGTCGCATGGGAGTTCCTGCTGAAATTGCTAAGCCTGCAGTATTCTTAATGTCAGATGAAGCATCCTTTGTGACAGGTCAAAAATTAGTAATTGATGGGGGTTATACTGCCAGCTAAAAATAACCTGATCATTCAATCCCAATTCGGTGCCCTATGCAGGTGTAAAACAGCTCTCTATCCTGTGCATTTTCCACAGGATTCATGCTCTAATACTTTTTTGCCGCCCGGTTTTTAAACGGAAACGGGCGGCTCTTTCTGTCTAGCCGGCTTATTGTGGAATCGTTGTGATAAAGACCCGGTTTTCAAGCTCGCATAGAATACGAACCAGGTTGCGGCCTGAATACAAAGCAGGAGGGATGCCGCCACCCGGCTCCACCCATTGTCCGGCCATGTAAAAATTGTCTAACCCCGGCAGGGTTTTGGGAAGCAAAGTTTGAGAAGCTTCCCTGGTCATCAACCACCCTTCATAGGAAGCTCGATAGTTTCTGGTATAATGCCAGAAGGTATAGGGTGTGGCAACGTCAGTGACCTCCAGGGCCTGGGATGTACCGGGGTACAGTTCTTCTATACGGGTCATGATCTCTGCCGCGACCCGGGACTTTTCTTCATTATAGGCTGCCTCATCCTTCACCAGTTCCATCCAGGGTTCATAGTCGGTCTCCAGCGTTGCCTGCAATACGGTTTTCCCCACTGGTGCCAGGGTCGAATCATAATTGAAGATGCGCAGGAAGATCTCCTTGATTTCCTTTCCCATTACGGTGACAGGACTTTTCAGTGAGATGATCTGGGACGATTTTTCCCCCACATACTCCCGGGCCACTCCATAACTGAGCAGGACGAGGGGCTTGAACAAAGGCCAGGAGGAGAATCTCGATCGAATCTGTGCATCAATATATTTCCCATCCAGCATATCAAAGATGGTGCTATGGGCATCCGCTGCCGAGACCACGATATCAGCCCGTTCCTCTGTGCCATCGGTCAGCCTTACCCCCACTGCCCGGTTGTCCTCCACGATAATCTTTTCCACCATGGCTTTATAGCTGATCTTGCCACCCAGATCCTTATAGCGCTGGGCTATGGCATTGGAAAACCTCTGAGAAGCACCTTCCACGCACCCTAGCTGTCCGCCTATTAGTTGTCCCATTACCGCAAAGAGAAAATAAGCAGGCATTTCCGGTACGAAAAGATTAATAATACAGTGGCGCAGAAAATCATTCTTAAACCGCTGGGCGTAAATGACCACCGACATATTGTATTTCAATACATACTTGAGAATATGGCGGACTTGCCACATCATCTTCATGCCCGACAGTGGCCCTAGCAATTCCCTGGGTTCGGGAATCCCGGGATCGAATTCGCGTAAAGCCTGGCAGCACTGGATAAACTCATCGACAGCCTTTTCATCCTCGGGAGCCAGTGATCTCATATTGGATGCCAGCCGTTCCAAATCGCTGGTAAAATCAAGACGATTACCGCTCTTCTGATCGTAGAACGAGCAAAAATCATCGAGCATCATCAGCTTATTGCCCTGAAAGGCTCCCAACTCATCATAGACCTGGCGATAGGAGGCTTCCGGTTTACAGGACATCAGCCAGTGAATGCAGCCGTCCATGGTATACCCTTTCTTTTTCCAGGCCGTACACAGCCCCCCGGGCTGAGTGTGATGCTCAAGAATATGCGTATAATACTCATTCATGCGACCATAACAACCCGTAGACAGTCCCGCCAGCCCACCACCAATAATGATTATGGATTTGTGATGCATTCATATTCCTCCATCTTGAATCCTTTATTATGATTTCGTCATTTTAGCCACTATTCCTTATTGGTGTTTTTGTTTAACTGGAGTATACCATTCCTGGTATTTACCGCCAATACCGGTAAATTGGTTCCTTGAAATATTCTTAAGTATAATTGGTCCAAGAACCGCGGGTAATAACTAATATAAAATATTCCACATTCTAAATAAAATAAAACTCATCACGGGTACCTGAATGAGGGGTCGGTAAGTTGTTACATTACAGGTGAGGTAAGAAGCGGGTTCTGCTTTAAAATTCGGACTAAAATGTTCAGCCCCTTTATCAGTTGCTCATCATTTTTTACCGAACCTAGCGAAATCCTTACTGCATTTGGGGGTAATTGGCCTCCCACATAAAACTTATAAGCTGATATTACCCTGACCCTGTTCATTAAAGCTGTATTTTCAAAATCCGCACATGACCATCCTTTAGGAAGGTTAAGCCATAAAAACAGGCTGCTTTCCGGGGCCTTAAAAGAAAATCCTTTAAGTGCAGTCCTGGCTAGTTGCAGCCTGTGAGCGATCACCTGCTTTTTTTTATTTACTATTTTAGCAGCAGTACCACTCTCAATTAAACGTGTTACAAGCTCTGAATTTAAGGGTGGAGCCATCCAGATAGTATTTGTAACCGTCTGAGTAAATTTATACAAAAATCGTTCCGGTACAACCGCAAAAGCTATTCTTAATCCCGGGAAAAGTGCTTTTGAAATGCCACAGATAAAGACTCCGTTATCAGGTACAAGGGCGCTTAATGCTTTTCGGTCGGTCTGGTTGGTAAAATTGTATATATCATCTTCAATCAGAACAAGTCCATGCCTGAGAATTACATCTGCTATAGCCCGCTTTCTCTCCGTTGACATTACCGTAGCCGTCGGATTTTGCATATTAGGCATAAGGTAAATGCCCTTTATGCGGGATTTTTTGCACAGGTTTTCAAGGCTTTCGGGAATCATCCCCTCTGAATCCATGGCTATGGGCTCAAGTTTTATATGGCAGAGCTGGGCCAAATTTTTAAATCCGGTGAACGTGAGTGAATCCACAGCAATTCTGTCTCCCGGTTCAAATAATCCAAGAAGACAGCAGTTAATAGCATGCATTGCCCCGGCGCATATCACGATACGATCGGAATCTACTTCAAAACCATATTGCTCTATCCATTGAGCAGCAGCCTTCCTATGTCTCAGTAGGCCCTGGCTCGGCACATAGTCGAGTAATGAAGCCAGAGCCTTGTCTTCGGCAACATCTCTCAACAATTTGGATAGACTATCATCTTCAACCTTTAACGAATCGACTAGACCCAGTTCTATAATGTCATCATCACTGCTGAGAATTTCAGGTAAGATAATGTTCTTTGTATCATGTTGCGCTACATAAGTTCCTCTTCCAATAGCACCCGATATAAGCCCCCTTTTTTCCGCTTCATTATATGCTCGTGAAATTGTAGTGAGGTTTACGCCTATTATCTTCGCCAGTGATCGTTGTGGGGGCATTTTTTCATTCGGTTTAAGGATTCCCAGATGAACATCCCTTTCAATGGCATCTGCTATTGCCACATAAAGGGCTTTATCCATATCAATCGTTATGGGATTCCACATGATTACCCCTCCATAATAAATGTATGACGTACAATGTTCTATTGACTTGGTTTATATTGCGGTTATAATTGGTTTTATACCTGTTTTCGCTTTTCCGGTTTAATACCTGGTTGCTCATTGTATGTCATACATTAGCATACCACGTCTTCGATTGTCACACAATCAGCGAAAGGATTCATTATGAAACTGTTTTTTATCCGTTTGCTGCGGTTAATTCTCGGACTTTTTCTATATGCGCTGGGAATCGTTGTTACCATGAACGCACATATAGGCTACGCTCCCTGGGATGTTTTCCATGTCGGACTTGCCCAAGCCGCCGGAATAAGCATTGGAAATGCCTCGATTATAACTGGAGTAATTATCGGCCTAATAGCAGCGCTGCTTGGTGAAAGACTTGGACTGGGCACTATATTAAATATGGTTCTTATCGGGGTGTTTCTGGATATGCTTTTGGAGTTTCATATAATCCCGGTGGCAAGCACCTTCATGTTGGGAATCATAATGATGATAGCAGGATTGTTCATAATTGCCCTGGCCACCTACTTTTATATTGGATCAGCCTTTGGAGCAGGCCCGAGAGACAGTTTAATGGTGGCACTTACTCGTAAAACGGGACTACCGGTAGGTGTATGCCGTGGAACAATTGAGCTTCTGGCGGTTTTTGTAGGCTGGAGGCTTGGAGGTATGTTTGGCATCGGAACAATTATATCTGCTTTCGTTATAGGATTTTGTATTGAAGCAACCTTTAAAATACTTAAGTTTGATGCAACTGAAGTAAAACATGAAACATTGGATCGGACATATAAAATGCTTTTTAGCACAAAAAGAAGTGTTCTAAATCCTGATAGCGAATGCGAAGAATGATTGAAAACTGCCTGAAATCCCACCCCAAAAGGCCACTCTATACTCAAAGTGATAAGCCCCAGATGCATGATCTTCACCCTGCTAGGCGTCCAGTAACGTTGGTTACAACCGAGAGGAATTCTCAATCCTTCCGAAAAAAATTCACAACCGTTGCTGAAAATCACAATTTCTACTTGCAATAGGATTGGTATCGTTTTAGACTGTTATTAGATATTTAGATAATATTTTAAATATCTAACGAGGAGGAGAATGGCATGCCCTTGAACCTGGTATTCAAAGCTTTATCCGACGCCACCCGCCGACAAATTTTGAATATGCTGCAGAACGGTGATCTGACAGCGGGAGAGATTTCTGAGCAGTTCAACATGACCAAACCCAGTATCTCTCACCATCTCAACATTCTCAAGCAGGCTAACCTGGTCCAGGACCTGCGCAAAGGACAGAATATTTACTACTCCCTAAACACCACGGTCTTTCAGGACGTAGTGGGCTGGTTTTATGATATCCTGGGTCCACCCGGAAAAGATGAAACAAGGGATGAAGTTGAAGAATCACATGAGAAATGAATAGAGCTTCTAAGAAGGAGGAGTAGACTTGCTATGGACAAAAACAATGATTCTGCTTATCACTTGAACTGGAAAACATTACGCCGAGAATGGCCGCTATGGGTCCTGATGGCCGGATTGTTTATCACAGCCACACTTGTTTATCCGCACTTACCTGATCAAGTTCCCAGGCACTGGAATATACATGGTCAGGTTAACGGGTATTTCTCTCGCTTTTACGGGGCTTTCTTTGCACCCACCCTGGTTGTGGCTCTTTATCTATTGTTATTATTTGTACCGGTGTTGGATCCCAAGCGTGAGAATTATCCACGTTTCTTAAGGTCTTATACCCTAATACGCTGGCTATTGGTGCTCTTTATGTCCTTAATGTGGGGGGCAACTATTGTAGTATCTCTGGGTTATCAAGTAGACATATCCTTATGGGTTAAAGCAGGGGTAGCCATCCTCTTCACCATCATGGGCAACTTTATGGGCCAATTCCGGCACAACTATTTTGTCGGGATCCGCACCCCCTGGACCCTGGCCAGCGAAGAAGTCTGGCAGCGCACCCACCGGTTGGGTGGTAGGATATGGGTGGCAGGCGGCCTGGTTTGTCTGGCTATGGCCCCCTTCCAGGGACTCTGGAATGCCTATATTTATTTTGCAGCCATAGCTTGTATGACGATAATTCCCATCGTTTATTCATACCTGACCTTTGCCCGGATGCGAAACGGCAAAACCATCTAATCACAACTTCATACTCCTGGAGATATAAAAACTACAAGAACCCTTGCCGAGTTCTTGTAGTTTTTTAAATCAGCAGGTGTTTATGAAATCAAAAATTCCTCTTCATCATTGTAGGGAATTTCCTTGCTCCCCACGAGGCTAATGATAAACCCGGTTATCTTCCCACAAACAAATGCTATGATCACTGTAGCCAGGATACCCAGCACCTGCACTCCGGCCGCTCCGGTGATGATAATTCCGGTCAACCCGCCGAATATGCCAGGCATTCCGTGCAGGTTATGGACGCCACAGGTATCGGTTCCCTGGATTAAGCGTTCAACTCTGGGTGCAATGACAGCATAACCCAAAGTGCTCAAAGCTCCGGCGGCTATGCCGATAAGCAGTGCGTAGCCGGGATTGGTCATGTTGCATATAGAACCGATAGCCACACCACCTGCTAAAGCTGCGTTGGCAATGTCGGCTATTTCTATTTTGCCTCGAAGTAAACGGGAGAATATAAAGGTCGACATGGTGGCTCCACAAAGAGCGAAAACCGTGTTGATCGCGGTAAGTACCACTCTGTCCGGAGAAACCAGGGCACTGGTAAAAGAGGGCCAGAAGAGCCAGAGAATCATGCTGCCCAACAGAGCAAATTGATTGCTGGTGGCATCACTCTCACAGTCGGGAGCTTCTTTGAAGCGTGAAAGGGTGTGGGTCACTACTCCCAACCCGAAATAGGCGCCAAAAGCGTGAATGACTACCGAGCCTCCCGTGTCCAGGAAGCCTTTTAGATAACCGCTATCCAATATCAGCCATTCATTGAGGATGTAAGCAGGAATAAATAAGAGCGCCATGAGAAAGTACTGCTCCATTTTCAATCGGCCCAGTGGCGCGCCGATGGCGATTAGCAGGCTGGCGGCAGCAAATTCCGCCATGAGAAAAGTATCGATGTTAATGGTGGCCAGAGAAAAATGCAAGCCTCCATAACTCTTTAACAGCATGTACATAGGAAGGGCAATACTTACCACGAGAAACGTGGCGGTTATCGAACTATAACCGTGTTTTCTTACAAAGACCATGAGAAACCCGAACCCGACCAGGAGCATAGCCAGTATATGGATTGAGCGTCCATATTTCAAGGTATCAAAAACAGTTCCCATATCTCCCTGGGCAGCGGTGGTGGGGGTGCTGTTGGAAGCAAGCAGATTCATCCCGGAGGCCACATTGTGATTCATGGAAGGAATCAAGGCCAGGGCGGCAGCGATCGTCAGCAATAAGAAGAGGATAAGCAAGCCCTTGTCGGCCCCGCTCTGCCTCATTGCAGAAGGTTCTATACTGGGAGTAAGTTTAGACATAATTCTTCGCCATCCATTCATCTTTGAATAATTGGTTTAATTTAATTGGGATTTATCACCTGATAGGTGTTGCTTAAATACCGGTGCGGCACCCCCTTTGTGCAGAAATAGCCCTCCGAATTTCATCCAATGTATTTTAACATTTATCGACCCTCCGGCCCCAATGTATACTCGTATACCCTTGTTTACAGTCTGTTTGAGAATTCGCCTGATGTTGGAAAGATCCACGCTGCACAAGTCGTCATCGACAACCGACAGACAGCCTAAGCATTGCCCCCAAAATATGAGCGAGGATCCTTTCGAATCCTCGCTGCACAAACATTTCCATACTATAGAAGGTTAATGAAGTTCTAAAAAGCCGAAAGACTTTTACTGATCTCTAACCAATCGGAGGCAACCCGATCTCAAAACCATGACTGTCAGTTGCTGGTGCGCTTGATTTCTTATCTTTGTTAGGTGAACTCATTGCTTTGGCTACTGCTACTGCCTTAATATCCAAAGATTGGGTAATGTCACTGGGCACTACCAGCAGAGTGTTTTGCTCGTTTTTCAGTGCTTCATACATGATGGTCATAGCTCTTAGCTTGAGCGCATTAGGGCTGGAAGCATAAATCTCTGCCGCCTCCACAAACTTCACAGCTGCTTCCACTTCCGCTTGACCATAGGTGACCCGGGCCTGTTTTTCTCTTTCAGCCTGAGCTCCCCGGGACATGACCTCCTGTAATTCCTGCGGAATAGAAACATCCCTGATCTCTACGGACATGGTTTCAATCCCCCAGGGGGTCGATTTACGCGCAATGGTGTCTTTCAATATGAGATCTAGTTCCTCCAGGTTGGATAGTATGGCGGCCAGGTTCATCTTGCCAATGGCATCACGCATAGAGGTCTGGGCCGCTAATTCCACAGCCATCCGGTAATTGGTTACCTCTAGGGTTGCCATCTGCGCATTTACAACTCTCCAGAATAATACCGCCTGGATGGTAACAGCCACACCGTCCTTGGTCAAGGTCGTTTCACTCTGGAACCGGGTAGTCTGCACCCGGGTGTCGATACGAGAAGCAACTGTCTGAATTATGGGGACAATAATGATCAGTCCCGGACCCTTAATCCCGGTAAACTTCCCCAAGGTCAGTATAGCCAGCCTTTCCCACTCGGACACGACCTTGATGCTTGCGGCAAGAAGAGAAAAAACGATGATAATAAGGAAAACCCATAGTATTAACGAAAACATGATCCCACCTCCTTCTAAAATAGGGGCGCAAATAAGTCATTTCCAATTATTTCCCCTTCAATCATAACCTATATAAATCATTATTTCCAAACGTAACACCTGTCATGAAACATATGAATCTTCAAAGATATTTCAATATATACCAGTAAATTTCTTAAGCCCAATGGGACTCCATATCATCAACCAGACTGCGAAAGTAACGGCAGTTCTCGATGATATCCGGTCCGTGCTTGAAAAGTCCTCCCCCCACCAGGAAAGCGACATCGCATCCATACACCCGGATCATATCGGGAATGGTGCTAATGCTCATCCCTCCACCCGGACACGGGAATATGGGTTTTATGCGCCCCATGGCCACCTGGGTGCCCTGGACAATCCGCTGGCATTCTTCCTGGCTAAAAGAGAAGCGCCCACCAAAGTTGGGATATATGCTGCCATCGGCCCCAGCCAAACGGGTGATCTGCCCTAATAAGGCATAATGGGAAACACCCTGTTCAGGGCTCAGGACGTAACTGCCCAGCCAGGCAGGATGAGCAATAATAGGCAGTCCGATTCTGTCATCGTCAGCCAGGGTTTTCATAGTGTCAAAACCCACCAGTCCGGGAGCCACCAAGAGGCCTCGGGCTCCGTTTTTCCGGGCAAACCTGGCCCGTTCCAAGACCTGTCCATAAGGTGCAGTAACATTGGCCATATAAATGCTTCTTTGTCCGGTTTCTTGATTGGCCCTTTCCACCGCTTCAGCGCACAAAGGCACCCGTTCGTGGAAAGGAGCATAAACTTGATCTGTCAGACCATGATCATCCTTGATAATATCAATTCCACCCAGAGCCAGTCGGTAGGCAAGGTCGGCTAATTCCCGGGCGGAGAGCCCCATGGGTTTCAGGGCTGTAAAGAGCAGCGGGCGTTGTTCAACCTGAACCCACTCCCGAAGTCCTTTTCTACCAAAACGGGGCCCCCGAAATCTACCCAGGCAGGAGTCCGGCAAGCGCAGTTCTTCCAGACGGTAGCCTGGTTTTATGCTGATGTTGCCAAAGACTACGTTTAAGAGCTGGGTCAATTCATTGGCAGTCGTATCCAGGTCAAAACTGATGGTGGCATGATAAGCGCTGGGGCCAACAGGGACCAAGCCCTCGATTCTGCCAACAACATGATCCTGAATCAATCCAGGGGGAAGCAATTCTCCCGGAAACTCCACGGTCTGCTCCAGGCAGATGTCCTGGGCTTTGTCGTAAACCTCCTGCGCTGATCCGCTCAACCTGTAGATTACCGCAAAACGTTCCATATGTAATCCCTTCCCCATTTTCATGGTGCTGTGGTTTGAAAAAATCACCCTAGACTTGTCCCAGGTATTCAAAAGCCATTGCTTTTCCCAGGTAATTATATCCTATTCTAATCCCTGGGCCAATTTCAATCGTCCTGCCCGACACTGCTGTTGAATTCTAACCTGGCTCAATTAAAGATGGTGGTTAATTATGAAGTGATCTTAAAGATTGGTAAAGATAGGGATGAAATGAAACGGCTATGGGCCATTTAGGCAGACAATAGGCATTGTGATCCTATTTGGCCCTGTGCCGACAGCAAATCAAGGAAAAACATTGGGCTCAATAGGGTTGGGGCCCTCTTCAATATGACTCAGGCAGTATTGCGCCGGTCCTTCGATAATATCCCCTTCAAAGGTAAAGCGAGAGCCATGGCAGGGACAGTCCCAGGATAACTCGGCATGATTCCATTCCAACTCGCACCCCACGTGAGGGCAGGTGATATCCACAATATGCAGCTTTTCCGCCTCATCCTTATAGGCGCCCATTTTCTGACCATCCACGTCGATGACCCGGGCCTCTCCAACGGGTATTTCCACGTCATTCAAGGCTGGTTCCAGTTTACCAGCGATATAAGTTTTGGCAACATTGGCATTTTGTACAATGAAGTTCTTAATCGATGTTGCGGAGGTTGAGCGGGAAGGTTTGTACACCTCAGCCCAGGGGCTGTCTCCTTTTCGGATTAAATCGGACAGAATCATGGATGCCGCCGTACTGTTTGTCATTCCCCATTTACCGAAACCGGTTGCAACATATATGTTGGGGCTTTGGGTAGTGAGATGTCCTACGTAAGGAACTCCGTCCAGAGTCATATAGTCCTGCGTAGACCAGCGGTAACGTATATCCTGCACGCGGAAAGTCTCATGAGCAAAGTCAATCAGGTTATGATAATGGAGATTGGTATTTTTAGATTGGCCGGTTTTATGATGTTCTCCTGCAACCAGAATCAACTCTCCATCATCCATACTCTGGGAACGCAAGGAGCGGGTGGGATTTTCAGCGGATATGAACATACCTTTGGGGAACGTTCCATCGATAGTAACTCCGATAATATACGACTTTTCAGCATAGACACGAGAAAAATAGAACCCACCACCATCGTAAAAAGGATAGTGCGTGGCGATAATCACCTTATCGGCCTTTACCTTTTTACCATTGCTGGTAATAACCGAACAGCCTTGATTCTCTTCGATATCGACAGCCTGGGTCTGCTCAAAAATATAACTGCCGCGGCGTGTGATCTCCAGAGCCAGAGCCTGCAAATACTTTAAAGGATGGAACTGAGCTTGATGATCAAAGCGCAAGATGGTTTTTACAGGAAACGGCAGAGATATTTTGTTGAGGATGGATGCCATGATGCCCAAACGTTCACCTGCTTGAGCTTCCTCCTCGATCTGTTTCACATAGTCATCGGACTGGGTATAAAGATAGGCTGGACGCCAGACAAAATTGCAGTCAATATCGTGCTCATCAACAATCTTGGAGATCATGTGAATGGCGGCTTCATTGGCTTCGGCATACTGACGGGACAGCTCCTCCCCCATCTCCTTGAGCAAACGGGCATATATAAGGGAATGCTGTGAAGTGATCTTCGCAGTAGTGTGACCGGTTGTTCCCTGCAGAATGCGATCCGCCTCCAGGACCGCTACTTTCATTCCTTCCTTGGACAACAGGTAGGCCGAGGTGATTCCCGCAATACCGCCACCGGCAATAGCTACATCCACCTCAATGTCTTTATCCAGAACCGGATAATTGGTCTCGGGAGTGGAAGCAATCCAATAGGGGCTGGGAACATCGGAAAATTCATTGATTTTGCCTTTCAATTTCATCACCCCAAAGTCTAGAATTTTATATAGCTTGCTCCTGAGGACAGGAATATAAAACTCTAAATCCCTGGTGGATTTTGGGGCCAAAGATAAGCTGAAATAAAAGGATAATATAATCCCTTAACGAACCGCCAGGAAAAGAAGTAAAACCATTTGAATAGCAAAAATAACGGGAAGTCCAAATTTAAATTTAAAATGACGGGTTTTATGGTGGAGAAGGTACATACCAAGGAGACCCCCAGGGGAACCGCCCAGGATGGACAGGAAAAGGAAATCCCGTTCCCGAATCCGGGTGCCCCCTCGACGAGCAAGCCTTTTATCCCAGGCGAAGAGAAAATAGGTTACAGCATTAATAATCACCAGGTAGAGCAGCAAAACCTTGAAGGCAGTTGCACTGTCCGGCATACGATTATCCCCCTCTTTCTTCATTCCATAAAGGCGGCAAAGAACATCTCTTTGCTTTTCCCGGATAGAGGTGACCGCTTATAAGCAACTACTCAATTCGATCAGGTTCTTACACTCACAATACCATGTTGCATGGTCACTCCACCAGTAGTAATAAGAAAAGCTTCAAAAATGATTCCCTGGCAGGAAAAGGGCCGGGCCAACCTGATGCGGAATCGCTATAATAGGAAGAAATAATCGCTTTCTATAAAGGTGGGCATGATGCAAGAAGTAAACGTTCTTACCGTGGCATTGCTGTGTGTTCTGGCAGCACCAGTGTTGATGGGAGCTTTTCAACATTTTTCCCGAGAACGGATCCAGTATTCCCTATGGTCTCTGCTGGACAGCCTGGCTTTTCTGTTGAGCCTGTTTCTGGCCGTCTACCTGACCAGAAGATTATTCTTCGATCATAATGAGGGTATTTATCAACAGCTTTATATGCTCATTCCCGAAAATGTCCGCACGTTTCTTTATGGGCAGGATATTATTATCTACCTTATTATCGTACCGCTATTGCTTATGCTCCTGGTGAGCATCCTAAGGCTGGCCACCGCCTGGTTCAACCGGGCTTTTATTGCTCCCCTGGCCCGAAGCCTATCCTCTCTATTGGATACTGATAACAGACTCTTACAACCCTTCCTGGGGGCCTTATGGCAGCTGCCCAGAGCCGTGTTTCTGGTTTTCATTGCCGGCCTCTTGTTGAATTTCTATGTTTATTATTTCCCTTCCCCGGGTTTGTCCCGGCTCATGAGTGATTCGGAAATTTACCAGGTGTTGTACAAAGACGCCCTGTATCCGGCTCTGAATTCCAACATCGCCAAAAAGATACCTGTTCTGGTCAATGACTCTTTTGGCCGCATCGCGGAAAGAACCATTCCCCAGCCTGGAGAACCCGGTGGACTTTCAGGCCTAGACCAATTAAAAAAGGGCCACATTCGCATCATAGAATATTTCAACGGGGTGACACTGGATCAAGCCATTCAGTCCACCCCCGAAATCGATGCAACCGCCCGCTCTATCGTTGGCAGTGAACAAGACAGTAAAAAGAAAGCCAATCTGCTCTATCGCTGGGTATCGAAAAACATCGAATACGATTATGATAAGGCAGCCCGCATCAGCAGCAACCCACAGGGAATATCCTCAGGCTCCATTGTGGCCTTCAATACCCGCAAAGGCATATGCTTCGACTATTCCAGCCTTTATATTTCCATGTGCCGGGCGGTGGGACTCAAGGTTCGTATGCTAACCGGGTTGGGTTACAGCGGTATAGCCTGGGGTGACCATGCCTGGAACCAGGTATATATTCCTGAAGAAGGGCGCTGGATCAATGTTGACACCACCTTTGGCAGCAATGGCAACTACTTTGATAAACCCGACTTCAATGCCGACCACCGGTACGGCGAAGTGCAAGGAGAATGGTAACCCGGTTGATGGGCACGGTTTAGCGGTCTATGTGATGTTGACATTCTTGGGGAAGCTAAAGTAGAAGGCTGCCCCTTTATCCACCTCGCCTGTCATCCAGGCTTTGCCCTGATGTCTTTTTAGTATTCTCTGGCAAATGGCCAAACCCACACCGGACCCTTCAAACTCCTGCTGGGAGTGCAGCCTTTGAAATACTTTGAAAAGTCTGTCCGAATAACGCATGTCAAAGCCGGCACCATTGTCTTTTACTGCGATGATAAATTCATCTTCGGTATCGAAGGAAGCAACTTTAATGACGGCTATAGCCTCATTTCTTGTATACTTCATAGCATTAGAAAGAATATTGAAAACCAGAAGTTTTATCATCAGCGGGTCCCCATATATTTCAGGGAGATGGTCAAGGTGGAATTCCACCTGTCGCTGGGGTTGAAGTTTTATTAGTTCCTGGTGAACATCATGGAACAACTTCTCCAGTTGTATGTTTTCACTGTGCAGCTGCATTTCACACATTTTCGAGAACTCCAGTAAATGATCGATGATGGCCAGTACCTCTTTCGATTTATCCTGGATATGAACAAGCAAATCATGCCCGTCACCATCCAGTCTATCCCCGTAGTCTTGGGCCAGATATTCTGTGAGTTTTTTGAGTGACAATAAAGGGGCTTTTAAATCATGGGAAATGGAATAGCAAAAACTATCCAGTTCGCGATTTGCTTCAGTAAGCGATTGCGCCTGGCGTTTTAATTTAATGTGGGTATTCACCCGAGCCAATAGTTCAGATATGTTGAAAGGTTTGATTACATAATCCTGGGCTCCCAGTTCAAAGCCCCGCTTGATACTCTCTTCATCGTTGCTGGAAGTCAAGAATATGATAGGTATACTGCTGAAATCAGGATTACTTTTAATCACCTGGCAGATTTCGAAGCCATCCATTTCCGGCATATATATGTCCAGCAAAATGATGTCGGGAAGATGCTGTTTTAATAATTTTAAAGCAGTGCTCCCTTTGGTCGCAATTCTAACCCGGAAATTGTTCTCACTAAATACCGAAACAGCTGCTTCTATGTGCTCGGGGGTATCATCGATTAGCAATATTTCCGCCTGGTTGTTCATTTGTATACTTTCCATTACCTACCTCAATCTGGATGCAAGTGATGTATAATGATTACAAAAAATACGCCTTAGTCATGTGCGTGGCATAGGAGCCAAGTTTGAAGATAATTCAAGCAGGTTTCTGTGCCATATTTATTTTACCAAGTTATTCTCCACCTGAGGATAACCAACAGAAGGAATACTTTATGAAATCAAAAATGATCATTAAGCAGTCTACCATTAGTACGATCATACTGGGGATATTTTTTTTCATAGCCATACTGCTAGCAGCCAGTATTTTTTATATGAACGCCAGTATAAAATCCGAGCGGACCGCCGAGCAAAGGAGAACCGAATTCAAACAGCTGGGGATTAATTTGGCCGATGCCTCCGATTATCTTACCGATGAAGCCCGGAAATACGCGGTAACTCAGGATACTATTCATCTGCAGAAATACTGGCAGGAAATCAACACAACCAAAACGAGAGACAACGTTATATCGCGGCTCCCTGAACTTGATTCACCGGAGGAAGAGCTGGCCCTGCTGGCTGAGGCCAAAAGATATTCGGATGCGCTGGTTAGCACCGAGCGGCACTCCATGCGTTTAGTAATGGAGGCACAGGGTGTTCCGGAAATGGATATGGTCGGTGAAGTGGCTTCCTACCACCTGAGCGAAGCGGATCAAAAACTAAATCGTTCACAAGAATTAGACAAAGCACGGGAGATCATGTTTGATGCCAAATATGATGCAGATAAAATGAACATCATGAATCCTATCGCCCGATTTCAGACCATCATGAACGCCCGTTTGGAAGCTGATCTAGCCGCTGCACGCCAGGCCACTACCCGAGCCGCTGTCGTGCAGATGATCCTGGCCATTATCATTATGTGCGCCATTGCCGTGTTAATACGATTGCTTTTTAAACAGGTCACTTATCCCATCAACAATTACACCGAACGGCTGCATGTATTTTCTTTCAGCAATGAAAGCTTTAGCTTGAAGCCGGAGGGGACCCAGGAACTGAGAATGCTGGCCACCACCTTTAATGAATTGTACAGCTCCTTTCAGGAAGAGCTGGTGAAACGGCGACAGGCGGAAGTCACCATGAAAGCGGCCAAGGAAGAAGCAGAGCTGGCCAACAATGCCAAGAGCGAGTTTCTGGCCAATATGAGCCACGAAATAAGGACCCCTTTAAACACAATCATCGGCTACCAGTACCTCCTGGTAAATACAGAGCTGCCCTTGAAGCAGCAGAAATATGCCGATAAAATCGGCCTGGCCGCTAAGAACCTCTTGAATATTATTAATGAAATACTTGATTTTTCCAAGATTGAAGCAGGAAAAATGACCCTGGAAAATATCGAATTCGATCTCACCAGCTTGTTAGATGATGTTTACGGGATGGTAAGCATTGAAGCCCAGAGAAAGCATCTGGAGCTTACCTGTGATATTCAGGGGGATGTACCCCGCTATATACGCGGTGACATCACCCGGCTCAAACAGGTAATCCTCAACCTTTTATCCAATGCCATTAAATTTACCCATGAAGGAGGCGTTAAGATCCGGGTGGAACTGCTGGAAAAAGTGGAGAAGCAAACCGCGCTGCGCTTCAGCGTAGTGGATACCGGAATTGGTATCGCCGAAAACAGCCGGAGCTCAATCTTTGATGTATTTACCCAGGAAAATGCCTCAACCTCCAGGAAGTACGGGGGAACCGGCCTGGGTTTGGCTATATGCAAGAAGATCGTGGAACTCATGGAGGGAGAGCTGCTGGTGGAAAGTGAAGTGGGAAAGGGATCCACCTTTATTTTTCAGGCTAAGTTTATCATGGCGGAAAATGCCCCTTCGGCCAGCTGGGATGAAGGCCAATGCCATAGCTTAAGTGAGATTTTCAAAGGTTTAAGAATACTTATTATCGAAGACAACTTGATTAATCTTCAGATGGCCAGTGAGATTCTTGAGAGTTTGGGGTTTGATACAGATACAGCTGACAGCGGTTTTGCAGCAGTGGATATGGTGGAACATAACAGCTACGATGCTATTCTGATGGATATTCGCATGCCGGTGATGGATGGCTATGAAACCACCCGCCGGATAAGATCAATGCCGGGAACCCATACCTTGCCCATCATCGCATTGTCGGCCGATGCAGTCGAGGGTGTGGCAGAGCGAGCAAGAGCTTCGGGTATGAATGGTTTTCTTACCAAACCATTGGATCCGCTGAAACTGGTAGAGGTTTTGAAGGGGTTCATAGAAATCAAGGATGCTGTCCCTGATCATGTAGGAATTGAAGAATCATTGAACAGCCAGGGTGCTGTCGACTTTGCTTGCGGCATAAAAAGGATAGGCGGTAAACGGGAACGATACAAAGATATTCTGGAACAGTTTATCTACAATCACAGCCAGGACGGTCAGAGAATTCAAGAATATATTGTTAGCGATAATTACCCGGAAACCCGAAGGATGACCCATACTATCAAAGGTATCGCCGGAAATATCGGGGCTGTGTGGCTGCAGGATGCAGCTCGGAAACTGGAAAAAGCCGTACTCGATCAGGATGTTGCGGCGGTGGATTCTCTCTTCCAGGACTTTGATATGGCTCTACTGGAAACCTGTAATGATTCCGCTCGATTTATATCTTCATTTGATCAGGAAAGCAAAAGAGCTCAAGGGCCGGAAAATGAGAGCATTCAGGACTGCCTGGCCAGGCTGCTTGATCTATTGATGAAATTTGATGCTCAGGCCAAAAGCTATTTCACTGCCCATCAACTTTCTTTGAGAAATGGCATAGGCGACCAATCGTTCACGGAATTAAAGAAGAAAATATCATCCTATCGTTTTGAGGAAGCGACAGACGACCTGCGAAAAATCATGGCTGCCAGCAGTGCCGGGTAAGGGGCAAAATATGTACAGGGTATTGATTGTTGATGATGACAAAACAGTAAGATACATACTCAAGAGATATAAGAAATGGGAGTCCTACGGTTTTTCCATTGCGGATGAAGCCTGTGACGGCAAAGAAGCTTTAAGAAAGCTGGCTTCCAGTGGATTTGATCTCTTGTTAACCGATATCAAAATGCCAGGCATGGACGGTATCGAATTGTTAAAAGAACTAAAGATTATAGGCTGGGATATCTGTGTCATTTTTCTGAGTACCCACAGTGATTTCAATTACGCCAAACAGGGTATTCGCCTGGGAGTGTTTGATTATATGACCAAGCCTATTGATGATGAAACCCTGGAAGAAACCCTTACCCGGGTAAAATTGCATTTGGATGAAAAGCGGTTCAAGCAAAATCAAAACGAGGATGAGAAAAAGCAGATGGATGAAAGCCTGCGGCTCTATTACCCCAGGAACAGTCAGAAAAAGCTCAGCACTTTTTTATTGGCAGGAAGCGCAGAAGCAGTCAGGGAAGCCACGGACATCTTCGCGGAGTTAACCTCCGTACTTGGGACAGACACCTTTATGCTGGGAAGGGTGCTGGAAAATATGGTCCGGGAAATCAATGAGGGGATCTACACTCTTTTCCCCTGGCTGGAGAAAATTGAAGGCTCATTTTTTGAAGGAACCATGACCTCCATTGAGAATAGCGATGAAATGCAAGAACGATTTCTGGAATATGTAAACACGATGCTGGAACTGGTCAGAAAATATGAACTGCACCAAACAGATGGTATTATAAAAAGGACCATCGATTTTATCATGTGTCATGTAGAAGACAACATCAAATTGGAGATGGTGGCCAGAGAGATCAATGTCAGCAGGGATTATATAGGCAAACTATTCAAGCAGAAAACCGGGCTAAACTTCCATGACTATGTGGCTATGGTCAAAATTGAGCATGCCAAGTGTTTAATAAAAACGGGATGCTATAAAACTTACGAGGTCAGTGAAATGCTGGGCTATCGTACCCACGATTATTTCACCCGCTTATTTAGAAACTATACCGGCTATACGCCTATTGAATTCAGGCGGATGAATCAATGATTTCTCCATTATTGCAGAATTGTAAGGGGAAATAACTTGTTTATGATGTATTTAATTTTAGCAGGAATGTGTAAAATCAATATCAATAGTTGATGATTAATTCTTTTCCTATATCTCTTGAGGTAGCATAGGCGCTATAACCAATGTGTTTTCCGGCAGGAAACAGGGCATTGGTTAAGAGCGTCTTTTGTTGTATGTGGAGGATTTAGTCATCAATGAAAACAACGTTCATGGCCATGGAATGTTGCCCTTTGGTAGTAGGTCAAATTTGAATATGGGCTGATTGAATCTCTCTTAGATGCAGCTAAGGTAGCATAGGCGCTATAATCGTGTAATTTCCGTTAGGAATGAGCACATGGTTAGCGTCTATCGGTGTTTATTAGGGTTTTCATCAAGAAAGACTGTTCCCATGGCCAGGAATTGTTTAACCCCTGGTAATCCCAAATGAATCCTGGATGTCTCATAAATCCAGCTACGATAGCATAGGCGCTATAGCTCATGGTATTCCCACGTGGAATCCCAACATGGCTAGCAGCGCCTCTGGCTATTTATGAGAGAAAGCATTTTCATGGCCATGAAATGTCCTGTCATTGATAAGAACTTATTTTTTACATTGGAAGGGTGGTTGATACAGTGAAAAAAATACTCTGCAAAATTCAGAAAATAAAAGCCGTGAGTGTGATGGCGGTATTATTGGCGGCACTGCTGCTGATGAGTGGATGCGGGGCTCAAAAGGCCAGCCAAACCGCGGCTACCAAGGATTCCGGAGATACCATCAAGGTCGGTATTTTACATTCTTTAAGCGGGACTATGGCGATTAGCGAGGTATCGGTCAAGGACGCTGAAATGATGGCGATTGATGAAATCAACGCCAAAGGCGGAGTTCTGGGGAAAAAAATTCAGCCCATTGTTGAAGATGGGGCGTCCGATTGGCCCACCTTCGCAGAAAAAGCCAAGAAGCTTTTACAGGATGATAAAGTAGCCACCGTATTCGGCTGCTGGACTTCGGCCAGCCGCAAGGCAGTTCTGCCGGTGTTTGAGCAAAACAACGGCTTGCTCTGGTACCCGGTTCAGTATGAAGGCATGGAGGCTTCTCCGAATATATTCTACACCGGAGCCGCACCTAATCAGCAGATTGTCCCCGCAGTCGAGTGGCTGCTGAAAAACAAAGGCAAAAAATTCTTCCTGATCGGTTCTGATTATGTATTTCCCAGAACCGCCAATAAAATCATCAAGGCCGAGTTAAATGCTATGGGCGGCCAACTGGTGGCGGAAGAATACACACCACTGGGCTACACCGACTACAGCACGATCGTTAACAAGATTAAAGCCGCTAAACCGGATGTGGTTTTTAACACTTTGAATGGCGACAGTAATGTGGCCTTCTTCAAGCAGTTGAAGGATGCGGGAATCACCTCCAGCGATCTTACTACCTGCTCGGTAAGCGTAGCCGAAGAAGAAGTTCGCGGAATCGGGGCTGACAATATGAAAGGCCACCTGGTTTCCTGGAACTATTACCAAACCACCGATACTCCGGAAAACAAAGCCTTTGTAGAGAAATATAAGGCAAAATACGGACAGGACCGGGTGACCGATGATCCTATCGAAGCAGCCTATGATGGCGTTTACCTTTGGGCGGCAGCTGTTGAAAAGGCAGGCTCCGTCGATGTCGATAAAGTCAAGGCGGCAGCCAAAGGTCTGGAGTTCAAAGCACCGGAAGGCCTGGTAAAAATAGAAGGTGAAAACCAGCATCTCTGGAAGCCGGTTCGAATTGGTGAAGTTCAGGCTGATGGCATGATCAAGGAAATTTGGAATTCAGGTCAAGCTGTTCGTCCCGATCCCTACCTCAAAACCTACGACTGGGGGAAAGGCTTGAGCAACTAGTAGTATGGATTTGCCTGTGCAGGCAGTCTTCCCGGCTTCCTGCACAGGCAAAATATATTGGAGCGTGGAACGATGAGTACCTATTTAATGCAAATATTTAATGGAATAAGCGTAGGCTCTATTCTCATGCTGGCCGCCCTGGGTCTGGCCATCATTTTTGGCCTGATGAAGATCATCAACATGGCCCATGGAGAACTGATCATGATTGGCGCCTATGTCGCCTATATGACTCAAAAGGTGTTTGCCACCTATTTTGATAAGAGCTTATTCAACAGCTATTTCATTTTTGCCCTACCGGCTGCTTTCATCATAACCGCCCTGGTGGGATACCTATTGGAAATAACCATTATCAAACGTCTGTATGGTAGGGCAATTGACAGTATTCTGGCCACCTGGGGGGTGAGCCTGATTTTGCAGCAGTTGGCCAGAAGTATCTTCGGGGCTCCCAATGTGGATGTAAAGAGTCCCCGCTGGCTGGACGGGGGCATTCTTCTCATGGGAAACCTGCAGCTTCCTTACAAAAGGCTGTTCATCATATTGCTGGTGTCCTTATGCATCCTGGGGGTTTATCTTTTCCTGTACCAGACTGCCAGCGGACGCCGGATCCGGGCGGTAATGCAGAACCGGAGCATGGCTGAGAGCCTGGGCATTAATACCAGGAAAATTGATGCCCTGACTTTTGCCCTGGGATCGGGGCTGGCCGGTATATCAGGCTGCGCGCTCACTCTGCTGGGTTCGATCGGGCCCACCCTGGGTACCAACTATCTGGTTGACACCTTTATGGTAGTAGTCCTGGGAGGTGTAGGCCGAATCATAGGCACTGTAGCCGGAGCCCTCGCCATCGGCATTGGCAGCACCAGCTTTGAATTTTTTACCAATGCCTCTCTGGGTAAAGTGCTGATGTTTCTACTGGTAATCATATTCCTACAGTGGAAACCCCAGGGTTTGTTTACGATTAGCAGCCGCGAGCTTGATGACTAGAGAAGGGGGGAGAAATTTTGGCACAGATCATAGCAACAATCAGGAAGTACCTGCAGGGAAAAAATGCCGTTATCTTTATCATATTTATTGTTTTAGGCCTGGCCCCCCTGTTTCTTTCCGATTTTAGAACCAATCTCCTGGGCAAGTTTATCGCCTATGCCATCCTGGCCCTGGGCATCGACTTGATCTGGGGCTACACCGGAATACTTAGCCTGGGGCACGGTGTGTATTTCGGCCTGGGAGCCTATTGCCTGGGAATGTATTTGAAATTGGAATCCAGCGGCGGGCGGCTGCCGGACTTCATGTCCTGGAGCGGGCTGGAGGCCCTACCCGCTTTTTGGAAGCCTTTTGCCTCCGCCCCCTTTGCCCTGGCCATGGCCATCTTGGTACCGGCTTTATTGGCTTTTATCGTGGGTTCTCTGACATTTAGAAACCGTATCAAGGGAGTCTATTTTTCTATTTTGAGCCAGGCCCTGTCCATTATCTTTGTGGTTCTTTTCATCGGGCAACAAGCCTATACAGGAGGCACCAATGGCATAACCAATCTGAAAACCATTTTCGGCTTCCCGCTGGCCAGTGCTTCTACGAAAATAGGGCTCTATTATGCCTCCCTGTTGATGCTGGTCTTAGCCTATCTATTTTGCCGCTTCATCATCGACAGTCGGACCGGGAAGGTCCTGCTCGCCATCCGCGACGGAGAAAACCGGGTTCGATTTTCCGGCTACAATCCAGCTGTCTATAAGGTCTTTGTCTATTGCATATCTGCTGCCCTGGCCGGATTGGCGGGCGCTATGTTCGTGCCTCAGGTGGGGATTATCTCACCGGCAGAAATGGGCATCGTGCCTTCCGTAGAAATGGTCATATGGGTGGCCATCGGCGGCAGGGGGAGCCTAATTGGCGGAATGATCGGTGCCATACTAGTCAATTCGCTGAAAAGTGGACTTAGCGAGAATTTCCCCGATATCTGGTCCTATTTTATCGGCTTCGCCTTCATCGCTGTCGTCATGTTCATGCCCCGGGGGTTGGTGGGAGTCTACCAGCAAATACAAGGTAAATTGAGCAAGAGAACCATCAGCCAGGATGACGCAGCCCGTAGCATCCCTGTCTGAGTCCTCATAACGCCCCAGTATGATGAAGGAAATTTATCAACAAGGAGTGATTGTATATGGATAGTCTTTTAGAAATCAATGATCTGACAGTCAGTTTTGATGGTTTCAAAGCAGTCAATCATCTCAGCACATCCATAAAAACCGGAGAAATACACTGTTTTATCGGTCCCAACGGCGCGGGCAAGACCACCCTGTTAGACGCCATTTGCGGCCGGGTGAAGCCGGCTGCCGGGCGTATCATTTTCAAGGACGGAAGTGACGTAACCAAACTGGCGGAACATAAGATTGTTGAACTGGGAATAGGCCGTAAGTTTCAGGTGCCTTCAGTTTTTAACGGGATTACCATCTACGAGAATATGGAGCTGGCTGCCGATAAACACCGCACAATTTTCGCCACCCTATTTTCCCGGCTGGGACAGGAGCAGGTAGATAGAATCGAACGGATCCTGGACACCATCGGCCTATTCGAGAAACGGCACCAGATGCCGGAAACATTGTCCCATGGAGAGAAACAATGGCTGGAAATTGGTATGCTTCTGGTGCAACAGCCGGAAATCATGCTGCTCGACGAACCGGTAGCCGGTATGGGCAGGCAGGAGACGGAAAAGACCGGAGAACTCCTGAAAGAAATTTCTCAGGAATGCTCACTGGTGATTGTTGAACACGATATGGCCTTTGTCAGGGAAATCGCCAGCACGGTCACGGTACTTCATGAAGGCGCGCTGCTGGACGAGGGAGATATGGAGGAAGTGCAAAAGAACCCCAAGGTCATTGAGGTGTATCTGGGAAGAGGTGTCAGCAATTGTGCTTAAGATTGCCAACCTGAAAGCCTGTTACGGCGAGAGTGTCATCCTCCAGAATATCAGCCTCAAGATTGCCGAGGGCCAGGTGGTGTGCCTGATTGGCCGGAACGGCGTGGGCAAAACCACCCTGCTAAAAAGCATCATGGGCCTCATCAAAACACCCCAGGGCAGTATTGAGCTGGATGGGTGCGAGATGATCAAAATGCCCACCTATAAACGGGCTTTACAGGGAATCGGCTATGTACCCCAGGGGCGGGATATCTTTTCCCAGCTGCGGGTGGAGGAAAATCTGCTCCTGGGTCTGGAGAGGAACGATAAAAAGACCGGTCTGGACCCCAATATATTTTCACTCTTCCCGGTATTGCAGAACATGCGCAAAAAAAAAGGGGGAGATTTAAGCGGCGGGCAGCAGCAGCAGCTGGCCATAGCCCGGGCCCTGGTATCCAAACCCAAACTGCTCTTGTTGGATGAACCGACAGAGGGAATTCAGCCATCCATCATTCAGGAAATTTCCCGGGTAATCAAGGAATTAAAAGAGCCGGGAAATATCAGTATGCTCATCGTTGAGCAGTATATCGATTTTGTTTGGGAAGTTGCCGATTACTGTTATGCCATGGATAAAGGCCGCATTGTAATGGAGGGAAACATCAAAGACATCGACCTGAAGGAAATACAGGAGAAGATCGCCATTTAGCTTGATGGGGTTCGAAGTATGAAAGGCAGGTGATAAGGGTGCACTTAACATCCAAAGAAACGGAAAAGCTGATGCTTCATGTGGCTGGAGAGCTGGCCAGAAAAAGAAAAGACCGGGGGCTGAAGCTAAATTATCCTGAAGCCATAGCACTCATCAGCGCAGAATTATTGGAAGCCGCCCGGGACGGGAAAACGGTTACCGAGTTAATGCGATTGGGAGCCCAGATTCTGAGCCGGGATCAGGTGATGGAGGGCGTAGATGCCATGATCCATGAGATTCAGCTTGAGGCCACCTTCCCCGATGGCAGCAAGCTGGTCACCGTGCATAATCCCATACGCTGATCCAGGGAATTCAATTCTTTAGGAGGTTGGAGTTTTATGATCCCAGGTGAATATTTTATTCATAACCAGGTGATTCCTCTGAACCAGGACCGGCCCAGCGTGGTAATCAAAGTAGCCAACACGGGAGACCGCCCGGTCCAGGTAGGTTCTCATTATCATTTTTTCGAAGTGAATAAATGTCTATCATTTCCCAGGAATCAGGCCTTCGGTATGCGCCTGGACATCCCTTCGGGAACAGCGGTCAGATTCGAACCCGGAGAAGAGAAGGAGATTCAACTGGTTTTTCTGGGGGGTGAAAAAATAGTCCATGGTTTGAACGACCTCACCGCAGGCCGGGTAGACGACCAGGAATGTTGCCGCCAGGCTCTCTTGAAGGCGAAAAATCTTGGCTTTAAAGGAGTTGAATAGTAGTGAGTTATACGATGCCAGGCAAAGAATATGCCGGGATGTATGGGCCAACCCGTGGGGACTGCATCCGATTGGCGGATACCGAATTGATCATTGAAATTGAGGATGATTTTACTGTTTACGGGGATGAGTGCAAGTTTGGGGGGGGGAAATCCATCCGGGACGGCATGGGACAGTCGTCATCCCTTTCCCGACAGGACGGGGCCCTGGATCTTGTCATCACCAACGCCATCATACTTGATGCCCGGGGAATCGTTAAGGGCGATATCGGCATCCGGGACGGCAGGATTGCGGGAATCGGCAAAGCTGGAAATCCCGATATTATGGACGGCGTCAGGGCTGGCCTGGTAATCGGTGCGGCTACCGAGGTCATTGCCGGTGAAGGGCTGATTGCCACCCCCGGCGGTATTGACACCCATATTCATTTCATCTGCCCGCAGCAGATTCAAACGGCTTTATTCAGCGGCATTACTACCATGATCGGCGGCGGGACGGGACCAGCCGATGGGACCAATGCCACCACCTGCACACCGGGAGCTTTCAACATCCATCGCATGCTGCAGGCGGCCGATCACTTTCCCATGAACCTAGGCTTCCTGGGCAAAGGCAACGCATCTTTTCAGAAGCCGCTGGTTGAACAGGTGATGGCCGGGGCTATCGGTCTCAAGCTCCACGAAGACTGGGGAACCACCCCCGGGGCGATAGATACCTGCCTGAAGGTAGCTGACGACTATGACGTGCAGGTGGCCATCCACAGCGACACCCTGAATGAAGCAGGATTCGTCGAGGATACCATGCGGGCCATCGATGGCCGGACTATTCATACATTTCATACCGAGGGCGCGGGAGGCGGGCATGCCCCCGACATCATCAGGATTGCCTCTCTGCTCAATGTACTGCCTTCTTCCACCAACCCCACCATGCCCTTTACCATCAATACCATTGACGAACATCTGGATATGTTGATGGTCTGTCACCATCTTGACAGTAAAGTCCCTGAGGATGTAGCTTTTGCCGATTCCCGGATACGACCGGAAACCATTGCCGCGGAAGATATCCTGCATGACCTGGGTGTTTTCAGCATGATGAGTTCTGACTCCCAGGCGATGGGCCGGGTGGGTGAGGTAATCACCAGGACCTGGCAGACAGCCGACAAAATGAAGAAACAGCGGGGCTTTCTCAAGGGGGAAACCGGGGAAAATGATAATTTCCGGGTAAAGAGATATATCGCCAAATACACCATCAATCCCGCCATAACTCATGGAATATCCCGGCATGTGGGTTCCCTGGAGAAGGATAAAATGGCTGATATCGTCCTCTGGCAGCCGGCCATGTTCGGTGTTAAACCGGAAATGATCATCAAGGGCGGTTTCATCGCGGCCAGCAAAATGGGAGATGCCAACGCCTCCATCCCCACCCCGCAACCAGTTATATACCGCAACATGTTTGGCGCTTATGGGGGAGCCAGGAACAATACTTGCTTGACCTTTGTTTCTCAGGCTGCCATGGAAAACGGCTCCCTGGAAACCTTGAAACTGCAGAAGAGTCTAGCCCCGGTTTCCGGCTGCCGCACCTTGTCTAAAAAGGATATGGTCTTAAATGATGCCACCCCGGTCATAGAAGTTGACCCGGAAACCTATGAAGTGAGAGCCGATGGGGAGCATTTAACCTGTGAACCGCTGGCCGCCCTGTCCCTGGCGCAAAGGTATTTTCTATTCTAATAGAAGGCAGCGAGGTATGCTTATGATTATTGAAAAAATCCTGGGCAGCATCATGGATAGGGATATGAGGGCTGTGGACCAGGAATATGTGGACTATGTACCTATTGATTGGTATCAGGTGCGGCAAAAGGTGCTGCATAAGGTAAGCAGAAAGGGAGCGGAGGTTGGCATTCGCAACCCTACCGGAGCGCCTCTTCGGCAGGGGGATATTCTGTGGCAGGATGCTAAGCAGATGCTGGTGGTTGAAATACTGCCGTGTGAATGTCTGGCCTTGCACGCCAACTCCGTACTGGAAATGGGAAAAGCCTGTTATGAGATAGGCAACCGGCATGCTCCCCTGTTTTTTGAAGACGGTGAACTCTTAACCCCTTATGACCAACCGCTGATGACGGTTCTGTGCCGCTGCGGTTTTTCACCGGTTAAGAAAATAGCTATACTGAAAAATCCGTTGGGGGGCCATGAAAGTGGACATTCGCATTCCCATGAAGCCTGAAAGCCACCCTATATTTTGCCTCCTGCAAATCAGCGACCCATTATTCCCGATCGGCGGGTATACCCAGTCTTTCGGCCTGGAGACCTATGTTCAGAAAGGACTGGTGCATGATGCTCAGAGCACCCGGGAATATCTGGAGAGCTATCTGCTGAACAACTTCCTTTATAATGATCTGCTGGCGGTGAAACTGGCCTGGGAATATGCAGACCGTGAAAAGCTTGAAGCCCTATGCCTGCTTGACAGGCTGCTCTCAGCGGTTAAATCAGCTCGGGAAATTAGAAACGCCAGCCTAAAACTGGGGGCTCGTTTCTCCAAGTTGGTGGAAATGGTTCTAGCCGGGAATCGCCTCTTTGATTCGTTCGGTCAGTTCATCAGGAACCATAGTTGTGCAGGACATTACAGTGTTGTCTACGGGTTGAGCGCACGACTGCTCCAGGTTGACAAAACTGATGCCCTGTCGGCCATTAGCTACAGTACGGCGGCATCCATTGTGAACAATTGCGCCAAGCTGGTGCCCATCAGTCAGAAGGATGGTCAGGAGATTCTATTCGCCGCCCATTCGCTTTTACAGCAGTTGGTGGATCGGGTAGAAGTCCTGGATGAAGATAGTATAGGAATATGCGGGTTCGGCTTCGACCTGCGCTCCATGCAGCATGAAAGACTCTATATGAGATTGTTTATTTCCTAATGTCACCCCTGTACGAATGGAGGGAAAACAAATGAAGTATGTTAAGATCGGCGTGGGCGGCCCGGTTGGTTCTGGGAAGACAGCCCTCATTGAACGATTAACCAGAGAACTGGCTCCAACCTATAGTATTGCCGTGGTTACCAATGACATCTATACCAGGGAAGATGCCGAATTCTTGGCCAAGCACAGCGTGCTTCCTGCTGAGCGGATTATCGGGGTTGAAACTGGTGGATGCCCCCATACCGCCATTCGCGAAGATGCTTCTATGAACCTGGAGGCGGTTGACGAACTGATCAAGAGCTTCCCCGATCTACAAATTATTTTTATAGAAAGCGGTGGTGATAATCTATCCGCAACCTTCAGCCCCGATCTGGCTGACGCCTCTATCTATGTCATCGACGTGGCTGAGGGGGATAAAATACCCCGCAAGGGCGGACCCGGGATAACCCGTTCAGATCTCCTGGTTATCAATAAGATTGATCTAGCACCTTATGTGGGGGCCAGTCTTGAGGTGATGGAACGGGATTCTAAAAAAATGAGGGGGGAGAAGCCCCTGGTTTTTACTAATCTGACGAACGACCAGGGGCTTGAGGATGTCATCAAGTGGATCAAGCAAAACGTTTTATTAGAAGGTATATGATATGGGGAATGATAGCCTGAAATCTACCCTCCCATCCCTTCAGCCAGCCGGTCACGGGTCAAACCGTTTCGGACGAGACAGTGAATTGTTTATCAAGACCAGAGCCGCGAATGGGGTGACCCTGGTTGCAGACTCTTTTTTTACCGCCCCTTATAAGATCGCCCAACCCTTTTACGATGCTGACACCCGGATTTTGAATCTGGTTCTCATGTCCGCCTCAGCCGGAGTCATGGAAGGAGACTGCTATCGAATTAAAGTTCACCTGGGCCAGGCTTCGCGGCTGGCCTTGCATGGTCAGTCGTACAGCAAAATCCATCGCATGAAACAAGGGCATGCTATGCATAGTAATACATTTATATTGGAGGAGGGAGCGTTTTTCGATTTTGTCCAGAAACCTACGATCCCTTTTGCCGAGTCCCGCTTTCGTTCTTCTTCCCAGTGCTATCTGCAAAATGGATCAGAATTTTTATACTCAGAGGTCCTGGCCTGCGGCCGGGCAAAACGGGGCGAGCGTTTTGCCTTTCAAGAGTTTAGCAATGCTTGTCGGGTTTATTATCAAGGGGAACTGATATTCCTCGATAATCAATGCTATCTTCCAGCTTCTCAGTGTCTTGAAGGAATCGGTTTTTTTGAAGGCTATAGCCACCAGGCCACCCTGGCCTATTTTTCCGACAAGTGGGATAATAAGTTCCTTGATGAACTATATGGCGTTTTAGAAGATATTCAAGGCATTGATTTCGGGCTCAGTACAACCAACAAATTTGGTATGATCTTTAGAGTTCTTGGGAATAGCAGTGACAGTTTAACAAAGATACTTCAGTCTCTTAGAGTGAAAATCTATGGACTTAAACACAACCAATGTCTCACAACCATCCCTCTTCTTGCTCCGTAATCGCCCGTCTCACAATATATTTGATGTACTAATTTATTTTTGCCAGTAAATGCGGCTACCCTGTTCTAAGCCCACCGGTTCGAGATACAGGCCTAGCCGCCATAGGTCATTGGGCAAAAGTTGAGTTGAGGGGCAAAAAATACGATATAACAAATGTCCGGATTAAAAATACCGAGTTATATATGCACCTCATAATGGCACATGAAGGAGATTGAGGAAAATGGACTCTCAAAGCGGGCATGAGCTTCGGAAGTTTGTCACACCCGAATTGGTATTTGGCGCGGGGGCCCGGCACCTGGCGGGCCGCTATGCTAAAAATTTGGGAGCCCGGAAGGTGCTGCTGGTCAGCGACCCCGGGGTGATACTCGCCGGTTGGGCGGCTGAGGTTGCATCCAGTTTGGAATCAGCAGGGATTCCTTTCACCAACTTCTCACAGGTCAGTCCCAACCCACGGGCAGAAGAAGTGATGATGGGGGCAGAGGTGTACCTGAGCGAAAATTGCAATGTTATTGTGGCCGTGGGCGGAGGAAGCCCTATGGATTGTGCTAAAGGAATAGGCATAGTAAGCTCCAACCGGAAGAGTATTTGGGCTTTTGAGGGTGTTGATCGGGTATCAATTCCCATACCACCCCTGATCTGCATCCCAACTACCGGTGGTACGTCCGCAGATGTTTCCCAACTTGCTATAATCAGGGATGTGCAGGAGAAGGTCAAATTTGTCATCGGCTCGAAAGCCGTAGTTCCTGATGTCGCTTTGATTGATCCTGACACATTGACCACAATGACACCGTACCTAACCGCTTGCACTGGGTTGGACGCCCTTACTCATGCGATAGAGGCTTTTGTCTCAAACGCCAATTCCCCATTAACCGATCTGCATGCTCTAGAGGCTATTCGACTTATTACCTCCAACCTTTTTCCAGCTCTGGAGGATCCAAATAATCCAACCCTCCGCGGGCAGATTATGCTGGGCAGTCTGGAGGCGGGCCTGGCCTTTTCAAACGCGATTCTGGGGGCCGTCCATTCCATGTCTCATAGCCTGGGCGGATTTTTGGATCTACCTCACGGTGAATGCAACGCCATACTTCTCCACCATGTGATCGCCTTCAATTTCCAGGCGGCCGAGGACCGCTACCGGCGCATCGGGGAAGCCATGGGTTTAGACCTGCGCGGGATGAACTCCCAGCAGATAAAAAATACTATGATTTCCGAGATTATGAGGCTGCAAAAGGCCGTGGGTATTGATCGCACTCTTGGGCAGTTGGGTGTAGCCCATGGTGACATACCGGTTCTGGCTGGCAAGGCCATGAAGGATCCCTGTTTGGCCACCAATCCCAGAAAACCGGTAAAGCGCGATATTGAGGTAGTCTATGAAGAAGCCTTCTGATGGCCAGGATTTGGAATATTTGCGGGAAAAACTGATCGGTCTGGGCGAAAGCTCTTTCCGCAAAAGCTATTATCCCGAGCTTCAACAGCGCCAGCAGGATTTGGAAAGATTCAGAGCCCTGCTGGATCAGAGCAATGATGCTATTTTCCTGATTCAGATTCCTTCCCGGCGTCTGACCGACATCAACGAATCAGCCTGCCGACAGCTGGAGTATTCCCAGGAGGAACTCCTGAATATGTTGGTCGATGATCTGGTAATATCCAGCGATAAAGGTCGTCTAAAAGGATTATTCTCCGGCGCTCCGGTAAGAGAAAATAAACCGATAATAGTTACCACCAGGCTGCGCAAACACCATGGTGATCAGATCCCGGTAGAAGCAACCATTCGCCAGGTTGCTTTTGACGATGTCCTTTACGCAGTGGTTGTGGCCCGAGATATCAGCGAACGCCAGGCGACCGAAGAAAAAATTCGCAGGCAAAACCAGGAATTGCAGGCTGCCTACCTGGAACTTTCATCAAGTTATCAAACCGTTGAAGCTATTGCCGAAGAGCTGGAAGAATCCCAACAAAGCTTGATAGCGGTCAATGCCGAACTAAGCTCCAGCCAGGAGCGGTTGGAACAGGCTTTGTGGGGGGCGCGGGCCGGTCTTTGGGATTGGCAGATGCTTACGGGAACGGTCACCGTTAACCACAGGTATAGGGAAATATGCGGATATGATTCGCAAGAATCAGAGCATGCTATTACCGAGTGGGAAGCGCGCATCCATCCCGGAGATTTGCCAGATGTTCAGGATAAACTGTATTCCCACCTGGAAGGAAGGGTCCCTTTCTACGAAGCAGAATATCGGACCAAAGGAAAAGACGGGGACTGGATATGGCTGCTGGACAGCGGCAGAGTCGTGAATCAGGATGAAAGCGGACAGGCAGTCAGAGCTGTAGGCATCGTGCAGGAAATCACGGAGCGCAAACAGGTTGAACAATCCTTGGCAAGTTCCAAAGCAATTTACCACGGCATCTTCAATGTTACCAGCAATCCGGTTTTTCTTATGAATGAACTTGATTTTACGATACTGGATGCCAATCCGGCTGCCCAAAGGATTTTTGGCTACGACCTGAATGAACTAAAGCAGATGAACGGCACGATGCTCAGTCATCAAGAGCCTAAAAAAGCCTGCCAGGCCTTGACCCATCAGGTTAAATTGGCCATACAACAGGGAACCAGTACGATTAAGGAAATAGCAAGTAGAAAAACCGGAGAATTGGTTCCGATCATGATTACCTTTACCATTATACCGGTTGAAGAACAGAATGTTGTTATGGCACTGGTCCAAGATCTCAGTGAAGAAAGTCGCTATCAACTGGAAAGGGAGAAGGCGTCCCGCTACGAAGCCCAGGTTTTAAAAATGACCACCCTGGGGATCATGTCGGCCGGTGTGGTGCATGAAATCTCCCAACCCCTCAACGCTATTAAAGTTCTGGCTGATGGAATGCTCTTCTGGCAGGAAATGGGGCGGGAAATGGATAGCGCTAAATCCCTTGATGCGTTTCATAAGATTTCCCTGCAAGCCGAACGCATCAACGAAATTATCAGGCACATGCGCAACCTGGCCAGTACTGGAAAGGACCGCGAATTCTCCCCATCAGACCTTAATTCGGCGCTAACCGGCACCATGCAAATGCTGGGGCAACAACTGGAAGCCCATGGCATCGAAATGGAACTGGATTTGGGCCAGCATCTTGCTCCCTTCCTGGGACAGGAGGAAAGGATGGAGGAAGTCATCATCAACCTGATGGTTAATGCCATGAACGCGCTGGATCAACACAGGCAGGAAAATAAACGGATCACATGTCGCACACACCAGGAGGGCAGCCGGGTCATCCTGGAGCTTGCCGACAACGGGCCGGGCATCAGCCCGGAGCTCGATCACCAGATCTGGGAGCCGTTCTTTAGCACCCGCAAGGGAGGACATGGTATGGGACTGGGCCTAGTTATCGTTCAATCTATTGTCTCCAGCCTGGGAGGCAATATCACCCACCATAACAATGAATGGGGCGGAGCAACTTTTCGCCTTGAATTGCCCGCTATGTCCGACTAAAAGTGGAACCAGCGGACAAGTCTCCTGATAAATGGAGGTTTTAGAATGCGTATTTTACTGGCCGATGATGATGAAGACAGCCGGAGTTATCTGGCAGGTTTCATAAGCGAACTGGGGCATGAGGTGGTTGAGGCCCAGGATGGCCGCCAGGCCTGGCAGTTCTTCGAAACCGGTGACTTTCATCTGGTTTTAAGCGACATCCGGATGCCGGGTTGGACAGGTCTTGAGCTCTTGCAGAACATTCGCCAGCAAAATCCTCGTTCAGAAAGTGATGTAATATTATTTACGGCCTACTCGCAAATACAGACCGCCGTGGAAGCACTACGTTCTGGAGCCTACGACTACCTCCTCAAACCGGTAAATATTAAAGAGCTAGTAGCTTGTTTGGACCGTGTGGAAGAACACCAGCATTTAAAAAGACAAAACCTGGTTCTGACTCATCATTTTGAGGAATCCATTGAAGCTGCAACCCAGGACACCCGGCGCGAACTTGAACAATGGAAGGCAGCCTATGTCCAGGCTACCGGCATGGACGACTTAATTCTAGCCTCCTCCAGCATGAAAAAGCTCTATGCTCAGAGCCGCCTCTTGCATCAAGACCCTGCGGTTCCAGTTTTGATTGAAGGTGAAACAGGCACCGGAAAAGAGATACTGGCTCGCTATATTCATTATGGTGGAGAAGCTGTAGCAGCTCCCTTTATCGATATCAACTGCGCCGCTATACCGGCAGGTACTTTTGAGAGTGAGTTATTCGGTTATGAACCGGGGACTTTTACCGGAGCGCTGCCTAAAGGCCAAAAAGGCAAATTGGACCTGGCCCAGGACGGAACCCTGTTTCTGGATGAGATCAGCGAGATGCCGCCCGAACTTCAAGCCAAACTGCTGCGCATCGTCCAGGAAAGAGAATTCTATCGCATGGGAGGTTTGACCAAATACAAATTTAACGCCCGCATCGTCAGCGCCACCAATGTCAATATCATGCAGCACATAGATAATGGGCTTTTTCGCAAGGACCTATTTTACCGCCTGGGCACCGCCCAACTTCACATACCGCCACTGCGTGAACACCGGGAAGATATTTTACCCTTGGCCCACAGCTTTCTGGCTCGTTTTGTCCGGGAAAAAGGCAGGGCTTTCAACAGTATCAGCCCGGAGGCAGAAACCCAGCTTGTCAAATATGACTGGCCGGGAAATATCCGAGAGCTAAAAAATGTGCTGGAAAGAGCCATCTTAATGAATGATGGCCTGATACTAAAGTCAGAGCATTTGCATCTAGGATCAACTTCTTCTGTTCAGAACCAGTCTCCTCTGAACGGTGACCTGGAACAACCATTCCTGCTTTACCCGTCCAGTGAATTTCGCCTGCCCGGAGAAGAGTTCCCTCTAAATCTATTCATTGACCGGATTATCGCTTCCGCCGTGGCACAACACAACGGAAACATCACCCATACTGCCCGGTACCTGGGGATATCGCGCCGCAGTCTAGACTACCGGCTTCATAAGAAGGAATCCTGATAATCATCCTTTCTCAAGGGAAGCTTCCCCTTCATTTTCCAAGTTACTGGCACCGGCCTCATTCTCATGTCTTCTATTCACCTACCAGACACTTCAAGTATATAAGCCACTTAATCATCTTCCAAACGATGGCGACAATTGAAACCTTTTACGAATATGTATGACAATTTTGTATGTTACCGGGATCTGCCGATCTGCCTTTCTAGTCCAACCTGTGTTCAATTTATGATTATTGGCCCTTTGCAATAATTCCGTTTACCATTACAGAGGTTGGCATACAAATTGCAATACATATATTAAATATGTGAATCTCTTCACGAAAAACAGTTTTTCGGCAAAGGGTATTTTATCGCACTCGTACAAATGGAGGATCGCAGTGAACATTTTATTAGTGGACGATGATAGCAGCAGATGGGTCATAGCTACATTTTTGCGGGAAGGTGGGTATCAAGTAACCGTATGTTCAAATGCCTTCGATGCCCTGGATCAATTGGCAGCCCGTGATTTTGATCTTATGATTACCGATATCAATATGCCAGATATGTCAGGTGTTGAACTGCTTAAAAAATTGCGGCTTATCCCCGGGAAAGCGGATATTGAGGTGATCGTCTGCACGGGCGACAGCGGAAAAAAATCCGTGAAAGAAGCCGGAAAGTACGAGGTCCATACGGTCTTGATGAAACCGATCCAGGTGGATGAGTTCATGAAGATTATCGGTGGTATCGAGGAACAAGTGAAGTCGGCCAGGGGAAAAGCAACAGGCAGTTAAGAATCCCTATGCAGAAAGGCGGGGTGGGGTATGACATCGGGAGAAGCAGAACAACTTGGAAAATTAAGCACGGAGTTTATTCAAAGTGAAGCCAGATGCCTGTTATGCAATCTCAATATGTCTAAAAGATTTTTGGATAACAACCAGGCACAGGTCCAGTACCAGCTCTCCGGTCCCTGCCAGCAATGTCAGAACCATAGCCTGGAGCACTTCATCCGAGCTTTGCGTCGCAACGACAGTAAGGAGGAGTTTCTAACCCTTTGAATCACAACGAGTTATTAACTGCGGAGGTGATCGAATATGAGTATGGAGCTTTCAAAAGAAAAATACCCTACCCGCGATTTAGCACTAAAAAAGCATACCTATCTCATATATGATACGTTCGAAGAACGCCAGAGGATGGTAGTACCTTATCTGTGCGCCGGATTGGCCAATCAGGAAAAATGCCTTTATATCATGGATCACAATATCATCCCGGAGATTACTGCCGGTCTTGATAAGCAAGGAGTGAACGCATGGACGCTGCAAAATCACGTGTCCTTTTTTCCCATCCGAGAGGCTTTTCTTTTCGAAAGCCAATTTGATCCCTATCAAGCCACCCTCTTCCTTACAGAGCAAGCCCGCCAGGCTAACCGGGAAGGCTATGCAGCCTTGCGCTTTTGCTGCGAAATGGGTGGCATTGTACCGTATATTTCCGATACTAAAGTTCTAGTAAAATATGAAACACTGCTCAACCGCTTTATCTTCTGCAAGTATAATTGCACGGCTTTGTGCCTGTATGAAGCTCGGCAATTCCAATCCGAGCTGTTATTGGAGGTGGAGGCCGTTCATGCTCATCCTCCGGGCAAGAGCCGTCCCAGATATGAAGGGCTCATGTTGGAAGCAAATCGTTAAGGGAATATTTCCAGATCCGGGTTGACCTTGCTTGACAAAAGGCCCCCATTGGGGGCTTTTTTTTACGTAACTGTTTTTTCCTACTGGCACTCCTGGGTGGCGGAGCGATTCCGCGTTCTGGTCTTCTTCCCGATATTCCCCTTTTCGGATTCTTTGGCAGACGGGCCAGCCTCTATTTAGGGGCTGGCGTGATTCTCACATAATCAATGGTCTGGGTTCCGGATTTATAATAGACTGATATAATATCCGCGGTGTGTACATCACCAATCTTGACTTCTTTGCCATTCTGTCCGGGGGTGGCGTTTTGACCAGAAGTGGCATTCTGTCCGGAGTTGGCATTTTGATCTGATGTGCTATTCTGCCCAGAAGGACCACGTCCACCGCTAAGGATTTTAGCGCCCTCCGGAATAGTAACCACCTTCGTTTCGCCGGTTAGCTGAAGAGATGCCATCCGGTTCTGTCCCGTCCCCTTGGCGTTATCCTGACTGGGAGCAGCGTTTTGGGTCTTGTCCCCTGAAGAGGCCCCAGTTCTCTGCGGCATTTGGGCTAGGGCTATGGTAATCTCGTTTCCATTAACACTTTTTACCTGGCCGAAGACATCCGCTTTGGGTCTGGCAGCCTGATTACCCATAGCGGCCTGGTTACTTTGCTGTGCGTTTTTAGTCGCCTGGGCGCCTGAGCCTGCCTGACTATTTGAAGCGGTCTTGGAGCACCCCGCAGCCAGCAATAGCACCATGCATGCCACTACCAGGTAAACAATGGTCCTTTTTTTCATTATCTATTCTCCTTATCGTTGGTATCAAAAGTTCAGTAGGCCGACTGTCGGAATGCTATACCTCCCCCCTTTATGAAGGATCCATACCCGGCCCCGACCAAAAAGCAGCCCTTCACCTTGATATAGCTTCAACCATCCCCATTCTGGCAAGCGATATTTCTTATTCAGTAGAATACAATTTATGAAATGATTATTAAAATTCCCTTTGAAATAAGCAATTCCACTAATTTAATACAATTTTCCCCCAGTTCACCAGACTCCAAGAATCCCGTCGCATAACCACTTACAACTATGTAGTCGCAAACATGAACGGCAACAAGCTCACCTCACTGCCAAAGACCTGAATGGGGAGGTCAATAAGTAAATAACTCTCATCCCAGACATCCTTCAGGGAATACAGGGTATCACAACCTGTATTTCTTTTTCATTATCATTATGGCAATATTTTTGAGTATGTCCAGGTTTTCGAGTAGAATAGTAGAGACAGTTTTGGATGGCTACTATGAGCCCCCCGTCCAACAGCACCACCCTAAAAAGGGCGGTATTCTCCCAATTGGAGGTTATATTTTGGTAGGCGCATTCATTACGGCGATGAGTTTGAAAATCATCGCTTTTATCAGTTCCTTTGGTTATTGGGGAATAGGAATCGGTATGGCTATAGAAAGCTGCAATATCCCACTACCCAGTGAGGTGATCCTGCCCTTTGGCGGCTACCTGGTTTTTACCGGACAGTTGAATTTCTATGGAGCGGCACTGGCCGGCACGGTGGGGGGCACCATCGGATCTCTGGTTTCTTATTATATTGGCAGCTTCGGCGGGAGAGCATTTCTGGAGAGATACGGGAATTACCTGGGACTTCCTCATCATCGATTGGTCCAGGCTGATCACTGGTTCGAACGTTACGGCAGCGCCACCATTTTCTTGACCAGGCTGCTGCCCGGCATACGCACTTTTATATCATTACCGGCCGGAGCCGCCCGCATGAATGTGGTCCATTTCACTGTGTATACCTTTGTGGGCTCTCTGATCTGGAGTCTCTTCTTAACCTACGTGGGGCTCTCACTGGGCGACAATTGGGATAGTATTAAACCCTGGTTTCACCGGGCGGATCTACTGATTATCATGGTCATCCTCCTGGTCATTGCCTGTTGGTGGTTACAATGGAGGAGGAGAAAATCAGCCTAGGAAGTTTAGCCCCGGAATCCGGCTCTTTATCATGCTCAAAACCAGTTGGCTTTCCTCCAGGCGGAAAAGCAATACAATCACTCCGTACACTAGAACCCCGGCACCTACACCACCAGCTACCACGATCAACTCCTGCGCTTTGCCGGCCAGGGGTAACACGGTTTGCAGACCGGTCACCAAGAATCTGACCACTAGGTACATCACCCCGGAAGCGGCTGTTGAGATAATAAAGCTCTTGACCATCTTGAAACCATCAATAGACTGCATTCGCCACTTCAATAAAGCGATCAAGATCAATACATTCATGATTCCCGCCACTGAATAGGCCAGGGCCAGCCCCCGGTCCTGCATAGGCCCGACCAGGAGAATGGAAAAAAGAATGTTCAAGCCAATGGATACGATACCCACCATCACCGGAGTCAGAGTATCCTTGAGGGAATAAAACACCCGGTTGAGCAATTGCAAAGCGCTATAAGCGAACAAACCCAGGGAATAAAACAACAATGCCCAGGCCGTAGATGAGGTATCGGCAGCTGTAAATTTGCCCTGCTGAAAGAATAATTGAATGATAGGCTCACGCAATGCGATAAGGCCAACCCCAGCCGGAATGGTAATCAAGAAGATAGCCCGAACACCCAGGGAAAATGTCCGTTTAAAGCCTTGCATTTCGTCTCGGGCAGCCTGAAAATTCATGGTCGGAAAGACTGCCAGAGCGATCGAAGTACCAAATATACCGATGGGAAGCTGCATGACCCGCTGCGCCAGGCGTAAAGCGGAGATGGATCCTTCGGCTAATCCTGATGCCAGGTTCTGGGTAATGAACAGGTTGATTTGGGTAACAGAAAGGCCTACGGCCACCGGAATCATCAGGGTAATGATCTGTTTAAAGCCAGGATGACGATAGTTTAAGGACGGATAATATTTTGTACCGGCTCGCAATAGTGCAGGAACCTGGACCAGGAAGTTGATAATTGAACCGACCACCACCCCGATGGAAAAAGCCATGATCCCCCATACCCGGGCCATAGCCAATCCGAGCGTAATGATTCCCACATTATATAAAATAGAGCCGATCGCTGGCCAAGTAAAGTGCTGCTTGGAATTGAGCACGCCCATAGCGATTCCGTTTAAAGCCATAAAGAAGGTCTGAATAAACATAACGCGGGTCAATAATACCGTAAGATTAATTTCCTCAAACGGTAAATTGGGAACCAGAAGCAGCACCAGGGGCCGGGTGTAGATCTCACCAATAAAGATTAGGACCAGCATGGCTATGATGGTATAGTTGAGAACAATACTGGCTGCTTTCCAGGCTTCTTCCTCCTGCTCCCTGGCCAGGTAACTGCTGAAAACCGGAATGAAGGCAGAACTCAGAGCCCCACCAACCAACAGCATATAAATAAGATCGGGAATCGAGAAGGCGGCATTATAGGCATCGGTGATATGGGTCCGCCCAAACCAGGTGTAGAACACCATATCCCTTAGCAAACCCAGCAGACGGGCAATTAATGTGGCAAACATCATAAAACCCGCCGCCCTGGCCATCTTTTTACCATTCAAGCACGTATCATCTCCTATAAAATGCCAGTTACTATCATATAACAAGTATGCCTTGTTGCATATAGCATTAGTCTATCGGTGATGAAACCAGAAGAGTCTACTGGTAAGTATGGACGAAAGCCAGCTTTGCCAACCGTCAAAGATCCCAGCGGCAGCACCGTTAATCTTATCCTGAAAAAATAGATGGTTTGAAGAAGAAGCTTCCCAGCCTTTTTATCTCTCATCCAAAGGCAGATAGCTGCGTCGCTGGGCGATGCCTTTGTAGGCGGGCCGGATGATTTTTCCGGCGTTTACGATTTCCTCCAAACGGTGGGCGCTCCAGCCTACAATTCTAGCGATGGCAAAAAGCGGAGTAAACAGTTCAGGGGGAATATCCAGCATTCTATATACAAAACCGGAATAAAAATCTACATTGGCACTGACACCCTTGTACATCTTCCTGACTTCGCTGATTACCTGCGGCGCTAGTTTCTCAACCCGGGCATAGAGCTTGAATTCATCCTCCATGCCCTTTTCCCTGGCCAGTTGAGCAGCATGTTCCCTTAAAATAAGGGCTCGAGGGTCAGAAATCGAATAAACTGCATGCCCGATTCCGTAAATTTTACCCTTGCCATCGAAGGCTTGATTATTTAGTAATCTGAAGAGATAACGCTCGATTTCCTCATCATCGTCCCAGTTCATCACTTCTTGCTTCATATCATCAAACATCTGAACAACCTTAATATTGGCTCCGCCATGCAAAGGGCCTTTCAGTGATCCCAAAGCTGCAGCCATCACCGAGTACGTGTCGGTTCCCGACGAGGTTACAACATGGGTGACGAAGGATGAATTGTTCCCACCTCCATGCTCGGCATGCAGCACCAGAGCCAGATCCAGCAATACTGCCTCCAGCCTGGTGTAGGCGCTGTCTGGGCGCAGCATGTGCAGAATGTTTTCTGCAATGCTTAACTCCGGTCTGGGATTATGAATATAGAGACTATTGTTGCCGTGGTAATGAGAAAAGGCCTGATAACCGTAGACAGCTAAGGATGGAAAACAGGCTATTAAGCACAAACACTGATTCAATACGTTGGCAATCGATGTGTCATCGGCATTTTCGTCAAAACTGTATAGAGACAGGACACTTCTGGACAAAACATTCATCATATCCCGGCTGGGCGCTTTTAAGATCATGTCCCGGGCAAAATCCTCCGGCAGTCTTTGATGATCAGAAAGCAGCTGCCCGAATGCTTCAAGTGCATCTTTATCGGGGAGATTGCCGAAGAGCAATAAATAACAGGTTTCTTCAAAACCATAGCGGCCATCATTCAGAAAACCCCCAACCAGATCGTTGATATCCATCCCTCGGTAGTTTAATTGTCCTGGAGCGGGAATCATTTCGTCTCCATCCATGACATAGGCCTGCACCTCGCCGATCCCGGTCAACCCGACCAATACGCCCTTTCCGCTGACGTCCCGCAGCCCACGTTTTACTATGTATTGGCTGTACAAATAGGGATCAATCAGGCTGCTTTTCTCGGCCATATAAGTAAGCCCGGTAAACATCTTGTCTGCAGAGTCCTTTGACATTTTACTATCCATATATCGATACCTCTTCTGATAAATCCAAAGTTTCTATACTGGTAGGGTTTGCTTTTGATGGATTATGATCCAATAATAGCCTAAGAGATGCAATGCGGTCATTGGTATGATGAGGATAAATTGGGAATACCATGATACGTTTCTAGTCTACACCAGACCGCTACGAAATCCGCTTTATTAAAGATGTCCACACCAAATGCGGCAACCTTATCCAGGTATATTCACCTTATTTTACCATTAAGCGATTCTTTATGGACGTCATTATACTTTCCAAAAAGCAATTCATTAATAAATCACGTGAACTCTATTTATTTTGGAGCGGGATTCCCGGAGGCACATTCAGGATCTTGGCAGCATCATTCTGTGAAATATCCCCGGCTTGCACCATGGATTGGAGAACCTGAGACTGGCGATCCCGGGCAGCCTTGTAATTGCTCAGGGGATCTAAATAACTCGGAGCCTGGGGTAGTCCGGCTAGCAAAGTGCACTGAGCAGGACTGAGTTGGGATACGTTTTTCTTGAAATAGACCTGGGCGGCAGCCTGAACCCCCCAGGCACCATGGCCAAAATATATGCTGTTCAAATACATTTCCAAGATTTCTTGCTTGGTGTACTTTTTGTTCACCACCAAAGCCAGAGCTACTTCCTTGATTTTGCGGGAAATGGTTTTTTCCGATGAAAGATAATGTTGCCGCACCAGTTGCTGGGTCAAGGTGCTGGCCCCTTCTTCAAATTTCCCGCTTTTTAGATCAGATAGCAATGAGCGCCCTATCCCTTCAAAGCTTATACCGCAATTTGTATAAAAGCTGTGATCCTCGGTATCAATGATTGCTTCTTGCATAACCTTGGGCACCTGGGACAACGACACATAGCTGGCGCCATGAGAGCTAACCCCGGAACGTACCAGCGTCGGTAACGCATTTACTTGGGGAAGCTGATAATAGCAATAGCCTGCCAATAACAAAGCGAGCAGGATGATTCCATAACATAGATCTCTAAAAAACCTTCTCGCCATAACTCATTACCTCTCTACAAATAAAGTTAAACGCCATTTCCTTATTTTGCATGCTTCTTACATTAAACCATATTTATAAACATGAGCTTGCTGAAAGATGCATTGCTAGAAGAAAAAGGCTGCGGGCTGAAACTCCGCATTTATCCCATAATGTGGTCATGGACAAGTCCCCGTCGTAATGGTTAAAATGAATTGTTTAAGTCGAAAAATGTCGGCAGGGAGAGGCGGAACCCACATTATGGCCAAGGGAAAGATGCACAAAGCAGGAATTATTCTTCTTGTTTTTATAACCCTGTCCTTGATAGGTTGTGCGGGCGTGGCAGAGATGGCATCTGACAACAAGCAGACCCCCGGCATAATAAATGAAGCCGCCAGCGGAAAAGTGGTCAATATTCTCTTTATGGGGATCGATGCCCGTTCATCCAAGGAAAACTCCCGCAGCGACACCATGGTTCTAGCCAGTATTGACACCCAAAATAAAAAGCTGGTTCTGGTATGGATACCGCGTGATACCAGGATTCAGCTCTCATCCGGCCAGGCGGCTAAAATCAACAGTGTGAATTTTGTACAAGGACCTGATGCCGCCTGCGAAACGGTGGGACAATTGCTGGACACCCGGGTGGATTACTACGCAGTTTTAAACTTCTGGGGATTTATTAATTTCGTAAACACCCTGGGCGGTGTAGACATGAATATCGAGACTAACCTGCGCCATTATGATCCCGATCCCCTGCTCAACATCAATATTCCCAAGGGTATGCAGCACTTAAATGGTGAAGATGCGCTGCGCTACATGCGCTATCGCGGAATGCCCAGTGCAGATATCGGACGCACCGAAGAACAGGCCAAGCTCATCAAAGCCCTGACTACCCAACTGTTTCAGACCAAAACGATTCTGAAACTTCCTCAACTAATGCCGGAGTTTTTTAACAGCGTTCATACCAATATACCCCTGGATGATATCATATACTTGCTGAAATCAAGTCCCGATTTCCAAAATAGCGAAATTATCACCCAGACTTTACCCGGCTATTCCTTTACAGATCCCCGGGACGGGGGAAGCTACTGGCAGGCAGATCAGACCATTGCCAATGGCATTATCAAGTCCCTGCTAGCCGGCCAACGATATGATATTTATCAATCCCAACCTTCCCTGAAGAGTCAAGTAACGGATTCCCAAACTGGTAGAGCGATTCCGCCCCCCCAGTCCGAATAACAAGGGGATCCCCGCCCCGCCCGAAGCATCATCAACCAGTGGAGACACCGACCAGGAATCCCCCACTACGCCGGATTCTTTCCCAACGCAACCACCGCTCAGCACGAACTCCACCCCTTCTGACCGCGGAAATTCCATACCCTAGATCCGTTGTCCTTATCATCAAAGTTTGGGCTGCCAGTCGGCCCCACTCTATAGATGGTTCATTTTATCGTCGCAAAAGAAAAACAGGGCCGCAAAAACCCTGTTAAAGGATCAACCTTCCTAAATACTCAAAACATTATTCCTCGCCGGTTTCAGTCATGGTAGTCCGGCACTACTTGAGTGCAGCCCCCAGGGCCGCCACATAGCGATCTAAATCTTTGCTGTTCTTGGCCAATTGGTTTCGCAAGGGCACAGAGAGTTCCAATTGCACCCCTTTATGAATGGTGTTTCGATTGCAGATGTTGCCCGACGCTGTACCACCGATATTACCTGGGGAGCGAACTACTTTGAATCCAGCTGTCTGCAGGTTGGACTGGATCTTTTTACCCAGAGCTTTATCCAACCCTCCCAGATTGGTTAATGCCTGACTGGTTCCGTAGCAGCCATGAATGGATAAGGTTTTTGAAGATTTTGCCACCAGACTTCGGGCGGTCGGTTCATTGAAATGGGTCGCTGTAATGTGAAGAGATGTGCTATTCGCCTTAATCCCTTCAAAACTGTAGAAATCGAGACCACCCAGATTGGCTACGGCTGAGGCAACCTCCGTGGTCTCGCGTTCGATGTTGCCACCATGAATTGCAATAACTGCTGTGCTGGAGCTGGTGTCTTGAGAGACTATCTTATAATCCACATTGGCTTTGTTATGTGCTTTCAATGCACTGAAATTACCGTATGTATCGGCCCAGGCCGGGCCAGCCCACACTGCCATACTTAGCAGGCTAATTATGAACGATGATAACACTACTCTTATATTTCTAATCAATAAGTCCTCTCCCTTCCATAGCAAGCTGTTTGAGTTTTCCTGGCTGAAAGGTTGCACCCAGTCCAAATCCCCTAGCTTGTGCATTAAAATCCAGTAGAACGTTGGCCTGCTCGAATAGCCCAACCTTTCCATTTCCGAAGAAACTCAGAAGTTCACCTCCAGTGTTATGCGTCGTTTGGATGCCTACCCGTTTAATGCCCAAGTCAGGTGATCCCTGGCTTAGTTATTTGGACGTGACAATATTGACAGTGGTTCTCATTTTCCCTGGTGCTTTTTCCCTTCCCCCATTTACCGGGAGCTGGGAACCTGGAATAACAGTCAGTCTATTAAGGGAAATTTAAGGAGTGCGGTCTAAAATGATAATAGGTAGGCTGAATGCTAGAAATGGTCAGGGGTGTAGTGATACAGTCTATGGTTTCTTTTTTCAGAAGCAAGGAGATTGACTTTTTACAACTTATTAATCAAAATTTGAAATGTCACTCTTATCCTAGTACGATTCGCTTATCATGACCAAGGATGTGTTCTTCAATCCATTTGCCCACAAAATTCAGAATATCCATGAGGTATTGATCTTGTTTTTCATCCACCTGATCAAAATCAATGCTGTTGACTTTTTCAATAAAATCGTCATGGTAAACCTTATGTGAGAGCAGTTTCCTGTATTGAATGCTGGCCATATATGCTTCTTCGCTGTTGAAATGGTATACTGTATAAGTACGAAGTTCCTCAAAAATAGCTATGATCTGGTCATACTTGTCCAACAGCAAACCATTCTTTAACAGGACATAAGCCCGGTTAGCTATCTCGAAGAGTTTCTGGTGCTGTTCATCGATAGCTGCAACGCCAATGCTATAGTTCTCTTTCCACTGAATCATCTGACACATCTCCTTTAGATTAATACATGGTTCCTCCCTGAGTAGAAACTTGAATTTAATACTATATATGTTTTCGGTAATTTTAGACTTTGTCTCCATCTTCAATCCGGATAGGTCCCTCCCTTAATATCGCTCTGACTTGCAAACATTGCCGCACCCCGGAGGTGGATAGAGTACATGCGCGGGGAGTGGTAAATCCTGGTGATCTCTCACAACCAAATGCTTGACTTTTGAGCAATTTCAACGGAAAATGTCTTTATGGTAATATATTACATCGTTATTAATCATTGACAAATTATATGTTTCTCCTAAAATAAAGGGACAGCACAAGTTCACCCTCTGAATATTGTCCCAGAGGGAACTCATATATGATTATCCAAATCCTGTGGAGGTGATGAAATCAAAAACGGGAGGATCGTGGGCTAAGGAAAGAACCCATGGACTACCTGTGGATAAAATATGTTTCCTGGTTACCAATCTGCAAAACAATAAAGTTGCAACAAACGCTGAGTCTCATGGATATAGAGAGCGGGGGACCCATTCCACCGGGGTGAATCCGGATCCGTCCGGTAGGGATTTCCCTTTATCCCGAACCCGTCAGCTAACCTCGCAAGCGTTGAAAGGGAAACCGAGGGTAGAAATAGACCGAAAATGCTGTCAGGCCTGATGACGGGAATGAAGATCAAGCCGTGATTGAGGCGTATAAGGTATGGGGAACGGACCATCTGCTAGATAGTAAGGTCACGTCCCCGTATAGAGTACGTTAATGAGCGGGCTTTTTGAAATAAGGCTGTGCGACGTCCATGTATGGACTAGTACAGTGATGCCACGGATGGCAAAGAGCTGTGATTCACTTTTGTCAACGACCTGAACCAAAGGCTCGTCTTTGGTTTGCTTTTTCTATGTCTCCGGGCAACGCATCTGCTGATATTCTGGCAATTGCCTGCCACCTCGGCCCTTTTCTGATGTGACATTCCTTCAATACTACATTACATGAGGAGTGATAACATGAAAGAAATGGGAAACACGGAGTATCGATTACCTGCTCTGCGCAGGGGTGAGGAGCTCAGGGAATTTGCCTTGCCCTTCATGCAGGCCTGTCAGACTCTCCCCACCGGGATAAGCAATCAAGACCAAATACTGTCACGCAAACAGCAAATTCTAAATATCCTGGGGGGCAGCCAAAAAGATTGGCAGAATTGGAAATGGCAATTAAAGAACAGGATCAAGGGAAGCTTACTTCTATCTGAGATCCTTGGATTAACCGAGTTGGAACAAAAAAAAATCGACCGGGTAAGCAAACGCTATCGTTGGGCGATTTCACCCTACTATCTGAGTCTTATCGATTCCAATTATTTAGAAAGTCCGATTTTCCGACAGGCAGTTCCTGATTTGCTGGAACTGGCCACAGGCGGAGAGCTGGACCCTATGCATGAAGCCCTCACCTCCCCGGCTCCCTGTGTAACCAGACGCTATCCGGATCGTTTGATTATTAATGTGACCAATCAGTGTGCCATGTACTGTCGTCACTGCCAGCGACGGCGCAACATCGGGGAAGTGGACAGTCAATCCTGTTTAGATGATCTCGCAGAGGCAATACAGTATATTGCTTCCCATGACGAGATCCGTGATGTGCTAATAACCGGCGGTGATGCTCTGCTGCTTAATGATCGAACTTTGAATTGGCTTTTACAGGAGCTACATCAGATACCCCACCTGGAGATTAAACGCATCGGCACCCGGGTGCCAGTTACCTTGCCGCAAAGGATAACCCCGGAACTGTGCAATGTTTTACGGCGCTACCCTCCTATTTTTATCAATACTCAGTTTAACCATCCCCTGGAAATCACCCCGGAGGCCAAAGAGGCGTGCGATCGTCTGGTTGAAGCTGGAGCAGTTCTTGGCAACCAGGCGGTTCTTTTGCGGGGTATCAATGATGACCCGCACATCATGAAGAAGCTCAACCAGATGCTGCTCAAGATCCGAGTACGTCCCTATTACATCTTTCATGCGAAGAACGTGCAGGGCACCCTTCATTTTCAAACCAGTGTGGAAGCAGGGATGCAAATCATGGAATCCTTGCGAGGCCATACATCAGGCCTGGCGGTTCCCACCTATATTGTCAATGCACCGGGAGGCTTCGGAAAGATTCCCCTGATGCCCGGCTATATTCTGCAAAGCCAGGCCGGGACGCTAAAACTAAGAACCTGGGAGGGCAAACAGGTTGAAATAAATACAGATGCTGAAAGGTAAGGCTTTAATGGCCGGACTAGTGTTTCTTCTACAAGTGGCGTGCTATGCAAACCTGGCCCTTCCGGGCCAGGTTTAACTTTACTCCATTCAATTCATTGAGGTTGTACATTTTGCCAATGTGAATCCCAATAATCCTAACATTTACGTGAGACAAAAGGAATAAAACCGACCAGACCGTGAATTTTATGAGAACCTTTATGCCTACAAAAAAGACCATCCAATTATGGATGATCCTTTTCTTTTAGTGAAATCAGCTTTCAATGTAGTCGGTTTTCGTTAAAGCGTTGACATAAGCCTGGGCGCTGGCTTCGAAAATGTCGGTGCTGATGCCTCTACCCACTACCAGGCCGTTCTTATAGCGGATCTTTACCGTAGCATCCCCCAGCGCTTCACTCCCCCTGCTCACCGACTTCAGGGAGTAATCCTCCAGGAGGACGGTTTTTCCCACTATGCGATCAATAGCCTTAAACACTGCATCGACCGGGCCGTCTCCAGCCGCTGCATCCGTATAAGTGACTCCATTATATTCAAGGGTTATGGTGGCTGAGGCTGCACCGCCATGAGAAGACACCGACAGATCTTTAATCACCATGGTGTTTCCGTTGCCTTCCGCTCCTGTGTTGCCCATCAAGGCATGCAGATCCTCATCGTATATTTCTCCCTTTTGATCGGCTAGTTTTAGAAACTTACTATAGACCTTATCCAATTCATCCTGTTCCACCGGGTATCCTATTTCCTCCAGTCGGTGCTTCAAAGCATGGCGGCCCGACCGGGCGCTCAATATGATCAAGTTGCGGGGAATCCCCACTATCTCAGGATCGATGATCTCATAGGTCTCCCGTTCTTTTAAAACCCCATCCTGGTGAATTCCCGAAGCATGCATAAAAGCATTGGCTCCCACGATGGCTTTATGACTGGGAACCGGCACTCCCGTTATGCGAGATACCAACCGGCTGGTAGCCGATATCTCCCGAGTATTTACCTCCAATCCGATGTCAAAAGCGCTTTTCTGGCTATAAATGGCCATAATGACCTCTTCCAATGAAGTGTTGCCAGCCCGTTCTCCAATACCATTAATGGTGCCTTCCAACTGGCGGGCTCCCGCCTTGATCCCGGCCAGGGAATTGGCAGTGGCCATGCCCAGATCGTTGTGGCAGTGAATGCTGACTACTGCCCGGTCAATATTTTTTACATTGCTTACCACATAGGATATCAAATCACCATATTCCCAGGGGGTGGCATACCCTACCGTATCGGGAATGTTTACCACCGTTGCTCCTGCTGCTATGACCTTCTCCAGGATCTCAATCAGAAATCTGCGTTCACTGCGGAAAGCGTCTTCAGCGTAAAATTCCACGTCATTGACATACTTTTTGGCTCGCTTAACCGCTGCTACTGAAGCTTCAATCACCTGCTGGGGAGTCATCCCCAATTTTTTTGCCATATGCACAGGAGAAACGGCGATTCCGGTGTGAATCCGAGGTTGTTCGGCTTCACGTAGAGCCTGGGCACAGACATCGATATCCTTTTCCACAGCCCGCGAAAGACCGCAGATGCTTGCTCCCTTTATCTCCCGGGCGATGGTCTGCACCGAATCGAAATCTCCGGGAGAAGAGGCTGGAAAGCCGGCCTCTATAATGTCCACGCCCAGTTTGACCAGTTGGCGGCTAATCTCCAGTTTCTCCTTAACATTCAGGGTGATTCCCAGGGATTGTTCTCCATCTCGTAAGGTGGTATCGAAAATATACAGCTTCCCCATGTTTTAAGTCCTCCTTCATAATTACCATTTGATGATTGTTTCTAAGGTCACCTAGATCTAATTCCATCGAAACCACCTCCTTCATAGCCAATTACTCCTGACAGGCAACACTTTTTTCGCCCATAAAATAAACCCTTCGCTCACAATCATGAGACGAAGGGTTACACTCCGCGGTACCACTCAATTTAACGGCAAAAGCCGCTCTCTCCACAGGATACGGGATGTTTAATCCGATATCCCCTTCCTTTTAACGGCGGAAGTCCCCGTCCGAGCCTACTTTCTCTAACGATTTCGGTCGGCAACTCAAGGGAGAGTTCAGCATTCCGTTTCGACCGCCTCGCACCAACCGGCGGCTCTCTGAGTGCAGCAGGACCGCTTACTAAGCCCTATCATCGTTGTTTTTAGATATGGTATACATTATACTTTTCGGCGTGGTTCGGGTCAATGCCTATTTCCCATCATTTAACGTCATAACAGCAAGCTTTTCATTTCTCTCGAACCTACCATGTAATAAGTTTTGCACAAAAGAATACCTGTATACTCTTGCTCAATGGGTTGTATTCTGCTGGTAACAAGCGTATTATTGTAAAAAAGTTGATATGTTGCAGCACACTCTTTTGTAGACAATGAAGTCTCCGTATTTGATACGGAGATTGTGTATTTTTAAGAACCAGGCTGCTCATCCGGGACAATGAAGTCTCCGTAAGATTACGGGGACTTTATGTTTTTAAAATCGTTGAACAGATTAAGATATCAATATTCAGGAGGTGTTCAAATGATGCACGTGATTGTTAACTGGGGAGGAAAAATTGGTTATAACCTTGATCGGATTTATAACCTTACGCAAATGATGAGAAGCAATGGTTACGAGGTTTCCCTCGTAGAAAAGGATTCAAACCGCCAGAGATGGCTGTTGGAACACCTGGGTGAAAATGTGATCATCAAGAATGCTCAACGCGGAAAGTCCGGCCATTGTGCTGGTTGAAAACTAAAAACACTCCTCTTCTAAGGTACTGGAAACAGTACCTATTTTTTTGCCAGGAGAGCAGCCACAGAGACTTCTCCGTGGTGGGCTCACCTATACTTGTTCCGGGGGCTGAAAAAAAGCCTAATCCGTTCTTCATTCAATAGGTTTATTATATTCACTCCGGGTTTATCCGCGCACAGTTAAATCCACCCCCAACACTCCTGATTCCCCGCCATTCCGACCAGGGATGGGCAGTGCAATGGTGAGGCAAGGTTTGCGCGTGATGGCTGAAATGTAGATCGGAGATTTATATATTTTCCCCGCCATGGCTTCCTGCCACCAGGGGCGGACCCTGGCATTAGCCAGGCCGGCTGCAGGCTCACTGAATAAAAAACTCCCCTCTGCATTCGTTGTGTAGATTGCTTCCACAGTGCTGTTTCTTTGGTTGAAAAACGAAGAAAGCACCTCTTTATGGCGAAAAGGATTTAGATCACGAATCGCTTCGTGATGAACCAGTTCCTGCAACTGCTCAAGGATCCAAGAGAGGCTGTCATCGCTCACCTCCCGTATGACTGCGCCGTTTGGGGCCACCTTGGCCAGGGTAGTAGTCAGGGCTTCTTCAATCTTTTCGAAAAGCCTGGAGCTGGTTTTCAGGCTGTCCAACGCGTCTACCCATAGTGAAAACTGCCGGTTTAGCTGTTGGGTATAACGCTCTATTTTTTCCTTATTGTCTGCAATATCGCCTATTATTTCGCTGACTGTGTGTTGTTGGGCCTGTAAGTTTCCTTTCACTTCCCGGTACACCTTTGTAAACGTAGCGTGCACCTGCTCCTGACTGCCGTTCATCGTGGTGACCAATTGTTCAATTTCTCTTTTCATCTGGCCAGTTATCTTCCCTGTCTTTTTCACGCTATCATAACTTTGTTCAGACAGCCTCTTCATCTCTTGAGCAACCACAGTGAACCCGCTGCCATGGGTACCCGCCCGGGCGGCCTCTATCGCTGCGTTAAAAGACAACATTTTGATATGGTTGTTGATCTGATCAATCTGGGCAAGAATATTGTCAGTCTGCCCAATTACGGGAATTAAAGCATCCAGACGGTCATTGGCATCATGCATAATCCTGCTAATCTCATCTGAGGAAGCCTGAACAAATTCTATCACCGCACCGGTTTTCTCAATGGTGCTTTGCCCTGAATTCAGAGTGTCGTTAAGCCCTTGAGTGTCCCTTTCCATCTGCGCCGCGTCACTTTTTAGATCATGGAAGGCCAGGGCTAAACCATCCACCATTTTCATTGTTTCACCGATTTGTTCCTTACTAGACGCCACCTGGGCGTCAGTGACCTGCAGCTCACAATAGAAATTGAATACCAATTGCCGAATCGCCTCAGTACTGGCTGCAAGCTTTAGCCAAATTCCCGAGAAGTTTTCCATCTTTACAGGATCTCCGATTTGACCTGCGGCGATCTGGTTCATCGCTTCCAATAAAAGATCGGCTTGTTCAAAAGTTTTGCTGTCTTCTTCTAGTCTCACGGACAAGATACGTCACTCCTTCATGCTGGAATTAGAACGCCCACTTCCCATACACCGGGGGATTCGGCCTTAAACTTTTGCGGGATTAAAAAAAAGCTGCTCCAACCCCCAGATATTAGGGGTCAAGCAACTTTGCTTGCATAATATATTTTATTGTACGAGCATTAGTTTAAACCTTCACTAGTTCATTCAGCAATAGGATTTATCAAAGAATATTGTATACTGGGGGTTTTAGTAGATTATGGTATGGTCGGTGTCAGCCGGTGAGACAGTCTACACCGTGTTTTCTTACATATCAATTCTGAAGACTTTGTTTATCAAGCGGTGAAAGTTATGAGGAAATCCAGCGTTGGGTTGGTGAAGGAACACGCAGGAATTCTTGTACTGAAGACCCAGTTCTTTGGCTCTATGAATCACTGCATCGTCAGCAGATCCCTGCTGAAACCATACCCTGGTAATTCCCTTTTCTTTGCACAACTCCAGCTGCTCCACAGTAACCCGGGGATTGGTGAAAAAAATAGCCGCTTGCAGCACCTCAGGAATGGCATCCAAAGAGCTATAACAGGCTTGACCGTCAATCTCTCCCACATGGGGGTTAACCGGATAAATGCTGCAGCCCTGGGATTTTAAAAAATTACAGGCACCCCGGCTAAAAGATTTGGGATTGCCAGACAATCCAACTACCGCGAACTTCTTGAATCTAATAAAGAAGTCTTCCATTTTTATCCCCCCCTACTATTATCACCGCTCAACTCCATTGTACACTGCAGGGATCTTAACGCCTAGTCTTGCGGGTCATTCGAAAAAACGAAGCAGGATTCAAACGTGAAGATTGCTCTGGAAGGTCGCTGCCGTGGCTTTTAACAAGATGCAGCAGAATGTCCTCCAGACTGCTCTCCTTGAGGCCAAAAGAGAGAACTTTAGCGTTGTTGGCCAGGGCCTCCTGCATGATTCGAGGGCGCAGATCTTCATTCTTTGAGGCAGTGATATCCAGTCGCACCCCCAAGGCTTCTGCCCGGATAACTCCGGGGATGCTCCTCAAGGCTTGAAGCACCTCCTCATTCGATTCAGCCATCACAAGTTCTATATTCAAGCTGTCGCTGGCAGTGCTGCGCAGATGATCAATGGTGTCCATGGCTACGATTCGGCCGTGGTCGAAGATGCCAACCATGTCGCAGATGGCTTCCACTTCCGGAAGCACATGTGAGGACATTAGCACCGTGACTTCCTTTTCCTGGCGCAGCCGCAGAATTAATTCTCGCATGTTCTTAGCACCCAGTGGGTCCAGTCCCAGGGTGGGCTCATCCAGAAACAAAACCTGGGGTTCGGAAAGCAATGCCTGGGCCAACCCCAAACGATGCCGCATTCCCCGGGAATAACCTCCAACCAGGGCACTTTTCTTGTCCGTCAAACCCACCAATCCCAGCACATAATCAATGCGCCGGTTCTGATCGTTCACCGGAACATCCAATAGGCGGCATACATAGCGCAGCGTTTCCTGCGTTGTCATCCGGGTATAAAAAGCTGGATTCTCGGCCACATAACCAATGTGGGAACGCACTTTCATGGGTGCTTTCACTACATCATAGCCTGAAACGATAGCTGTACCACTGTTCGGCCGGATTAAACTCACCATCATTTTAAAGGTGGTGGTCTTACCAGCCCCGTTTAATCCTAGCAAGCCGAAAGAACTGCCCTTGTGGACCTGAAAACTTACATTATCTACTGCCTTTAGTTGTCCATACCATTTACTTAATCCTTGAACATCAACTGCAAAATCGTTCATCGTGCTTCCTCCTTGTAGTACTAGTTCTTGAAGGCTACGTTTTGCCGCTCAAAAATGAAACTGGCAACAAACAGGACCGCAACCGTCATGATGAGCAGGGAAACACAGGTCAGTCTGGCGTCACCAGGAATGCTTAGAGCGTATTTTTGAAACATGGAGAAAACACTGAGAAAAAATTTTACTGGGATTGGCAACCCGGCAAAACTGTCAATATGCAAACGCAGGCCCACCTGTCTCAGGAATTCTCCCCCCAGCGGGTGGGCGGGAGCCATGAAGACCAGAGCGCAGAGAGCCGTAGTAGCGGTAGTTGGTGCAAACATGGAGATCAGGGTGGTGACAGCCAGGAACAGCAAAGACACACAGGTGACAATGGCCACCAGGGTCATCCATTGACTGAAGGGGGGCATAGGAAGCTGCCAACGATACTGTGAGATGCCGGAAACCTGTGCCCAGAAATAGGCGGCAATGAGTTCGGCCGCCAGCAGTGGCACGATCATCAGCACATAAGCAAAGAATTTGCCCAATAGCAGGGAGCGTCGGGGCAGCGGTTTGGAAAGGACCAATTCCAGGGTGCCCTTCTCTTTTTCGCCAACCACGGCGTCCATGGCTGTCAAAATGCCAATCAAAGGGCAAAGAATGGCAAATAATTCAAAGAAGGGGTCGAGCACGCTCTTGGAATTGGCGGTGGGACCCACCTCAGTATAGAGCGCCATCAAAATTGCGCCAAAAATGAACATAAGCAAAAATGCCGTCTTATAGTTGCGCAGGTTCTCCTGTAATTCGCGCTGCATTACAGCTACGGTCTTCACTTCCTATCATCTCCGTTTCCCGTCATGTAGTATATTGTAGAACTCAAGCCTTTTCCATCCTAGCATTATGGTCAGAAGATGGCGAGAGATAGATTTTTCTCATCGGAATGATGCGGGTGCTATAGAAATTGAGATGCCCAAGTATCGAACCAAGCACTCAACTCTTGAAATCTTTAAGAACCCGAACCCTCGAAATCATGCCTTCTATGAGCATCTTTCCGGCAGTATATGAGCCATGACATTCTTTTTGACTATACTATTCCCTTATTAGATTTGGCTTAGAGATTGTCTGAGCATACCAATAATAGCGAATTAGGTTTAAACAAAAAGATCATGCCTCATATTAGATCTTGAGAAAAAGCCTTAAAATGATTCCCGGCTTAAAAATTCTTATTTGATTAAGGAATTCGATATTGGCATAATTTGAATTGAATCCAGCAATTATTGTTTTTCCTGGGTTTTGTAGCTTGAGGGGAGGAGGGACCATCTGATTTTCAGTTTTGATGATCTTTTATATATGAAGGCGATTCGAGAAATGCCCTGGGATCCCCCTTTTATCATGAATGTTTTCTATTATCTGGTCGATGGACTTTTAATCGATACCGGTCCGTCATCTCTGGCAAGCATATCTATAGGCTTTTTTAATTCTCATACCATCAATCAGGTGTTTTTAACGCATCTTCACGAAGACCATGCCGGCATGGCTTTTTGGATGCATGAAAACAAACAAACACCAGTTTACTTACACCCAGGATCGATTGAGGAGGCCCTCCGGGAGCCCGATCTGGCACAGTACCGCTTGGATTTGTGGGGGAAAAGGCGGGCATTCCAGGCAGTTCCGGCACCGCCTACTATCAGCACCGGCAAACACCTCTTCCAGGTTATTGACACCCCAGGACACTGCCGTTGTCACAATGTGCTGTATGAGCAAAAGCAAGGATGGCTATTTTCCGGTGATCTTTTAACCAATTTAAAGCCCGCCAGTGTTTTCTATGAAGAGGATTTGGGCGAAATGTTGTTATCAATAAAGAAACTTTTAGATTTCGATATTGGAACAGTGTTCTGCACGCATCGCGGAATTTTTAATAACGGCCGGGAATTACTGGTCCGGAAGTTGAATTATTTGCTCCAGCTCCAAGAGCGGATCAGGGATTTACGCGCACAAGGGTTGAACGATGAAGATATAAACCACCGGCTTTTCCCCAGGTCCAATAGGCTTGAAGGTGCGCTGGGGGAAGACTTCTCGTCTTATTACATTGTTCACACCCTGTGAGAAAGGCTTTTTTCGCAAGACGATAACAAAGAAAAACTCTCCGGTTAACGATAAGAGTAATAAGCCAGCTTTTGCAGGTGACTAGTACTCTGTTAATCCTAATACTGTGTATTACTCGTCGAGGGTAATTTTTGTAGGACAAGGCGGTCGCTCCTTGCCATCCTTGGCACCGCGACACTAGACCATCCATAGCCGTCGGAGAATGAGCAATACTGGACGTATTGCGATTGACAACAACGCAGTCATGCGAAAATTTAACCGACGATTATGTATAGAATTAGGGTTAACAGAGTACTAGGTAAGCAATATACGGAAAATGAGCATGCCAATCGTCCAACCATGAAATATCTCAGTTGAAAACAGGGGAACGAGGCAAAGGGGCGTTCTCCGCCTGTCGGTTGTTCTTTAAAGTATGTCCTGAAAATTACTATCCTGGGTGAGTTAAACTGGAGGTACAATTTTGAATCTGTGGCGCAAAAACATTCTGATTGTTTCCGCAGCGCTGGTGCTTCTGTCGCTGGCTATGTGGTTCACCCTAAAACTAACCTTGCTGTCCCAACTGAACGATTTGGAAAACACGGATGTGCGGAAAAATGTGGATCGCGCGGTGGCCGCGATTGCCAATGAGAACCGGTCATTACAATCCATTGCCGCCGACCGGGCTTACTGGGATGACCTCTGTAAATATATATCCGATAAAAATCCGGATTTTATCGATGCCAATATGACCGATTCCACCTTTACATATTTGAAAGTAAATCTTATGATATTCGTCAATAATGAAGGTCAAATTGTCTACGCCAAGGGATTCGATTTGAGATCCAGCAGCCCTGCGCCGATACCACCCAGCCTTTTTGAGGAATTGAAAACCCATCCCCAGCTATTGCGAAATGACAGCTCCCCCAATCCACAAACCGGTTTACTCGTCTTGCCTGAAACACCTGTAATGATGGCTTCCTATCCTATTCTTCCAGGTAATCAGGAGGGTAAAGTCCGGGGCACACTTTTGGTGGGGCGCAACCTTGATGCCGCTTTCATGATGCGCCTGGCCCATGATACACAGTTGGATCTAAGCCTGCAGGAATTAAATAGAATCAGCGCATTGCCGGATTACCAGACAGCTTTTACCAACATAAACCCAGCACAGCCTATTGCCGTTCATATTCTTGATAATAATCTCATTGCCGGTTATACAACACTAACCGACATGTTTGGGAATCCCGCCCTGGCTTTACGGGTAACGCTTCCCCGGGATATCTTTTTACAGGGGCAGTCAACCACCTTCTACGCCGCCTTATTTGTAGGCTTAATCGGTTTATTTTTTGGAGCTTTAACCCTCATTTTTCTTGAAAAACTGGTATTAGCCCGGCTCTTTAAGTTAAGCCGTGAAGTGAAGACTGTCAGTGACGAGGGTTTTGGCTCCAGAGTTAGCACCGGGGGGAAAGATGAGCTGGGTGAGCTGGCAGCATCGATAAACCATATGCTGGTTGACTTGGAGCATACACACTTGCAGTTGCTATATAGCGATAAACAGCTTCGCCGAATCACAGATAACATGCTGGATGTGGTAGCCCAGGTGGACTGCTCCCAGCGGTTTCTTTATCTAAGCCCGTCCTATCAACGGGTTCTGGGCTATACTGTTCAGGAACTGATCGGCAAACGATATCCCACTCTGGTTCATCCCAAAGATTTCGACCTGGTTGAGAAATCTTTACTCCAGGTGATCGAGTCCGGTTTGCCTGGTTATTGTGAATTTCGCTGCCGCAGCGCCAGCGGCTCTTACATGTGGTTGGAATCCATGATTAATGCAATTGTTGATGACAACGGGCAGGTGACGGGAGCAGTCCTGGTGGGTCGTGATGTGACTTCCCGCAAGGAGGCTGAGGAGCAAATCCGCTTTATCAGTCTGCACGATCCTTTAACAGGTTTATATAACCGGACCTATTTTGAACAGGAAATGATGTCCCTGGAAGGTTCAGAAGCTTTTCCAATAGGCATGATGATCTGCGATCTGGATGGACTCAAGTTTATTAATGACACCCTCGGTCATAGTACCGGAGATGGCCTGATCATCACGGCAGCTAAAATTATTCAGGGTTGCGCCGATCAAGATAGCATCATTTCTCGCATTGGCGGTGATGAGTATGCCGTAATTATCCCGGCCTGTGACCATGCACAAATGGAGTCAATTTATGCTGCCATCAAAGAACGGGCTGTGGAGCACAGTAAAAGGGAGCCGGATATGCCACTGGATATCTCCATCGGGTTTGCCCTGCGCTTGGATTCCTCAATGAGCATGGCGGATCTTTTCCGGGAAGCTGATAACAACATGTACCGGGAGAAGCTGCACAGTCATCAGAGCGGGCATAGCGGCCTGATATCCGGCCTCATGCAAGCATTACTGGAACGTGATTTAATCACCAGCCATCATGTGGAACGCATAGACTACCTGGTTATTACTCTGGGCGAGGCTCTGGAGCTATCCCGCAGCGCGCTGCTTGATCTCCGTTTGTTGGGTCAATTCCATGACATTGGCAAGGTGGGAGTGCCTGATTCCATCTTATTAAAACCTGGAACCCTGACAGAAGAAGAACGAGCAGAAATGCAGCGCCATAGCGAGATCGGATACCGTATTGCCAGGGCGGCAAGCGATCTGCAACCAGTGGCGGACTGGATCTTAAAACATCATGAGTGGTGGAATGGTCAGGGATACCCCCTGGGACTACACGGGAAGGAGATACCGCTGGAATGCCGCATTTTAGCCATTTGCGATGCCTATGAGGCAATGACAAGTGATCGGCCTTACCGGCGGGCCTTATCCCATCAGCATGCCCTGCAAGAGCTTCAACTTTGTGCCGGAAGCCAATTCGATCCGGGCCTGGTGGAAATCTTTATTCATCTTATGACTACTGAACAAACAGCATAGGTTGTTCATTGACCAGAGGATACACAAGGATCAACTCCTTTGGGACAGATCAGCGGTCAGGCCATAAGCCGTCCGTTGCCCTCCAATACTCCTATTGAAGATAGAGCTTCCCCTCATCCCCATCTACCAGGACAGTCTGACCGTCATGAATGGCTTTCATAACTCCCGGCACATTCACTACAGCAGGTATGCCAAATTCCCGGGCTACGATCGCGCCATGAGATCCGAAGCCCCCTGTTTCCATGACAACTGCGCAGGCTTTTAAGAACAAAGGTGTCCAGCTCGGATCGGTAGAAGGGGCAACCAGGACTTCGCCCATCTGCAGGCGGTTTCCCTGGCCAGGATGGTTGATCCGTCGGGCGGAGCCGGAAGATCTGCCAGCAGCCGCGCCCACGCCCAGCAAATAATCACCGGAAGGTTGGATAATCGGCTGGGAATAGACCGGTTTTTCTCCGATGATAACATCCGGCGCAGCCAGGTCCTCTTTTTCCCTCTGGCTGGCCTTTCTGGACTCAACAAGATTCGACAAGCCTTGTCCGACCCATTCCCTATTCAAGATAGAGAAAAGCTCTGGCCAGGTACAGAAGAAAATATCTTCAACCTGGTTGATTATGCCCCGATGCCTTAACCGCCTGCCTAATTCCAGGGCCATGAGGCGGTAGGGCTCCAGGGCCATCGTCAGCACCGACTTGGTCATTTCTCTGATCTCATCCCCATTGTGGACATCCTTAATTCCCTGCTGAACCGCCTCAAGCAGATCAGAAGGGATCTTTTCCACAACTTCCTGCCAGGCCCGTTCAAATGTCTCCTTCTGCCCGGCTCTCCATTGATCAAAGTCGGTCTTGGCCATGGTGCTCCTGATAATATCCAGTAGATATGAGGGGTCTTCCTTCCAACGGGGATTGACGATATCGAGTTCGTAAACCGCCCGGTGCCCGTACTCTTGAATAAAGGAGCGGAAGCCTTGCTTAAAGCGGGATTTTTCTGGGAGCTGCGCCTCCCAAGCCAGTGGATCAAAAGAGTCGCTGTTTAAATACCGGCAGGCTGCTTCATCCTGACCAGCCAGCTGAGCCAGTTCTATTAAACGGTAGCCATGGTCTGCGCTGGTGCTGGCCGTTTCTCCCCCCACCATCAGGCTGCTAAACACCATTTGGGTGCGCGGTCCGAAAAATCCTGTCAGCCTTTGCATCAAGCCCACCAACGCTATAGCGTTTACACTGCTGAGAAAAGGATACTTTTCGCAATAGCCGCTGATAACTCGGCCCAACTGGTTATATTTATCCAAGAATTCCCGATCTGTAAGGTCTTCAACTCCTTTTCCCATCAGGTTTCGAATGGAAGCTTGAACCTGAGCAAAAGTATCGCTGACTTGGGCAGCAGCATCCATTATAACAGCAAATCCACGCATTCCCCGTCGCTGCCGCTCCAGCCCCATCTCTCCCAGAAAAGGATTGGGATCCTCTATTTCCAGCGCCGGCTGGTGTCCTCCCCAAAATGGAATAAAATCTCCAGGCATCATCCCTGTTGAATCGTAGTGGGCCCACTGCAGGGCAGACATGTTGCAGTACAATCGGCCCTGAAAAAATCGGGAAAATTGGAAACCATCAGGCATAGGGTAGCCGGCATCGGCAAAGATATGATACTGGATAGTGTCAATAATGTTTTTTAAAAAGCGGCGCTGAAGGGGCGATAAAACCATAGGAAGAGCCTCCCGAAAATTGCCATTGGACCATATCTGGGTCTTGTTTTTTATGGGCTCAAAGGTATAGGAAGGCATGGCGGTCACCGGCCGGGCCTGGAGTACTATAAATTCCCGCCCATCGAAAGCCCATTCCACATCCTGGTGCTGTTCGCCTTCCCCCAGGGCTTCAAAGACCCGCAGGAGCAGCAGGCCCAGTCTTTCCATATCTTGATCGGCCAGCACCTGCTGCCCGGCCATTTCACCGGATGGTTCAAATACCGTTCCACCGCCTAAGCAGGCCCGGGTCATTCCTGCTTTGGATCCGATTCCTTTTTCCATAACATGGGGAACAACATCATAAGCGGAGGCATCCATATAGTAAAGATCAGGGTCAACCGCCCCGCTAACCACTGTTTCACCCAGTCCGAAATTAGCCTGGATGACCATTCGATCCCGGCGGCCGGTCTTGGGATCGCAGGTAAAAGCCACTCCGGTCGATACTGCATCAACCATTTCCATAATCACCACCGCGGGCAGGACTTCCTGATCAGAGATGTTTAATTTTCTCCGGTAAGCCACTGCCCGGGGTGTCCATAAGGAAGCATAACAGTCCTTGACCGCCTGCAATATGTTTTCCCGGCCGATGACATTGAGATAGGAATCATGGACACCGGCAAAGGAGGCTCGGGCCGAATCTTCGGCTGAGGCTGACGACCTGACAGCCAGGGCTTTATCAGCCATACCCAGTCTATCTATGCGGTGGATTATTTCCTCCACAACTTCCGCGGGCAGCGAGCCGAATTTAATCCGTTCCCTTAAAGCGTTTAATAGACCATCGCTTTCGCCCAGGTTGGCGCTGGTCACCGTCTGCGCGGTGGTGTCTACCATTTCCGTCAACTGGTTATAGTTTAAGAAATCCCAGTAGGCTGCTGTAGTGAGAACCCCGCCCACTGGAACATTGAAGCCGAAACGGACTAAACGGGCCAGATTCCAGCCCTTGCCTCCTACCTGTTCACTGCCGGTCTGCCAGGCTTCTTCCCAGCTTAAAAAATGTTTCCCTATTATTTCCATTATCCTCCCCACTCCCTCATCAATATATGGATGTACATTCGGCGTGACCTCACCTGGTGCTTATGCCATAAAGAACCATGTCCACCAGTTGGGCAATTCTATCACCAAGCTTAACCCCGGAAGGATTCTTCAGCCATTCCATGACCATGGTGCCGCGCAGCATGTCTAAATACAGGACCATTAGTTCAGCCGAAATGCCAGGTTCGATTTCACCGCTCTGCTGCCCCCGACGGATGATCTCGGCCATAACCGTTTCGGTGCCGGTTGGCTCCAACTTTTTCCCGGCTTGATAGCTGGTCTTAAAGCGGTAAGCCAGAACGACACCTGTAATCTCTGGATTTACTTCCACCCAGCCATAGGCATTATTCAGTGCCTCCAGCAAGCGCGTCCGGGTGTCTGGCAGCCTGCCCAAAGTCTCAAATGTTTTCTCAGCTAATCCCCGAGAAACATCTCTTACATATTCGTCAGCGATAGCCTCTTTCACAGGGAAATAGTTATACAGGGTTTTGCGAGCGATATCCGCTTCTTCTGCAATCTGCTCCATCGTGGTAGTGCCAAAACCCTGGCGTTCGAAGAGGTTCATAGCTACTGTAATGATTTTTTTCCGCAGTTCCTGCTTCTTTCTTTCCATTCTTCCCTGCCCGGGACCAGCCTCGCTTTCCATAACAACATCTCCCTCATATTGTGAACTCATAATATTTTTATAC
>DATMYR010000039.1:0-34288 GCA_035560815.1 Syntrophomonadaceae bacterium | reverse complement strand
AAAGTATACATTCAAAAAACCGAGAAATCATTTATTGTAGAACACCTCAGTCCGTAAATTTAGTATCAGGAAGACTATAACATTGGTAAATAAGATTCTTGCTAAGACAACACTGTAATATCAATAACCAAAAGAAGACTGGGGGTTAAATCAACCCTCGTTTTACTTATATTGGTAATTCCACGTGACAAAAATGGTAAATGCCTAAATTCCGGAGTTCCTGGGCAGGGGTGAGCAGAATCGGTCACGTGCCTATTAACTAACCCTTGAAATAACGATGAGATTCGCTTTTGTCAACGGTCTGTCCCGGAGTCGAAGACTCCGGGATGGAATCCAACTCCTTTAGGAGATGCCTGCTTTTCTGAACATAGACCGGTTTAAAAACCAGTTATGATATAAGTAGGCTCTTTTTCTTGCTTCTATGGTCCAACATACTTACTGTCCTGCCACTGTCCGGTTAGGACCGTACCATCGGAAAAGGTGCCTGTACCTTGCCCGGTGATCTTACCTTCCCGGAATTCACCTTCATAACGATCGCCGTTGGCATAAGTAAGAACACCATGCCCCTCATACTTATCATCTTTAACTTGCCCTTCATAGCGATTACCGTTTGGATAGGTGTAGACGCCGCTTCCATTGGGGTAGTCATTGGCCCAGTCTCCCTCGTATTTGGTGCCGTCAGGCAGGACCAGAACCCCTTTGCCTTCGGCCTTATCGTTCTTTACCTCCCCCGTATACTTTCTGCCATTGGTTGAGGTTATTGTTGCCTGACCATTCAACTGCCCCGCCAGCCAATTCCCTTTGTAGCGGGTGCCGTCTTTCATCGTTAATGTTCCTGAACCCTGGCGCTGATCATCCTGCCATTCCCCTTCATAGACGCTGCCATCGCTCAATGTCTGTTTTCCGTATCCATTTCTCTTCCCACTTTTGAACTCTCCGTCATAGTTCTCACCGCTGGAATAAGTCATGACTCCCTGACCCTGAGGAACCCCCCAGGCTAAATTACCATCATACTGACTGCCATCCGCATTGCTTAAATGTCCATTGGTGTGGGCCATGCTCATAAACAACCCCACAAAACCGACTAGAGCCAGAACCACAAGAACCCCGACCCCGATAAGAATCTTGCCCCAAGGTCTGCTCTTTTTCTGGGGCATTGGCGTACCCGGAGGGCCCACGTAAAGCCCTGATCCCGGCCCCATAGTCGCAGGGGTTGAAGATGGGATCGCGACAGGTGGGTTTGGCGGCGAAGGAGGCGCAGGTGTTGAGGATGATAATAAAGGAGGTGCAGGTGCTGCCGTTTCACGGGCTGCGCCAGCCTGACCCGCTCCCGTTAAAGCTTCTTGCGGATCGGAAACCTGAACGGCAGAGACCACTGTGTCGCCCTGCGTCATCAAGGCTTCCTGGAAATCCTGGATGGATTGAAAGCGGTCTTCGGCTCTCACCGCCAGCCCTTTGAGCAGGGCTGCTTCGGCGGCAGGAGATATATCCACCCCCAGTTGAGAAGGGGGCTCCAGGTTGTCATTGAACATCCGATCCAGGGACTCGGGAGGTACTTTCCCGGCAAGAGCACGGTACAGGGTGGCAGCTGCGGCATAGACATCGGTCCAGGGTCCTTGTTCACCCCGAGTGCGGTACTGCTCTTCCGGTGCATACCCGGCTTTGAGTATCACCGACAGGCTTTTGCTCTGTTCGCCGACCGCATAACGAGCGGCTCCGAAATCCAGGAGTTTTACCTGACCGTTGGTCATAATGTAGATGTTGTCGGGGCTGATATCCCGGTGCAGTAGAGATCGAGAGTGAACCTCGCGCAGGGCATCCAGGGCGGGCAGCATAATACCAAGGGCCTTATCCAGAGAAAGCCTTCCTCCTTTTTCCTGCAGGTACTCCTTAAAGGTAATCCCCTCAATGTACTGCATAACCAGGTAGGCAGTCCCGTTGGCGGGGAAGAAATCGCGGACATTGACCACTCCGGGATGATCCATAAACTGAGCCAAAGCCCGAGCTTCATCCAGGAACTTCTTCAAACCGTAGGCAAAATTCTCTTGAGCATCACCGGTGTTGAAAGCAGATACGGTGGTGGAGCCCAGCACCCGGGTGGCTACGCTTTGGGGAAGATATTCTTTAATAGCTAGTTTCGAATTGAGGATTAAATCATAACCCAGATAGGTAATGCCAAACCCTCCATAACCCAATACCCGCCCCACCAGGTAGCGTTCACTCAGTAATGATCCAGGAGCGAGATATTGCGGTAATTCAGGCGGCGTTCCCTCCACCCAGCCACAATGAGGGCATATTTGCGCCCCCTTCTTATCATTCATACAACCCATACAAAGATCAATTGAATCCATGCCCCAGGCCCCCCAAGATTTCTCTTATGATAATGTTTACCCGATTGCCCTTTGCTCCCTTGGCACCCAAAAACGGCAGGTATTTTAGACTCTATTCTATAATTATCGAACCTTTTCCTGCTGAGGTTAAGGGACACACCTTCCCCTGGTTTCAGCCATCTCAAATTGGCCTTTTTCATGTCTTGCACTGTTTTGCCTCAGCCATTCGTCAATTAACCAGCGGTAAGGAATGTCCCTTTGAGCGCCCTTCGATCGCTGGATGTAAGAATGTCATCCGGACGATAGCTAGAAGTTCGAGATATATCCTCTGCGGTAAGGAATGTCCCTTTGATCGGCCTTCGGCCGATGGATGTAAGGCGTTCCCGACTACGTAGCGGTAGGCAGGTCAAGATGTTATTTAGTATATCTTGCCATACTGCCTTTAGGCAAAAGGTCAGCAAGCAACGCATCATTTTTGACTCACTGTGGTCGATGGTTACAACAGCTTTTCTAATTTTCCTTCATTTATATTTACAATGTATGCATGCGTAGGGGGAAAATGAGCAAGGCATGTTGAAAGGCCTCGGTTAATCGAGGCTGATGTGAGCTAAACGACCTTTGCGGAATTCCTGTAGAAGAGTGCGGGCGGTCTTATCCGGATCGGTCTCCCCGCCCTTGATGAAATGCCCCATTTGTTTGGATATATAAGCAAGCATCTCCTGGGGACTCATATCCGTTTCTTTTATGTGGAAGCGTTCCTGGAGCTGGGGCTTGGCTTTTTCCTGCAATAAGGCAAGTAAATAAAGCGCAACATCCAGCTCATTGTAGGCATTGGATCCGACAATATCCAGCAAAGCCAGCTTAAGTCCCTGTTCAGGATTCTTAATTTTGGGCCACATTAGTCCGGGAGTATCCAGGAACTCCATATCTTCCCGGATTCTGATCCATTGTTTCCCTCTGGTTACTCCGGGCTTAGCGCCGGTGATGGCTATCTTTTTGCCTACCAGATTATTTAAAAAGGAAGATTTGCCGGTATTGGGCACTCCAGCGACCATAATGCGAGCTGCTCTAACCCGGCGCCCTTTGTCCAACATGGCCTGGGCCAGAGGTTTATAAGCCTGGGATATTGCCTGTATAACCGGTTTGTTTCCCTGACCGTGCAAGGAGTCCGTGGCTACGGCCAACCATCCTTCTGTTTTTAGAAGATCCAGGTATTTTCTGGTCATGCTCGGATCGGCCAGGTCTTTCTTGTTCAAGACCATAATCAGAGACTTTCGAGCTGTCAGGGCCTCCAGTTCCAAATTGCGGCAGGAAAAAGGCGCTCGGGCGTCCAACAGCAGGACCACCACATCAACCAGCTTAATATTCTCTTCGATTTCCCTTCTTGCCCGAACCATATGCCCGGGGTACCAGTTAATGCCCACGATCGTCCCCCTTGACCATAAAAAAGAGAATACCCTTAGGTATTCTCCCCTCGTTTTCATCCCAGCTGTTTAATAGCGACCTTTTTCTTTTACCCGTGCCTTCTTGCCCATTAAGCCTCGCAGATAGAAGAGACGAGCTCGGCGAACCTTACCCTTGCGTGTAATCTCGATCTTGGCTATGCGGGGCGAATGCATGGGGAAAGTTCTTTCGACTGCCACCCCATAAGTGATTCTCCTCACAGTAAATGTCTGAGAAAGGCCTTCACCGCGTATCTTTAAGACCGTGCCCTCAAAGATCTGAACTCTCTCGCGATTCCCTTCCACAACTTTCACGTGGACGCGCGCCGTGTCTCCAGGGCCAAAACGGGGCAGGTCCTTATTCACATATTCCTCTTCGATGGATCTAATTATGTCTTGCATTCAACTGACCTCCTTCCAGAAGATGTTCATGCATAAGTATGCAGCGGACCACCTTTATTCACACAGAACATAGCTATTATAGCACAGCGCCCGGGGCGACTCAAGAAAATACTATCTTGCGAACCAAAATTCTCCCAGTAAACGATCCAAAATGATAGCTACCGCACTCCGTACCGAGAGATGGTTATAGCCTCGCCCGGCTTCCACCGGCTCCAAAATATAATGGCTTTTCATCATCAATTCATCTTGCATGCCCCATCCAGTGCCGAATAGAAGCAGGAAAGTTCGGTCTGTTTCCTCGATTTCTTTCTTTAAATAGGCATAGGAAACGGTATTGGGGTATATTCGGGCATCGGTAGCTACCGTGATAATATCCTGCCCGCTTTCCTTCTTCAGGCTCTGTAAAACTTCATCCAATGAGGAAGCAAGTCGCAGTGTTTGGAAGGCTTCCCGTCGGTCGGGATTGTAGCTGCCTCCAAATCCTTGCTGCCAGTAGGTAATAATATCCTCCACCAGACGCCTCTGACCGGAGGCCGGGTGAACCACATAGAACCCGTCCACCTCATAAGTACGCGCTGTACGGGCAATGTCATGCAGGTCCAAATTGGTTATTGATGTCGTAATGACCTCCATGCGCTTGTTGTACATGGGGTGGTGCAAAAGGGCTATGAAGACTCGAGACTTTCTCAAGGATTAGCGCTCCCTGTTAAATAGTATTTCCTCCAGCAGCTGCCTTTCTTCCCGGTCAAAATCTTTATGTAGTAAGAGGTCGGGGCGTTTCAGCAGAGTGCGAAGGAGGCTTTGTTTTTTTCTCCAGCGGCGAATGTTTTCGTGGTGTCCAGAAAGAAGCACTTCTGGAACCTCCATTCCCTGATAAACCGGTGGGCGGGTGTAATGCGGGTATTCCAAGAGGGTTTCCGTGAAAGACTCCTCTGCCGGGGATTGTTCCCCGCCCAAAACCCCAGGAACCAAGCGCGTTACCGCATCGACCACTACCATAGCCGCGACTTCGCCTCCGGTTAGAATATAGTCGCCAATCGATATTTCCTCATCCACCATGGATATAATCCGCTCATCGACCCCCTCGTAGTGACCGCAGAGCAAAACCAGATGTTCCAGCCGGGCCAGAGAACGGACTTTCTCCTGCTTAAGGGTTGGCCCCTGGGGAGATAGATAAACAATATGGGTTCCCTGTTCCCTGCATCCTTCGAGAGCGCTCGCCAGCACGTCCACCTGCATGACCATACCTGCTCCTCCACCGTAGGGATAGTCATCAACCTGCAGATGCTTGGAGGTAGAAAAATCCCGGATATTAATCAGGTTAATTTCCATCAGCCCCTTGACCTGGGCTCGTTTAATGATGCTGTAATCAAAGGGTGAAGCAAACAACTCCGGGAAAAGGGTCAGGATATCAATTTTCATCGAGCAGCGGCTTCCTCTCTTCAGGTGGTTGTTATGCTATCAATCTAGAAGACCGGGCAAAAGATGAACATGCATCTCTCCCTGCTCCAGATCTACTTTCAAAACGACCTCTTTGATGGCTGGAATAAGGATTTCCCCATATTGCTCAGAGTCAATCACGTATACATCATTCGCTCCGGTTTCCAGGATATCCTGTAAAACTCCGAGGCGGCCACGGTCACGATCATAAACTGATAAGCCTTTTAATTGGAAATAGTAGTAAGAGCCTTCGGGAAGGGGATAGATTTCAGATTCCGGAATCATCAGGTACCATCCCCGATAACGCTCAGCTGCCTCGCGCCCATTTATCCCCTGGAACTTGAACAGGTAAAACTGGCCATGAGGTTTGTTTTCTTCCACGGTGAGACGTTCCCGATTCGGTCCCCCCACCAGTAAAATTTCCTTCAAGACCTGAAAGCGTTCCGGGTAGTCAGTAAGAGGGAGTACTTTCAGCTCACCCCGCACCCCGAAGGATCCGCCGACCACGCCAATGCTAACCAGTCCTTCATTATCCATATCGCCACCCCCGCAGGATTGAGCCGTGCGGGCATGGGGACGGTTCTTTTGCCCGCGAGGTTGTCTTTAGATACCGAATCACGATCTTTGGGTTGAAGAGACATTCCAAAGAATTGAGCGGGCAAAAGAACCGTCCCCATGCCCGCTCACCCCTATTTTTGAATCTCAACCACCACGCGTTTTCCTTCTTTTGCGGCTGCAGCCTTGGTAATGGTGCGAATCGATTTGGCGATTTTACCTTGTTTGCCAATTACCTTGCCCATATCGTCCCCTGCTACCCGCAGCTCCAGAACCAGCGCTCTGTCCCCGTCAGTCTCCACGACATTGACCTGTTCGGGATTATCAACCAGAGCTCGTGCGATGTACTCCACTAAGTTCTTCATGTAGTTTCACCCCCCGCTTACTTGCGGCTTTCAGCGAATTTGAGTAAAATTCCTTGTTTTTGTAGAAGAGATTTGGTGGTATCAGTTGGTTTTGCGCCTTCAGAAAGCCATTTCAGAGCCTTCTCTTCGTCAATCTTAACGGTCGCCGGATTGGTCGTAGGATCATAATACCCTATTTCCTCAATAAACCGACCGTCCCGGGGTGACCTTGCATCCGCCACTACTACTCTATAAAAGGGATTCTTTTTGGCTCCCATCCTCTTTAGTCTGATCTTCGTTGCCACATATTCACCTCCTTACTATCAAATCATTAATTTCCTGCTGTCAGCAGAAACTTTAATCAAAACCCTGCACCCACAAGCATTTAACTGAAAGGGAATTTCAGGCCGGGCATTCCGCCCCGTTTGCCTTTCTTATTACCCATGTCAGCAAATTGCTTCATAAGTTTACGGGATTCTTCGAATTGTTTGAGCAGGCGGTTGACATCCTGGACCTTATTGCCGCTGCCCCGGGCAATCCGCTTTTTGCGGCTGCCATTGATTAGAGAGGGATTATTCCTTTCATCATTGGTCATGGCTTGGATAATGGCCTCCACCCTGCCCAGTTCCTTTTCATCAAATTCGCCCTTCATGGCTTTCATCTGTTTTCCCAGTCCCGGAATCATGCCTAAAAGTTCCTCCAAAGGACCCATAGAGCGCACCTGCTGCATCTGTTCCAGGAAATCCTGCAAGGTAAACTCCTGCTGGCGGATCTTCCTTTCCATCTCCCGAGCCTTTTTCTCATCCATATTTGCTTGAGCCTTTTCCACCAGGCTGAGAATATCTCCCATCCCCAGAATCCTGGAAGCCATTCGCTCAGGGAAGAAGGTTTCCAGCGCATCTAGTTTCTCGCCCATACCCACATATTTAATGGGGCAGCCAGTAACCGCCTTAACAGACAGAGCGGCACCGCCCCGGCTGTCTCCATCCAGTTTGGTGAGAATGACACCTGTAAGACCCAGTTGGGTATTAAAAGACTCGGCCACATTCACCGCATCCTGTCCGGTCATGGCATCCACCACCAGTAGGATTTCGTCAGGGTTGACCGCTGCCTTGATCAGGGCCAATTCTTCCATTAATTCTTCATTAATATGCAGGCGGCCGGCGGTGTCCAGAATCACCACGTCGCGGTTCAGGCTGCGCGCATTTTCCAGAGAAGCCCGGGCAATATCCACCGGGTTGGCCTGCCCCATTGAAAATACCGGGACGGATGTCTGCTCTCCGAGGACCTGCAACTGCTTAATAGCGGCTGGCCGGTAGACGTCACAGGCCACCATAAGAGGGCGCCTCCCCTGTTTTACCAAATTCCTGCACAGTTTAGCCACAGTGGTGGTCTTGCCTGCTCCCTGCAACCCCACAGCCATAAGCACCGAGGGGGGGCGGGAAGATAAATTCAACTTGGTTTCGGCTCCACCCATGAGCTGGGCCATTTCGTCATATACGATCTTCACGATCTGCTGCCCGGGTGTCAGGCTGGCCAAAACTTCCTGGCCTACCGCCCGCTCACTCACACGAGCAATGAAATCCTTAACTACCTTGAAATTGACATCAGCCTCCAGTAAGGCCAGCCGTACCTCACGCATGGCTAAACGAACATCATCCTCACTGATTTTGCCTTTGCCCCGCAGTTTTTTAAATATATCCTGTAGTCTATCTGAAAGACCCTCAAATGCCACGTTATCTCTCCTTTTCGCTTCAAAGGGATTCGTTCAATTCTTTAATAAGCTCCAAAACCCTTTGAACTCGCTCATGGTCTATCCCGTTCTCCAGCAGATCATATATCTCCTGCCAGCGAACCCGGCTGGTCAGGAATTTTCCCATCAAACCCAGGCGCGTCTCATAGTCTTCAAGTGCTCCTGAAGCCCGATGAAGCAGATCATACACCGCCTGGCGGCTGATATCCATACTCTGAGCGATCTCCGCCAGAGACCAGTCATTCTCGTAATAGAGATGCATGACATCCCGCTGTTTCGCGGTTAGCAGAGGCCCGTAAAAATCATTTAACAGGACAATCCGCTCAACTTTATCCAGCATGGAAGGCCCACCTCCATGTAAAGGTCAAATGCTTTACATGATGATTTTACCCACTAGGCGGTTTCTTGTCAAGTTATTGCGGTTTTCTTGCGATTTTCTTTTGCCCTCCTGGCGAATAAATATTAAACTATTAATATCTTACCCAAGGAGGCAATGTAAGTGAAAGAGAAGATCGCATTGCTGGCCGACAGCGCCTGTGATCTGCCCCGCGACCTGATAAACCGCTACGGAATTAAGATCCTCCCTCTGAAGGTTATCTATGGCGATAAAACCTACGCAGACCGGGTAGATATTGAACCTGATCAGGTGTATGATCGCATGCCGGCAGAAATACCTACTACCTCTATGCCTTCCCTGCACGATATTAAGGAAGCCATGCAACGGATCAGCAGCGAAGGATTTACCCATGTTCTGGCTATTCATCTATCCAGCGGACTTTCTGGAACCTGCGAAGCAGTCAAATCGGTGGCGCAAGAGATCGACAATTTAAAAATAAAGGTGGTCGACACCAAAACCCTTTCCTTCGGCACTGGTTGGATGGTCTTGGATGCCGCGCGAAATATCGCCAACGGTCTGAGTTTTCGCTGTGTTTTGGACAAACTCCAACAAATACAACCCCAGGTTCGTGTCTACTATATTATCGAAACCCTGGAATACCTGCGCCGGGGCGGTCGCATAGGTGCCGTTGCTAATATGCTGGGGAACCTCCTGGATATTAAACCGATTATATCCGTAAATCAAGAAGGAAAATATTTCACCTATGCCAAAGCCCGGGGGCGCAAAAAATCAGTGGATAAATTGGTGGAGATCGTAGAACAGGCAGTGAAAAACACGAGGATCAATCTAGCCGTAGTGCACGGTGGAGCCCGGGAAGATCACCAGGGCTTTCTGGAGAGACTTCGGAATCTCCCCAATATTAATGAGCTTATCGCTTCTGATATCAGTCCGGTTCTGGGTGTTCACACCGGACCCGGCCTTCTGGGAATATGCTTTTATGAGGTATAACGACTGCCGTGGAGATGTTTTCTTCGGCCTTTTTTTATCATCTCTCTCGGTATCCGACCCTAAAGCGGAATATGCTCTGATCATGGCGGGATAAAGTCAAGCCCGCTTTCATTTTTCTCGGGGCCGCATTCGGCGGAAGGTATATAATGGGGCTACTCTTTCCTGGGAGGGCTTCATTATGGGATTCTGGCAAAAAGTTTTGCTATTGCTTATCGTAATAAGCATTTCCTTGTTTGCTAAGCCGGCATGGGCTGGCAGTGATGCATCCGAGCTTTTTCAGTCCTTATCATCAGCTCCAACAGAAGTTCAAGATGCCTTCACTCAAGTTACCAGAGACTTTGCGCTATATGAACAATTTCTCCAGTCCGAGCCCGGGCCGGATGGCTCCTGTATTTTGGTGCAGGCCCAAACCCCAGACCAGGCCCGTTCCTTTCTAGAGGGGGGCTTCACCTTCGATCTGGCTGATGCTATCTGCTCCAATTACACCTGTTGGGATTCGGTTCAACAACGACTCCTCCTAATTCCTCAGGAAGGCCTGCCCACCCTTCATCCAGATGATAAGTCCCTGATTGCCTTTCATCAGCTCAACCCCGATGAGATAATCTTCCGCTGCATTTATCCGAATTGCTATGCCAGCCAGGATGCATATGTCTATTCTGTAAAAGCCTTATGTCAGAATAGTATATGGAAAATCGATGCCCTGAGTTTGGAAAAAGCGGACTGCGAAAACTAATCCTTTATCTAATACCAATTCTGCTGTATATTGAAAGTAGCTTCTCCAACGAAGTCGACCAAGGTATGCGGGTGGGTTTTCTTGCATGAACGGACCATCTCCTGGTTCCGGTCTATCAAGAAACCGGTGTGAACCATCCAATTCCGATGTTTCACCTTCCTGGTTGCATTCCCTGGTACTTGTCTTATTCTTCCCCTGGCCAGTATGTAAACCGTTAACACCATATCTACGAGGATAAGACCTGCTGATTTCGAGAGGAGGAGTATTCATGACGTTACCCCTTGAAGGCTGCCGTGTACTTGATCTTTCCCAATACCTGCCCGGTCCCTTATGTTCTCAAATCCTGGCTGATTTTGGGGCCGAAGTAATCAAAATCGAGGATGTTGGCGGAGAGCAAGGCCGCTATTTGGCACCCATTATGGGTAAAGAGAGCTCCCGTTTCTATACGGTCAACCGCAATAAAAAAAGCCTAGGCGTAAATCTGAAGAGTGAAGAAGGACGCATGATTTTCAAGGACCTAATCCGCACCGCCGATGTGTTGATTGAGCAGTTCCGCCCCGGTGCAATGGAGAAGTTGGGTTTGAGTTATGAAGTGCTGAAACAGGAGAACCCAGCTTTAATTCATTGCGCGATAACCGGTTATGGCCATACCGGCCCCTGGAGGCTGACTGGTGGTCATGACCTCAATTACCTGAGCATTACAGGCATTACCGGGTTAAACGGCAGAGCAGATGAACCGGGTTTATGTGCTTCCCAAATAGCTGATATCGGGGGCGGAACACTCTACGGTGTAATCGCAGTCTTGTTAGCTTTATTGGCCCGCTCTCAAACGGGCAAAGGCCAATTCTGCGATGTTGCCATGGCCGATGGGGCTTTCAGCATGCTGTGCTACACCCTGGGGGAATGGGCCGGTATCAGCAAACTGCCTCAACGAGGCGGGGAACTGTTAACCGGGGGCTATGCCTGCTATAATGTCTACCGTACCCAGGATGAGCGCTACCTAAGCCTGGGGGCTATAGAACCCAAATTTTGGGAGGGCTTCTGCCAGCGCGTCGACCGTCCTAATTTTATCCCACTGCACTACAACCGTGAAAAGCAATCGGCCATGATTCAAGAAATTCAAGGTATGATTGCAGCCAAAACCCTGGAACAATGGCTGCAGGTATTTGACGGCCTGGATATCTGTCTTACACCGGTTCTGGACCTGGAAGAAGTAACCCGCCACCCCCAACTAAATGCCCGGGAAATGATTGTGAAATTAGAGAATGTAAACAATACGGGCAAAGACGTTTTTCTGGCCGGAGTCCCGGTTAAACTGTCAGAAACCCCGGGGGTTCTTAATCTTAAGTTCCCTGAATTAGGTGAACACGGAGTGGAGCTGCTCCACAGTCTCGGCTATGACCAGGTCCGCATCGATGATCTAATTGCCAAAAAAATTATTGCCGCTCCACCGGTGTGATGGAAATACGGCATTAAGTAAGAGGGGCTGCCCAAGCCCCTCTTTTTTTATGACATACTCCCCACATGTTTAAAAGAACACCTGAGGGCCTCTCGAGCGGTTTGAAGCCTCCTGCCCTGATCTCCTTCCATCCGGCACTTCTTGCCTTGGTTTTCCATTATTCCCAATTATGTTATATTAATAGACAGATTTGAACCGTTTATTGAATGGAAAAAGGGGGGTAAGGGTCTTGCTTGATGATACTGGATTAAAACAGGTTTATTCTGACCTCCTCAATGCCAGAATTGTTATTAGTCCATGGTTGGCAGGAATCGATATTCAAGATCGCTTTGACCCCGGTGTTTTTGAATTTCTAAACGAATGGGCTGGTGGCTGTGCAGCATCTCTTTTAAGCGATGAAGTACGCATTAGCAGTTTTAACACCATTCCTATTCCCAGCGGTTTTCCCCAGAAAGCCTTGTATGAAACCGCAAGTTCTACAGCCGTTTCTATGGCCCACGAACAAACCGGAACCTTGTATGTAGGAGAAAAGCTTGCTCGAAAAGCCATAAGTAGAATCGAATTGTTCATTCGCTCCCAGGGATTGGGTCCTTTATTGGAGTTCTACCGGATCATCAATCTCTATGAGAGCATGAATGCCTTGACTTATTATGGTGAAATCCCGGAGCGTGAATTTCTGCTGGGGAAATGGCATCGGCCCTGGATTGACTATTCCCTGGACGATGAACTGGTCATGGGCGTTATGGAAGGATTCTATCAAATGAGCGTAGCGGACAGTCATCGCTTCATTGCCTTGACGGAATCCGGGCTTCGCTTCTTCAAGCAAATAAAAAAAGTTTTGGCAGAATCAGGTTATTTTAAAAACAGGCTCAGTCAACTCCATGTATCTCAATTCAATCTCTACACCAACTACGAAGTCATCGCCCAGGAGATTTGGCCTGATGCCTCACATACCCGCAGTTATTTCCTGGATTGGGTGGACATCCAGCCCGGGATGAAGGTTTTGGAATTAGGCTGCGGGAGCGGTCCTTTCACCTTTGAAGGGGGCCTGGCGGAACGCGTAGGTTCTCAGGGCCGCATCACGGCGATTGACCCATCTGCGGGGATGATCAAGCGGGCTATAAGTAAACTCCAGGCTCAAGATTTTCCCTGGGTTACGTTTATTGAGGCAAGAGCGGAGGACCTGCCCTTTGAAAACGATTCATTCGATGCCGTTCTGGGAACAGCCTTTTTACACTTTACCGATCGGGATAAAGCTCTGAAAGAAATGGCCCGGGTTACCCGTCCCGGTGGTACGGTAGCCAGTTGCCATCCCTTGCGCTTATCCTTTGATAAACCCTTTTTCCGGGAATGGTTTGCTCCCCTGCTTAATAAGGCATCGCAAAATGATAATCCCAAGAATTATTTACCCCTTGCTCAGGAAGTACTCGATTCTTTTGGCCAGGCGGGAATCAGTTCTCTAATAACAGAAATCCTTCCTTTCCCAGCCTTGTTTCATAATCCTCAAAAAGTGGTTCAGCACTTCATCTATGGAGTGGGTTTGTTCCAAGAGGAAATGGCTGATCTTCCTCATCGAGCCCGGAAAGAACTGATAGACGATTTGATACATACTGGAGAAGAAGTATGCCAAAAATATAGTCCTGGGGAGCGTATCATGGATATGCCCAACCAGCTAATCAAGGGAATCGCACCGTAAGAGATGCTATATGAGGGAAATACAATACGATGGACACAGAACCCAAGCACATCTCCCTGGGAGATGTGTGTTTTTTAGATGAGAACACACAGGAATTGGTGAAGGACCTAAATCCCATCCCTTTGTCAACCATTCAATACCGCCTTCTTCATTATCTGGCCCTGCATCTCAAAGGGGCAGTTACCGGTGATGAACTAATCACCTACGCCTGGGGCGAAGGAGCGTATATCAGCCGGGATATACTTTATAGCGAAATCAATATTTTGCGCAAATACCTGGAGAGTGATCCAAAAAACCCTGAAATACTCATCTCCCTGCGTGGTTTGGGCTACATGCTGTTTCCCCGCAAAAAATAGAATTTCCACCATTTGTATTCCCGGATTTGCCGTGCTATGATCTCAATATCTAAATATGTGTAAAACAACGGGGTTGGCAGGTAGAATGCACCATCCAGCCTACTGAAGCCGTGATAAGGGGAAAATTCCATGATAGAGATATCAAAAGTATCCAAAAGTTATAACCGGGGAGTCAATAAAGCGGTAGACGGAGTCAGTCTCTCCATCAGAAATGGTGAAATTTTTGGTTTCCTGGGTCCCAATGGAGCCGGTAAGACCACCCTGATCAAGATGATTATCGGAATCTTACATGCCGATGAAGGTTCGATTCAGATTAACGGCAAGGACATCCGGATAGATCCGCTGGAAGCCAAAATGCAGTTCGGCTTTGTACCCGACGACCCCAATATTTTCGCCCGCCTGAGTGGAATGGAATACCTTAACTTTATGGCTGATATGTACCGGGTTCCCCCGGCACTCAGGCTCTCGCGCATGCAAGAGCTCTTAAAGCGCTTCGACATGTCAGCAGCGGTGGGAGATCAGATCCAGAGTTATTCCCACGGGATGAAACAGAAGATCGTAGTCATCGGAGCCTTGCTGCACAATCCACCGGTATGGATACTTGATGAGCCCATGACCGGCCTGGATCCCCGCTCTTCCTTTGATCTAAAAGAAATGATGCGCGAACATGCTGAAGCCGGAAAGACGGTTTTTTTCTCCACCCATGTGTTGGATGTAGCTGAAAAGATCTGCGACCGTGTGGCCATCATCAACAAAGGCAAGGTGGTCTTTTGCGGCAGTATGAAGGAGATACGAGCCCATGCCCGGGAGAACCAATCATTGGAAAACCTCTTCCTGGAGATGACTGAGAATGAGTAGATTTTGGGCTTTGCTTAAAATGCTTTTAATTAATTACTTTGGCATTTCGGCCCTGCAGATAAAAGACAAAAAAAACCGGGTGAAATATCTGAAAAAGCTTGGGGTGGGTATCATCCTTGTAGCCGCCCTGGCCCCCACTGTGTATTTATATACCTGGCTGTTGATCCAGGGCTTTGAGCTGCTGGCTCCGGTAGGACAGGAAGGGGCGATCATAACCCTGGGTCTGGTGATGGTCAGTTCAATCGTCTTCTTCTTTGGCATATTTTATGTCATCAATTTCTTCTATTTTGCTGCCGATACGCAGAACCTGCTGGCCTTGCCATTGCGGGGCTGGGAAGTTTTAGGCGCCCGCTTTGCAGTCATCCTTTGTTATGAGTATCTGACCGAGCTGCCATTTTTACTCCCCCCTCTCTTAGTCTATGGGATCAAGAGCGGTTCCTCTCTGGTTTACTGGGTATTTGCTCTCATTGGTTATCTGCTAACCCCCCTGCTGCCGCTGAGCCTGGCTTCCATTCCTACCGTCGTGGTCATGAGATTTGCCAACCTGAGCCGCCGCAAAGACCTGTTTAAAATCCTGGGCAGCTTGTTGGTTATAGCGCTGGCTATAGGGTATCAGTTCCTCTTTCAAAAGTCAGGGTCCAACTCCATGGATCCGGTATTCATTCAAAACCTGCTCAGCGATCGAAACGGCCTCATGAACCTTATAAGCCGCATCTTCCCCTCCACCCGGTATTTGGGCTTGGCCCTGGTCAACGCCGGCAGCGCGGTGGGGGTGATGCATCTCCTGCAATTTGCCGGTCTCTCACTCCTGGCTGTAGTTCTGGCATGGCTGGTAGGTGAGAAGTTGTATTTTCAGGGACTGGTTGGTTCCGGTGAAACTACCACACGGCGGAAAGAGCTGGAGGGTAAAGACTATAAGCGATTGGGTAAAGGTGCTCCAGCCACACTATCTTACTTGAGCAAAGAAATACGCCTGTTGTTAAGAACTCCTCCCTATTTTATTAATTGTGTTGTGACCAACCTTCTGGTGCCAGTTTTACTGGCTGTTCCTTTTCTCCTTCAATCCCATAAACAAAACAGTCCCATCCCCTGGGAAGGACTGATGGCCAGACCGCAAAGCCAGATCGTTTTTATGGCCGCTATCATTGGCCTGGTAATGTTTTTGGCTGGTTCCAACGCCATCACTGCTACTTCCCTCTCCCGAGAAGGGAAAGAGTTTTTCATCTCCAAATATATTCCCCTGCCCTATAAGAAACAGATCCAGGCTAAATTGCTTTCCGCCTATGTATTTGGAGCCCTGGGAGCCGTTCTCCTAATCATAGCGGCCAGGATTCTAATTCCTCTAACAATCTCCCTGATCAGCATTTTGGTGTTGGTAAGCCTGGTGGCTATGGCGCCAGTTATTGAATTTGGATTGTTGATCGATATTCTGCGCCCCAAACAGGAATGGGTTAATGAACAGCAAGCCGTTAAACAGAATCTAAATGTGGTTTTTTCCATGCTATTTGCCTTGCTGCTGGGTGGGGCTATTCTCTATATGGTAATCCGCTTTATTCATTCCCCTTTCCTGGCCGCAGGTTTTATGCTGCTATGTTTCGGATTGGCAGCACTGACCTTATACTATTTACTCATGACCTGGGGAATTGAACGATACCAGAACCTTGAGGGGTAGACGCCACTGTCGTTGATCTTCCATAATTATAAGTAATTTAGGAAGGGACTCTCCCTTTAAATCTCTTGTGAATGGAGGAAGTCGGCATGGTATTTCCTTTGGCAGGCATCAAGGTCCTGGATTTGTCTATGATGATGGTCGGCCCTTTTTGCACCCAGGTGCTGGCTGACTACGGAGCCGAGGTCATCAAAATCGAGCCCAAGAATGGTGAGCGGGGCAGATGGTTTTCCCCGTTCATTCAAGGAGAAAGCGCCTATTTTTATAGTGTAAACAGAAATAAAAAAAGCCTCACGCTAGACCTAAGCCACCCAGAAGGAAAAGCTATCTTTTTGAAACTCGCCGCCGGGAGTGATGTCATTGTACATGCGTTTAGACCTGGAATCATGGATAAATTAGAACTTTCCTATGAAAACATAAGAAATATCAATACGAGTATTATCTATTGCGCCCTGAGCGGCTTTGGTTCAAGCGGACCTTTTCAGCAGACAGCCGCGCATGACTTGAACATTGTAAGTCTGGCCGGAGTGGCCGGTTTAACCGGAACCAGAGGCAGTGAGCCGGCCTTATCGCCCATACCCATCGCAAGTACTGCCGGCGGCTCCTTGAACGCCGTAATAGCAATTCTCCTGGCGTTGATCAACCGACAACAAACCGGGCAAGGCCAGTATTGCGATATATCCATGATGGATGGGCTGCTCAGCCTCCTGGGTTACACCCTGGCTGACTGGTCGGGGTCGGAAAAGCTTCCCGAAAGGGGCAAGTCACTATTTACAGGGAGTTTTGCCTGCTACCACATTTACGAGACGCAAGACAAAAAATATATCAGTGTAGGGGCTATAGAGCCCAAATTCTGGCAAGAGTTTTGTGATCGGATCGGAATGCCTCAATTCGTCGCCTGTCATATGACTCCAGACATGCAGGAACAAATGATAGCAGGTATTCAGGAAGTGATCGAAGCAAGGAGTCAGAAGGAATGGATCGAATCATTCTCCACTGCTGACATTTGTGTGACCCCGCTTCTCGACTTGGATGAGATGACCGAGCATCCCCAGGTGAAAGCGAGAGATATGATTATTAAAATGGATAATTTCAAGAACTCTGGTAAAACCATGGTGTTAACCGGCTTACCCATTAAGTTCTCTGAGTCTCTGGGGGAGGTCAAATTGACTTTTCCCGAGATAGGCGAACATAAGGAAGAAATTCTAACGGCTGTCGGTTACACCCCTGAAGATATAGATTCATTCAAGACCAGAGGAATCATATGAATACCTTCAGGGTCTTTCTTAAGATTGGCAGCCGTTACAATAATACACGCTGCCGCCCAGGTAGATTTCTTTCTGAATAGTTCCGCCGCACAGACTGCAGATCCGGCCCACCGTATTTTTACTCATTTTCGTTTTATAGCCGCCGGGATGACCAAATAAATCCTTTTCCGTATCCCGCCCGCCCCGGTCGGTCATTTCTGCCAGGGTTCCTTTGATCGAGCGGTATAGTGCTTCCCTGTCCGATTCCGCCACAGCTATGATCTTCCTCCTGGGATGAATTCGGGCGTGGTATAGGATGTCCTGCAATACCCCATTGCCCAACCCCGGGATGCGCTGTCCGGTGGCGAGAAATGCTTTAACGCTTAATTTCTGCACTTCCGCTGAAGAAATCATCGTTTTAAAATAGTCTCGGTCAAACCCGGCGGACAACGGCGACGGTTTTTCCCTGGCAACGGTGTAATAAGGATTGTCCAACTCGCCCTCAGTGAAACACCACAGCCCGCCATACATCTGAACCGTGGCTGTGAGGGAAGAAGAATCTTCGAACGCGATGAAGAGCTGGTGTTTTTGAGGAGGCTTTTCATTTTTATCGTGGAATCTCAACCCCACCCCATCACCGACCAGGATAATCGCCAATTCTGCTTTGATTTCTACAAAGCCGCCATATCCTTCGGCTCTTTCAACTCTTTTCCCTACCAGCAAATCCGGATACCTTTGCGGGTCGCCGTAAAACCAGGCAAATTTATGAGGTGTATGAGCAGCTACGACTCTGGTGATGCGCTTTCCGTTCAGGCTATCGTTGATTTGGTTTGCAAGGGTAAAGGCCTCGGGCAATTCCAGCATAAACACACCCCATTTCCTATGTCTTTCAACAAGCGGCTGCAATTTCCTAGGGATACCTTGGTACTTTCAGTCGTTCTTCTAAATAGGAATCAACTCCGATTTCTTTCATACGATCATTCCTTTTGCGCACCCATTCCCCGAAGCCGCTGTTCGCCAGGTTTGCACAGGGGTAATCCAGGCACTGAAAACAGAAGTCGACTCCTTTTTCAGAGCAATTTTTTAAGGGGCAGTCAATCGGGCAGGACATTAATTTCACCGTTTCTTCAAACCGGCATCCGCTGCATGAAGCGCCTGAAAAGGACTTTAAGATAGTGAAAAATTCTAAATAATGTTCAAATTCCGGTTGGGTAGCAGCCTTCATTTTGGCCACCCTTTCATAGTTGCCCAGCAGCTCAATCATTTTCGCGCTTAACTTTTTAATCTCCCCATCCGCGAAATTGGCACACCGTCTACAATCGAGACCGCAGGGTGTGAGCTGTTTTACAATATCCGAATAATCCACAGGCAACATTCCCTTCCCACGAGGTAGAATCTCCTGTCTTGATTATAACTTATATAGCCATATCTGGAAGTCGATTGGATTCAAAGCACTTTGGCAATCACAAATATGGCAGACTGCATTGATATCCGGAAAGCCTCCGTCCCTCTATAAAAGCTTTCTCGATTGACCGCAGCGGTCAATATTGTTATAATGATGTTGACCGCAATGGTCAAGATCATCAAACCAGCAAGGGGGGGCGAATCCGATTTTCTCAAAATTTATGAGCCTGGAGCAGGAAAAACAGGAGCGCATTCTTAATGCGGCTCTAAGCGAATTCAGTCAGAAGGGGTTTAAGAAAGCTTCCACCAATGAAATCGTTAAAGAAGCACACATTGCCAAAGGTTTGCTTTTTCACTATTTCAACAACAAAAAGGACCTGTTCTTGTTTTTGTACGACTATTCCCTGCAGATTTTCATGAATGACTTTGTGGGCAAAATAGATCTGAGTGAGAAGGATGTTTTGACCAGGCTGCGGCAAATGGCATGCTTGAAAGTTGAGCTAATCGGGAAGCATCCCCAGCTATTCAATTTCATGCTAGCCGCCAATTTCGAAGAATCGGAAGAGGTAAAACCCGGTTTGAAACTCCGCAACCAGGAAGTGATGGCTGGCAGTATGGCCATGTTCTTGGGAGATATTGATGTTTCAAAATTCAAAGAAGGTATTGATATCCCCAGAGCCCTTCATGTAATGATATGGACCCTGGAAGGTTTGAGAAACCAGGAACAGGAGAAAGCCCGGTCAATACATTTAGATGCGCTTTACTATGAACAGGTGCTGAAGGAAATGGATATTTATTTGGAGTTGTTTCGAAAATGTTTCTATAGATGATATGACAGGATTTGCGATAGCCCAAGGAGCCATGGCCCCATCGCGGTCGGGAGTTCCGCTAAGGAAGGTGTCGTATGGAAAAACTGGTGAAGGGTTTCGATGAGCTAACCTCCGATGAACAACGCCAGGCTGGTGGAAAAGGCGGCATGTTGTCTAGAATGCATCAGTCCGGATATCCGGTTCCGGATGGATTCGTAGTCCTCCCGACCGCATTCCAGGAGGGCCAGCTGAGCGTCCCAGCCTGGAATGATGTGCAAAATTGTCTGCGCGAGCTGCGAAAGATTAACCATCAACCTCGCTTTGCGGTGCGCTCTTCAGCCTTGAGCGAAGACTCGGCCCAGGCTTCCTTTGCCGGGGAATTTGACAATGTGGAGACTGATGAGGCCATTCAAGACGCTCTCTACCGGGTTTACCGATCGGGGCAATCGGGGAGAGTAAAGGCCTACAGCGCTGCCCATGGTATAGAATCGTCCCATGAAGTTGCGATCGTCATACAGATGATGGTGCAAGCGGAAATGGCGGGTGTGCTGTTTACTGCCGATCCCATAAGCGGCAGCCTGGTTCACATGATCGGCAACTACATATACGGTCTGGGTGAACAATTGGTATCCGGAGAGGCTGACCCGCAATCCTTCAAGCTCCTCCGTCCCCGGGGAAAATACCGTGGGCCGGATGATTTTCATAAATATGCGATCACGCTGTATGACCTGGCAGCTCGGTTGGAGAAAGACCTCGGTGGTCCCCAGGACATAGAATGGGCGGTAGCCGGGGGTGATCTGTACATTCTTCAATCCAGGCCGATTACCACCCTGCGCACCATTGATTACGATCGCTATGAAGTCAACGAGAGCCTTTCCGGTGATTTCTTGTGGACCAGTAATAATGTTGGAGAGGCGCTGCCGGATGTTATGACCCCTTTCACCTGGAGCATCATCCGCGAGCTTGATCTGGAGTGTCAGAAGTCACCCGGCTATTATTTGTGGTCAGGTAATATCTGCGGTCGGGTGTACACCAATATCAGTATGATTCTATCTCTCCTGCAGAAATTCGGTGTAAGTATGAAATTAGGAAAAAGACTAATCGGGGATGTGTTCGGAAATTTCCCCGAAAATCTTGAGGTGCCAATATATCCGTTCTCCAGATTTTGGTTGTTCAGGGAAGTGTTTCGTTTGGGCAAAAGAAATTTCCAGCGCCGGAAGGAAGCACTGAAAAACATCGATCATTACCTTGAGTACACCCAGGAATGGTGTGAAGAAGAGATAAAGCGGATCAAGCAATCGGCCTCCCGGCAGCAGCTTCAGAATCTATGGTCTGAAGAAATAAGGCCTTATGTATCAAAACTCTGGGCTGTATGGCTGGGCGGCGCCTCTGACGTTACCCTGGTGACCTTCCGTAAAACCCTGGTAAAGCTGGTTGGGGAGGAAGAGGCCAATCTTTTACTTTCCAATTTCCGCGGTCAAAGCGGCCTGGAGAGCCTGGGCCCCCTGGTGGGAATCATGAAAACCAGCCGGGGTGAAATGAGTCAGGAAGAATATATGGCCCACTACGGCCATCGCAGCCCACATGAGTTTGAAATGTCCATTCCCTATCCCCTGGAAGATACGGATTATCTGGAAAAACAGATTCAAGCCTATAAAGATACCGGTGTTGATGTGGAGTCCCTTTTGAACAGGCAGTATGAACAATACCTCCTGGCTAAAGAGCGTTTCATCAAGCGTTATCCTGGCAAACAGAAATGGCTGGAAACAAAACTGGCAAAGATGATCCATAGCGCACAACTTCGAGAATCAGTGCGTTCAGAGTTTATTAAAACATTCAGGGTCATGCGCATTTTCATGCTAAAGGTGAGCGAAATTACGGAGATCGGTGATAAGGTATTTTTCCTCTACAGCTTTGAGGTGCCCGAACTGCTCAGCGGTAATGCAGGTATGCTGAAGAATTTAGAGAGCAGGAAAGTAAATTATGATAGGTATAACACCCTGCCCCCCCTGCCGCAATTTGTGAGAGGTCCCTTTGATCCGTTTCAATGGCAGAAAAGCAATGACCAGCGGCTTGATTACTACGATCCCAATGCAGACGCATTGCCATCAGATGGTGATCCTGGCATAATAAAAGGCTTCGCGGGTGCGGCCGGTAAAGTTGAGGGGAATGTACGAGTTCTATCAACCTTCGAAGAAGGAGAATCATTATTACCCGGTGAGATCCTGGTAGCATCCACCACCAATGTGGGCTGGACTCCCCTTTTCCCCCGCGCTGCAGCCATCATCACCGACACAGGTGCGCCTCTGTCCCATGCCGCCATTGTTGCCAGAGAGCTTGGCATCCCCGCTGTGGTAGGCTGCGGCACCGCTACCACCCGGCTTAAGACCGGCGATAGAGTTACTGTTGACGGTGGCCAAGGAGTTGTGCAGGTACTGAATCAAATCTAATAGTCTGGTGGAAATTCCATATTATGCTATTCCACAAGGTTAATTCCCGCTAATTTCATCAGGTGTTTGGCATTGGTAGAATTGCATCGACCACTTTTTATCCTATAATCAAATCGTATTTCATCATGAATATAATGCTCTGTGAAATGATAATTCCTGATTTTTAGCTTATCGTCGTTTTCCAGATCACATAATTCTAAATCGTGTGAAGACACCAGGCCTATGATCCACTTCTTATTCAAATTACTAATTACGCTTTTCGCCCCAAGAATCCTATCTTTTGAATTTGTTCCTTTTAATATTTCATCCATTAGGAAAATCATAGGCTGCTTTAATAAAGAGAACTCAACGATCATTTTTATCCTTAGCAGCTCTGCATAAAACGTTGAAATACCACTATTTAGATCATCTTCGATTCTCATAGAGGTAAATACATTCATAATTGAACAACGCATACGCTTAGCAATTACCGGTGCACCGGCATAAGCGAGAACCAGGTTTATGCCGATAGTCCTGAGCATAGTCGTTTTCCCCGACATATTTGAGCCTGTGATAAGGCAAATATTGTTGTGTATATCGATGCTATTAGCAACCATTTTTTCTTTAATAATCAACGGATGACCAAGGTTTTGGGACATGAATGTCATATCGTCTGTACAGAATTCAGGAAAGTCATACTCTACACTTGTTTGTGCTATTACAGCCACACTTATATATGCTTCAAATTTCCCTATTACTTTAAGCCAGGTCTTTATGTGATTACCGTATTGTTCTTTCCAGGATTCCAATGCAAATATACAATGATAGTCCCATAATAATATGGTATTAGCGATCAAATGAATGATTTGATTGCTTTTAAGATCTGCCGCTCCTGCTATATAGTCTAATTTTTTCAACCCCAGCAGGGCCGAATTGCCGCCATTAAATAATTCCTTGGTTAAATTAAGAAGATGATTGTCCTGGAAATCTTCCTGTTGAATTAAATGAAGCAGGCCTCTGAAAGCCTCCAAACTGCTTTTCATGACATAGATTTCAAAAAGAATCGACCTCTTCTTTTTCCCGCCTGCCAGATTTATTCCAATTTGCACAAGAATTAATAGTACTGGTATAGCGGCCGGGATTGCAATTTTCATTGATGATAGAGCAAGGGACACTACGGTACATATAGGAAGAAAGATAAACAGCCATTTTACCCATTGGTGCTTAAATAATTTGGCCTTGCTTTGTGAATATAATATGAACTTCTCGGGCGAAGGCCTCGAATCTTCTCGCAGCTGCCCCTCGCACTGAAATTCTCTGCAAAAATTGATTTTGCCGGCGATTTCTTTGATTGCTCCTTGTCTTTCCATGATTGAAGAAATATTTAGATCTGGATTCTTTAATAACTCAGCTAAATAGTCTCTTCCATAAAAAGTGCTGGCACAAGATATAAATTGAAACAACGAGTTTCTTCCAACAATATCCAAGTCACTTGCATATGGATGTTGAGCATCAATAAACTCGTTTCCACAATCATCAAATTTTACCCAATCCCCATTCAATCGATTAATATAATTTTGGTTGATTATCATTAAGCATTGGGTGCGATCTAATTTGTCTTGAACATCTAAGTGTTTAATAATGAAGACGACAAATAAAAAAAGGCAAATTAGCGCAGGATAGACATATTTTGAATCAGCGGTTTTTATCGCCAATGACACAAAAGCGATTCCTGCTAAAAATACAATCAGGCGCAATGTAGAAATCGTATTGTATTTTTTTAATAACGATTGCTCTAAAACTTTTAGTCTGTTCAAATCATCTTGGAAAACACTCATAATCGGCGTTTCACCCCCTACCAGGTTTCTGATTCTCTTTGATTAAATATTTCATAAAAAGCAGAGATGGCAACTTCAATCTCCTATTCAAATATCACTGTCAAGTAATTATCAAACGAAAAAGCAAGTTTGCATCAGCGTTTGCCAAAAAAGATCATTTAGCGTCCTACCAAGTTTTTTGCAAATGTTAATGCAGAGATTGAGGGTAGGATTGTATTTCCCTGATTCGACCATGCTGATCGTTCTTCTAGAGACTCCCACCATATCAGCTAATTGCTGTTGGGATAGGTCTTTTTCTACGCGTGCGGCCTTTAATCTCGTATTTTTCATAAGGTTGCCCCCTTTCAGCAATAAAGATATAGTACCATGAAAAACGTTGAATGAGAACTATATATCTCATTGTGCGATATATAGTTCTCATAATGACAGAATAATTTCTCGCCAAGAGCTTTAGTTTGTTAATAAATTCAAAAATTTGATAAATAAAATCATCCATTCTTGTGCTATCAAATCACTGTCTAAGATCAAATTAATACGGAATGTGCTAATCAGAAGCACTTGAGTATGGTTTACTGAAGTTGCTTTTAGTTGTTTTTGGTTTGTGGATTGAATATAATCAAAATGGAGGTGACGTTATGGCTGGGGAACTGATTACCGCCCAGGTTCTGGCCGAAGCCTTAGGTCTTTCTGTGGAAACAGTCTGGAGATACACAAGAGAGAGAAAAATACCTTACATTGAATTGGGTAGCAAGCAATACCGCTATAAGCTTGTCGATGTAGTCGGAGTGTTAACTAGTTCAACTGTTCTGGAAAAGGCAGCCCCGTATGAAACCGAACCTCCTAAAAAGCTTACTTACCAGGACTATCTGCTGCTGCCGGAGGAGCCCGGCTATCGTTTTGAGATTCTTGATGGCATGTTGATTAAAGAACCATCACCTAATGTTATGCATCAACGAGTTTCCCGTCGACTGCAAAGGATCTTGGAAGATTACTTTTGGGAAGTTGATCCCGGAGGCGAAATTTTTAACGCGCCGTTAGATGTTACCTTCCATGACATTTCAGTAGTTCAACCGGATGTATTCTATGTGTCAGGGGAACAGAAACAAATTGTGAAAGATACCCGAATTGATGGCCCCCCTGTTCTGGTAGTTGAAGTTCTGTCTCCTTCCAGCGGCCGCAGGGACCGTCTGCAAAAACTGCGGATTTACCAGAGGGTCGAAGTGCAGCACTATTGGCTTGTCAATCCTCAGGAAAGAACCCTTGAATGCTTTTCCCTGCGGGATGGCGTATATGCCCTGGTTGCAGCCGGAATGGATGAAGCCGTTATCGAACATCCAAGTTTTGCAGGGTTATCTATAGCATTAAACGCCTTGTGGTAGGAATCATGGGGAAGCACGGAGGTGCAGCATGAAAGCATTGTTGGATAGATTTTTAAGATATGTCGGTATCGATACGCAGTCCGATGAAAATTCGACCACTCACCCCAGTACTCCTGGACAAATGCATTTAGCCAGATTGCTGAAGAAAGAACTGCAGGAATTAGGTTTGCGTAACATCACCCTCAGTGATAAGGGGTATTTAATGGCCGAACTCCCTGCTAACACGGATAAAGAGGTTCCCACCGTAGGCTTTATAGCCCACCTGGATACCAGTCCAGATGTATCAGGTAAAAATGTAAAACTCCAGATATTTAATGATTATGACGGCAATGATCTGGTACTTAACCGGGATGAAAACCTTATCCTTAAAACTCAAGATTGTCCTGAACTCGATAATTACAAAGGTCAAACCATTATTACCAGCGATGGAACCACCCTCCTAGGGGCGGATAATAAGGCCGGAGTAGCAGTAATTATGACTGCTTTAGCAGGTATAATTACTCAGCGGGATTTTAAACATGGCAAGATGGTTATAGCTTTTACCCCCGATGAGGAGATAGGCCAAGGTGCGGATTTTTTTGATGTCGCTGGCTTTGGTGCAGATTTTGCTTACACCGTTGATGGAGGGCCTTTAGGGGAACTCGAATATGAAACTTTCAATGCAGCGATAGCTCATCTTGATATACAAGGAATAAATGTACATCCAGGCTCGGCTTATATGCGAATGAAAAACGCTATATTTGTAGCCATGGAATTAAATGCTATGCTGCCCACTAATGAACGTCCGGAATACACTCGTAATCATGAAGGCTTCTACCATCTTAACAAACTGGATGGAAGTGTTGAATCAGCTAAAATGACCTATATAATCAGAGACCATGATAGGACTAAATTCGAACAAAAGAAGGCTTACTTGAAAAGCTGCGTGGATTTTCTTAATCGTAAATATGGTGAATCGACTCTCAATCTTAGCATGCGGGACCAGTATTACAATATGAAAGAAAAGATTGAGCCGGTTTTTCATATAGTTGCCCTGGCAGAACAGGCCATGCATGAGGAGGGAATCAGTCCGCTGATAAAGCCGGTTCGCGGAGGCACCGATGGTGCTCGTCTTTCCTTCATGGGTCTTCCTTGTCCCAATATATTCACCGGGGGTCATAATTTTCATAGCCGTTATGAATTTATTAGTCTGGAGTCAATGCAGGTGGCTGTTAAAGTTGTCACCAGGATTGTTCAACTCATTGCCAGGCAATGAGGCTCGTTAATTGCATGGCAATTCAGCGTCTAAACTACCTACGGTTGGACTATTCCCACAAATCAACTAATTCAAAAGCATTCACATCCACTAATCCCATATCGCTCAGGCGCAGCTCGGGGATGACAGGCAGGGCCAGAAAGGATAGGGTCATAAAAGGACTGGGAAGCCGGCAGCCTAGCCTTTGGGCGGCTTTCTGCAAGTCTTCATATTCAGCGGCCACCTGTGCTGCCGGGCAGGGAGACATGAGCCCAGCTACCGGTAAAGCCAGGGAGGCCAGCACCTGGTCTCCGTCCACCACCGCCATGCCGCCGCCCATTTCAGCCACCCGTTCAGCGGCCTGCTCCATACTCTTCTCATCCTTTCCCACAGCAATCAAATTATGGCTGTCATGCGCCACTGAGGAAGCCAATGCCCCCTTTTGTAGATCAAACCCCTTCACCAGTCCCAGGGCTATATTGCCGTTTCGGCCATGCCGTTCCACCACAGCCAGCCGGTTGACGCCGGGCCTGTTAAAGGCATCTTCCACAGGCAAAGAAATACTCCTGGTCAATATCTGACCGGGAATAACTTCAATGATTTTCACCCGTTGGGCTGAAGCCGGAGGAAGCAGCCGCAAGTGTCCTCCAATATTGGGGAGCACAAAGCTGCCGGTTAATCCCCTGTTCCCTTCTGGAGTTGCCGGCATTAAGTACTTTCCTGCATCAACCACCAGCCGCCCCTGCTTATATACCTGCCTTATGGTGAAGTCGCGCAGATTGTCTACTACCACCAGGTCGGCCAGGCAGCCGGGGGCTATAGCGCCCCGGGCCTTTAAATCATAATGTTGAGCAGGGTTCATTGTAGCCATGGCAATGGCCTGGTAAGCCGGGCAGCCAGCGGCTACCGCCTCACGCAGGATGTGGTCCATATGCCCTTCCAGGAGCAGGTCGGAGGGATGGCGGTCATCACTGCACAGGCAGCAGCGATGATAATTTCGTTCGTTTACCAGGGGTAGTAAATCCACTAGATTGTGGGCTGCCGATCCTTCTCTGATCAATAGTCTCAGGCCCAGACGCAGTTTTTCCTGGGCTTCCTTAATGGAGCTACATTCATGATCACTGCTGCAGCCGGATGCAGCATAGGCATTGAGTAAAAAGCCGCTTAAACCCGGAGCATGCCCTTCCACCAGCAATCCCCGCTGCCGGGCTTTATCGATCAAGGCCAGGGTTGGTTCCATTCCCAAGACCACCCCGGGAAAATTCATCATCTCTGCCAGAGCCGGACACTGAGGAAAAAGCTCCAGGGCTTGGTCTACTTCCGCCGGGCCAATGCTGCCCCCACTGGTCTCCATATGGGTGGCGGGGACGCAGGAAGGAATCTGCCAGAAGAAGTCCAGGGGCAATTCACCGGAAGACTCAACCATATAGCGCCAGCCTTCCAGACCCATTACGTTGACGATTTCATGAGGATCAGCCAGCACCGCAGTGGTGCCATGGGGCACGGCCGTACTGGCAAAAACGGCCGGAGTCAGCATGGAGCTCTCGATGTGGATATGACTATCGATAAAGCCAGGCAGGAGAAAAGCCCCGTTTAAGTCAACAACCTCTCGCCCCCGGTGGTAATCACCTACACCCGCAATATACTGGCCTTTTATAGCTACAGAGGCCCAGAGGATTTCCCCGGTAAAAACACTAAATACCCGGCCGTTGACCAGGAGTAAATCGGCTTCCGTCTCACCGCAGGCTACCGGACGCAGGTTTCTGTAGTCCATTTCGTGGTAATTCACCGGCTATCCTCCTTAACGTTCTTCCCGGTCATAAGGTATCCCCAGAGCAGCCGGGGGTCCGGCCTCCTGACGATTCCTTTGCACAGCCAGGACCAGCACCACAATGGTTAGTACATAAGGAAGCATTTGCAGGAAGAAGGGAGATACGGTTACACCCATAGTTTGCAGGCGAAATGTGAGGGCTTCCACTCCCCCAAATAGGTAGGCTCCGGCCATCACTTTTATGGGACTCCACATGCCGAAAATAACCAGGGCCACGGCGATCCAACCCCGGCCCGCAGTCATGCCCTCAATCCAGGAAGGTGCGTAAACCAGAGAGAGATAGGCTCCCCCCAACCCGGCCAGAGCTCCTCCCAGGACGGTATTCAGATAGCGTATGCGGGTGATATTTATCCCGCTGGCATCTGCAGCGGCAGGCGCTTCCCCGGTGACGCGCAGTGCCAGTCCCCAGGAGGTGCGGAAGAGTATCAAATAGAGAAGCACAACCAGTAGAAAACTGAGATAGATCAGGGCATCCTGTTTGAAAAGAATCGGCCCGAGGACAGGAATCTTGGCCAGGCCGGGTATAGGAATAGCTTCAAAGCGCGGGTGCAGCGGCGTTCCAACAAAGTTCTTACCCAGGAAGGAGCTGAGGCCGCTGCCGAATATAGTTAAGGCTAAACCGCTCACCACCTGGTTGCCGCGTAAGGTGATAGAAATGAATGCGTGGATTAGAGCCATTAAAGCCCCGGCGCCCAGGGCGCCCACCACGCCCAGCCAGTGGTTTCCGCTGAGGACTGTAACTAGATATCCGCTTACAGCGCCTACCAGCATCATACCCTCCACGCCCAGGTTCATGATTCCGGAACGCTCAGCCATCATCTCACCAGAGGCTGCCAGCAACAGGGGTGTCCCTGCTTGCACCGTGGCTGCTAAAAAATCGACGATCATAAAGCTGCTCATGATCTCAGCTCCTTTTGCCTTTTCCAAATGAGGCGATGGGTTACAAAGATCTCTCCTCCCAGCAGGAAGAAGAGAATCAAGCCTTGAATAATCAGGGCAATAGAAAAAGGCACCCCTTCTGTCTGAACACTATACCCCCCCACCAGCAAGCCTCCAAATAGAACGGCAACCGGGATAATTGCCAGGGGGTGGAGACGGGCCAGCCAGGCCACGATAATCGCACTATATCCATAGCCGGGAGACAAACCATGCTGCAGTCGATGGGTAATTCCAGTTACTTCCGAAACACCCGCTAGAGCTGCCAGGGCTCCACTGACCATCATAACCAGGACAATATTGCGTCCGATGTTCATGCCGGCATAACTGGCGGCATCCCAGCTTTCTCCTATGACCCGTATCTCAAAACCCCAGCGCGTAGATCTGATCAAGAACCACAAGGCCACAGCCAGCAAAATCGCCACCAGCAGGCCCAGGTGGATGCGTGTATCGCCCATGGTGGGCAGCGTGGCATTATCGGGGAATCGTGGAGTCAGTGGGAAATTCGAACCTTTGGGATCTTTCCAGGGACCATAACATAAATAGTCCACCCAGAGAATGGCTACATAATTTAATAAAAGAGAAGTAAATGTCTCATTCACCTGAAGGCGGGCGCGCAGGATGCCAGGTATAAAGGCCCATAAAGCTCCGGCTAACATGCCGGCCGCCGTCATCAGGGGAAGCAATATCCAGGAAGACAGGTGTCCGAAAAAGAGAGCTACGCCGCTGGCACCAAAGGCGCCCATATAGATCTGGCCCTCAGCACCAATGTTCCACAATTTCATACGAAAGGCCAGGGAAATGGCCAGGGCGGCCAGCATTAAAGGAATCGCCTTGACCAGGGTCTCCGATATACCATAAGTGCTGGCGAAGGCGCTGTTCAGCATTTCCCCGAAGACCACCAGGGGATCCTTTCCATAGAGAAGCAGTAAAATCGAACCCGCTAATAGGGCCAATAGTACCGATATGAAAGGCACAAGAATTCGAGCACTTTTAGATGTTTCCAGACGTTTGCTAAAATGCATCGGCATCATCAACCGCCAGTCTTTGGACTTCTATGAATAACATAGCTTCTTTAGCAACGTGAATCTTCGTTTAGAAAGCTATAAAGAATCCAGCAACAGCCTCATCAAGCGATACGGTCCAGGCCGATTCCGGCCATCCACTGCCCCACTTGCTCCAGAGAAACATCAGTTACGGGCAGCGCTGGAGATAACATTCCGTTATACATGACTGTTACCCGGTCGGCGATTTGCAGAATCTCCTCCAAATCCTCCATGACCGTGAGTATCGCGGTTCCTTCCCGGCGGGCAAGATTTAGAAGTTCATGAATATTATCAACCGCCCCTACATCCAAGCCCCGGGTTGGATAAGCCGCCAGTAACAGACGTGGATGATGCTGCAGTTCCCGAGCCAGCATCAAGCGCTGCAGATTTCCGCCAGAAAGTAGACGAGCAGGTCTATCCGGGTCAGAGCATTGAATCTGAAACTGCTCCACCAGTTCCAAAGCTTGCCGGCGAATTCTGCCCCATTTCATACGCATCCCCTGAATGTACTCATCCTGAAAATAGTCGCGCAAAATCACATTGTCACTCACACCCAGGCTGCCTACCAGGCCGGTATGGATTCGGTCCTCCGGAATAAAACGCACCCCTGATTGCAGCAAATCGCGGACTGACCGGCCTCCCGCTGGTTGTCCGGACAGAAGCATCTGACCTTCGAAAATCGGGCGTAAACCGGCCAGTGCTTGCAGCAATTCATTCTGACCATTGCCAGCCACTCCTGCAATAGCCAGCATTTCACCGCTCTTCACCTCCAGGTTAATCCGCTTTACAGCCATTTCTCCCCGGTCTCCCCGGACACTAAAGTCATCTAGCTTTAAAACCGCGGATCCCGCCTGTCTTGCGGGATGGTCCTCTTGCTCCCAGGTTTCCTGTCCAATCATCATGCGGGTTAATGTCTTGTTGTCCACCCCGGCCATCAAACGACTGTCCACCACCTGACCCCGGCGTAGAACTGTTACCCGGTCGGCTATTTCAATCACTTCATTCAGTTTGTGGGTGATGAGGATCACCGCCCGGCCTTCATCGGCCATCAGCCGAAGGATGGCAAAGAGCTCCCTGGCTTCGCCCGGAGTCAATACAGCCGTGGGCTCATCCAGGATCAGCACATCGCTGTGTCTGTACAGAGCACGCAGAATCTCAACCCGCTGCTGTTCCCCCAAAGAAAGGTTGGCCACTTTCTGCTCCGGGTTCAAGTGGAATCCGTATTTCTCAATCAGTTCTTGCACAGCGGTATGAAACCGGGAACGGCGCAGCCACCAGGATTCTCGCAGGCTTCCCAGTACTACATTCTCCGCCACCGTTAGCCCCGGCACCAGCATCAGATGCTGGTAAATCATGCCAATTCCCTGGTCTAAAGCGTCCTGGGGTGAAGAAAAGGCCACCGCCTGACCACGCAATAGGATCTCCCCACTGTCGGGGCGGTACATTCCGGCCAGTATATTCATTAATGTGGTTTTTCCGGCTCCGTTTTCGCCCAGCAGAGCATGGATCTCTCCGGGCAGCAAGTGCAAATCAATCTTACGATTGGCCTGCACGCCCGGGAAGCTCTTGCTTATTTGGAGCATTTCAAGCAGTGCTTGCATGTTCAATGAAGCAGGGGCGGCCTACAGGCCGCCCCTGCCCTTTCCGCCGTTCATTCTTATCTCATATACTATTTGGTTGTGCCGAGCACTCCTTGTACGAACCAATCGACACTGAGCATCTGTTCATCGGTCATGGTCTGGCCTTCGGCCACTTTTACTTTGCCGTCTTGGTCTAGTATTGGCCCTTTAAATACATCATATTTCTTTGCTTTAATAGCATTTTCCTTCTCGGTCACCATTTGTTTCACATCAGCTGGAACCTTGTCGGAAATGGGAGCCAGGGAAATAATCCCGTCCTCCAAGCCGCCCCAGTAGTCACTGCTCTTCCAGGTTCCGTTCTTCACCTGTTCCACCAGACTCACATAATAAGGGCCCCAATTGAAAATGGGGGAAGTGAGATTGGCATTGGGGGCAAAGCTGTGCATATCGCTGTCACACCCTATGGCCAGAACACCCTTTTCTTCGGCAGCCTGCTGGGCTGCATAGCTGTCCTGGTGCTGAGCGATCAGGTCACAACCATCTTCAATCAGGCTTAGGGCTGCTTGTTTCTCTTTGGTAGGATCATACCAGGTGTTGGTCCAGACCACTTTGACGGTAGCATTTGGATTCACTTCCCTCACGCCTACAGTGAAAGCATCGATGCAGCGAATGACCTCGGGAATTTTATTGGCGGCCACATAGCCGATTTTATTGCTCTTGGTCATCTTTCCAGCTACCAGTCCGCTCAAATACCTGGCCTGGTAATCCCGACCAAAATAAGTCCCCACATTGGCAGCCCGTTTATAACCAGAGCAATGCATAAAGACGACATTGGGGTATTTCTTGGCTACTTCAATGACACTGTCCATGTAGCCATAGCTAGTGGCAAAAATCACTTTGCAGCCCTTTTGGGCCAACTCATTGAGGGCCCTTTCGGTATCCGCTCCTTCGGCGACATTTTCTTGATAGATGGTTTTTACATAGGGTAATTTCGACTCCAGGTACTTGCGCCCCTGATCATGGGCATAGGTATAACCTGCGTCACCCGGGGGACCGACATAAATGAAACCGACCATCATCTGCTGGTCATTGGCGGTGTTAGGCGCCGTTGCTGTCTTCTTGCTGCAGGCGGGCAGAAGCGCCAACGCGAAGACCAGGAGCAACAGTAAGCCCAGCCATTTTGTTCCGTTCTTCTTCACTATTTACCCTCCCCTGTAATATTTTTCTTCTTCAGTTTAGCTCGAAGTGTTACAGCTTGGCTATAGTTCTTTTACATTTTTCGCCATTGCGAGAAAGCATGGTACTTCTCCACTCTTTACCATTGCTTATCTCAGAAGCAATTATACGCACCCTTTCCGCTTCCATCCGGACCTATCGCATTCTTTCCCTGTTTTATAGGCCTTATTGAGTTTCAATAAGGCTGAGTTTATTACAATATCGTTCATATTCTTTGACTACCAGTTTCCTTTTTATAACACCCCCATGAGCGGGCAGAAACGTAATACAGCCAGTATCGAGCAGCTTTTTCCAACTCCTAACGGTTTCTTTTACATCATCTGCATAGGGCTGAAAAATCGAAGTTTTTATCTCTCCCACCATGGCATCTCCCACCAGAGCAATTTCATCATCGACAATTAAACTCATAGAACCCTGTGTATGCCCCGGAGTATGGATTATATACGCTTCATAACCCCAGGGTTTCAAATCGTATCTTTCACCGATATCCATATCACATTCTACCCCCTGGTATTTCACCCGGGGCTGATAAAACCTGGCCAACATTTTTAATAGTATGCGGGTGAAGACAATTGTGCCCTGCGGTAAAGGACTGTTTCCGCAGCGTAGATAATCAGCTTCACTCTTGTGAATTAGTATCTTCAGGTGGTAGGTATCCTTCAACCGCCGGGCATTTTCCGCATGGTCAAAGTGGGAATGAGTTAGAATTAAAAGGTCAATATGATCAATATTCAGGTTTTTGAGTCTCTTAAGTAATCTGTTCCAACTCATTTTTCTTCCGCTGTCAACCATTATGCATCCCTTGCCATTACTGACAATGAAGGCGTTGCTGCGGCCGCTCAATATACGGATGATTTTGTATCCTGAACCGGTCTCCCACATTTTCACAGCCAAAGTCAGCCTCCTTTCGAGAACCAATATGGTCATAAATGGGTTT
>DATMYR010000038.1:0-2840 GCA_035560815.1 Syntrophomonadaceae bacterium | reverse complement strand
GGCTTGTTTTCGGGACAGGTTAACCCCGGTCTTGCCGAGAATTTCCTGGCCCATCCAGCTGCCTTCCCACAATTTTACGGCTCCTCCGCCAACCAGAACTTCACTATGGAATCCTCCCTGCACTTCGAACAAATGGAGATCCTTCTTGCCCTGGCGCAGTATTTCATAACACATAGCCACCGGGCGCCGCCAGATGGTAAAACCGCTAAATGCCAGGCAATCGCCGTCTTTTATCATCCCTACAGCTTCTGGCAGCGTAATTATTTTTGGTGCTCCCATTACTCTCTTCCTCCTCTTTTCTGCTTTTCCCGTACCAAGTCTCTATGAGTAAACTAATCCAGATGCGCAGGGGATAGGAGCGTGAATGATGGGTTGTCGCTCCTATCTCCATCGGCAACACATTGTCGGCGGTCTGGTTTCCCACGCATTTATTTCGGGTCAATCAACAAACCTTCATGAATAAGGGCTGCAAGTAATTCCTCGTCTAACTGGTCTCTGGCGACACTGATCACTACTTGATCTGACTGGATGCTCACTTTGAGCCAGTCGAATTTACTGAGATTGAGTTTTTGACCAATTTCCACCGGGAGGACGATTTGACCATATTCTTCATCAATGGTGATACTCGCGATTGGATGCATTTTGTTCACCTCCTCTCTGTGAATTAGTCACTAAGCCAATTTCCTTGGATTCAGGCCCTTTTTCCTGAATGATCCAAGATCCAATTAACAACTGAACTATTTATAGATAAAGCAAGTTTCATGCCAGCATTGCTAAACTCCGTCTCAAGGCTATATCACGGTAAATCTCATAACCCGGCCGGTAATTGATGTGTGAAGCTGTTGCGCCGTCTCAAACTAGGCCCTCCTAGTAAGCCGCGCAGCATTGCAACAACCGTTGTAGTTGTGTGATCCTAGAGGCGAAAGATCACTCGCAACTGCCTTATCTGGCCAGATACAAGTACTTGCTGTATAAAAATCGGGATCGAGAAAGAATACACCCGGGCAAAGGTATGCATTTTCACAACAAGCGCAAATCATTGTCTGTTGTTTTATTGCGCTCTTTGTTGCCCGGTTGCAGACAGGGTGAGGATATTGGAGCAAGAAAAACAAATCGATGCTGGGAAAATTAATAAGAAAAAAATGAGGGCGAAACCTTCCAGCTGTTTTCGCCCTCCGCCTCCCGATTTTTTTACCCACTGACCTGGCTCAGTCTCGTAAATCAACCGGGAGTCTAAAGGAGTTGTATTTAAAGTATAAGGGGGATTCCTTATTCTCGGGTTTTAACAGTAACCTTAATGCTTCGGCAGCAATGATCATTTTGAAGTATAAAGCAATCAGGTTTCTCAATTAACTTATATTCACCATTGGATTCAATAACCAGATCATCAAGTGTAATGTCATCTTCTTTGGGTATAAATAGCTGGCGATTCAGCGGAACGATTACCGACTCTTTTAAAATGGCCATCCTTAAACCTCCCTGATTTACAGCCTAATGCCTGAATAACACTTCTTCACTGCGGCTATGACGGGCGAATGTAGTTTTTAAGATATTTCTCAGCTACCGTCTCGGCCAGAGAATAGGGATCTGACTCCTTATTCTTCAACAGAGCCAGCATATTGTCCAATTCCCCGTCCAAAGCCAGTTCTTCCAGAATGGGCTCCAGGATAGCAGCTCGCAAGGCGTCATTCATTTCCGTAACAACCTTGCGCTGGGCTCTTTCGGCCAACAGGTTTTTATCCATCAAGTGCTGGTAATGTTCTTCGATCTTCTCATAAAGCTCAGCAACGCTTTTGGCGAAAGAATGAGGCTCCATGACACTTTCGATCATCAAGACCGGAGGCTCCCAGCCGTTGTTCCATTTGCCCATCCCGATCATGTTCCTGGTCTCTTTATACAGCTTCTTAGCTCCATCTCTATCAGCCTTGTTGATAACGAAAATATCAGCGATTTCCATCAGGCCTGCTTTGATGGCCTGGACATCGTCTCCTAGGCCCGGCACCAGAACCACCACCACGGTATGCGCATGGTTGATAATATCTACTTCTTGTTGGCCGACACCAACCGTCTCAACAATGACCATATCTTTTCCCATCACATCCAGGACGTGAATGCCATCACCGACAGCTTTGGATAAGCCGCCCATGGCGCCCCGGGTAGCCAGACTTCGAATAAAGACCCCGGGGTCCTCTGCATGCCGCAGCATGCGGATCCTGTCGCCCAAAAGGGCCCCACCGGTGAAGGGACTGGTGGGATCGACAGCCAGCACCCCCACAGTCTTATTGTTTTTACGGATGGCCATAATGAGTTCATCGGTAAGCGTGCTCTTACCAGCCCCGGGCGCGCCGGTGAAACCCACCACGTGCGCCCTTCCCGTGTGCGGGAAAATATGCTTTATGGCTATACTGGTATCGGGAATGTTATCTTCGATATTCCTTATGAGACGGGAAGCCGCCCGCATATCTCCCGCCATCGTTCTTTTCCCGAGTTCTTCCATATTCATCACGTCCTTTATTAATCCCTTGGCATAGCCTTCTCACGAATCCATTCCAAGACGGCACCCATCAGACCCAGTGGTAACAAGGGCTTTCCCCCCGGCCTTTTAAGGCCGGGAAGCCCAAACCAGGAATATTTCCTTCACATACTTTTAGTCCCTGGGCTTGATGTTTTCACGAATCCAATCGTTGATTGAATCAAGCGTGGCACCGGGAGTAAAAAGGGCTTTTAATCCTGCATCATATAGAGGCTGCATATCTTTATCCGGTATAATCCCCCCGCCTACAACGGTGATGTCATCGGCTCCCTGCTCTCTCAAAAGCTCGACCACCTTGGGATATAAG
>DATMYR010000037.1:0-32361 GCA_035560815.1 Syntrophomonadaceae bacterium | reverse complement strand
CAGTTGTGGTTTCTCCGTTTAAGATTCTTTGAACCACAAGTTCTTTGAATTCACGATCATACTTTGCCTGTGCCATTTGAATACCTCCCGTTTTTTATTTTAGGGGTATTCTCTGTGTCTATCAAACACGGGCAAGGTCACTTTGGGGAACAAGGGACCCTCCCCCCTGTCTCTTATCACAACAGGGATAATAGCTGGAATATAGTGCTTTTGAAAGGACAATTCATCCTTTTGGCGAAGTAAAAAATATGAAACCTAATCCCTGGAGGTTCGGAATGAGAAAGACTGAAACCCAGCGCAATTTTCGCAAGGTTGTACGTATGCATGCAAAGAAAAATCAAAGCTGGGCCAAATCACCCTACCATAGCTATGGCAAAAGGCCAAGATATAATGACAATCTTCGTTCGTTTATTATTTTCGCCTTTATTATTCTGGTTGTATATTTCTGGCGCTACGGCTTTTAAACAAGAATAAGCTGCTAAACAACTTTACTTACGATTACAACGTCTTTGATATTATTTGCTCAGAGTGCCGACTTTGGGTAAACTATTTAGATCTTTACCGGATTGATGTGGTGATTTGCTCATAAGTGCAGTTACATCGGTCCCGGCAACAGCTGCAGAGCAGACTTTATGAACGCCGTTCACAAAGTCTTTTGAGTTGCTCACATCATAGACAACCCCGTTTGCAGCAATATAGGCCGGGTTGCCATTTTTGCCATCGTATTTTGCCAGTTCTTCTACGGTAAAGACCTTTTGACTTGTGCCTGCGTTTTGATTGGAACTGCAGCCAGCAACTATTGCAGCTATTAGCATGAGGACCAAAACAACAGCTAGCTTTCTTCTCATATAATCATCCTTTCATATGTTTAGTACATAGACTGTATTCTTTTTATTTATCACAAAAAGCTTAAATATTCCTGAGAATCCTGGTCTGTCAATGGGAATTCTTTCTATTCTTCAAGCACGACCAAACCATCCTTTAACCAATAGTAATTTAGAAAATATAAGGCTGGTATGAAAATTAGTATCCATAGGCCGCTCCCTCCTGCCCTGCAATCAAGTTCAATTCCATTTTAATATCAGCTTCAAGATATTTATTATTTTCCAGAGTAATTTCCTTGAATCCAAAGTGCTCATATAAATGAATGGCGGGCTTGAGGACGTGATTGGTGTACAAAATAATTTTGTCTGCCTGTCGATCTATAGCAAACTGAATTGATGATGCGATTAGGTCTCGTCCAATATTGTGACCCTGATGAGTCTCTGTGACTGCTAGTTTTGCCAGTTCATAGGTTCTTGTATTCATCTTGATCATCGAAATCGTACCGACAATTTCGTTGCCAAGTCTGGCAAACAGAATACACCCCCCCTTATCAAGGATGGTTTCACGGGGATTGTTTAATAGACGTTCATCTTCTGGTTCCACCGACACGTATTTTTCCAACCATTCATAGGAAAGCCTTTTTAAATCTTTAATATAGTCATCGTGGTATTGGACAATTTCGTAATCATCCTTTGAATCAGGCCTAGGGCCATAGGGGGAGCCTTTGCGAGTGATTTTGAGATTTGCTCTTGTATATAATCTTCGACCACCTCGTTTAACCATTTCCCAATCCGGTTCAATATTTTGTCTAATCCTTCTCAGAAGCAGCAGCAAGTTTTCCTTTTCATCGTTTGTGAATCCATTTAGTGCCACTTTCGTTGAGTAATCTTCGTCGTTTTTTAACATGATATAGACTTCGTTGCCTAATGGCGTAGGATAGAGCATAATGTTCTTTTTGTTGTCAGGATGGCTCTTCTTTTTAATAAACCTAGCATTCTTAAGCTTTTCTATGGCTCTGGAGGCGGTTGAGCGGTCAACTTTTAGTAGTTCGGCAACTCTCTCTTGAATGATTCCGGGGTTCTCGCATATTCTAACCAGGTATATGTACTGATTTTTGGATAGCGCATATTCTTTGAATTCAATATTAGCCATGGACTCAAAGCATCTGGCGATCATTCCAACTTCTCTTAAAATCTCACCCATAAGATACCTCCGCAATTTATGACATGTATAATAAAAATACCCCAATATTATTGCATATGCAACAATATTGGGGTAGAAAAAACAAACTACCGTCTCGTCCCTATGTTAATCCCAGAGGAAAGCACCGAAATCCCAACCGGATATCTCGGTGCTTTTTTTGCTTTTTTCCTATGGGGAACAAATAAATTAATAGAAGCTATTCATCTCTGGTTTCTACACTGATGGTGTAGGTGTCGGTCGCGGAGGCGGCGGTGATTGCCAGGCGTGCAGAATCCACGGCACCGGTAAAATAAACAACGCCGTTTCCTGCAGCCGGAACGGTAAATACGGTATTGGGATCATTAATCAACAGATTTCCCTGGACGACCTGCACAACACCAGTAAGCGCTGTGGTCGTGGGATTGTAAATAAGCCAGGTTGCCTGTTCTTTTCCGGCCATGTTAACAAAGGTTGTAAACTTAGGTGCTCCAGAAAGAGTTTCCGAAATGGGAGCGGATAAAGTTCCTTTGGCCCAGGTCACACTTAAGGAGGGCCAGAAGCTGCTATCATCAAAACGGGTGCTGCGAAAGCCGATGATATTGTCATTGGCGTTTTCGAGGCCCTCCAACAAAATGCCATTATTAGGAATAGCGCCGCTGTACCATCCCTGGACCAGGCTGGTTATATTGATGTCCAATATTTGTGCTGCACCCGAAGGAACGATTGAAAAGAGATTGATGGATGAATTCTCTGGTGCGGTATTAAAAGTGACCTTTTTTTGATGGAAAAAGTCCAGCAATCTGAATCCATTGACCTGGGCGGTTCCCGGATTATCGTTTCGATAAATGTGAAGGACTAAGTTTGCCTCGGAAATAGTACTGTTGGGAGGTATTCCATGATTAGCATCCACCACGTCAAATTGCAACAGACTGCGGTAAATATCGGCTGCACCTGTAAATGTTCCGATAAACAGGACGTTTCCCTGGGTTGCATTGGCAAAATTTTGGTTGGGGTAGGCTGATGAAATATATACGTCTTGAATGGGATTAAATACAGTAACCGGCATTGGATCACTTCCTTTCTGCCATATCATATTGAAGTAAAAAGGAAAATGAAACCACTACCAGGCACGGGGGAGTGTTTATCTAGATTTTGCAGGTCTGATGCAAATATTACATGGACATTTTGCCGGCCAGTAATTGCTGAATTTTTTCGGCGGTATCAGTCCCTGGTACGGGTGTATTCACATACATTTTCAAGTTGGTATTATCGGCAATCAGGAAAGTGGTATGTTCAAAGGTCAATTCACCTAATGCAGGGTGATAAACCGTCTTATAGATTTCTTCATCTTGCTCCACATTGTGCATGGGCCACCATAGATCGAATTCTTTGCTTTCGCTTCTTAGCTCATTGACAAATTCCGTTATCCACGGATCTTCTATGTACTTCCCACAATCTGCACGAAACCTGGCTAGCATGGCCTGAGCGTGGAATTGCCAGTCACTGAATATCTGTTGATAACCCTTATTGGTAAACATAATCCGGAGCAGGTTACGCTGGCGGATATTCATCTGGGTGTAATCCAGGAAGACCGCTGAGGCTGCATTCCAGGCCAGGATATTACAACGGGTGTCAACGATGGTGGATGGAGATAGGGTCAGACAATCCAGTACATGCTGCAGCATGGGGTTGATCGTATTATCGTAAACTGGGAATTCTGGGGGTGGGGCTTGCTGAGCCAGCGTATAGAGATGAATGGTTTCTTGTTTATCAAGCAGCAAGGCCCGGGATAAACTCTCAAGCACCTGGGGGGATACCTGTATGGGACGCCCCTGTTCCAACCATGTATACCAGGTCACCCCGATCCCAGCCATAGAGGCGACTTCCTCTCTTCTAAGGCCAGGCGTACGCCGCCGCACCCCTTCAGGAATGCCGACCTGGGATGGCAATATTCTGGCCCGGCGTGTCTTTAAGAAGTCCCCCAGCTCTTTGCGCCTTCGTTTTGTATTGTCCACAATGACTGCTCCCTTTTTCCTTGGTACTGTTAATACTAGTATAAAGATACTACTAGAACTAGTATTGATTTGGCAGTTATCATAAATAAAGACAGTATTTGGAGTAAAAACTGAGCACAAATAAAAGTCCGGGAGGGATAATGATGAAGCAAAGGTTGGTTGGCGGGGAAAGTGTTGGCGAGATTGGCCTGGGCTGCATGGGAATGAGCCATGCCTACGGCCCTTCAGATGAAGGGGAGAGTCTCAAGGTGCTGGATCACGCCATTGAATTGGGCTGCAATTTCTGGGATACTGCCGATTTTTATGGCGCGGGCAGAAATGAAATTCTAGTGCAAAAGGCCTTGGTAAAGCATCGCAGCAAGGTGTTTCTGGCCACCAAGGTGGGCAACGTATTCGACCGGTCCCTAACTTCTCATCAGGACCAGGTTGAGGCCCAATCGCTCTGGATCGTGGATGGAACTGCAGAATATATTCGCAAATGTTGTGACCTGAGCTTGCAGCGTTTGGGAGTCGATTGCATCGACCTCTACTACCTGCACCGGGTTGATCCCCTGGTTCCCATTGAAGAATCGGTCGGCGCCATGGCTGAATTGGTGAAGCTGGGTAAGGTTCGATATGTGGGACTTAGCGAAGCATCGCCGGAGACCATGAAGAGAGCTATGAAAGTGCACCCAATTACAGCACTGCAAACAGAATACTCACTCTGGTCGCGCGATGTTGAGGGAGAGATTTTGCCAGCTTGTAGAGAATTGGGCATTACCTTCGTGCCTTACTCACCATTGGGGCGTGGTTTTCTGACTGGAGAAGTCAAAGATGTTGATGAGCTTGCCAGCGATGACTGGCGCCGCTCACTGCCACGTTTTCAGGGAGAAAACTTCCAGGCCAACCTTGAACTCTTAAAAACCATACGCTGGATCGCCGAGCATCATGAAGCGACACCCGCACAGGTAGCTCTTGCCTGGGTCTTGTCAAAAGGGCAGGACATTATTCCGATTCCCGGCACCAAACGTATAAAATACCTGGAGCAGAATATCGATGCTGGCAAAATATCATTAAGTGATGAGGAAATTAAGGAATTAGAAAATTTGCAGGCTGCGGGTGAACGCTTTCCAGAATTCTTACGCAGATATGTTAACGGGTAATCATGAAAAACATCTATATTAATCCGGCTGGCAGCTTCAGACTGATTATTACAGGTGACTGAGCATAAAATAAATCGAGGGGATTCCGATCTATTAATCGGAATCCCCTCTAGCCATCAAGAGCATTCAAAAATTCCTGATGCGATAGTGTTATATTTATTTTTATGTCATTTATTTGGGTGGTCTTTGATCTGGAGTTCTTAGTAAGATTCCTGGATCAGTGAATCAGCCAGTTCGATCACAGATGCGAAGCGCATTTCCTTATCATTATAAATCATAATGAAATCATCGAGGGTTCCTTGTATTTTTGTGACTTTATCAGAATCAATCATAAGCGTACCCATCCTTTTTTGACCCAATAACCATCTTGCGATTCGGCTTTTTTGGGCCATAAAGTCCAGTGCAATAAGTCTTCCCATAGAATAACCATACGTATCAGGGTCAACCCCATGGGCAAAGGTTTGGTCATCACGTATACTTCTTACTGCAGAATTCCTGGTTAGAACACTATAATCATAAAGCAGTTCCCAGACATTATCTGAGGCTTCTGCCTTATCCATATCAAAAGAAACCCAATCAATGTAAAAACGTTCCTCATTGCTCCTTTTTTTATTCGCCAACAGATCCTTAATGGCTGAAGTCACGAGATTGGCTTCTTCCGAATTCCGGCCGTGTATACCATAGAAGCAATCATCGGGGATTTCGAATCTACTCATGATTTCTTCTCTCAATTGATAATACTTGGCCCAGGTGAGAAAAACCGGTGTTCCGTCTATTACATAATAGGACATGGGATTCCTCCTAAATGAGAATATATCGATTGAAGGCTCTATAAGTATTTTTCGAATCGCGGGCCATTGAAGTTTAATCGCTCAATATTCTTTTTTCTTTTGGTAGTACAGATAAGAGGGGATTCCGATCTGTCAATCGAAATCCCCTATCGCCATCAGGATCTTTCCACTATTCCTGGTGCGATCTAGGTGCAATATTTATCTACTATAAGTAGGAGCTATTAACTCCAATTTTGCCTTAAAAAAGAAGTCCGGCTTTTCGCCGGACTTTAAATGAACTAACCAACACTTTTCAGCATTTCTTCGGTTGAGGCTACGTTAAGAAAGCGTTTCTGGAATCTTCCAAAAAATATTATTTTCCTTTCGATGAAGCTTAGTAGAGCATTTATCCCCCAGTAAACACTTAGTGCCGCAGGGGCTTTCCAAAGAAATATAAGCCCCAGAGAAACTGGTAAGATAAACATGAAAAGGCTTTTGTTTTGAGCGGTAAGGCCTGATATCCCCTGTAGAAAGCTTCCAATTACAGGCAGGACATGAAGGCTGTCTGGATTGCTAACGGTTAAAATCCACGGTATGAGAGTGCTCCCAACTGTTGTGCTTAGGTGAAGCAGCGAAAAGTACAGTGAAAAGAAGACCGGGGCTTGGATGACTATTGTTATAAAAGGAAGTAATGGGTTTATTTTATAATGGGTCATAACCCTTGCCAGACACTTATTTACCTTTTCTGTTTGATTCTCAAATTTGGCGGATAAAGATTTCCTGACCTCGCCTAAGTTCTGAGATATGATCATCGCTTTTTGCTGTTTCACTGATAGGGGAAACATAACTAATCTAATGGCCAATGTTAGCAGAACGATGGCAATAAACCAGTCGCCTGTCAATCCAAGTAAATATTCCAACGCACCATTAAATGCTGTACTGAATACATGCATTATTTTAGACCTCCTCAGTTATTATTTATGTTAACTGAGGCATGAAATAAGGTGTTTCATCGTTATCTAAATTTGGTTTAATCATTCTTCGAATTCTAAAGGATGTTTTGATTCTGGGGATAATAACAGATGTTTCCTTTACAATCTTAGAAACCTGGGGGGTGTCTTTGTTATTATCAAAACGGGAATACAGGTTAGTATTTATTATTTTTATCCCTAACCAGGAGACCGTTAAAATCAAGGCAATATTTAATGTGATGGCCAAAATGATGGAATTGTCGAGATGCATTTTACCCACCTCCCAAGTACTACTGAAACATTATAATCATATTGAGACGCAATTACAAGAGAACCGCAACAGGGGAACAAAGGGACATCCTTAATTTGAGCTGCCAGGAATTGGGAGTGCTGCTTGCGTACAGACAGGTTTATTCACTATCAAGGGCAAGATATTTGGATATATCGATTAAGCCAGGAGAAAAAACCTGGTCTAAGTGGATTTCGCGTTTTTTAGCTGCTGCCCATAGGGTGTTGTACATCAACATGGCTACGGTCATGGGCCCTATTCCACCTGGAACCGGTGTAATCCATCCAGCCACCGCACTGGCACTGGGATAGTCAACATCACCCACAATACGGCCATCGGGCATCCGATGCTGACCCACATCAATGACCACACACCCCGGCTTAAGATTAGAACCATTGATACTCTGAGGGTTCCCAATAGCAGCGACTACAATATCTGCTTCTTTCAACTCCTGATCAATGTGTTTACTTTTTTGATGACATACGGTAACTGTAGAGTTTTTCTGCATTAACAGCATTGCCAATGGCTTTCCTACGATATTACTCCGTCCCAGCACTACTGCATTATTTCCGTCCAGGATTATACCACTCCGTTCCAGCAAGACCATGCAGCCCATGGGAGTACAAGGTTTTAATCCCGGCTTACCTATAAATAGACGCCCCATATTGTAGGGATGGAAGCAGTCCACATCCTTGTTAGGAGCGATTTCTTCAATGATTTCTTGGACATCCAGGTGGTTGGGGAGCGGCATTTGCAGAAGTAATCCGTCTATACCCTCATCACTGTTCAAAGCACGAAGAACACTTATCAGGTCCATTTTATTAACCGAATCAGGCAGGCGCACCATTCTGAAATGAATCCCAGTTCTCTGGCAGGCTTTTTCTTTCACTTTGGCATAGAGATCTGAGGCCGGGTTGCCCATCACCTGAACTACAGCGATACCCGGGTTTGCATTCAGTTCCTTCATTTTGACTACGGCTTTTATAAGATCAGCTTCTATTTGGGAAGCCAGGACTTTACCGTCCAATACTATTGCTGGCATACAAATACTCCATCTAATCAAATATTGTGGATTTCTTACCTAACCCAATATTGCTAAGACAATTCTGCCATGACTTCATTCAAACAGTCAATTTCCACTTCAGTATGGTAGAAAGATGACATAGTGACAACTTAAAAGTGGAACAAAGTGAACATAATGGAATTATCCACCATAAAATATCCTGAGTTAAGGAAAAAGGGGGATATTATATGGAGAAGTACGATTTGCGTGATAGTTACCGGGATGCAGTAGAACCAGGAGAGGACTGTAAGAAGGATCCTAAAACTAAATGTTGCCCGCGATTTTTGCTTTTGCCTGAAAAGTATACCGGTGTGCCAACAGATCCGACCGGACGTTTTGCCAGGAAGTATGATGTGGATCCTGAAGAAATATTTGAAGATGCATTGGCTTATGCTGCATTGCATCGCAGAGACCCTTTAAAGTTGCAAATCTTTATGTTAGCGCCCAGACCAGAGAAAATAGGTTTCAAAGGATGGAAATATGAAGGTTGGCTGGTCGACGTGAAACCACCGAAAAGAAATGAAGCTGGTGATTGCTCCGACAATGGAGAAGAGCATGGTTTTATGGAGCGTCCTCTGAGTATTGGTTTTTTTAAAGACATCGGGCTGACCGCTCCTAACGGATTGGGTATATTTATCAATAAATTCATATCCAAAGGGTCAGTAAGGCCATATGATTCAGTAGCCGTAACATTCGAACCCCCGGAGAAGGAAAAAGGTAAAAAGCATCATGATCATCATGGCCACATCCTTGTAATACCTCTTACGGGCAAAATACCAGGCAAGTTCAAGAAAGAATATTAAAGAGCACCATCTGGGATATGCGCGAGAAAGTGGGGGGCGGTTTAGCCGTCCCCCTTTCTTTATTGGCAAAACCAATCACTTGGTTTTGGGGATGCCCTCTTTCCCACCCATTTTAATCTGTTATATCGTCTAAGCCTTCACTAAAGCCACGTCATCGATGTTTACAATACTGCCGACACTACCGGTTTTAAACTCAATCCGGGCAAAATAGACCCGGGGCGGAGCGGGGAAGCTGGTTGCATTGCTAAACCCGGTCCAGCTACCTGATGCACTATCGGGTAGTGAACCAGCGGGAATGAAAACTTCAAGGGCCGGATTACTCAGGATATTCTTATTCTCATCCAGAAAAGTCACACTAACATACAGCGCTGCGTTGTTTCGTACACCCTGTGCATTGGCGTAAAAACGGAGACCGTAGAGATTCCCTGGAAAAATCCCGGGAACATTCTGGGACAGGAAATTGCCCGGTTTCATGTGGGCTGCCTTTTTCCCCTCGTGAACCGACCGGAGTGGACAAATGGCCAAACCGCCGGAGCCAGCCGCACCTGCTACGGTGCCCAATTTAGTGCCGGAAGTGGTAAATACAGCTACCTGCCCAAAAGCGGAAATAAACAGCCTGGTTTCACTGGGGTCCAGGGCTATCTGATCCACCCCAAAAAAGGTATTGATGCCGAGACCATGGGAAAAGGAGCGCTCCAGGGTCAAGCTTCCTGCCGCTGGATCAAAGGCAAATATATCAACATTTCTCGAACCTAAAACGAATAAATGTCTGCCATCCCTGGAAACAGCCATACTTTGTGTTCGGCCGGATGCCGGCACCGTGCTGATCAAGCTGATTTGGTCCGGAACAACAGTGCTGAGCACACTGACAGCGTTGGCGGCATCGGCTACAAAGGCAAAATTTCCGTCCGGGCTGAAGTTAATATTGTTAGGATTGATTCCGGCCGGGAGTTCCTGCCCGGTGTCCGTGAGCGTGCCGTTGTGTTGAATTATAAATCGCCGGACTTTGTTAGAAGCAAATTCTGCAGTCAATACCAATCCATCACCGGTTGGAGAAACGGCCACCGCCTGGGCGCTGGTGGGTATAGTGGAGACGAAAGCATCTTTTTTCAAGGAGTAAGACACAATGTTTTGAGTGACAGTAGAAGAACCGTCCACGCTCAGGGCAAACCGGTCATCCGGGGTGAGCTGAACGTCTTCCAAGTTAGTAGTGCTGGTGGCGCTGCCCACCACCTGTGCCGGGATCTTTCTTAAATCGATTTGAAACATAGTTTTGCTTGCGAAAGAGGATACTACGGCTCGGCGACCGTCACTGGTCAGGGCTACATCGATAACATCCGCTGCCATTGGGATTTGTTGTATCACACCCAGGGTATCGGTGTCAAAAATGCTGATTCTCCTGTTGTCAAACTCTGCAATAATGCCGAAATTGCTTCTTAGTTGGGACATCGTAAAACCTCCTATCAAGTTATATACCTGAATATAGGGATGAAAGGACATCCCCTGGCCAATCACTTGGTTTTGGGGATGCCCTCTTTCTCACCCATTTTAATCTGCTATATCGTCTAAGCCTTCACTAAAGCCACGTCATCAATGTTTACAATACTGCCGACACTGCCGGTCTCAAACTCAATCCGCGCAAAATAGGCCCGGGGCGGAGCGGGGAAGATGGTTGCATTGCTAAACCCGGTCCAGCTTCCCGATGCACTATCGGGTAGTGAACCAGCGGGAATGAAAACTTCAAGGGCCGGATTGCTCAGGATATTCTTATTCTGATCTAGAAAAGTCACGCTAACGTACAGCGCTGCGTTGTTTTGTACACCCTGTGCATTGGCGTAAAAACGCAGACCGTAAAGATTCCCCGGAAAAATTCCAGGAACATTTTGGGCTAGGAAATTGCCCGGTTTCATGTGGGCTGCCTTTTTTCCCTGGTGAACCGGGAAGCGGGGGCCAATGGCCAAACCGCCAGGGCCGGCCACACCTGACACGGTTCCTAATTTGGTGCCGGAAGTGGAAAATACCGCTACCTGCCCGCTGGCGGAGATAAACAGCCTGGTTTCACTGGGGTCCAGGGCAATCTGATCTACCCCATAATAAGAAGTGATGCCTAGGTTATGGGCAAAAGAGCGCTCCAGGACCAAGCTTCCGGCAACTGGATCAAATGCAAATATATCAACATTAGTGAGTCCCAAGACGAATAAATGTGTACCGTCACTAGAAACGGCCATACTTTGCGGATTGAAGGATGCCGTGACTGTACTGATCAAGCTGATTTGATCAGGAATAATGGTGCTGAGCACAGTGACCGTGTTAGAGGTACCGGATACAAAGGCAAAATTTCCGTCAGGGCTGAAGTTAATATTAATGGGATTATTCCCAGCCGGGATTTCCTGCCCGGTATCCGTGAGCGTGCCGTTGCGTTGAATGATGAAACGGCGGACTTTGTTGGCATCATATTCTGCCGTGAGCACCAAGCCGTTGCCGGTGGGAGAAATGGCGACAGCTTGGGCGCTGGTGGGCAGAGTGGAAACGAAAACATTCTTTTTCAGGGAATAGGACACAAGGTTATTATTGGATGCGGAGCCATCCACACTCAGGGCGAAACGGTCATCGGGGGTGAGCTGAACATCCTCCAAATTAGTAGGGGCAGTGGCGCTGGCCACAATTTGGGCTGGTTCCTTTCTTAAATCGATTTCAAACATAGTTTTGCTGCCGAAAGAAGTTGCCACTGCCCGGCGGCCGTCACTGGTCAGGGCTATATCTATAACATCGGCTGCTACTGGAATATGCTGTATAACCCCCAGGGTTTCGGTATCAAAAATACTGATTCTTCTGTTGGAACTTTCTGCAATAATGCCGAAATTGCGTTTCAGTTGAGACATCTTTTAACCTCCTATCATAGTTTTTAGAGCCTGATTAAAAAACTCCAGAGGATTTCTCCCAGCCAAAAAACGTATTTCTGGCCTCGAAGCCGCCGTTGATAACCAGATCCCCTTGCTCAGAAACAGCATTCCTGGTTTCATGATCAGCTGCATCATACTTTTTTGACATTGCCCATTCCTCCATTTCCATAATTTATTAATACAACCAGCAATATACAATATGTATTGCTGGTACGATTTGTACTTATATTGAATCAAAGAAAAAAACAGCCTGGCCATAATAGCCGGGTTCTCATTTTTGGTTAGATTTTGAGGGGTATTTAGTGCTTTCGGAGGGAACGTACTTCCAATTACGGCCAGGCAAAGAAAGAAAGTCTTCTAATTAATAAAACGTAAGGTGGAATAACACATGTTAATATAAAGAGGGAAAAGTTTCATCAGTTAGTTTATTATGTATTCCAACATGTGCTAAAGGAAAATATCCACTGAAATTATCGGTGCCAGAATATACATAGGCTTAGAATGGAGGAGTTATCATGAAAAAACATTATATGCTCAGGCTTTTTATTGGGACCTGGATTATTATCAATCTATTCGGGGGGTTTATGCCTTCGGTTGCATTGGCAGACAATATAGCAACTAGCGATAAGACTTTTGACATCGTGGAAATTACCGACCTGCACGGAAATATTGGAGATGTCTCCAGCAATCAGGTTGCCGGAGTAATGGCATCCAACTTCAATGAGATACGCACTGCTAATCCGAATCACACCTTGATCTTAAGTGGCGGCGACAATTACCAGGGGACAGCCATTTCCAACCTGGAATACGGCGGGCCGGTAATGAAAGTCTTTAATGCTATGGGAGTAGGCGCTTCCGCCCTGGGCAATCATGAATTTGATTGGGGACTGGAAAAGGTTACTAGCATGAACGGCTCCAGTGCAGACGCTAATTATCCCATCCTCTGCGCCAACCTCTTCCGCAAGGGTGATACTAACACCCCTGTGTTCGATCCCTACAAGATATATACCCTGGACGGAATCAAGGTAGCGGTAATAGGTGGAATCACCGAAACCGCGCCGGGCATCGTCATGGCTGCCAACATCGCTGGTTATGATGTGCTTAGCAATGTAACCTGCATCAACAAATATGCCCAACAAGCCAGAGATAAAGGGGCGCAGATAGTCATTGCCATTATCCATGAAGGGGACGACGATAACAACGGCGCTTCCGGACCCCTGGTTGACATCGCCCATAAACTGGTGGGCGTCGATGCAGTTCTGGGCGGACACACCCATTCGATTGTGCAGACCACGTTAACCAATGGGGACGGCAAGTGCATACCCCTGGAGATCGCCAACTACAACGGTAAGGGCTATATCGATTTGAAGCTGACCTGGCATGCGGATGGCAGTATTTCCTCCTCGAATGCCACTTCGGCTTACGTTGCTGAAGATACGACCAGTACGACATATCCTTACGGGTATAAAGCATCATCCCCTGTAGTGGACAATACGGTTAAGAAGATTGTGGCTGATGCTATAGAACAGGAAGGTCCGATACTAAATGAGAAACTTGGCTCCGCCCGGATCGACTTGACTCGAACCCAGGCCGACTCCCCATTCGGTGATTCACTGGCTGGCAACTGGGCTACGGACGTTACCTGCATTGCCGGTGCGGCTCAAATCGGCTTTCAAAACAACGGGGGCCTGCGCTGCGACATACCCAAGGGAACCATCACCATGTCCACCATCTATCAGTTCATGCCTTTTGACAATGTGGTCATGACCTGTGATATGACCGGCTCCCAGTTGAAAATTATCCTGGAGGAGGCGGTTATGGACAACGGCAAGGGCATTCAGGTATCCGGCCTGAAATTCACCTATGATCCGGATAAGCCGTCCCTTAACAGGGTAGGGAGCATTTCCCTGAGCGATGGCACCCCGATTGATATGAATGACAGTACAAAGACTTATAAAGTGGCTACCAGCGATTTCCTGGCTGGAAGCACCACGGCATCTCCTAAAGACGGATTTACCTTTGCTTCCCAGTCCAGCAATATTACCGATACTCATATCCTGGTCCGAGATGCACTGGCCAATGCAGCAAAGTCGGCAGGAAGCAATGGGATTACCGCCAGTGTTGAAAAACGGATTCAAAATGGTAAGGCAGCATCCCCGGTAAAGTCACCGGCTGTGGCCTTAAACCCGCAACCGGAGCTTTCATCTTCGGAGCGCATACAAATCATATTTAATAATCACGAGCTGACAACTGATGTGGATCCCATCATTGAATCAGATCGGGTCATGGTTCCTCTCCGGAGCATTTTTGAAGCGCTTGGTGCCCAGGTGGTATGGAACCCGGAGGATCAAAGCATTACTGCGGTGCGCGGTGATGTATCGCTTCAACTTATGATTGGAAGCAATACCGCTATGAAGAATGGTGCAAATGTCTCCCTGGATGTGGCACCGCAAATTATAAACAGCCGAACCCTGGTTCCTATACGTTTTGTTAGCGAAGCCCTGGGAGCTACTGTGCAATGGAACGAAGATAAGCGCCAGGTTATCGTAAACAATGATTCCAATGGACCGGTGTCTGACGCTGCGGACAGAAATAATAAATACTCCGCGCCGCCCAAGATGACTATTAATCCGAGCAAACAATACACAGCCGAAGTCACCACCAACCTTGGGACTTTCAAGATAAAGTTACTAAGTCAGGATGCCCCTTTAACCGTGAACAATTTCGTCTTTCTGGCTAAAGAAGGCTTCTATAATGACATTACTTTTCATCGCATTATAAAGGGGTTTATGATTCAGACGGGAGACCCTCTGGGCAACGGAACCGGGGGACCGGGATATGCATTTGCGGATGAACTGCCCAACCAACTCGATTATGGCCCGGGTATTGTGGCTATGGCCAATGCCGGACCCGATACCAATGGCAGTCAGTTCTTCATATGCAATGGGGATGATTCCAAAATGCTAAATCAAGCTCCCAACTATACAATTTTTGGCCAGGTGATTGAAGGAATGGATGTCGTATTAAATATCTCCAATACACCGGTAGTAGCCGATTCCAGAGGCGAACTCAGCAAACCGGCGGCCAGCGTCTTCATTAAGAACATAGTTATTAATGAACAATAGCAATAGGATGGGATAGATAGGAAAAAAACAAAACATGGGGACGCTGCTTCCTAACGTCTAAAGGCGTGTGAGGGAGCTAAAGTCCCCTTTTGAAATTTTCTTCTTCTGTGTGTTAAATGACAAAAGTCCATAGATTTATTCAAGCACCAGCAGGCTGAAACAACGAGTATTCCATCAAACACAAAATTGAATAAATAGAGCTGCTTTGCAGTATCGGCATAGCCATTTCCTACATAGGGCATGGGGAATTGGATTAAGCCTATGAACATTACTCCCCAGAGCAGTTGTATTTTGGCCTTAACCTCCTGAATTGCTTTGTTCTTTACATACATAATTAGTGAAACTGCTAAAACAACCGTATATGTTGCTGCCAAAAACAATAAATTTTTGGGAAGCTGATGCTCCCGGAAAGAAGACCATAGCGTAAACCGATTAAATTCCTTCACAGGTATTTCGCTATATTCTCTTTGATACTTGCCTAAAAACGTACTTGTTATAAACGCCTGGCCGGCTGTATACTCCATCCCCTGTATGAGTCTTAAAGGGTGGGTAATATAGAATTTCACCAATTTACTATTACTTATCTTGCTATAAAATGCTTCCTGGGTAATTTGAGTGTGGGGAACATATTTAACATATTCTCTTTCAGGTAAAAAAGAATGTTTTCCGGCTTCCACTGCCATATCAGGGTTTAACCCCATATCTATTAGGTCTTGAGTGGGATTTTTTGAATCCTTCAGTATCCCATAAAACACAGCATTGTACTGTCTATCCTTGCTGATACCTCTATCTATAAAATTTAAGCTAAGGGGATATACAAGCAAAACGATATACAAAAAGCAGAATACCCATAGTTGATTTGGCTTTAATAAGCCTCTATTTTCCCACAAGAGCTTTACGAGCATCAAGAATATTATTGGCAATGCCGCTAATACCTGCATTTTGGACCCTGCGAACAAGAATGCAGCGATAAAAATAAATATGATCTTGGGAAATACCTTCTCTTCGAATATTAATACATGGCGATGATAAATATAGTAAACCCATGCAGCAATATATAGCATTAGCGTTGTTATCATCATGGGCTCGCCATATAAGCTGTTAAACCATATCAAATAATTACCATCCAGGAATACCAACAAAGATAGTAAGACAAAGAATGTAAGTTTTACTTTGCTGGTTATATTGAGATATTTACATATCACATACAAGGCGAAAGCGTACATAATAACATAAGCAATGGCTAAATATCCTGTTTTAAATGTATCCTGCCCGAACAGTTTACAGATAAAGCTTATCAATGTAATTACATAGGCTATACTCGTTGCCCCTAATCTACCAAAGAGCTTTAATATGCTGACATTAGAAATTTGATAGTCTGTTACGGTGTAATTTAAAAACCGGACAAAACTGGGGTCGTTTATATTCTGGGCCTTTAATGCTAATCCTGATGCATTCATCACCCTGTCAAAGTCTCCTTGATCCGCAACCCCTGGTTGTGGGTACTGGAAAAGCACATAAGCAATGATACCTAATGCCAATAGGCCCAAAGTCAGCCACAAATACTTCATGGTATTATCCTCTGGTTTCAATCAAACCCACCTCTTCTCATACTTCTGCCCAAGCCCCGACTCAAGCACAACCCGAGATAATGCATTGTATCAGGGCAGCCAGGCCGATTAGTACCGCATGCCTTGAACTACTTCAAGATACAGGATAAGGACTAAAAAGCATGCATAGTTTGCCATTTACTGGGTAAAAATATGCCTGACATTATTAAAAGAGGGACGGGAACAATTTGGCCGCTGTAACCTTATCACATCGCCATTGTTACCAGGAGCCTAAATGTTAACAAAATATCGGAAATACAGGACGATAGCATTGTATCTGGCCTTTGGAGGCCTAACAACGCTGGTAAACATAATTACCTACTTTAGCCTGACCAAGATTTTGGGGGTACAATACATTGCCAGCAACGTGGCTGCCTGGATAACATCTGTGCTATTTGCTTATGTAACCAACCGGTTATTCGTATTTGCCAGTAAGGGCAAGGGTTTAATATTTATTATACGAGAATGTTCAGCTTTTATTGGCTGCCGCATGTTTTCAGGGCTAGTGGATACAACCACCATGTATGTGATGATTGATCTCCTTCATTTTAATGACCTATTCGTCAAGATAATCGCAAACATATCTGTAATCATCTTAAATTATGGGTTTAGTAAGCGAGTAGTTTTTCAAGATAAGGGTCAAGGAGAAGTGGTTTATGGAGAAAATATCAATCGTAGTGCCTTGCTATAATGAGCAGGAAGCCCTGCAATATTTTTATGATGAGGTCGTAAAACTGGCGCTGGAGATGCCCACCATTATTTATGAGTTCGTTCTTGTTGATGACGGTTCACAAGATAATACTTTGAAGTTAATTAAGGAATTGCAGAGCAAAGATGGTCGCATAAAGTATTTGTCATTCTCAAGGAATTTCGGGAAAGAATCGGCCATTTATGCGGGGCTTAAGAATTCAAGCGGTGATTATGTGGCGATTATGGATGCTGATTTGCAGGATCCACCCATATTAATTAAAGATATGTATCACATTATCATAAACGATGGTTATGATTGTGTTGCCACGAGAAGAAAAACGAGGCATGGTGAGCCACCGGTACGGTCATTTTTTGCCAGACAGTTTTACCGCATTATTAATCGCATTTCTAATATAGAACTTGTTGATGGCGCCAGGGATTTTCGCTTGATGACCCGTCAAATGGTTGATTCAATTCTGCAGATTAGTGAGATTAATCGTTTTTCAAAAGGTATTTTTGCCTGGGTAGGTTTTAAAACCAAGTGGCTCGAATATGAGAATAGAGAACGCATCGCAGGTCAGACGAAATGGTCGTTTTGGAAGCTCTATTTATATTCATTGGACGGTATCATGTCATTTTCTACAACACCACTGGCTATTGCCTCAATTATAGGGGTTGCTTTCTTTTTGACTTCATTTTTAATGCTCACCATCATTATGGTACGCCAACTTACCTGGGGTGGTTCTGCGTTCGGGTGGCCAATGCTCGTATGTATCATGCTTTTTATTACTGGTATTCAGCTGTTTTGTACAGGCATTGTGGGTCAGTATTTATCTAGAACATATTTAGAGACCAAGAGAAGACCGCTTTATATAGTGAAAGAGTTTAGTGATGAAATGGGTTAGTGTATAAGATATAAGGGCAACATTTTGACCGCTTGTTCCGGGCTTTGTTTAAGCGTATTGATCGAAGCCTTTACTGCCATGCTTTCAATTTCTGCAATCAGTTCACTAATATTATCTGCTGCTTTTTCTGTTTCATCGAACAGTTTTCTTATTTCTTCAGCAACTACTCCGAATCCTCGACCATGCTCTCCTGCTCTGGCAGCTTCAATTGCTGCATTCAATCCCAGCTGAACATATGCCTCGAAAGTGATCCGTTTATCAAAGCGGGCTAGTTGGGAGCGGACCTTCCTTAACCTAACTTCCTTTGGCATTAATCCGAATTGCTATGAACTCCATATTGAACCAAGTTAATTGGTTTTTGTTGCTTTACCGGTGATGTAAGATAGGTACCTATGTTGCGTAAATATGATATAGTAGTATGCTGTTTTCAGAGATATAAAGTGAGGGAAAAGGTGTATATTATCATAATTAGCTTGATGGTTGTTTTGACAATACTCATAGTTATATGGGCCAGCGACCATTGGATACGGTGCACTCATACGCAAATATGCCTGGAAGGCCTTCCATCTGAATTATGCGGGTTCAGGATTGTTCTCTTAACTGATCTGCATGATGCGGAATTTGGTCTGGAGCAAGTGGACCTGCTTAACACAGTCGCCCGACAGAAGCCAGATATAATCGTTTTTGCAGGGGATCTGCTGGACAGTAAATTCAGCGACGTCCAAAAAGCCCTTAATTTTATGGAAAAACTGGGTAGTATCGCACCGGTCTACTTTGTTGAAGGCAATCACGATTTTTCCACCGGAAAGACGCTGGACTGCCCATTGTCACAAAAATTAAAGGCGGTAGGTGTGATATACCTCTTTAACAACTGGGTTTGTATAGAAAGAAACGGCCAGAGCATAATATTGGCTGGGGTGGGTGATCAACATTCCCGTAGGGACCGACTAGATCAGGCACTGCAGGGACGTCCGGCCAACCTGCCCTGTATTTTATTGTCCCACAATCCAGGTATTTTTTTGCAAGCGGCTGAGAAAGACGTTAACATAGTTTTGGCCGGGCACAACCACGGAGGGCAAATAAGGCTACCCCTGCTTCCCGCTCTCTACGCGCCGGGACAGGGAGTCCTACCCCGTTATGACAGCGGTTTGTATCGGGAAGGGAACTCCTGCTTATATTTAAGCCGGGGCTTGGGCCATACCAGTATACTCAATTTCCGCTTCTTCAACCGCCCTGAAGTAGCGGTGATAGTATTAAATTAATACCTTTAAATGAGTCCGGGAATGTTGGGTGCCTTCAGTATGCTTATATGTCGATACCAAAAGTCTTTTTTACAATGATTCCTACCAGGAAGGACGCTGCAGCAACTCCCAGGCTTATGACCGCCATTTCAATAAAGCGGTGTTTAAAATTCAGGTCTTTGGCCACCGCCACATAAAAATTGAAAAGAAAGATAATCAGCAAGGCTGCAGTGAGAGTCAGCCCCAGGCTTATGTAAGGAAGGGACAGCAATAGATAGGGCAGGATTAATAATAACACAGTAATAACGTAGGCTGCTCCGGTGTATAGGGCTGATTTTAAGGATTCCCGGGTGCTGTTGTCCTGTTTGCTAGACAGGTATTCGGCTGAAGCCATGGAAAAGGAGGCGGCAATCCCGGTAATCAGTCCGGTTAAGGCTATGAGCCTCGCATTCTGGAAGGCGAAGGTGTATCCGGCCAGAGCCCCGGTTAGCTCAACCAGGGCATCGTTTAACCCCAGAACGATGGACCCCATATAGCGAAGGCGCTCCTCATTAATCATCCCCACTAGTATCTTTTCATGTTCTTCCTCATCCCGCAGCACTTCGTAGAATGAAGCATCGATTTGAGCTAATTCGTTGTATTTTTTTATGGCACTGTCTTCATCTCTTTCCAGCAGTTTTATACCGAAGGTAAGCCCCAGGATTAGGCTGAGGTAATAAAAGAAATAAATCTTTAGCCAATCTGGACGAACCTCTACCCCGGTTTTCTCCTTTAACATGTGATAATGTTTTAATTCGTCCGCACTGATAGAGTGCAATATAGTGGAGTTTTCAGAGGATTTAATCTTAATGGCCAGTTTATTATAGACATGATGCGAAGTAATCTCGTTTCTTTGTTCTTTGCCGAGTTTTATAAGAAACTTTTGCTCCATAACCGACCATCCTTGCTGCATCATGATTTGTGGGCCATTATATTATCAGATAGTAATCTTGTTCTTTATCACTTTATAAGATTGCGAGCTGTCACCGAAAAAGAGCCGGGCTTAGGAGAATAATAAGGTGATCGGCCTGAATTGGAAGATGGGCTTAAACTTTAGTCTTCCTTAAGAAGGGATCGGATAGCATCCAAACTTGGCCCGGCCCGCGTAAAGTAGCGAGTAACAATCTTTCCCCATTCCACAGATTTGACTTAACCCCCTCAGCTACGCCAAACTCACAAGCAACTGTACTGGCAAACGCTACCAAGCGGGTTGCGTCTACCCGAACCTGCTCATTGATCGAGAGTTGAAATCGGTGGTTCATACCGGAGGCACGCAAATAAACAGTGTCCTGGCTCTGAATATCAAGCATAATAATACCAGCCTGGTCCGGCCAATTTTCAGCGACTGAGCAAGAATGATTCACTGCTATAGAAACGGCTTTCAATGCACAAAGAAACGCTTCCTGCCTGCAGATGATTTTTCCGTCATAAATGCTCAAAGGAATTTCTTCAATACGACCGATATGTGGTGGCGAAAATATAATGGTGGCTTTGCTGGATTTATTGTTGGTGAATTTCGTTAAGAGTAGATCCTGTGTAGGATCGGAAACGTCTGTTACGTCCACTCCTTCATCCATATATAATAAACTGTCCGCATCGGCCAGTATGCTTTCACCGGGAGGCAATACGATTTTAAGATTATACAGGTAAGCAGGCAAACTCTGGCAATCGACTTTAAGATCAGAATTGCTGAAAAATCCCATAGTTTCATCCTTTCATTTGCAGACCAGTTGTTCGTCTCTTCATTTTCCCCACTGCGTTAGAGCCAACGAAAAACAAGGGACGGGTTTATCAATAGAAGAATTAGGCTTTGTGATCAGCGTAAGATTTATTATATCCCCCCAGCATATACCGCAACGAATTAGAGGTATCAAGGCCGTAAGGGCAATGATCCTTGCAGTGGTCGTGGTGCAATCATTAATGCGTTCCATTTTCGCCCTGAACTCATCGGTTAGGAATCCCTGATAAGGAGATCTTGTCAGCAAAAACGAAATGCGTGCCAGCAGAAAGAGAATGCAAGATATTTTCGAACAATCATTTCATTATTACGTACGTGAAGCAAACACTTTTCCGCTAAAAAGGTTTTCACTTCACGTAGTTGACCTGGCCCTTTTTGATGCGCTCCCCAACAGTAAACTTGTTTTCGGCTGCAGGATAGCCTATGATAATGCCGCACTGTACCGAGAAACCTTCCGGTATGCCGGCTTCTTTAGCCAAATCCGAATTGTTAGCCCCGTTTAACGCCCAACATGGAGACATGAGATAGCATGATCCTAACCCCAATCCGGTAGCCACAAGCAGTATGTTTTCTGCAGCCAGGGCGGTATTCACTGCACTAAACGGCATGCTCTCCGGTCCTGAAAGCAGAATCAGCACTGGCGCCCCATAAATAGGTTGATATCCCGGCAGAGAGGCACGGTCTTTGGCAAAGCCTTCACTGGAAAGCATGAAATTTAGTGCCCGATCATTGATTCTTTGCCGTAGATCATTGTTTTCAATTACTGAAATTTGAAAAGGACCAGCATTTGGTGCCCACTGGCCGGCTTCAATAATTTGAGCCAAAACATCAGCGGGAACAGGCTTATCCAAGTAAGCTCTCACACTTTTTCGGGCCAGTACTACTTCTAAAATACTCATCATCAACCCTCCTTTTTATTCGTAGTCATTACGTTAATAGCAGCTCAGTTTAAAAATTAATTTACGCACTGAACAGCTTAAATCCTCTAATTTAACTATTTTCTCTTCCGGGTTGAAAAGCCAAGGTGTTCTGGACAGCGAGGATACAATTAAAACGGTCCAAATGACCGCAAAAGATATCAGATTACCTATGGTAAAGGGTTCATTGCAAAGAAACCCAAAAGCAGCCTGCCGTAGGGCTGATATGAACCTTACATAACTTTCTATATGAATTTTTTACACATCTGATGAGATTTCCCTACAGATATTTTATCCAAGCAGGTTTTACACTGTATCAAGACAAGGCGCAACCGCCTGTATTACTGAATACCCTTTGGGGATATGCCCTTTTATGAATAGGAGGAAGGTATAAAGTTGATCTTACATCGCTTGGGCCGGTTTATCTTTGGCAGAAGTATGGCCAGCAGCCAGCTGGGAGAGGAAAAACTGAATGTTTTTTGGGGTATGCCGATTCTATCCAGTGATTCCATATCCTCGGTTGCCTATGCAGTGGAAGAAATCCTCCTGGTCCTGGTACCGGCAGTCGGATTTGCTTCTTTCATATGGATGCCCCGCATTGCGCTCGCTATCATCGCTCTCCTTATGATCCTGGTTTTCTCCTACCGACACGTTGTGGATGCCTATCCCAACGGTGGTGGAGCCTATGTGGTAGCCAAGGAAAACCTGGGGGCCATATATAGCTTGATTGCCGGGGCCTCCCTGTCAGTAGACTATGTCTTAACCGTAGCTGTGAGTGTTGCCGCGGCAACGGCAGCTATAACATCGGCTTTTCCGAACCTTTTTGCCTACCGCGTTACTATTTCAATACTGATGATCTTTCTGTTGGCCGTCGGAAATCTCCGAGGAATACGGGAATCATCACGCATTTTTAGTCTGCCAACATATGCCTTTATTCTGTCAGTTATCGTCTTAATTGTAGTCGGTTTAATAAAACATCTTTCAGGCAACAGCCCGAGCCCTTCTTTCATTGAAGAATCCTCCCTCAGCGCCGGAACACAGGCTATAACTATTATTCTTATTATTCGAGCCTTTGCTTCTGGGTGCAGCGCTGTTACCGGTGTGGAGGCAGTCAGCAACGCTGTGCCGAACTTTAAGGCTCCGGCAGCAAAACAGGCGAAACTCGTTTACCTTTTGTTGGGGATAGCAATTGTTGTTTGCTTTGGCGGAGTGGCTTTCCTGACCCAGCTGTACCATATTATACCAGATCCACGCCAAACTGTTATAACCCAGCTTACACTGAACATCTTTGGACATGGCCCGATGATCTATATTATGGCTGCAACTACTGCCTTGATTCTAGCCCTAGCTGCCAATACCGCCTATAGCGGCTTTCCCACTCTGTTGTCGGTCATTGCCCAGGATGGCTACGTTCCGCGTCAATTATCCATGCGCGGGCATCGTCTCAATTTTAATAACGGTATCATCATGCTGAGCTTAGCAGCAGCCGGTTTGATCATCATTTTTCAGGCAGACACCCACCTCTTGATCAACCTCTACGCGGTGGGCGTCTTTACTTCCTTCACCTTATCTCAGACCGGGATGGTAGTGCACTGGTGGAAAGAACGGTCCAAGGGCTGGCACTTTAAAGCGTTGATCAATGGGTTGGGAGCTCTCACCACCGGAATCGCAGTAAGTGTCATCGGCATTACCAAGTTTAAGGAAGGTGCCTGGATAGTATTTGTAGTTGTGCCTTTCATCATCGCTACCATGTTTAAAATAAAAACGCATTATTTATCGGTAGCCAAACAACTGGATATTCCTAACGACTTTTTACCAGAATTACAATTCACCACGAGTTATTCCCATCACGTAATCGTTCCCATTGACAGCCTGAATACCATGGTGGTAAAGGCCTTACGTTATGCTCGCAGCCTCACTCCTAATGTAGAAGCCTTCCATGTGGAAATTCGGGAAGGCTCAGCTGATAAGCTAAGGAACAAATGGGCCTTATTAAATACAGACATTCCCTTAATTGTGAAGTTCTCCCCCTATCGGGAAGTAGTAAACCTGCTGGCCGAATATATCGATTCAGAAGAACATGCTTCACAGCCTGGTGATGTGATTACGGTTCTGCTTCCCCAATTCTTTGTTTCTCATCGCTGGGAAATGGCATTGCACAACAATACAAGTCTCTTTATCGCCAATGCTATGCTGAAAAAGCGAAATGTTATCGTCTCCATTATTCCGTTCTACCTGGATGATATAAAGGCCTTCCGGCTTGCAAAAAAGGATTCCCTTCACTAAGATATCCGGGATATTAAGTTATTGGTGATTGTATTTCCAGAGAATACGTTTTGTTCAGGTTGGTCCACATTGGGGAAAGGTTTTGAACCGGGGGTGTTGAGATTGAAGATGCCAATAGTCATTAATCGGATTTATCATGATTTCTGCCAGATTGCTGCAACTACTGTCATTACTTCTAGTGTTGAAGAATGGATCTATCGTAGATATGGTAGACTTAACACCTATTGGAACCAGGACTATAGTTTTATCATCTCTTATCCTAAATACTGTGTGGTCTCTGATGCTATGGATAAAACTGCTGCAGCAATTTATACTGAAAGTGCGTTATTGGCGGTTTCTATCATATTGGGTGAACAGGTTGTTGAAACACCCCGAATTAACTTGATTGTAGAAAAACTCGGATATGATAACTTTATGGATGTATTTGCACAGCGCTTACAAGGGTTAGAGAAGTCGGGATTTTCTGTGGATTATAGCTCTGATGAACGCCTAAAGGTTGTAACTCTAATAATGGGCCGGATGAATCAAGGAGAGCCGGTATACGCTATTCAAAAATATCTTGCTCACGATAAGCATATATACACCATTAGCGTAGACGAAATTGGACCCCAACAGATGGATATACTATCAGGAATGACAGGCGAATTAAAACAGGTCATAAATTCCTTCACTTTTGTTAAGAATCAAAAGAACCTGTAAACGCGGCCCCGCTTTTTGGTACAATATTTTGGGAACTGACTGAAAAGGCATGAACAATTGCGAAAGGAGCCCTCATGAACCAAGAAGCTGGTTCCTCTCCCGACAGTAAAGCAGAAGCTGCCCCGGAAAAAAAAGGTGGGTCGCTGGTGCTTTCCTTCGTAATGGTAGCCCTGGTAACGCTTGTGGGGACTGTATATGGCAGTTACCTGGGAGTCACCAACATAGGAATGCTTTATCTTCTTCCGGTGATTTTTGCTTCTGCTCGACTTGGAGCTAAGCCGTCGGTAATCATTGCAATTACCAGTGTATTGTCGTTTGATATTTTTTTCGTCCCGCCTGTCCTGAAAATTACTGTAGATGATTTACGGTATTTGATCACATTTATTGTTTTCATTGTGGTAGCCTTCACGAGCGGCAGTATGGCTGACCGGCTCCGGTTCAAAATACACGAGGCGCTTTACCGCGAAAGCCGCACCAGAGCACTATACGAATTGGCCAGAGGATTGGCGACTGTTAATGAACTGGAAGTCCTGGCCGGTAAAGTGGTCAGCCAGGTTTCTGAAACGGTTGACTCAGAGGCAGTTTTGTACCTGCCGGAAGAAAACGGCAGCCTGAAAACTATGGCAGCAAGTAAAGCCTTTAGCGACTTGGTCTTGGGCCCGAATGAATTATCCGCTGCGCAGTGGTCTTTCGATCATTCCCTGCGCAGCGGGATAGGTACTGATAATTATTCGGCGACCAAAGGGCTATTTATACCGGTGAAAACTGATGAGAAGACATTAGGGGTTCTGGGGATAAAGCCCACAACCCATCATTTTACCCCGGAGCAAATTACTCTGTTAGAAGCCCTGGCGGGTTTAACTGCTCTGGCTGTAGTCCGTCTTGAATTAGCCGCTGAAGCTCAAGCCATTAAGACCCTGGAAGCAAGTGAACGCCTCCGTGCTGCTTTGTTCAATTCTGTTTCTCACGATATGAAAACCCCTCTCGCATCAATTCTGGGTGCGGTATCAAGTCTCGTCGATGATGTCGACCTGTATAATGACGATCAAAAAAGGACTTTACTCATTAGTATTAAACAGGGCGCTTTACGCATGAATCGGGTGGTTGGAAATCTTCTCGACATGGCCCGTTTGGAAAGCGGTTATATGCAGTTAAACACTGACTGGTGTGACATTCAAGATATTATTGGTGTAACCTTGAGAGAGAACCGTGAAGTACTGAAAGAACACGGTGTTAAAGTGGACATACCAGAATCAATAAAGCTTATAAAAGTGGATTATGGCTTAATCGAACAAGTATTAACCAATCTATTGCATAATGCGGTTAAATATTCCCCTTGCCATAGTGAGATCAAGGTTCGGGTTGCGGAAGAGCCAGGAGAACTCGTGGTTTCGGTAGCCGATCAGGGTGACGGTGTTCCGGCTGGAGATCAGGAACGAATCTTTGATAAGTTCTATCGTCTTCAATCTCCAGGGAATATAAGCGGAACCGGGTTGGGACTTTCCATCTGCCGAGGAATCATTGAGGCACATGGGGGCAGGATATGGACAAAGAACCAGCCGGGAGGCGGAAGCCTCTTCAGTTTTGCTTTACCGGTTGATGATTCGGCTCCTGAATCCGGGGGGAGCCGGCTAAAGGGTGGTTTTCATAATAATGGGTGCCAAAATATTAGTAATTGATGATGAAATTGAAATCCGTAGACTTCTCAAGGTCGGCTTAACCGCTCACGGGTATGATGTTGTGGAAGCAGCCAACGCCCAAGATGGAATCTATCAAGCTGCTACAGTCCGACCTGATATTCTCATTCTGGATATGGGACTTCCTGACCTGGAGGGTTTGGAGGTGGTGCGTCAGGTTCGGGAATGGAGCCATATTCCAATAATCATTTTGTCGGTTCGTGGGCAAGATCAGGATAAAGTAAAAGCTCTGGATCTAGGAGCCGACGACTACCTGACAAAACCATTTAGTATGAGTGAGTTGATGGCCCGCATTCGGGTGGCCCTGCGCCACCAGGCAAATCTCAAAGATGAACCTGTTATTATAATTGGTGATCTTTATATAGATCTTTCCCGGCGGCTTGTAAAGGTGATCGACACAGAAGTGCACCTTACTCCGACGGAATATGATTTGTTAAAAATTCTCGTATCCAATGCCGGAAGGGTTGTGACCCATCGCCACCTTATAACTAGTATTTGGGGAAGCGATGGCCAGGAATATTCTCAATACCTGCGCATTTACATTAGTCAATTAAGGAAAAAAATCGAGACTGATCCCAATCAGCCTAAATTCATCTTAACAGAGCCGGGAGTAGGATATCGCATAGCGGTTTTGGAGTGATCTACAATTACGCTACCGATATTCTACTGGATTATCTAGGATGGCCGGCTGACTTAAAAACTCATGCAAATGAACCCCGCTTACCCTTTCCCCCGGACCGAGCTAAAATCAAAGTCATACTGACTGAGTCCCAGTTCATTCTTCATCTGCATAATCTGTTCCTGTAAAACTCCATTAACACCGACACCTGCATCACGGATGGAAAGCCAAGCGTAATATTCTTTTTCTCCGGCAGTATAGATGCGCTCTTGACCCGGAGCTTTGCGTGATTGCCGCAAACTGCGCAGTATCTCCCCACTGATCTTTTTAAACTCGGATATGGAAGTGAATGCTTCGACGTCTATGGCGATGAAGAAGTGGCCGAGACTGTAGGGGCGAGGCTGGGCTTGGGCATCAAAACCACTCAACATGTGCAGGAAAGCGCCTCCCTGCAGGGCAGCGCACAGTATTTCCACGACTGTGGCGTAGCCATATCCCTTATATCCGGCATTTTCCTCTCCCAGTCCTCCCAGGGGTGTTAAGGCTGCCTTCCCTGATACCAGATCCTCTAAAATCTGCTTGGTGTCAGTACGGGTATTCCCATTGAGATCAATAACCCATCCGGGTGGAATATCCTTGTTCATACGGTCATAAAGCTCGATCTTTCCTCGCTGCGAGACTGATGTGGCGCAGTCCAGTAAGAAGGGGAAATCCTCATCGGTCGGTATCCCGAAAGTAATCGGGTTGGTCCCTAGCATTCCTTCCACCCCAAAGGTGGGGGCTATGGATGGACGAGCATTGGTGCCGGTGATGCCGATCATTCCTTCTTTGGCTGCCATCATAGCGTAGTAGCCGGCAATACCATAATGAGAGGAATTGCGTACTGCTACCATCCCCATCCCATATTGACGAGCTTTTTCGATGGCCATTGACATAGAACGTTGGGCTATAACATGGCCCATTCCGTCGTGGCCGTCTACCACCGCCGTGGTTGGACCTTCCCGGACTATCTCAAAGTCAGTAACCGGGTTAAGAATCCCTAATTTGATTCGATCATAGTATATAGGCTTTAATCGCCCTATGCCATGTGATTCAATGCCTAACTTATCCGCGGTAATCAGTACATTGGCACAAATTTTAGCATCGTCTTCCGGCACTCCCTGTCCCTTAAAGACATCAGCCATAAAGTTTTCCAATAGAACAAAATCAATAAATTCCAGTTTATCCTCCACTCCCAATCCTCCTAATAAATATTACGATTATGCCTGAGTAGGATGACTGCGAGCGCAGTCTACGGCTTGCCTCATCCTTCAAGCTAGTGGGTATGAGTTTACTATATAAATTATAACATCGGATTCTGCCATCGGGGTCAGGCCAGGGAGCTTTCATAGCAGAAACCCAAGGGATATGGTGAGATACTCTGGATAAACCGGAATTTGGTTTTATTCTGCAGGAGGTGAATGATGATGGATAAGATATGCAAAAGCTAGAGTAAGCTGCCAGGAATACCTATTTGAAACCTTTCAAAAGGGAATAGCCTTAAAGCGGGAGATAAAGTAGACAGCAGAACCTTCCCCTGGTTTCGTCATGAAAGGGCTGCTGTGCTTATCAAGTTTTAAAATCATGAACGCTTACGTCAATCTCTGGGGTACATTATGGTATGATTTTAATGAATATGCTGAACGTTGGGGAGGAAATATCAGAATGATAAGTATTACCAAGCTTTTGTTTTCCACGGAGTACTTCGGTGATTCCTTACGTTACAGTCAGGACTCCAGAGGGGCGCTTCATGGCGTTACAAGCGGGGCCGGTCCTGTTGTAGTGTGGAATTCCACCAGGACCTGTAATCTCAGGTGCCGCCACTGCTACATGGATTCGGAAGCGAAAAAATATGAGGGCGAGTTGACTACCGATGAGGCTAAAAAGTTCATTGATGATTTAGCTGAATTCCGGGTCCCCGTCTTGTTGTTCTCTGGTGGGGAGCCGCTCATGCGGCCGGACTTCTTTGAATTGGCCGCTTATGCCGCTGCTCGGGGTATTCGTCCCACATTATCTACAAACGGCACTTTGATTACCCCCGAAGTTGCGCGGCGAATTAAGGAGATCGGTGTAGGTTATGTTGGAATCTCTTTGGACGGCTTGCGGGATGTGAATGATAAATTCCGGGGCAAGGAAGGTGCTTTCCAGGCAGCGATGGAGGGAATTCAAAACTGTGTAGCGGCCGGTCAGCGGGTCGGCCTGCGGTTTACAATTAATCATCATAACATCCAGGAGCTGGACAACATTTTTGATTTCATAGAGGCTGAGAATGTTGACCGGGTTTGTTTTTACCATTTGGTCTATTCCGGCCGGGGCAGTCAAATGATCGATGAGGATGTAACAAATGGGCAGTCTCGCCAGGCTCTGGATACTATTATTCGCCGGACACGTGATTTTGAGGAACGTGGTTTGGTAAAGGAGATTCTTACTGTTGACAACCATTGTGATGGGGTCTACCTATACTTGAAAACCCTTGCCGAAGATCCGGGACAGGCCGAGAAAATGAAAGCGCTGATCTCTCTGAACAGAGGCAACCGCTCCGGAATTGCTTTTGGGCAGGTTGATCCTCAGGGATTTGTTCATCCCGATCAATTTACCCAACACCACACCTTTGGTAATGTTCGCGAGAGAAAATTCGGGGAAATATGGACAGATTTGAGCAATCCTATCCTGGCCGGGTTAAAAGATCGGAGTAAACTGCTGAAGGGCAGGTGTGCGGTCTGCCAGTACATCGATATATGTAATGGCAACTTCCGAACGAGGGCTGAGGCCGTAACCGGAGATTTCTGGGAATCTGATCCCGCATGTTATCTAACCGACGAGGAACTTGGAATAAAAGAACAGTAGTAAGTGCAATAAGGAAAAGTGAGGAATAATCCACAAATATATAGTTTCTTTGCTATTTGAACTCCGGGATATTTGGTTTGCGGCGCATCCGGGAATTCATCTTAGTTAAGGGGTGGACCCATTAATGAATAACAAGGTTTGCTTTTTTTGATCTCAAGTTGGAATAACAGGCTGCTCAACCAATACGTCCCTTGGCTGCGTTATGGGTCTATTTGATTGATTTGGTGTATTTGGGGATATGAGTAGATCTTCTTGCGCGGTTTGTAACCAGCTCCGTTCGGATATGATTTCATCCCAGGGGATAATGGGTGATGCAGCATGCGGAATGATATTGCTATAAACCCGATGACAAAGTTCATTGAACCGATCATACCCACAGTGAAAATATCGATTTACAAGTGTTTCCAGGCTGCCTTCCTGGAGCTTCCCCAGGGCAAAAAGAGGATTTAACGTGGCAACTTCCGGTAGTACGGTGCCATCTTCTCTGATCACCAATTTTTTTATTTCCTTGGCCACCTGCCGGTGGCATTTTTCACCATTGCATGCATAAGCAGCACAAGGGTGCTCCAGTAGGTAATAACGGTTTCGATAGACAAGGCCAAAAGTAAGTTCCCGAGATTTGTAGGCATAGCCCAGATCGGATAATTGTAAAAACAGTTCATCCATTTGTTCTGAGGACATTCTTTTGTCGCTTATTCTTTTCCCTCTTCCGAGTTTCCATAAGGGCTGAACCACGAGTCTTTTTATTCCGTTGGCTGCGGCCCATTCGGCTAGCCAGGGGAGAGACGTGTAATTATCCCGACATAGGGTGCTTACCAGGACCACCGGAATTTTCGCATTGATAAGCAGGCTGATTCCACGAACGGAGTCCTGGAAAGCTCCTTTCGTTCCGCGGAACTGGTCATGGTAGGCCTCAGGACCATCGATGCTGATCTGAATAGTGGCCCGACTCTTTTTCAGCAAAGGTAGAATGCCTTTCGAAATTAGAGTGCCGTTGGAAGATATATGTATGTCCAAACTTTCTATTTCTGCACACGCTGAAAGGACTTCCGGTAATTCCCGATATAGGAAAGGCTCCCCGCCACTTAAATAAACGGTTCCGATATTTAATCGCCGAGTCTCCAGTAAGCTCCGGATGACCAGATCTTTGGGCAAGAAGATGTCACCCTGGGTTCCGGCGTTCATATAGCAATGCCGGCAAGAGAGATTACAGCGATTTAATAAATGGATTAGAAGTACACCAGATTGGTGCGGCAAAGGCATCAATGCTTGATCCGGCACTAAGAGCATGCCTGTCCCTCCTATATAAATAAGTCCGGGTAAATCATGTAATATACTATGGCAGGCCGGGGGCGGCCTGCCATAGTAACTGCTATGTGCTTACTTATTTAAGTCCTATGGTTTTTTGTGTAATGGCTTCTGATAACACCTGTTCCAAAGCCTCTCCCAACTCGAAGCGCCACCATGGCCAATGTTTGTGAGGGGGAGTACCAAAGTCGTCGTCAATATCGAAGCCGACAGAAATAGAAACATTCTGGTTTGCTTGTGTAGCACCGACTGCTGCTTTGGCAACGTGATCTACGACCTGAGCCCTGATGTGCTGGCTGGCCAGGGAAGGGAAAACAGTGACGAATTCCATCAGGCGCCCTTGTTCAACCAGCTTTTTGAGTCCCTGATGATCGATTTCCACCTTCAGGGTTACGGGGTAAGTCCTATCCTCCATGTCAAATCACCTCCTTTACGATAGCTTGAATATGTTGGGTAGATTAGTGCAGATGAGACAGCCACCCATACTACAAGTAAACTGGGCGCAGAATGGGATGATGTAAGATACGACATTTGCAGTAATAGGGAAGACATGTTGTAAATTGAAGTATACGAAAGGAAAATATAATTGCTAAATTGGTAAAAAAATAACTTTATTACCACAATAATAGCATATAGAA